>DATJTK010000149.1:0-87476 GCA_035503455.1 Candidatus Sulfotelmatobacter sp. | reverse complement strand
ACCGCTCTGGTGATAGTCGCTGAGAATTTGTGCGCGTTGCTCCGGCGTGTGATGGGGACGATTACTGGTCGAATTTTCCATACCCTCACTCTGACAGAACTTCCGCAGCCCTGCCTAGCCGGGGTTAGTAACACGGATACTCTTGAACAGCTTCCTGTTCGGTCATTGGTTTTTGAAAATTTGGGGTTGGCGTGTCGTGCTGTAAATGAGAGGACAGAGGAGAACGCGGACTAACATAAGTTTCTACGAATCCAAATGTGAAATTGAAAACACAACCATTTTTGAGCCGCGCCGAGGCGGTCATCTCTCGAAATGGCAGAACGTGAAATTGAGCGATATTGGCCTGGGTAATCGGGTGCGGCGTCGGCAAATCAAGTTCTTTTGATACATTCGAAAAATACGGGAGCACTGCCACTAATACTGCATTGGAGTATTGGGCGGTCACCTTCACGTTGTCGCTTAACTGTCCCAAGTCTAGCACCATGCCGTGAGACAAATGGTCGTCCGAAGGCGAGGCGACCGCCATCGTTTGGGACCAGATTCCCAAAACGATGGCGGTGTGTATCACTATGCAAAAGAACTGGTTGGGTTTAGCCATTTTATTCACGGCCAATCTCCTCCGTAGTTGTATTGAAGATAAAACAAATCAGTATCACCATCGGTAACGAGATGGGAGTTGATTTGGCCCGCGTCTACCCAACCGGAGATATTTTGCGTACCCATTCTGAGACTCGGCGATTCTGCATCTTAAATACACATTAGGCGGGAATGCTGCATCATCATTGCTTACATTCCACTGAAAACCTGAGTGCCGCCGAGATACCCTTGATACACCAAGGCCGCAATGAAAATAGCTCCAAACAAGAAGTAGGCTCCTGTTGGAGACTGTGCCTGCCGATAGATTTGTAATCGCCAGGCAAAAAGTCCAAACAGCAGAACGGCCAGCGCACTACCAAGCCACTTATGAATTGCCATGCCGTGCGCGCCGTTGTCGTCCGGCATCCAAAAGAGCCAGCCGGTAATCGCGGTGAACGGCGTGATCATCGTTGCGTAAAACAATGTCCACCAGCCGGTGCTACGGAACGATTCGCGCGCGCAAAAACGGCCTAAAAAGTCGCTGGCCACGGAAACCGGCACGAGCGCGGAGGTGAAGTTGACAAGAATCGGATGCAATTTCGTCGCCATGACAAATTGCTTGAGCGCCGGGAGAATTCCCGCGCCGAGAATGATTTCAGTTGTCATAAAATGATTTAGTTTCGGTTTTTAATTTTTAATAACTCCGCACGTTGGCATATCCTGTCCCAAATACGGATTACTGATGTCCTTGTTGGTTTGCAGCCAGCTCGCCTTGGCCATCGGACAATAGACTTCGATGTAGGCATTTTTGGCGTCATGGTCGGCCAGGTATTTGATCAACGAATCGCTCAATGGCTTGAACGCCGCGCGCGCGGATTTTAGGTCCGTCGCTTTGGCTAAAGTTTGTGCTTCTGTCGCGACTGTATCCGGCAGCATCTTCATTTTGTCGCTTTGAACGGCTTTGGCAATTGTGTTGGCTTCTTCCGGCACGCCGTCCAGCGAATCATTCGCCAGATCGCTTTGAATTTTGAAGTAATGGCCATAAACCGATTTGGCTGGCTCCGTCAGCGCAAGATTGTCCGCGCGTGCGTTTGGGCTAAATGATAATCCGGCGGCAACCGCCAGAAGAATGCCAATGGCTTTAATCCTCATCATTTTCATAATCTCAATTTCCTTTCATTTTTTGGTTTGTTTCGCCGCCTCTGGGACGGCAGAATTTGTCAGATTTCAATTCCATCGCGTTTCAAGTCACTTTCGGGCGCAACGTCCGAAACCGTGCCCGGTGGATTTTGATACCAGCCCGGATCGGCGTTGTTCGGCGGGATATCATCGCGCACCTTTAAAATCGTGAACATGCCGCCCATCGTGATGTAATCAAATTGCCCCTGTCCGCCGGCCATCGGGATTGAATTTGTCGGCACGGGCATTCCCATCGCACCCATGTCACCAGAGCCGTTTGCGCCCATCGCCATGTAACCGGGCACGAGCTTGTTCATTTCCTTGCCAAGACCTTTCGTGTCCATGCCGATGACGTTGCCGAATTGATGCCCCATTTGATTCATTACGTGATGGCTCATGTGACAGTGCATCGCCCAATCGCCTGGCGTCGCGATGAATTCAATCGTTCGTGTCTGCCCGACGGCGACCAGCACCGTTGTCTCCGGCCAGCGCGCCGATTCTTGAATTTCTCCGCCGTCCGTTTCGGTGACAAAAAAGTGGTGGCCGTGGAGATGAATGGGGTGGTGGTCCATCGCGCTCAAATTGCCCAGACGAATCCGCACGCGGCTGCCGGTTTTCGCCGCCAGCGGGGCGGTTCCGGGAAAACTTCGCGCGTTCATCGTGAAAATGTTGAAGTCAGTCATTTCATTCGGGTCGGGACGCCGCGCCCCCACATCAATCCGCCATTCGCTCAACATGATGGCGAAATCATGGTCAACCTGATCCTTTTCCTCGCGCGGATGAATGACGAACAATCCCATCATGCCCAAAGCCAATTGTGTCATTTCGTCGTGATGCGGGTGATACATGAACGTGCCGTGTTGCTTGAGCGTGAATTCATATTTGAAAGTTTCGCCGGGTTGAATCGCCTTTTGCGTCAGTCCGCCGACGCCGTCCATTCCATTCGGCAACAAAATCGCGTGCCAATGCGCCGTCGTCGCTTCGGGCAATTTGTTTGTGACATAAATCCGCACGCGGTCGCCCTCGACGGCTTCAATCGTCGGGCCGTGAACGCGGCCATTGTAACCCCAGCATTCCGCGACGAGGCCCGGCGCAAATTCGTGCGTCACCGGTTCGGCAACAAGATGAAACACTTTCACGCCGTCCACCATTCTCCACGGCAAGGTTGCGCCGTTAGGCGTGATAACAGGTTTGTAATTTTCGTCCGGGGGCGGAGTGAAAATTTCAGTTTTGCCGCCGCTGATTTCTGATTTGTCCAAACCTGCGGCAGCGGCATTTGGAATCAGACGCGCTATCAACGCGCTGCCGGCGGCGGTTGCCGCGCCTTTAAAAAATTGACGACGATTTATCATGGTGTGCTCCTTTCAAATGTGTTGGTTTCATTTATCAAACGTCCGCCGACTGCGCGTTCAAGTTCCACACGGGCAATCCAATAATCGCGCAACGCCTCGATACTGCTCTGTTCGGCATTTTGTTCGCGCTCCTTCGCGAAGGCCAAATCAAAGCTGTTTTTCTGCATCGCATTGTATTGGAGCAACGTTTCCTTCAGGATCGTCTGCTGTGAAGGCAGCAGGTTGTTTTCCGAGAATTCAACGGCCTCCCGCGCCGCCAGTAAGGCGTTTCGGGCTTCGCGGACTTCTGAACGAATATTCACTTCCAGGGCGTCGTAATTATCTTTTGCCTGTTGAAATTCCGCCACAAGTTTGGCGACGGCGGGCTGGCCCTGGTCAAATATCGGGATTTCCAAATCCAATGTCGGCCCGGTCACGCGCTGGCCATCCGGCGTGCGCTCCGTGTCAACGCCAAGCGCCGCGACTGGAATAAATCGAACTTTCTTTTCCAATCGCAACGCGGTGGCAATGGCCTCGATCTGATTTCGCGCGGCTGCCAAATCCAATCGCTGGTTGACTGCCAGCAATTCAAGATTTTCAAGTGGCAATTCCTTGTCCGGCAGGGATGGCAATTCATCGGCGATTTGCCAGTTGATTTGGTCGCCGGACAAACCGAGCAAACGATTCAATTGTTCGCGCTGTGCCAGCGTTTCCGCCTTCGCATTCATCAAATCCAAATGCGATTGCATCGCCTGCGCCTGTTGATTATGCAATTCCAAATCAGTAATGTCGCCCGCGTCATATTGCCGTTGCGCAAAATCAGCGGCCACATCGTTGGCGGCGACAATCGTTTCGAGCCGCTTCACCAACTCCAATTTCGCCTGCAAATCGTAAAACTGCGCCTGTGTTTCGGCGGCCAGTTGCAAGACCTTGCCGGCGACTTGTTGCTTGGTTTGTTCCAGATTTTGCGCCGCAATTTTTTTTCGCGCGGGCAGGGTGAGCAAATCAAGAAAATCTGCCGTGGCGGAATACTCTGCGTCCACAGCCGAAGGCGGGCGATTCGGAAAGCGCCAGCTTCCGAAAAGCTCAATGTTGTGCAACCGCGCCGCCTGCGCCAGTTCCGCCTGGGAAATTCCGATTTCTCCAAATTCGGCCTGAAGTGATTTATTGTTGAGCAGCGCAATCGTCACGGCGGATTGCGCGATGAGATTAGTTTGCAACAACGTTGCGACTGTTTGCGCCACTCCATTTGTGTTTTGCCATTGGACGGATTGGCCGAGCCGCGTGAGAACGGTTTTATCGACATCATTAAACGCGGGCCCTGGATTTGTGCTCGCGCAACCGGCAAAAACAATTGGCGGCACGGCCAAAAGAACAAATCTCAAACTGTTTTCTATTATTTTCACGTAATTTCTTCTATTTCAATTTCTTGAGTAAATGGAATTTCTCCGCGATGAAAAACGCGGAACGGGTTGTGGAAATGAATCAAAGGCGCGATGGCGCTTGATTCAATCAGGCGAGAGAAGGCGGAGCGAGACTGCGGAACGCCGGACCAAGAGACACCTCGGGCGTGAAGACTGAAATAGAGTCTGGCGGCTGGCGGGAAATGAAGTTTTTTGACGCTGAAATTTCAACCGAAGTGACGGGCGAAAGAAAAATCAAATTAAAGGCCAAACCAAAAATCGGTTTGACCAGCGCAATCGGACTGTTAAATGGCAAAGCGGATTTAAGGGTGTGGCAAGCTGAGTCGTCGTGATGATCTCTGCTCCCATTATGTGAATCCGGTGTTCCGGTTTGCGCGGCAAAATTCTTTGCGTCGGCGTGGTCATTGTCGCCACAGCAATGCAACTGGCATAGCGCCAGCGCGGACAGCCAGATCAAAAGAGTGCCCCCCGCGATAATGCGAAGCGTCAAACTTGGTTTAACGTTTGTAGCCATCAGTTTCCCGAACCAGTTCGACAATGCTTCGTTCAAATTCATTTGTCAAACAATTTGGCGGCACAATTTTTGCGGGCGAACAGTCTGAACACTACCCTTGGAATCTCATCGAAAATGTCGCTTGGCATTATATCAAAATTGTGATATTTTGTTCCATGATAGATTATGCCGAGAATCAAAGTTGCCTTTTATCAGGATGCCGATGGCGTCGCTCCGGTGGTGAATTGGCTTCGCGAACTCATGAAGACAAACGAAAAAGCGTGGGCGCATTGCCGGGCGCGGATCGAGATGTTGGGTCAAATGGGCTGCGAGTTGAGACGGCCGGCAGCGGATTATTTGCGAGATGGAATTTACGAACTGCGAACCAAGCAGGGGCATGTCCAGTATCGAATCCTGTATTTCTTCCATGAACGACAATTGGCGATATTGGCGCACAGCCTGACGAAGGAAGACGCGATTCCTGCCGTCGAAATCGAACGTGCGATAAAGCGAAAAAGACTTTTTGAATCAAATCCGGGGAAACACACTTATGAAGCCGAAAGTTGAAACGAAAAAGACAAGCGATGCACTGGCAATTCTGGATCGGATGGCTGGAGACAGCCCCGAATTACGCCGATTGACGGAGGAAGCCAGAGTCAATGCGGCTGTTGCCCAACTCATTTATGAAGCCCGGAACAAGGCTGGACTGTCTCAATCGGAACTGGCTGAGCGAATCGGCACCAGGCAATCGGTGATTTCCCGCTTGGAGGACGCCGATTATGAGGGACATTCGCTGAGTATGCTTCAACGTATTGCCGCTGCTCTCGGCCAATGTGTCGAAATCCGCTTTTTGGCGCCTGAGAAAGCAGCGCGTGGTCGTCGGAAGAACACCGCAATTCTTGAGCCGGGATCGTAAGTTCCAATCCGTCTGAGCAAACGCGCGGATGGTAAAGATACATTTACACCAGTTGCACGATAACAATCAGCCAGGCGAACCTCGTCATATAACAGCAAAAGCTTTTCGGTGAGCCGCTCATTTTTTGTGTCAACGACATTAGTGGCTGAAACGGTAAACGAACAAAATAAAAAAATCGCCTTCCTGGCCAAATCGCTCGCAAATTCGTTTACTAAAAATCGGACAGAATCCCAATAAACAGCCGCTATCTTGAGCTTTGCAAAAATTCGTTAACCGTTTCATGCACTTCGTTTACTTTGAAAACACCCACACTCGCGATTTGGTGAACGAAGATGCGAAGCGTCATGTGGTCTGTAGCATCTGATCGAGGTCCTCGCGGGTTACTAATATCCCGGCCCTCCTGTTTCGTGGTTCCAAAAAAGGGAATCAAAAAATTTTTGTCTCTAAAACCCAGCGCCAATATTGAACTTTTTTGGGGTTCCAAATGTAGTTCTTGTAATCGTCCAATCGCCTGAGAAACTGCTGCCATGACCATCAGACATTGGATTTTTGGATTATTGGATCACTGGACCCGGCTTCGCAAATTCTACGCGGACGCCGCTCCGGAACCGCAACACTTCGCCGTCGCGAGTCCCTGGAGTTCGGAAATCTCATCGCACCTGGCGCGCCGGCGGCGCAAGATCAGGCACAACTGTTTCCTCACGGCCAGGGCTCGGTTACTTTCTTTGTTGTTCGAACTCAGCAACTTGCCGCGCCATCTTCCATCTTCCATCCTCCATCTTCGCCCGAGTTCCGCCCCCGGCGAATTGTCCCAATATTCCGCCTTGATGGGGGGACAGTTCGAATGCCGAATGCGGAATGTGGAACGCGAAAACCCCTTATTTTTTGGGTCAAATTTCCCAAAATTTTGCGAAAAATCGAATTGTCCCTTTTCGAGGGTCAAAAAATGCGTTTTTTACGCGTTTTATCTCGAAAAATCACGGTTTAATCAAAAACTCGTCACTTCGTCTCCTGCGAAGCGATTCAATCCACCAGTTCGCGCTCGATTTGTTCGAGGGTTTTGTTCTTTGTTTCCGGCAGGGCGAAGCAGATGAAAATGAAACCGATAACGCAAATGACGGCGTAAAGGGCAAAGGTCCCGTCCGGGCCAAATTTTGCCTTCAAACTCGGAAAGGTGAACGTCAGGAGGAAGCAGGCCAGCCAGAGTGCGGCGACGGCGACCGCCATTGCAGCGCCGCGGATGCGGTTTGGAAAGATTTCTGAAATGACGACCCAGGTCACCGGGGCCAGCGACATCGAATAACACGCGATGGCTGCCAGGACGAGCAACAACATCGGAAAGCCCTGAACATGCGCGTGATAGCACATGGCCAGCGCGGCATAAATGACTGCAAGGCCCGCTGCTCCAAATATCATGAGAGGCCGCCGGCCACCGCGGTCTACCACGCCGAGGGCGACGAATGTAAATGCCATGTTGACCGAGCCGGTCCAGGCGATGTTTTTCAGGACAAAGGAAATGTCGTAACCGGCGGACTGAAAGATTTCCTGGGCGTAATTAAAAATAACGTTAATGCCGCACCATTGTTGAAAGACCGCGAGTCCGACCCCCAGCAGAAGAATCTTGAAAAGCTTCGGTTGAAGCAATTCGCCAAAATTGACCTTTTCGATTTCGTTGACCAGGGTTGCTTGAATGTCGGCCAGCGCGGCGCTCGAATAGGCTTCGCCGCCAATGTTTCGCAGAATGGCGCCTGCCTTCCGGGAGTTGCCATTTTTGGCAAGCCATCGCGGGCTTTCCGGGACTGCGAACATTCCGATGAAAAACAGAAGCGATGGTATTGCGGTGAGGCCAAACATCCAGCGCCAGCATGTCTGGCCGTACCAGGAATTGCGGATGAATTCGTCGCTGGCCATGGCGGGCAAATTGCGTCCGAGCCACCAGTTGACGACTTGCGCGAGCAGAACTCCGATGACGATCGTGAGTTGGTTGATCGAAACCAATTTGCCGCGCATTTGGGCCGGGGCAATCTCGGCGATATACATGGGCGAAAGATTGGATGCCAGGCCAATGGCTACGCCGCCGAGAATTCGCCAGGTGACAAAAATGTTGAAATTTGGCGCCAGCGCGTTACCGATGGAAGTAACGGCAAAAAGCATCGCCGACGCTATGAGCAACTTTTTTCGTCCGAATTTATCGCTGAGAGCGCCCGCAACCAGCGCGCCGATGAGGCAACCGATGAGCGCGCAACTGTTTGCAAAACCGCTGACACCGGCAACCGACCCGAGGGTAAGATGCCTCAATATTGGAAACTGGCCCAACGAGTTTGCGATGGACTGCAAATCGAAATAGCTTTCAAAAAACTGCTTCGCGCCGCCGATGACAACCCAATCGTAACCAAACAGCAATCCGCCCAGCGCGGCCACAATCGAAATGAGCCAGATGTAGCTGAGATTATATTCGGCCTTGAGGTCGGACGTCTGGGTTTGGGTGGTCGTGATCATGGGTTATTTTTAGCAGATACTGGGAACCAGTTCAATAATTCGGACGCGACAAATTCATGACCCTCGCGGAGGTTAGGAGCAGGCTGTTGCGATGATTAGGAGGCTGAAAAAGCCGCTGCGAAAATCTGGATGCGGCCGATCATCAGCCTCTCCGTACCGGGCGATAACGTTAATGTAACACGGCAAGTCGTTTAAAATCAGCATTTTATGAAATGTAACAGCGTGTAACAAAAAGTGTAACACCGTAAGTCATTGGCAATCAACGATGTAACAATGTAACGCGATTTCCAACTACAACTCATATTCACACATCGCCCAGCCATTGCCCTGGCGAGGCGCCGCAGGTCATTGCGGTTTGAGATGCGGATTTCCCTTGAACCGCAACGGTTAACCTGTCTTTCTTTCTTCCTTTCGTGTTAGATCGCGAAATCGCCAATCTCAAATCGAAATTTTAAAATGATGTTACGCCACTGGATGCTCATCCTCCTTTGCGCCGCCGGCGCTGCTTTATCGGCCGCGGCCAAACCGTTCGAGCCATTACTCCTGCAGCGTCCGACGATGAGCGCAACCCAAATTGCCTTCTCCTACGGCGGAGAGATTTGGATCGTCAGCCGTGACGGCGGCGATGCCCAACGCCTGGTGACCGGAAGCGACATTCTCGGCAGACCGAGCTTTTCGCCGGACGGTAATTGGGTCGCCTATACCGGGAATTACGACGGCAACTACAACGTCTATGTGGTGCCCGCCGCGGGCGGCGAACCGGAGCGCCTCACGTATCATCCCGGCGCCGAAATCGCTGTCGGCTGGAAGCCTGACGGCACGAATATCCTGTTCATCTCGCAACGGGCCAGTTATTCGGACCCGATGCAGCTTTTCACGGTGGCGCTGCACGGCAATGGGTTTCCGACGGAACTTCCGCTGCCCATGGGGGTGGATGGCAGTTATTCGGCGGACGGCAGTCATCTTGCCTATGTCCCGTTTTCCCAATGGGAGCCGTATTGGAGGGACTATCGGGGCGGCCAGACTACCCGGATCTGGATTGCGAACCTGTCAGATTCGAGCATCGTTAAAATTCCGCGTGACAATTCGAACGACAAAAATCCAATGTGGGTCGGCGACACCATTTATTTTCTCTCCGATCGCAATGGTCCGATGACGTTGTTCTCCTATGATACGAAGACCGGGAAGGTGACCGAGCGAATCCATAACACTGGTTTTGACATTATTTCCGCCAGCGCCGGTCCGGGCGGAATCGTGTATGACCAATTCGGCTCGCTGCACATTTACGATTTTGCCACGCACACCGAGCACCAGGTCCACGTGAGCATCGGGGCGGACATGCCGCAAGTGCGTCCCCATTTCGAACATATCACGGCCGATATGATTCAGAGCGAGGGGATTTCGCCGACTGGCAAGCGCGCCATACTTGAAGCGCATGGCCAAATTCTGACGGTCCCGGCTGAGAAAGGCGATATCCACAATTTGACGCCTGTGTCGGGCGTGGCGAATCGCAGCCCCGCGTGGTCGCCGGATGGCAAGTCTGTGGCATGGTTTTCCGATGAATCCGGCGAATACGCCCTCAATATCAGTGACGAGCGCGGGATGGGCAAGATCCGTAAAATCAAGTTGGACCGTTCGCCGTCGTTTTATTATGACCTGACCTGGTCGCCGGACAGCCAAAAGATCGCCTTTTCAGACAAGCGCCTGAATCTTTGGTATTTAAGCCTGACTAACACGCACCTGGTGCGGGTGGACAGGGATTACTACGACGAAGGGCCGTCGCCGTTCAATATGAAATGGTCGGCCGACAGCTGTTGGCTCACCTACAACCGCATTCTGACGAACATGTTGCACGCGGTCTTTGTGTATTCGCTGCACACCAGGAAGGCCACGCAAATTACCGATGGCATGAGCGACGCGCGATATCCCGTGTTCGACAAGCGCGGCAAATATCTTTATTTCGCGGCCAGCACGGATTTTGGTCTGACGGCCGGGGACAGCGATATGTCCGGCATCGCGCGCCCGGTCACCTATAGCGTTTATGCCGTTGTCCTGCAAACGAACGTGCCGTCGCCGGTTGAGCCGCAAAGCGACGATGAGAATCCGGACAAAAAAGATTCTGGCGCGGTTTTTGGATGGTCGCTGGATACGGAAGGCAAGGCGCCGTCGGCCAGCCATCCCGATTCAAAAAAGAAGCCGGCAACGAAAAAGGCCGAGACCGCAGAAAACAAATCCGAGGAAACCAATGGGATTGCCATTGATTTTGCAAACATATTGCAGCGCATCGTTTCATTGCCGATTCCCGCGCGAAATTACACGGAGTTGGAAGCGGGGAAAGAGGGGGTTTTGTTTCTGGTGCAGGGGCCGAGAATTATCAATACGCCTGACGATGAGACATTCAATGTGCACCGGTTTAAACTCGACGACCGCAAGACCGATCAGATTCTCAGTGGGGTTGACGGGTTCACCATATCCGCCGATGGCGAAAAAATCCTTTATCGCAAAGACGGCACTTTATACATCGCCGATTCTTCCAAAGACGCGGACGACGCCGGGAAGGCTCTCAAATTAGACGACTTGGAAGTTTATGTGGACCCGCAGGCCGAGTGGCGGCAGATGTACCACGAGGTTTGGCGCATTGAGCGGGATTTCTTTTATAACCCGCACTTCAATGGGTTGGACATTGCGGAAGCTGAACGTGTTTATGAGCCGTATCTCGATCGCGTGGCCAGCCGGGATGATTTGAACGATTTGTTTCGCCAGATGATCGGCAACCTGACCGCAGGCCATCTTTGGGTTGAAGGCGGCGAAGAGCCCAAGGTTGACGAAATTAAAATCGGCATGCTGGGAGCCGATTACGAGATTGCCAACGGCCGATACCGTTTCAAGACCATCTACAGCGGCCAGAATTGGAACCCGGACCTCCAGGCCCCGCTCACACAACCCGGCGTGAACGTCAATCCCGGTGAATACCTGCTGGCCGTAAACGGACGCCCGCTCTACGCCACGAACAATCTCTACAGTTTCTTCCAGGAAACGGCCGGAAAACAGACCATCATTTCGGTCGGCTCAAAACCGGATGGCTCGGACTCGCGTGATGTGACCGTTGTGCCGCTGGCAAGCGAATCTGCGTTGCGAAATTACAATTGGATTGAGGGTAATCGCCGCAAGGTGGATGAAATGACCGGTGGCCGCGTGGCTTATGTTTACCTGCCAGACACGATGTTCGGCGGGTATAAGAACTTTAATCGCTACTTCTTTTCGCAAACGGACAAGCAGGCGGCGATTATTGACGAGCGGTTCAATCACGGCGGCTGGCTGGCGGATTACATCGTCGATTATTTGCATCGGCCCATCCTCAACCGAGTGATGACGCGCGAGGGCCATGATATTTCCGAACCGTTGGGCATTTTCGGTCCCAAGGTGATGATCATCAACCAATTTGCCGGTTCGGGCGGCGACGCATTGCCGTGGTATTTCCGGAAATTAAACATCGGTCCGCTTGTGGGTGAGACCACCTGGGGCGGGCTGGTGGGCATAGGCGGTTATCCGACTCTAATTGACGGCGGCACCGTCATGGCGCCGCGCTGGGCGATCTACGGACTTACCGGGAATTGGGAAGTGGAAAATCACGGAATCGCCCCGGACGACGAAGTTGAAATGGACCCGAAGCTTGTGCGCGAAGGGCATGACCCGCAGCTCGAAGAAGCCGTCAAAGTAGTCCTTCAATTACTAAAGGAGCATCCGCCGGAAAAGTATCCGCGGCCGGCATATCCTGATTATCATCAGACATTGCCGGAGGAGCAGTAGAGTGCACCACAGAATTTCGAGGACGAGGACGATTCGCCATTGCCCGGTTTGAGGATCAGATAAGAGTGATTCCCCTATGGCCATTTAGTCTTTCGGCAATTGCGAAGCATCCCAGCCGCCGCCCAGGTCTTCGACGAGGAGGACGGCGTCCATCATTTGCTGGGTATAAAGGTTCACCAGGGTCTGGCTGTTGCTGAGCAATGTCGTTTGGGCGGTGATGACGTTCAGGTAGCTGTCAATGCCGAGCTTGTAACGATAGAGGGCCAGGTTGAGATAATTTTGCGAGGAATTGACGGCGACTTCCTGCTGCGCGATTTGCGTCTTATAGACGCGCAAGGCGACGAGATTATCTTCGACTCCCTGGAAGGCCGAAAGGACAGTCTGGCGATATGAGGCCACTGCGCCCCGGTACTGGGCGTTGTATTGGGCGAGACCGGGGGGAAGGGCGGCGTTGAACAGCGGCTGGCTGGCAGCCGCGCCGATAGAATATACCCGGCTCGACCAGTCGAATAAATTGTCCTTCGCCAAACTTTCAAATCCGCCGGAGGCGGTCAACGATATGTTCGGAAAAAAGGCGGACCTGGCCACGCCAATCTCGGCATTTGCGGAAAATACGGCGCGTTCCTGGGCGGCGATGTCCGGCCGGCGTTCGAGGAGTTGCGATGGCAGGGCGACCGGAATATTCGGCGGGCGGGCAATGAGTGGCGACCTTGGAATCGAAAAGTCACCCGGAGCACGACCCATCAGAACGGCAATCGCATGCTCGAGTTGTGCGCGAAGGATGCGAAGGTTGGTGGCCTGGGCCTCGGTGGTGTCGAGTTGCGTTTGGGCCTGGGCGACGTCCTGGTCTGAGTCAATGCCGGTTTTGAACAGCACCTGAGTCAGTTTCAAAGAATTACTGTAAGCGTTGACGGTGTCGTCGAACAGTTTTTCCAATGCGTCCTGGCCCTGGAGTTGGAAGTAGTCCGAGGCCAGTTCGGCCTGGGCGGAGAGTTTGGCGTTTTCCAGATCCGCGGCGTCGGCCTGGGCGGTGCCTTTGGCGCTCTTGACGGTATTGTATATTTTTCCCCACAGGTCAGGCTCCCACGAGGCGTCGAAGGGGATATCATATATCGTGTGGTAAGGGCTGGCTTGAGAGAAACCGCTGCTGAATTGCCGCGATTTCGTGACTGAAGGGCCGGCTGTGGCTAATGGATAATATTGCGCCTGATCCTCGCGAACGATGGCGTGCGCGGATAAATAGTTTTCAAGGGCGGCAACGACATTTTGGTTGGAGATGGCGACCTGTTCCTCGAGAGAATTTAAGACCGGGTCATTAAACATTTCCCACCAGTTGCTGCGGATGACCGCGTCATTGGGCTGCGCCAACTGCCAGATATTGGTGTCGGTGTTGTTGGCGCCGGAATTCTCCTTGAATGAGGCCGGCGTTTCGACAGTCGGGCGCGAGTATTTGGGGGCAAAGCTGCAACCGGCCCAGAGTCCGGCGAGGGCCGCGGCAAAAAGGACTTTTCCAAAATGCGTACGCATAAATTTCATCGAATGCCTCTTTCTGAAGGTCGTAAAGAAAGGCCCCATCCTTTGACCCAGGCCAGCGCTTCCGACCACCTGGCTCGAAGCCATGGGGCGGCAACCCGTGCGGACCACAGGCGGAGCCGGTCGAAATAGAGATAAACGACCGGGGTGGTGTAAAGGGTGAGTACCTGGCTCAGCATCAGGCCGCCAACAATGGTAATGCCGAGTGGCCTGCGCAATTCGGAGCCGACGCCATTGAAGATGACTAATGGCAGCGCGCCGAACATGGCGGACATGGTTGTCATGAGGATGGGCCGAAAGCGGAGGATGCAGGCCTGGAAAATGGCTTCGCGCGGTGCGATATGCTGTTCACGCTCGGCAGCAAGGGCGAAATCCACCATGAGAATCGCGTTTTTCTTCACGATGCCAATCAAAAGAATAATGCCGATCATGGCGATGATGCTGAAGTCTGTGTTGGAAACCAGCAGGGCGAGGAGGGCGCCGACACCGGCGGAGGGCAGGGTGGAAATGATCGTGATGGGATGAATGTAGCTTTCATAGAGAATGCCCAGGACGATATAAACCGCAAGAAAGGCAGTAATGATCAGTACAACTTCGCTTGCGAGAGCAGATTGAAAGGCAGCGGCCGTGCCCGAAAAACTTCCGGTAATGCTGGAGGGCATCTTGAGATCTATTTTCATCTGGTCGATTTCCTTCTCGGCATTGCCCAGGGCAAAACCAGGGGTGAGGTTGAAGGAAAGCGTGACAGACGGGAATTGGCCGGTGTGATTGACCTGGATGGGAGCCGTCGTTGGCTCGTACCTGGCGATGGTGCTCAATGGAACCATTGCGGAACTGTTGGTCGAATGCAGATAGATGCTGTCGAGACCCTTTGGAGATTGCCAGAACTGTGGTTCCACTTCGAGTACCACATAGTATTGATTGAGCGCCGTGTACATCGTGGAGGCGTATTCCTGGCCAAAAGCGTCATAGAGCGTGCGGTCAATGACCTGGGTGGGAATACCCAGGCGCGCGGCGGTGTTGCGGTCGTAGACCAACGACGCCTGAAGCCCATCGTTTTGCTGGTCGCTATTGACGTCGGTAAAGCCGGGCAATTTTTGCATATGAGCCTTCAGAATAGGGCCCCATTTGGTCAGATCGTTCAAATCATCGCTTTGAATGGTATACTGGTATTGGGCGTTGCTTTGGCGTCCGCCCACGCGAAGGTCCTGGCCAGGCTGGAGAAAGACTGTGGCGCCGGGAACGACGGCGAATTTGGGACGAAGGCGATTGACGACCTGAAGGGCGCTGATCTTTCGCTCGTTAAGAGGTTTAAGCGCGATATAGACGAAACCACTATTGGCCGCGCCATTTCCTCCAGTGAATGTAATGGCGCCGGCAACAGCAGGATCATTGGTGGCAATTGTATTGACTCGCTGGGCCACCTTTTGCATTGCCTGATACGAAGCGTCTTCATCTCCCTGAATTCCGCCAAATACGGTGCCGTTGTCCTGCTCGGGAAAAAATCCCTTTGGAATAATCACGATAAGGACAACATTGGCAAAAATGGTGAGAATGAGAACGACAAGGGTTATGAAGGGATGGCGCAAGACGACCTGGAGACTGTTTTTATAGTGATCGAGCAGCCAGTTAAAGACGCTTTCGCTGGCTTGATAAAACTTGCCGTGCTCCTTTTTCTTGCCATGGCGGATCAACAGTGAACACATCATCGGCGTCGTGGTGAGGGAAATGACCAGGGACACGAGAATGGCTGTCGAAAGCGTGACCGCAAACTCGCGAAAGAGGCGGCCGAGGAGTCCTCCCATCAGCAGGATGGGTGTGAAGACAGCCACCAGTGAGATGCTGATTGAAAGCACGGTGAAACCAACTTCGCGGGCGCCCTTGAGCGCCGATTCCATGGGTGAAAGCCCTTGCTCGGCGTAGCGCGAGATGTTTTCAACAACGACGATTGCATCGTCAACGACAAAGCCGGTCGATACGACCAATGCCATGAGGGACAAGTTGTCCAGGCTATAGCCAAAGAGATACATGACGCCAAATGTGCCAATTAAAGATGTAGGGACGACAACGGCGGGAATAAGCGTGGTGCGCGGATTGCGCAGGAAAATAAAAACGATCAGGATGACAAGCAGGATGGCGATGATGAGGGTTCGCTCGACTTCGGCGACGGAGGAGCGAATCGTGGTTGATCGGTCCATCATGACAGTCATGTCTATGCCCTTCGGCAGGGAGGCCTGGAGAGACGGCAGGGTCGCGCGGATGCGGTCAACCGTATCAATGATGTTCGCGCCGGGCGCCGAAAATATGATCAGGGGAATGGCGGCTTTTCCGTTGACATATCCGGCCGTCCGGATGTTTTCGATGGAATCCTGGACGTTGGCGATGTCGGATAACCGGACCGGCGCGCCGTTTACATAGGTGACGATCAGCGGTTTATAATCAGCGGCTTTGAAAATTTGGTCGTTGTCCAGGATATCGGCCGTCTGGTGGCCGTTGGCGATCTGGCCTTTGGCCAGATTTGCATTTTGAGCGCTCAACATCGTGCGAACGTCTTCCAGGCTTAAACCGAAACTATTGAGGAGCGTTGGATTGACATCCACGCGCACCGCGGGCAAAGCCCCGCCGCCAATGTTTACCTGTCCGACGCCTTCAATTTGCAACAGCCGCTGCTCAATGATGGAATCCGCGGCATCATACATCTGCCCGCGATCGTAAATATCGGATGTCAATGCGATGATCATGATGGGCGCGTTTGCGGGATTCCATTTGCGGTAGGTTGGATTGCTTGGAAGATTCGCTGGAAGATAGGCGCGCGCCGCATTGATTGCGGCCTCGACGTCGCGCGCAGCGCCGTCAACGTCCCTGCTCAGGTCGAATTGCAGAGTGACACTCGTTGCTCCCAACGTGCTGGACGACGTCATTTCGGTGAGGCCGGCGATATGGCCGAATTGGCGTTCGAGCGGAGCGGCGACCGAGGAGGCCATGATTGTGGGGCTCGCCCCGGGCAGGGAAGCCTGGACGCTGATGGTCGGAAAATCAATCTGGGGCAGGGGAGCAACAGGCAACTGCATATAGGCCACAATCCCGGCCAGGATGATGGCGGCTGTGAGCAGGCTCGTGCCGATGGGACGCCGGATAAATGGAGACGAAATGTTCATGTCGTTTGTGGCGACTGAACCTGCGGCAGCCCGCCTTCATCGCGTTTGGGGGCGCGTTTTGGAAACAGCCTGGTGGCAAGGCGATCGAAATAGAGATAGATAACGGGAGTCGTGAACAGCGTGAGCGCCTGGCTGACGATAAGCCCGCCAACAATGACGATGCCCAGCGGCTTTCGCAATTCGGAACCGACGCCATTGCCCAGCGCCAGCGGCAGTCCGCCAAATAGCGCGGCGAAAGTTGTCATCATAATGGGCCGGAAACGAAGCATACACGCCTGATAGATGGCTTCACGCGGCGTTTTACCCTGGTTTCGCTCCGCATCCAGGGCAAAGTCAATCATCATGATAGCGTTTTTTGCGACGATGCCGATGAGAAGGATCATGCCGATGAGGGCGACGATGCTCAGTTCCGTGTTGCAAATAATGAGGGCGAGAATCGCGCCGACGCCCGCTGAAGGAAGCGTGGAGAGAATGGTGATGGGGTGAATGTAACTTTCATAGAGAACACCCAGAATAATATAAACGGTGATAACGGCGGCGAGGATGAGCCAGGGCTGGTTCGCGAGCGACGCGAGAAACGCCTGGGCGGTACCCTGAAACGCGGGAATGACGCTGGCGGGCATGTCGAGATCGTTCAGGACTTTTTGAATGGCCGTTGTTGCATCTCCCAGCGCCACTCCGGGGGCGAGATTGAAGGAGACGGTGACGGCCGGAAATTGTCCCTGATGATCGATTGCCAATGGGGCGGTGCCGGACACGAAGTGAGCAAAGGCGCCCAGGGGCACCGGGCCGCCGGAAGGCGAGTTGATATAAATGTTGTTGAGCATGTCCGGATTCTTTTGGAAATCCGGCAATGCTTCCAGGATGACGTGGTATTGATTTAATTGTGTGAACAGCGTGTTGATCTGCCGTTGTCCAAAGGCGTCATAGAGCGTGTTGTCAATTTGCGCCGCGGTGACACCCAATCGGGATGCGGTGACGCGGTCGATGGATAGATAAACCTCCGAGCCCTGGTTCTGTTGGTCTGTGGCGACATCACGAAGCTCGGGCAAGGCCTTGAGGCGGTCTACAAAGGTTGCCGTCATCGTTTTTAATTCGTCGGCATTGGCGTCTTCTAGGGTAAATTGATATTCCGTGGCGCTGACGCGGTCTTCCACGGTCAAGTCCTGGACGGGCTGCATATAGAGTGTGATTCCCTCGACTTTGGCGAGGGCCGGTTGCAACCGCCGGATCACGTCGCTGGCACTGATTTTACGTTCGGCCAAAGGTTTGAGGTTTATAAGGATTCGCCCGCTGTTCAGGGTGGTGTTGATTCCATCAGCGCCGATAAAGGAAGACAGGCTTTCGACGGCCGGATCTTTGAGGATGACATCGGCGAGTTCCTGCTGGCTTTCAGCCATCGCTGAAAAGGATATGTTTTCTCGCGCCTGCGAAATGCCCTGGATGACGCCGGTGTCCTGGATAGGAATGAATCCCTTGGGGACGATGATATACAAAAAGATCGTCAACAGGAGCGTCAGGAACGCGACCAGGAGGGTTAATGGCTGATGGTTCAGGACCCATTTCAATCCGTTGCTGTAAGAATTGATGATTCGCTCGTAGACGCGTTCCGATGCCTGGTAAAGGCGCCCCGGATGGCGATCGGCTTTGGCTTTGAGAATGAGCGCGCACATCATCGGTGTGAGGGTCAATGAAACGCCGGCAGAAATCAGGATGGTAATGCTTAGGGTAAGGGCAAATTCATGGAACAGGCGGCCCACGACACCGCCCATGAATAACAAGGGGATGAGCACGGCAATCAGTGAGATCGTGAGGGACATGATGGTGAAACCGATCTGGCCGGCGCCCTTGAGAGCGGCTTGCAACGGGCTGTCGCCCTCTTCAATAAATCGGAACACGTTTTCAATCATCACGATGGCGTCGTCGGCGACGAATCCCGTTGAAATCGTCAAGGCCATCAACGAGAGGTTATCCAGGCTGAAGCCCAGCAGATACATCACGGCCAGGGCGCCAATGAGGGAGATCGGGACCGCGAAGCTGGGGATGATTGTGGCCGGAACATTCCGCAGAAACAAAAAGATGGCCAATACGACGAGGACGACCGTGAGCATCAACGAGAATCGGACATCTGACACAGATGCGCGGATGGTTGTTGTGCGGTCGGTAAGAACGGTGACGTCCACGGAGTCGGGGAGATTGCCCTTGAGTTGAGGCAATATTTTTTTGATGCGGTCGACCACCTGAATAATGTTTGCCCCGGGCTGGCGCTGGATATTGATGATGACCGCGGGTGTCTTGTTCATCCAGGCCGCGAGCCGGGTGTTTTCGACGCTGTTTGTGACATTGGCCACATTGCCCAGCACCACAGGAGCGCCGCTGGCAGTATAGGCGACTACGAGGTTTTTATATTGGTCGCTGGTCTGAAGCTGGTCGTTGGCGTTGATTTCGTAGGCCTGGTGTGGACCGTCGAAATTGCCGAGCGCTTCGTTTACGCTGGCCGCCTGGAGGGTTGTACGGAGACTCTCGAGATTGATGCCGTAGGAGGAAAGAGCGACAGGATTGGCTTGAATGCGCACGGCCGGCTTTTGGCCGCCGCTAATGGTGACAAGACCGACACCGGAGACCTGGGCGATTTGCTGCGCGAGCCGGGTGTCGGCGAGGTCTTCAATTTGAGAGAGCGGGTAGCTTTTCGAGGTCAGCGCGAGTGTGAGGATGGGAGTGTCGGCGGGGTTGGATTTGCTGTAAATCGGGGGCGACGGAAGGTCCGTGGGCAGATATGATTGAGCGGCGTTGATGGCCGCCTGAACTTCCTGCTCGGCCACGTCCATGCTCAGGGTCAACTCGAATTGCAAAGTGATGAGCGAGCTGCCGTCAGAACTGATGGAGGTCATTTGGTTCAGGCCGGGCATCTCGCCAAACTGCCTTTCCAATGGCGCGGTAATGGATGAAGCCGTGACGTCGGGGCTGGCGCCTGGATAGAAGGTTATGACCTGGATGGTGGGATAATCCACTTCAGGGAGGGCCGAGATGGGAAGCTGCCTGCATGAGACGAGACCCGTCAACAGGACGGCAATCATCAGCAGCGAAGTAGCCACCGGCCGCAAAATGAATATTCTCGAGGGATTCACTGCGAATCCTGGTGATGATGGCTTTTGTGTTGTCCTTGCTGGCCCTGGCCTTGTTCCTGCCCGCTGGAAGGCCGAACAATCACTTTCGACCCGTCGGAGAGACGGCTGAAATTGTCCGCGGCGACGACGTCACCGGGGCTGATCCCATCAACCTGGGAATTGGTTGCATCTGAGGCGCCGGTGGTGATGGTTTGGATTTGGACGGTCTTATTGGTCTGGCCGTTTTCCGGGCCCTTAACTAAATAGACGTAGGCGGATTCGGAATTCATCTGGATGGCCGAATTTGGGAGAAGCGTTATGCCATGGAGGGTATCGACGAGGAGGTGCACGTTGACAAACTGGTTTGGGTACAGGGATTCGTCTTCGTTTGAGCTAACGCCTCTAAGCCGCAAGGTGCCGGTCGAAGTGTTAATTTGGTTATCGAGAGTTAAAAGTTTGCCGGTGGCGATTTGGTTCTGGTCTTCGCGGTCATAGATGTCCATGGTCAGTTCCTTTTTCTTGCGCATGGCGGAAAGCACTTTAGGAAGATCGTCCTCAGCCACGTTAAAGATGACCGTGGTGGGCCGCATTTGCGTGATGACGACCAAAGGCGTGGTGCCGTTGGCCTGGACGATGTTGCCGGGATCGACCAGGCGCAATCCAACACGTCCGTCAATGGGCGAAGTGATATGGGTATATTCCAGGTTCACCATTGCGTTGCTGAGGTTGCCTTCATCGACATCAACGGAACCGACGTCCTGTTGAACGGTCGCGACCTGCGTCTGGTATTGCTGCTGCGGAATGGCATTGCTTTCATAAGCTTCCTTGTAGCGTTCCAGGTCCAATTGCGCGTCGGCGAGGAGGGCCTGGTCATGTTCCAATTGGCCTTTTGCCTGGAGAACGGCGGCCTGATACGGGCGCGGATCAATTTCAACGAGCGGATCTCCCACGTGAACATGCTGGCCTTCCTTGTACTCGACTTTATCGATTTGCCCGGCCACGCGCGCGACCACGGACACGGTATAGACAGGTGTGACCGTGCCGAGCGCTTCGATGTAAATGCCCATGCTGCCTTTTTCCGCAGTCGCGGTGCTGATGGTGACGGGCCCATTGGCGCCGCCGCCGCGTCCTCCGCGCGGCGCCTGCTGCGCGGAATGGCGATGTGTCAGAAACGCGATGGCCAGGATAGCCAGGATGGCCGCGCCCAGCAGCCACGGCCAATAGCGGGAACGTTTCCGGGATCCCGGGGTCCACCCTGAAGTTGCCTTTGCGGTCACAGTTTTGTCATTGTCATCCATAAGCGTTGCGAAATTGAGACAGACAGCCTAAACAAGCCCATCAAAGGCGCAAGGAAAAGTAACTGAATGGTTACATCATTGCGCACGTCAGTATATACCCCAATTTTTTACCAATATTGCAGACAATGATAAAGAATTTTTAAAAAAAGCGCGAACGGAAACGGCGCGTTTCCCCGGGGTAATGGGGAAATTGGAAAACGCCTGCCGACAAACCGATTTCAGCCCTTATTTTGCGGATGCGTTTTATTGGAACCTGGAAGACTTCGAAGTGGAAAACAGCCGCCGGGATTGTCAGAACGGGGTTGGTGGAATTATGGAAAATGGTTTTCACGGGTGAAAATATTATGCTGCGGCCAGACCTGAGGCCTTTGTTCCATGCCCGGCCAGCAGGTCCTGGACGGTTCTTAAGAGCTGCGGTATGTCCAAAGGTTTTTCCATGAGGGAGGCTACGCCCAGGGCCGTGGCGCGTTCCTGCTGATGCGGCCGGGCGGTAATGACG
Organism: Candidatus Sulfotelmatobacter sp.; assembly: GCA_035503455.1. Classification (GTDB taxonomy): domain Bacteria; phylum Verrucomicrobiota; class Verrucomicrobiia; order Limisphaerales; family UBA11358; genus UBA11358. The sequence continues at coordinate 65,653 of DATJTK010000149.1, read as the reverse complement.
ATAATGGGAATCAGCGGGTGGGTGCTATTCATCAGATGAAAGGCATCCCATCCGTCGCGGTCGGGCATGTTTAAATCCAACAAAACCAAGTCAGGCGCGCAGGACACGAATTTAGCGGCTGTTTCGCGCCCTGTGGCGGCGAATACGACATTGTACTGTTCGAGAGCCAGCACCTGACCGAGCATTTGCCTGATTGCCGGATCATCGTCAGCCAATAAAATCGTTTTCATATAAAATTCACTCTTAGCGCAAACCGTGCCACGGCGGAAACGGCCCGGTAAACAGGTTAAAACCAATAGAATGAGGGAAAATTGCGCCCGGCGTACGTGAGCCCGTGCTCATGGCTTGTGCTGACATGCTCATTTTCTTTGCGGTTTTTTGCGGGGCCTGGATTTCTCGGAATTATTTTGAGCCGGCATGGGCGTGGGCGGAACCAGGGCCGGCACCGGCGCCTTTGGCCGGGACTTGACGTTGACAATGACAAACTGAATAAATGCGATAAAGGCAATGACGATCGCCAGGGCGGTGACGTAGAGCAACCCCGTGGGCGGCTGAAATTTAAATTCGACGGTATGGGATCCGGCCAGAAGATAGACGCCACGCATTAAAAAATTGCAGCGCAGCAAGGTCGCGGGCCGCCCATCCACGAAAACCTTCCAGTCAGGATGGAAATGATCGGTCAAGAGAAGGACGGAGGCCGCAGCCGCATCCGCTTTAAGAACAATATCTTTCGGGGCGTAACTCACAAATTGAACAGCGTCATCAGGCGGGTTTGTGGCATTTGTTTGTGAGCCCGTGGGCACGTTGCCTGCCACAAAGACGCTCTTTTGAGGGTTGAATTCCGGGCTGAACATTTGTTTGAGCACATCGGTGTCATTGGTATTGACCTGCCAGGAGCTATACAATTTGGCGCGCGGCAGGGCGGATGGAAATTCAAAGAGCGCAAAGTCGCCGTAGTCATAGGGAACGGCTGTGACCTCGTCCAGGGACGTTGCCTTGGAAATGCCTGGTTTGAGTTGGATGCTAAATCGCGTCAAAAGTTCCAACGGCGTATCAGGAGCCTGCCCGTTCCATAAATTCAGGAAGTCGACAGGGCCCACAATGTAACGGGTATTGATCAATTGACAGGCCCGAATAAAGTGGAACAAAGGTTGAGGGCTGTCCCTGGAGTTTATGGCTTTAGTAAAGGCCGAAAAATCTACCGGCATTCGCGGCATTTCGACTGTTTCAAAAGTTTGAATATTATAGTAAGGCAATTGCTGCTGTATCCATTCACCTTTATAAAGTTTATAGAGAATGGACAATTTGGGCGGCCACGAGATGGGAGCAAGGGCGACGCGATGTTCGTAGGGTTTGTCTCGGATTTCGTCAATGATCGGGTTGGATGCGTATTTTTCCTTATAATTCCAGAAGCGAACCCAGGGAGTATCAGCCAGGCCGAGGTCGGTAACCAACAGCAAGCCAAGAGCGATGATGCCGGCCCCGGCGTATTTTCCCGAAAAATTGCCGCGGAATATGAGGGCAAGCACGCTGGCGGCCAGGAAGAAAAATAAAACAAACCATCCGGCATGTAACACACTGAATGCGGCCACCTGGTCCGGCGGTTGATCCAGACGCGCAGATTCGAGGTATTCTTCCAGTTCCGGCAAATGCTGCCAATAAATGTACCAGCCTGCCACGGAAACAACCCATACGATAGCGCACCCAAAGATCCAGTTTTTGTCGAATTGATCGACATTTCTCCACCAACTGCCGTTGCGGGCCGCATTATTATTCATGTATTTACGCCACAAGGCGTCAACGCCGAAAGCGAACAAAATCACGAACGCGAAGCTTAATAAATATAGGAACTTGGTCGGGTTGCGGATTGTGGAGGCGTAAGGAAGCGCATAAAACCACTGGTAAAAGGGCGCATAGCGACCTAATGCCAGCAGGAATGACACAACGGCGATTGCAGACCAAAACCACAGCCATTTTTTGTGGTTCGAACTGAAGACGGAATTTTTTGGCCGCAATGACTGTGCAGCCGCCCAAAGCGCAATTAAAGCTACGAGCAGGCCGATGTAGCTGTCGCCGCCAGTATAACGGAAAATGGTGGTCGGAGGCCGGCCCTGTTGTCCGTTGGCCAGGTATTTGTCCCAGGCCGCATCGCGGCCCATCTTGCCCCAATACTCGCCACCGTCGCGCGTGTCGAGGCGAAATCCAAACAGGCCCGGTTCCAGCAGTTCCAGCGCTTCGACTTTTGGGAGGCTCCACTGGGTAGCCCAGCCCCAGCGCTGCTCTTTGGTTTGGACGTCCTGTTGAGTCCCGGAAATTCCTGTTATGGAAGTGGAAACAAGGCTGTGCAACGTTTGTGCCGCCAAAAAAACCGCGCAAATAATGACCAGAGCTAGTTTGCCTATGCCGATGGCTGCGTTCTTAATGCGCGAACCTTCTGCAATCAATGCCTGGTAAACTGCGAAAGCGGCAAACAAAACACTGAAAATAGCCCCAACGTCCGCAGCCTCGGCTACGTCCATTCCCACGGCGAACCCTGCCAACACCAACAACAGCCATCGTGGTCGCGCAGTTGGGTCGGCCAGACACGCAAGCGCCAAAAATACCATTCCGGCCGCAATGGTGTGGGCGGCCACTCCCCAAACCGCCACGCAGAAGAACGTTGAGGTCAACATGGCTGCAATGCCGCCCAAAAGACAGGCCACAGGAGACAGGCGCGATTGGTGGAAGAAGCACCACGCTCCAAGGCCCAGGATTAACAGCGAAAGGAATGCATAAAACTTCGAGAACAGGACCGGCCCCAGCAGCCATTCCAATACGATGCTAATAGAAGGGCAAGCGGCTCCTCCGTCAAACCCGATGTTGTTTAAATCCGACCAACAGCCAAGGAACCTTTGTGGCAGTTGATGACACTGCTCACTGATTCTCCCAAGTGGTCCGTCGTTTGAGAATAAGGTTTGATCCGGCTCAAAAACGCCGTATAAAAATATGGCAAGGACGCCGGCAAAGAGCAAAGCGGCCAGCCCCAATCCACCTTTTGACAATCGTCCCGGAACAGATGAGAAATTCATACTAAAATTTCAATAATAGGCAAAAAACAGAGATACTTGAAGACGGAATACCATCAATCCAGACGAGATTGGCTGGCCGCCAGGCTTTGGGCCGGCGCGCATTCGGATTTGCTCCAATGCGTCAGGTCGCGTCCCAGTAAAGAGCTCAAACGCTCGACTTCGGGCGCAAACTCCCGTTGCAGGGCAAGGCGGGTATCGGCCAGCATCGAAGGCCGTTTTATTGGGCGCACGTTCAAAGCGCAGATCTGAAGGCCCGTTGCCTTGATTGCAGTGAAAATAGGGCGCGGTACGCACCGGCGAAGGCCTATCGCCGCTCCGCGAACGATCGGATCATTAAGAATCGCCCGCAAAAAAGGGCTGACAACAGTCATGCTGCCGGTGGCTTCTCCAACTGGAGAATCGACTGAATCAGAGGCGACTCCCAAAAAATCCAGCGTTTCCGCGTAGGCATTTGCGGTATTAGCTGCCAAGTCATCGTAGATAATGACGTGTACCCGCTCTCTTCCAAAAAGATCAAAATAGCGCCGGACCTGTCCCGAGAAACTTACAGTTGAACGATAATCCAATGCCTGCACGAGATAGGTCAGACGACCGATCCGCCGACCCTCACGCCGATCGGCTTCCGCCGCCAGGGCCTCTTCGAAAGTCGGAAGGCATTCGTTGCCATCGAACAGAAACTGGTAATACAAGGAATATAACATTGAAACCGGATCGCGAAGCAGAATGATGATGCTGGCTTCGGGGTTGAATTCCTTGATTTCAGCGGCCGCGCGTTCGGAGAACAAGTACCAAACAGACGCTTCGCCCACGCGCGCCTGGCCGTTCCACTGATTGAATTCCGTAAGGTATGTTTCAACGTCCCGGCGATAGAAATTTCGCCCAAACTTGAGGTCGGACCCGAAGAAATGCATCTCCTTCCGCGGCATGTAAATGTCCGGGTGTCGGCCCAGATATTCCGCCAAAGCGGTGGTTCCGCATTTGGGAGCGCCAACAATAAAAAAGTCCGGCTTCTTTTTCCAAAGCGAACTATTGCTCCGGGTGGCGTTTCCCGAGAGTTCTTCAGATGATTCAGGCATTAGTTTATGCCCCAAGTGTGTTGCGGCTGAAAGCAAATAGTGCGCCACATCCAGTGATAAGGATTTTTTTTGAAAAGTGCCAGCAAAGCCGCTTCAAAATATAAAAACCTTGGGTGGCGGAAGTTAGAAACATGCATAGGACATATGCTTGTGTGCTCATTTGCTTTGCACTTGAACCAAAGGGAAAAATCACTGCCCTCCCATCGTCGTCCGTGCCGCGTACCGGGGAAATGGCCCATTATAGTCGCGTTCAACTTTCCTATCGCCTCGCGTTTCATTTCAATTAAAATCATACGACGGTTATGAAGTTCAACATGAAATTCCGGTTGGCGGCACTCGGATTGGCCGTGGGACTCATGGCTGCGTTGATGGTTTTTATCACAATGAACTCACTACGGGGTGTAGCCGACCTGCAGACCCGATTGAACAATTTGGACCTGGAAAGTTCCGTGTTGGCCGACCAATTCCGGGAAACCATGCACGATCTCAATAATTCGGTGATTAGTTACGGCATCACTCATGATCCGGCCGCGTGGGCGGATTGTCTCAAGCAAAGCCAGAAACTTAAAACCTGGATCACCGAGCAAAAGTTTAAGCTGCGGAATCCCTCTGAAAAGAAAATTTTGCAGCAAATGGACAGCGCTTACGGCGACTATTTAACAACCATCCAGGACTTTCATGCCAAAATTGTATCAATGGGCCGGCAGGACAGCGCTTTATCTGATATCGCGCCGGCCCGCGAAAAGACCCAGCAGTTGGCTGGATTGAGCCGCAAGCTGGTTCAGGCGCATTATCAGGCGCGCGCGGAGCTTCTCACCCGCGCGCACGGGACGCTATCGAATTTGCTAATGTTCATATTGGTTTCATTGGGGTTGTTGTTCGTTTTCGGCGTGGCGGTATCGGTGGAAGTTTATCGTGATCTCATTGCCCCATTGCGAGTCAAGCTGGTTGAGAGCCAGGCTCTTGCGGAACGTCGCGAGAAACTGGCCTCACTAGGCCTCCTGGCCGCCGGCGTGGCGCACGAAATCCGGACGCCACTGACCGCCATCAAGGCGGCATTGTACCTGCAAAAGAAAAAATTTCAGGCGGGTACTTCGGAATTGGAGAATGTGGAGGTGGTCGAACGGGAGATTCTGCGTTTGGAGCGGATCGTCAACAACTTCATCCGGTTTGCACGCCCAGCGGATCCCGAGCCGGCAGTCGTGAATGTGGAAGACCTGCTTCTGGATTTGCAAACCTTTTTTACTCCACAGTTGGGCGAGGCGAACATCCAGTTAATTATGGAGATTCTTGCCCCGATGCGGATACGGGCAGATGCCGCGCAAATTAAGCAGGTTCTCATCAATCTCGTCCAGAACGCGGCGGATAGCATCGGAGGAGACGGGAAAATTACTCTGCGCGCCCGGCCCGACCAGAAGCGGCTCGCGAACATTGAAAAACCTGTCGTGGCAATTGAAGTCACGGACACCGGCAAAGGTATTTCCCCGGAAGTCGAAAAGCGGCTATTTGATCCCTTTTTCACAACTAAGGAAAATGGAAGCGGCCTGGGCCTGTCAATCGCCGCCCAAATTGTGCAAAAACACGGCGGTGAATTGCAGTATCAAACGTTGATGAATCACGGCGCGACTTTTGGAATCATTTTGCCACGATTAATTGAATGACCGCCCAGCCCAAAATATTGTTAATAGACGATGACCCTGGCATCCGGGACACATTGCAGCGCGTCCTGGGCGCCGAGGGTTACGAGACGATCATCGAAGGCCGTGCCGATAGTGGACTTGTCCGCGCAGCAAAGGAACCGTTCAACGTCGTGATTACGGATATGAAATTGCCCGGGATGAGCGGATTGGAACTGGTCAGTCAACTGCACGCCGCGCAGCCCCGACTGCCGATAATTCTGGTCACGGCGTTCGGCTCGACGCAAACGGCCATAGAAGCGACTAAACTCGGTGCGTATGACTATCTACTGAAGCCTTTCAACATTCCGCACTTGTTGGATTTGGTGCGCCGGGCTGTGGACAGCAATCGGCTGATGTCCGAACCGGTGCTCCTGGGAGAGCCGGATGCCGGACGCGATTCGATTATCGGCAGGAGCGAGGCGATGCAGGAAATTTACAAGGAAATCGGACGCATCGCGTCCAAACCGGTCAATGTGCTCATCCGGGGCGAAACAGGCACGGGCAAGGAACTCATCGCCCGGGCCATTTACCAGCACAGCGACCGTTCTGGCGCGCCATTTATTGCCATCAACTGCGCCGCCATTCCCGAAACGCTGCTGGAAAGTGAATTGTTCGGACACGAGCGTGGCGCCTTTACGGGGGCGGAGATGCGCCGAATTGGGCGATTTGAGCAGGCCAACCACGGCACTATTTTTCTCGACGAAATCGGGGACATGACTCCCGGCACACAGGTCAAGCTGATGCGGGTGTTGCAGGAAAAATGCCTGCAGCGGCTCGGAGGCAAGGAAACGATTTCCGTGGATGTACGCGTGCTGGCAGCTACCCACCAAGACCTGGAGACCGCTATCCGGCTGAAGCAATTTCGTGAAGACCTTTACTATCGGCTGAATGTCGTGGTCATTACGTTGCCGCCCTTGCGCAATCGAAGGGATGATGTTCCCGAACTTGTCCGTTATTTCCTCCAAAAGTACGGGCCCGAATTGGGCAATTCGAAGCCGGGCATCCATTCTGAGGCCATGGAGATTCTCCAGGCGCAGGCATGGCCGGGCAATGTGCGCGAGCTTGAAAACATCGTACGCAAAGCCTTGCTGCACGCTCAAAACTACTCGATCAACCGCGACCATGTGCAGGCTGCCCTCAGCAAGGCGTCCAGCCCGGCCTTTTCTTCCACGAAACCGTTTGGAGAATACGTGGACGAATTACTGGCCGGCGCCCGGCGGGGGGAAGTGACAGACGCCCATGCGCTTGCCCTGGAAAACACCGAAAGAGAATTATTTTCACGGGCCATTCAGCAGGCGGGCGGCAATCAGGCCAAAGCGGCCCGATGGCTCGGTGTCTCGCGCATTACGATGAAGGCCAAGCTTGTCCAATTCGGCCTTTACCAGGGCAAGGATCAGGCCGGTGAGGGCTAGTCCTGCTCGTCGTCCTCATCCTCGAATGGCATTCCTGCTGCCGGGCCTCCGGCAACCCCGCCAATCCAACAATCCGATAATCATCTGTCCGGTTTTCGCCGAAACAGGCATTTATATGGTGGATGCACACAACGAATGACATGGCGTTGCTGCGGGAATACGCGGCGAACCATTCCGATCACGCGTTTGCGGAATTGGTTGCCCGGCGCATCCATTTTGTCCATTCGGCGGCATTGCGCCAGGTGCGGGACCCGAACCTGGCCGAAGAGATTACGCAAGCGGTATTTGTAATTCTCGCTCAAAAAGCCGGGAAAATTTCTGAGAAAACCCTGCTTTCGGGCTGGCTATTTAAAACAACGCGCTTTGCCGCACTGGCGCAAATGCGGGCCGAGGCAAAACGCCGTCAACACGAACTGGAGGCGCATATGCAACCGGAGTTTCAGTCGTCCGCAGTGGATGAGATTTGGGCTCAGATGTCGCCGCATCTGGATAAGGCTTTGGGTGCGCTCGCGGAAAAGGACAGGCAGGCTGTATTGTTGCGTTTTTTTGAAAACAAAAGCCTCGCCGAAGTGGGAACAGCTTTGAACATGGCGGAAGACACGGCCCGCAAGCGCGTGAGCCGTGCCCTGGATAAACTGCGCAAATTCTTTGCAAGGCAGGGAATTGCCTCGACATCGGCCATCATCGCCGCAGTCATTTCGGCCAATTCGGTCCACGCCGCGCCGGCTGGTTTGGCAGCAACCGTTGCTGCAAGCGCCATGAAAGGGCCTGCGGCTGCCGTTTCAACCCTGTCTCTCGTGAAAGGAACATTTAAACTTATGACCTATGCAAAATTAAAACTGTCTCTGGGCCTTGCTGCCGCGGTCCTGCTGACAGCCGGCACGGTGAATGTGGCGATTTCCTCGATGGTCCGCCCTGACGCGAATCCAGGGGGTGAAGCATCGCCGCAGGAAACCGGGTTTGCCAATGAAATCATCAAGGCGACAGCCGACGGAAATTACCAGGGCTTTGTTGCGGACGGAGACAAGGATTTCAAATCAATTTCGGAGCAGCAGTTCAAAGACGTATGTGAGCAGGCTGCTTGTCATTTGAAAAGCGGGTATCATATGATTTTCCTCGGCAGTTTTCATTTATCGAGCGTGCCGGACCACGTGACGCTGTGGAAAATTTCTTTCAACGATGGCAGCGATGACGCTGTGCTCCATCTGAGCGTCAATCACGGAAAAATCACCGGAGCGCTATTGCTCTCACCGCTGGAATAACTCTCCATCACTGGTGAAAATCCATCGTCTATTGAAGTGGGGTTTGATTGCGATGGGTGCGTTTTTTTTCATTTTGGCAGCCATCTTTGTATGGGCGTTGGCTTACCTGATTCACAAGCAGCACACCTATGCCGTCTTGAAGGATACGCACGATCTAAACCAACAGATCACCATACCGCTGTTGTCGTTTTATCGAATTACACAATCGGGTTAGGGGCGCTTCTATGGGATTCGCCGGTTGACGACATGGGAATGCGGCTGTTGACCATCGGTTCAAAAGTCTCGCTGCACTAAGGCGGGCCCGATCGCGAAAGAGTGGAAGTCAAAAGCGGGAATGTGAAAAAATTCTGGTATCCGCATTCGTGAGCGCCATTTGAAATCCGGCGGCCTTGGCGAGCGTTTCTTCGTATTCGAATTCGGGGTTTGAATCGGCTACGATGCCCGCGCCGACGTTGAAATGAATTCTGTCGTGCGCGCAGATGGCTGTCCGAATCGTAATGCTCAATTGGCTTTCCCGGTTGAAACCCAGATAACCGTGACAGCCGCAATAAGGACCACGCGTGACCGGCTCAAGTTCGTCAATGATTTCCATTGCCCGGAATTTTGGCGCGCCGGTGATGCTTCCGCCGGGAAAGCACGAGGCGAGCGCGGCGCAGTGCGTCACGCCGTGTCGCAATCGGCCATCAATCGTGGAAACCAGGTGCTGCACCTGCGCGAATTTTTCGAGTTTGGCCAGTTCCGGAACCTGTACGGAACCGAATTCACAAATTTTTCCCAGATCATTGCGCAGCAGATCGGTGATCATAATCAATTCTGCCAGCTCTTTCGCGCTTGTTTGGAGTTCGTACCCCAGTTGCGCGTCGCGAGTGGCATCGGTATTGCGGGGGCGCGTGCCTTTAATCGGCCGCGTAATGATGTGCCGGCCGCTCAACCGCAGAAATTGTTCGGGTGACGACGAGGCGATCTGGAAATCGCCGCAATTCAAAAACGCCGCGAACGGAGCAGGGGATACAGCGTTCAACCGCTGAAACAGTTCCCAGCCGGAAGCGATGCTTTGCACACTCAGGCGTTGCGAGAGATTGACCTGATAGATATTGCCCGTGCGAATATAGTCCTGGGCGAGTTTAACGGCATTGATGAATTCTTCCCGTGTAAAATTGGAAACGATAGAGCCGGTCCGCTTTGCGGACTCCAAGAGCGCTCGGGACCGAACGCCCGCGGTGGCTTCAGCGACTGCGGACGGACTGCGGGCTGTGGAATGTATCAATTGCTGCCATGATTCAAATTGTTCATTCGCCCGTTTATCGCAACGCGAACCATCGGCATCCAGGCCGGTGGAAACGATAAATGCCCTGGCAAGTTGATGATCAAAGATTACGAGGCTGTCGTAAAACCCGGCGCAGCAGTCGGGGAGGTCGAGGTCGTTCAAGGCGCGGCGGGGCAGTTTTGGTTCGGTAAAATTTTTCAGGTCGTAACCCCAAAACCCGAAGCAGCCGCCGAGAGGAAAAGGCAGGTCCAATTCGTCGAGAAGTTCGAACCGCGCCATGAGTGTGCTGAGGATTTGCAGTGGATTTCCAAATTGCACATGGCTGGCATACGAACCGGGACGATGGGTCTCGCAACGGGAACCGAAGGAACGGAAAACCATGAAGGGATTAGCCGCAATCAGGGTATAACGTGCCTGGGGAAAGTCGCCGCCACTCCGCAATAAAACCAGTCCCTCAGCCGATTTTAGCAATCCCTGGGCAAGTAAATCGGGCTCGACAGTCGTTTCGACTTCATTAATCAGCGGACGCACGCCAGAAAATTAACGAAAAACCGAAAACTGAAAAACTGAAAATTATCGCCCATGGAACCCGCCGCCGCCGCCGCCATGGAACCCGCCACCACCCACGCTCCCATGGAATCCACCGTGAAAGCCCCCGTAGTAGCCATGATATCCACCGTAGTACCCCCAGCCGCGATAGCCACCCCAGCCCCAATAAGGCCAATACCAGCCATAGCTATAGTATGGGTAGCCGTAGTATGGGTAGTACGAATAATACGGATAATAGTAGTACTGAGACGCCCAGCTATTGTAGTTAGCCGTCTGGCTGTCAGGAACAACATAGGTTGTCGAAGGCGCCGGGCTGCTGGGTTGCGCTACGGCCCCCTGATAGGCACCCGCACTCTGGTCGCTGCCTGGCGGCGGCATCTGCGCCTGTTGCTGTTGCTGGCCCATGGCCGTGCGTTGATTCAACATCGCATTGATGACCGCCTCCGACACGCCGTTCTGTTTCAAATAGACAATCTGCGACGCATCCAGACCATAAATAGTGCTGGAATTTTGGATGTAGGTGATAATGGTGCTGTCGCTGATTTTCGCCTGGGACAATTGCAGGATTTGCTCATCTGGACCGGACAACGGCGTCGTTGAACCTGTGTTCGGCATTTCAGGCGGAGCCGCTTGTGTTTCAGGAGGCGGCGGTTGCGAATTTGCCGGTGTGCCCGTCGGCATCTCGTACTGGCCGAAAGCGTTCGTGTCCTGCGCAAAAATCTTTGGCGTTAAAAAAGCCACCAATGTGGCGGCCGCCAGCGTTATGCCTGTTTTTTGGAAGCCTGTTATCTTCATATCGCAACTTCTTTCTGTACGATTCAACACCACAACCTCGCGCTGGTTGCGCGGCATGTCAAGGCGTCCTGAACTAACGAATTGTCTCGATTAAGTCTTCTAAAAACACTGCAGCAGTAGTCTCCCATTTCGGATTTTGAAATCGGCAATCCGCAATTATCAGGCGAACGCCTTCGGTAACGCCGACGGTGGTCCCACGCGCCGCGAATATTCCAGGATGCACTCAACCGCTTCCTCCGGCTTATCCACAACGGTGACAAGGTCCAAATCGTTCGGTGAAATGTAACCGTGCGTATCGTGCATCTGGGATTTGGCCCATTTCAAAAGACCGCTCCAATAATCCTTGCCGAACAGGATAAGTGGAAACTGCGGAATGCGTTCGGTTTGGACGAGCGTCAGTACTTCGAAGAATTCGTCCAGGGTTCCAAAGCCGCCGGGCATGTAAATAAATCCCAGGCTGTATTTCACAAAGCAGACTTTGCGCGCAAAAAAGTAGTGAAAATGGATGGGTATGTTTGAGAAACGATTTCCCGATTGTTCATGAGGCAGTTCAATATTAAGGCCTACGGACTTGCCGCCGGATTGCATCGCCCCTTTATTCGCCGCTTCCATAATGCCAGGTCCACCGCCGGTGATGACCGCCAAATTGTGTTTGGCCAGGCCTTTTCCAATGGCAACGGCGGCGCGATAATATTTATCGGCTGGCCTGGTTCGCGCCGACCCGAAAATAGTGACGGCCGGTCCAACCTGGGACATGATTTGAAATGAATCCACAAATTCGGCCATGATGCGAAAAATGCGCCACGGATCTTCATGGATGAAATAATTGGAATCGCTCACGGAGAAAAATTAAAAGGGAAAAAGGAAAAATTAAAAGGAAATTCCAACTCAACGTGCCTCTCTATATTTTTGCTGCTTGGTGTTATCTTCATAAAAAGGTAAACTGGGGTCATGTCGCACGCAGATTTTGTTCATCTTCATTTGCACACCGAGTATTCGTTGCTCGATGGCGCCTGCCGTCTTGACCGGCTTATGGAGAAGGCGGCGCAACTGCAATTTCCCGCGCTGGCGATTACCGACCACGGCGCGCTTTACGGGGCCATCGATTTTTACAAGGCAGCCCGTGAAAAGGGGATCAAACCCATCGTAGGCTGCGAAGTTTATGTTGCGCCCGGGTCACGCCTTGAAAAAAAGGCGTCCGGCGGCGGCCGTGACGTGTATCACCATCTTGGCCTTCTGGCAAAGGACGAAACCGGCTACAAAAATCTAATCAAACTCGTTACCGATGCGCACCTCAAGGGCTATTATTACAAGCCTCGAATTGATAAAGAAATCCTCGCGGCGCACAGGGACGGCCTGATTGCGATGTCCGGTTGCCTGGCCAGTGAAATTCCCGACCTTATCCTTAAAGATCAACTGGACAAGGCGCGCGAAACGGTGGACTGGTTCAAACAAACGCTGGGCGCGGAAAATTTCTATTTGGAACTTCAAAATCACGGCCTGTCCGAGCAGGCGAAGGTCAACCGGCATTTGATTCAATGGTCGAAGGAGTTCGGCCTCAAGCTCGTCGCGACCAACGACGTTCATTATATTGAAAAAGGCAATTCGCATGCTCACGATTGTCTGGTTTGCATCGGTACGCAGGATTTGTTGAGCAACCCCAAGCGCATGAGCGCTGGGTATCCAGCCGAACAATTTTATCTCCGGTCGGTGGATGAAATGAAAGCCCGATTTACGGAGGTTCCTGAGGCAGTCACGAATACACTGGAGGTTGCCCAGAAGTGCAATTTGGAACTGCAAGTGGACGGCAAAAACCTGCATTTTCCCGTGTTCAATCCTCCGGAGCATTTTACCCGGGAAGGCTATTTGCGAAAGTTGCTGGCAGACGGATTAAGGAAACGCTACGGCATCCATGCGCGCGCCGAAGGCACCCAGTTCATTGTGGAAAAGGTGGATGACCCGAAAGTGCTGCCGTCATACCGGGACTCCGACGAAGCGGCGATTAAAGTTATCCTTGACCGTTTGGACCTTGAACTCAAGGTCATCGAGAAAACCGGGTTCTTGAGTTACTTTTTAATCGTCGGCGATTTTGTCCGGTACGGCCGGGAACATGGAATTGCCTGCGTTGCGCGTGGAAGCGCCGCCGGCTCGCTCGTGACCTATTTGCTCGAAATTGCGAACGTGGACCCGATCCGTTACGGGCTGCTGTTCGAACGTTTTCTCAATCCTGAGCGTGTCAACCCCCCGGATATCGACATTGACTTTGCTGATGACCGCAGGGCGGATGTGATTGAATATGTCCGCGACAAATATGGGCACGACGCCGTGGCGCAAATTATTACGTTCGGCACGCTTGGGGCCAAAAGTGTCGTCCGCGATCTCGCGCGCGTGATGGGCCTAAGCTATAGCGATGGCGACCGCCTGGCGAAAATGATTCCGGCCGACCTGAAGATGACGCTCGAAAAAGCGCTCAAACAGTCTCCAGACCTGAAGACGGCCTACGATACCGAAGATGTGACGCGCGAACTGATTGACACCGCCCTGGTTCTTGAAGATTTGACGCGGAACTCCAGCGTGCACGCCGCAGGTGTGGTGATTGGCGACCAGCCGCTCGTGAATCTGCTGCCGCTCAAGCAGGATGAGGATGGCGCGCTGGTCACGCAATATGCGATGAATCCGGTTGGCGACCTGGGACTGCTCAAGATGGATTTCCTGGGACTCAAGACGCTGACAGTTATCCGCAACGCGTGCGAAATGGCCAAACGCACGCAGGGCGTTGAAATTGACATAGACCATTTGCCGTTGGATGACAAGAAGACGTACGATTTGTTGAACCGCGCTGAAACTCTGGGCGTGTTCCAGTTGGAATCCGGCGGGATGCGCGATTTGTGCCGGAAGTTTCAAATCAGTTCAGTTGAGCACATCACGGCGCTCGTGGCGTTGTATCGGCCTGGCCCCATGGACTTGATTCCGGATTTCATCAAACGGCGGCATGGTGAAGTCAAAATCGAATACGAACATCCACTGCTTGAGTCGATCGCCCGGGAGACGTATGGCATATTGATTTACCAGGAACAGGTGATGCAGGCCGCGCAAATCCTGGCCGGATTCACGCTCGGCGCGGCGGACATTCTCCGGCGCGCGATGGGCAAGAAAAAGGTTGAGGAAATGCAGAAGCAGCGCGAGAAATTTGTCAAAGGCTGCGCGGAAAAAAACAAAATCACGGCGGCCAAGGCGAACCAGATATTTGATTTGCTGGAAAAATTCGCCGGCTACGGCTTTAACAAGTCCCACGCGGCCGCCTATGCCATTGTTGCCTATCAAACGGCGTACCTAAAGGCGAATTTCCCCGTCGAATTTTTCTGCGCCATGATGACCAACGACATGGCCGACACGGAAAAATTGAGCAAATACATCGAGGAAGCGCGCGAATTCGGCATCGAAGTATTGCAGCCGAACGTGAATGAGAGCAGGGTCTATTTTGAGCCGGGTGTTTTTGAGAATCCGGAAAAGGCGGGTCTGCGCCCGATTCGCTTTGGATTGGCCGCCGTTAAAAACGTCGGGGAAGCTACCGTGCAAAGCGTTCTTAAGGAGCGCGACCAAAATGGAAAGTTCAATTCGCTTTCGGATTTGTGCGAGCGCGTGGAAAGCCGCGCCCTCAATCGAAAAGCCCTCGAAGCACTCATCAAATGCGGCGCCTGTGACTGTTTCGGCCAAACAAGGGCGATGATGTTTTCCCAAATTGACCGGGCTCTCGCCCGCGCCGCAGGGATTCAATCGGACCGGCAGCGCGGCCAAAGTTCATTGTTTGGCACGCTTGAGGAAAAACCCGCGAGGAACGGCGATGCCGAAAAGAATGTGCCTGAGTGGCCACAGCATGAATTGTTGGCCTATGAAAAGGAACTTTTGGGATTTTATGTCACGGGCCATCCCCTGACGCCGTATGTCCCGTTGCTGAAAAAGTATGCGCTTGCCAATACGGCGCAACTCGCCGAACTGCCCAATCGAAGCATGACGCGCATTGGAGGATTGATCGCCGCGGTGCAAAACGGCGTATCCAAAAAATCAGGAAAGCCTTATTCCATGGTCACGCTCGAGGATTTGGAGGGCACGGTGCAGATATTGTGCATGAACGAGAATTACGAAAAATTTCGGCCTTTGCTGCAGGTCAATAAAGCCGTCCTCGTGACCGGCGAAGTCAACACCGGCGACGAACGGCCAAAAATTTTTCCGGCGGAAATGATTGCGCTTGAGGATGCTCCTAAAAAATTTACAAAACAGGTCCATTTGCGGCTGCAGACGGCGCATTTGCAGCCGGCTCAATTGGATTCCGTGCGCGACCTGATTGTGGCGCATTCCGGCAAATGTCCGCTTTTCCTCTGCTTTATGCAGCCGGCTGGAGAGGTCTTTTTTATGGAGGCGAATGACCGCTTTGCAGTGACGCCGTCACTGGAACTGCAGCATGAGGCGGACGCGCGCTTTGGCGAGGGCACCTATTACGCCAAGGTGGACACAACCCTGCCGGAACGGCAGTCCCGCTGGCCGAAAAAAGCCGAGGCAAATGGGGACGAGTAGAACCGTTGGGCTTCATATCAAACGAGCCAAAGAGAACGCGGTCCTATGGCACGAGCGTCAGGCCAAAGACTTTGACGTTGTCATTGTCCGGCAGTTTCAGGCTCTGGAGGGTGTTGGTTGGGTTTAGGCTAAATGAATAGCTGTAAAGATAAAAGGTGTTATCGTCTTTTGATCCGTCAGACTGATTCCGATAATCCATCGACACGGCCTGCAACTCGCCAGGATTGTCGTCCGGTTGAGCCCAGTCGCTCAAAGATTGGGTGAACGACTGAGTGGAATTATCGGCGTACACCACTGTAAAAGGCTGGTTAGCTTGGGCGCCGTTGACGGCGATGGCCAGCATTTCCAGTTTTGAAAAATGTCCCGGCTGCGCCAGTGCAATCGCCTGGCCGTTGCAGGTAATAACGTTAGAACTCCGGTCCGACCCGCCAATCTGGAAAGGCACGCTGTTCCAGTGTGCCACGCTCAATAAATTCGACGAGCAGGCATAGCCGTCGCCATCCACGCCCGCGCTGCTGGGGAATTGGGCGCCGTCAGGATAGATGCCCTGGTCGTTGAAATATTGAGCAAGGGAAACGGGCATCGGCGGCGGCAAATCGGCCGTGGCCGCGGCTGGTTGTGTTGAAACAGCGGGATGAACCTTGGGCGTGGCGCAGGAAGTGAGGGCAATGGCCAGCGTGGCCACAGCTCCACCCACGAGGATACGGGATGCTTTCATGGCATGTATGAACTGTTGTTGGTTTCTGTGATTCTCTACCCACCGGATGGGTTTGCAAGCCATTTCACAGTTCCAAAAACATCATTTTGACACTCCATGGACCGCCCCGCCGTAGCGCAAGTTTTCTTACAATATATTCGCCGCCAATTCCGCCAGCTCGGAACGCTCGCCCTTTTGCAATTCAATGTGCGCGGCGATGGCATAGTCGCGAAAGCGGCTGACGACATAGTTGAAGCCGTTGGACGAGGAGTCCACGTAGGGATTGTCAATTTGATACGGGTCGCCCGTGAAAACAATTTTTGTCCCGTTTCCGACGCGGGTAATAATTGTCTTGGCTTCGAGGGGCGTAAGGTTTTGCGCTTCGTCAATGATCATGAACTGATTGGCAATGCTGCGCCCGCGAATGTAACTAAGCGCTTCGACGACGATGCTCCCGCTGCGCATCAGGTCGCCGCTGCGGCGATGGTCGTGCCCCATGTTGAGGTCGCTTAACATTTCGAGGGCGTCATGGATCGGCTGCATCCACGGCGCCAGCTTTTCTTCGAGCGACCCGGGCAAAAATCCCAGTTCCTTTCCCATGGAAATGGTTGGGCGCGCGACAATGAGCCTCCGGAATTCACGGTCGTTGACCACGCGTTTCAAGCCCGCAGCCATGGCCAGAAGCGTTTTTCCAGTGCCCGCTTTTCCCATCAAAGTGACGAGTTTGATCCGGTCGTCCAGCACCGCATCGAGGGCGAAGTGCTGCTCGCGGTTTCGTGGTTTGATGCCCCAGACACCGTCCCGGCAATCCACGATCGGCACCAGCTTTGTTCCGGTCGCATCCACTTTGGTGAGGGCGGCCTTTTTGGAGTTCGATTCGTCCGTGAGCGTGCAGTATTCGTTGGGGAAAAATTTTCTGCCGTTGTCCAAATACAATTCCCCCTTGGCGCGAAATTCCGTCATTTTTTCCGTCGGGACCGCCAGGTCAATCATGCCCGTATAAAGATCGGTGATGGAGACGTGGTCGCTTTCATAGTCCTCCGCCTGCAGGCCAAGCGCGTCGGCTTTGATCCGCAAATTGATATCTTTGGAAACAAGAATCGTGGGATTTTTCGGCTGCGACTTTTGGATGGCCGAAGCAAGCATCAGAATGCGATTGTCCACGCTGTCGCTGGCCAGGACCGCATGGCCGTTTTTTTCCGCGCCGTTTTTGTGGAACACGATCTTGAGTTGCCCGCCGTTCGGCAATTCCACGCCCTCGCTTAAATGGCCGTCCACGCGGAACCGGTCAAGCATGCGGGAGACCGACCGCGCGTTTTGGCCCAGTTCGGTGGACTCGCGTTTGAAACGGTCCATCTCTTCAATGACTTCAATGGGAATCAGCACGCTGTTTTCCGCGAAACTCATCAGCGAATGGGGGTCGTGCAGGAGAACGTTGGTATCAAGAATGTAATTTTTCACAAACCGGAATTTTACCATGAATATGCCGAATTAACACCGGCAGACACAAAATTTGACAGGAATTTCACAAAGTTTAACAAAATAAATCCAATAAAAGTTACAATTCCTTCCACGGCGGTCAAGGTGTCATTCCTTGCCGAAGTCGGTCGCCTTTACTTTGCGCATCCTTGCGTGCCATTGCTGAGTTTCCTTATGGCGGGCCGGCAGCTTGTAATGCCCGGAATAAAGAAAATTCTCCAGCATCCCAAACAGGTCGAAATCCACAAACCGGGGCCGATCGTCCAGCAAAAACGGCTGGTGCGACAAAATGATTTCAAATGGAATCAGCCGCTCTTCCAGTTTTTTGAGCCACTGCTTTTGGTCCTTGCGCCATTGGTCAATGCAGCCGCGCCCGAATTTCCTCTCTTTAAAACGAAGAAATTGAAGTTGGTCCTGCGGCGGAACGTTTTCCTTCCAATAAATATCATTCAAGCGAAACGTCGCCGCTTCGATTTCATTCTCGATGAACGTCCACAGCACCGATTGGACGCCGCGCCAGCGCGCGGGGAAAAGGCCCAGTTCCATTTCCTCATCCAGATATTTGGCGATCACCTGCGAATCGTCATCCACCTCAAAAATGACGTTTTGCCCGTCTCGAATGGTTGGCACCCCGTAATAACGTTCTTTTGTAAGCTTCCACACCAGCGAACGGTCCTGGTTCGGAATGTTGGTGATTTTGAAGGGTTCCCCTGAAAACTCCAGAATCCTCCGTTGCACAATGCAGAACGGACTCCACGGAAACTGAATCAACTCGATCATGTCAAAATTCGCAAACTGATTAATGCACTTTAGAACCGGGGCGGTACATTGACAAGCGCGAATTGTGTCTTTCATTAATCAACGTTTGGCAGGCGTCCTGTCTGCCGGCTGGAACGAGGTTTCACTCGCCCGCGCCCCCGCCAATCCATCCCGTCCTGCCTTGTCACGGGATTGTCACAATTCCGTTGCGTAATTGTCATGCTGCTGATTCAATGTGTTTCTGCCAATGACCGAGCTGGATTAATCGTTCAATTTAAATGGCGGAGTGCTTCGTGCCTTAGACCTGATTCGTTGCGATGAAAAAAAATAGTCTGTCAATAACTGCCGTTTCTGCCCTGATTTTGGCGATGTTGGCCGTTTCCTGTTCAAAAAATTCCGGCAGCGCCGCTCCTGCGCCCTCCGGGGGAAATCCATCTTCGGGTCAAATCCTCATCAATGGCGCGGGCTCGACCCTCGACTATCCGGCATTTACAAAGTGGTTTGAAGTTTACGCCGCGATGGATACCAATGTTCAATTCAATTATCAATCCCTCGGTTCCGGCGCCGGCCAAAAGCAACTGCTCAATCAGACGGTCGATTTTGGCGCCTCGGATGCTCCAATGACCGATGCCTCAATGGCTGGCGCGCCGGGTAAGATTTTGCACCTGCCCATTGTCGGGGGCGGGGTGGCTATCGTTTACAACCTCCCGGGCGATCCAAAATTAAAGCTGGATGGCGCCACGCTGGCCGAAATCTATTTGGGCACGATCACCAAATGGAACGATCCAAAAATCGTTGCTCTGAATCAGGGCGTGAATTTGCCGGATTTATCGATTATTCCCGTTCATCGCTCGGACGGCAGCGGCACTTCATTTATCTTCACGGACTATCTGAGCGCCGTTAACGACATTTGGGCTAATTCAGTCAAAAAGGGTGCTTCCGTGAAGTGGCCAGCGGGCGTCGGAATCGGCGCCAAGGGCAGTGAAGGCGTCACCGGCCAGGTTCGTCAGCTTCCCGGCGCAATCGGTTACGCGGAGGTGGCCTACGCGGACCAAAACAAAATCCCTTACGCTGCTATAAAGAACGCCGCCGGTCAATTCGTGTTGCCAACTCCGGATTCCGTCAGCGCCGCGCTGGCCACGGCAACCATTCCCGACGATTTCCGATTTTCGATAGTCAATGCGCCGGGCGACAAAACTTATCCCATAGCCGGTCCAAGCTGGGTTCTCATTTACCAAAAGCAAAACGGCGACCGGGGCAAACACCTCGTCGCTTTTTTGAAATGGGCCATTACGGACGGCCAAAAAATCTCGCAGACGCTCGATTACGCCCCGCTTCCGGATGCGCTGCAACAGCGTGAATTGAAATTGCTGGATACAGTCACATACTGATGTACTTGCCTCCAGGCCAAATTGAATGAATGCCGCCGAAGCAACTGTGACGAAAGCTGTTCCTGGTATGAAGAGGGCTATTCCCCGGGTTTCGCGGTTTGGTGACCGTGCCTTCCAATGGCTGACCCTTATCATGGCGTTTTCGATATTTGTGTTGATTGTGCTGATTGGTTTTGAGCTTTTTTACGGGGCAAGGCCTGCGCTCGAAAAATTCGGCTGGCGTTTTCTGGTCAGCAGCACATGGGACCCGGTGAACGACGTTTTTGGCGCGTTGCCCTACATTTATGGAACGGTTGTCACGTCCGCAATCGCGCTTTTGATTGCCGTTCCGCTGAGTATTTCCACGGCGATTTTTTTAACGGAGCTTGCGCCCCTATGGCTGCGCCAGCCTCTCGTTATATTCATCGAACTGCTTGCTGCCATTCCGAGTGTGATCCTGGGATTTTGGGGGTTCTATGTGATGGTTCCCTGGCTGCACGACCATATATATCCAGTGTTGCGCTCAGGGCTCGGTTTTCTCCCGTTTTTCCGCGGGTCGGATAACGGCCCATGCATTTTGTCCGCCGGCATTATTCTGTCCATCATGATTATTCCTATTATCACGTCCGTTTCACGGGAAATATTACGTTCGGTTCCCGGATTGCAACGGGAAGCGGCTTATGCTTTGGGCGCGACACGCTGGGAAGTCACGCGTATTGCTGTGCTGAGTTATGCCAAGAGAGGCCTTTTTGGCGCGGTCATTCTGGGACTGGGCAGGGCGCTCGGCGAAACCATGGCCGTTACCATGCTCATCGGCAACGCACCTTATGTTGGAACGTCCGTTTTTGCAGCCGGCCAAACACTTGCCAGCGTCATCGCAAATGAATTCACCGAAGCCACGGACAATCTCTATTCGAGCGCGCTATTTGAAATCGGTCTGGTGCTGCTGGGCGTCACATTGGTCGTTAACGCGCTGGCGAGGCTCCTGTTGCTCACATTTGCCGGGCCGAGTGTCAAACCGCAACAATAATCCATTGTGATCGCAACCAACCACCGCCAACGGCAATTCAAAAACAGGCTGATGCAGGCGATCGCGTTTATATGTGCCGTGCTTGTGATTGCTCCGCTGGTCCTGGTGTTTTACCATTTAACCCGGCTCGGTTTCAGTTCCATCAATTGGGCGTTCTTTACCCAGTTGCCAAAAGCGGTCGGCGAAACTGGTGGCGGCATGGGAAACGCCATTGTCGGGACGTTTGTTTTGTTGGCGGAAGCGGCGGTTATTGGCGTGCCGATCGGGGTGTTGGGCGGCGTTTTCCTGGCTGAGTACGCTTCGTCCTCCGGGATCAGTTGGTGGATCCGTTTCGGCGCGGATATTCTAAACGGCGTGCCGTCAATTGTCTGGGGACTTGTGGTTTATGCGCTCGTCGTTATGCCTATGCACGGGGCTTCGGCAATCGCTGGTGGTGTCGTGCTCGGCTTGATGATGGTTCCAATGGTCATGCGGGCCACCGAAGAGGTATTGCATTTGGTTCCCGGCGGTTATCGGGAGGCCGCGCTGGCCCTGGGAATTTCAAAATGGAAGACTATTTTGCAAATTGTCGTCAGAACTGCTCTCAGGGGAATCGTCACAGGCGTCTTGCTCGCACTGGCTCGTGTCGCAGGTGAAACGGCGCCGCTATTGTTCACCGCCTTCGGTAATACCCATTGGGCGCGCAATTTGAGCCAACCCATCTCGGCCCTGCCATTGCAAATTTTTGATTACGCCAATTCGCCGTATGACGACTGGCATCGCCAGGCGTGGGCCGGCGCACTTGTTTTGCTTTTGCTGGTTTTATTCATTAATATCAGCGTCAGAGTTTTGACGCGTGAACGCTGGAGGACAAAATCATGAACACAGCCCAGGTTTTACCCGCCGCCGTTGCGCCGCACCAGACAATGGAACACAAACCGACAAATGCAGCCCTGGCCGTTCGCAATCTCTCCGTCTTTTTCGGGGCCAATGAAGTGCTCAAACGCGTTTCGCTCGATATCGCGCCCAACGCTGTGACCGCCATCATCGGACCCAGCGGTTGCGGCAAATCGACTTTTCTGCGCTCCCTCAACCGCATGCATGAGTTGAATCCCGACGCTCGAATGACCGGGGAGATTCGTTTGTTCGGTGATGATATCTACGCCAGCACCGTGGAGCCGGTGATCGTCCGCCGGCGCGTTGGAATGGTCTTCCAAAAATCCAATCCATTTCCGACCATGACGATTTCGGAAAATGTCACCGTCGGCCTGCGGCTTAACGGCGTGCGCAACAGGAAAGTCCTCGCCGAACGGACAGAACAATCGCTCCGCATGGCCGCCCTTTGGGACGAAGTCAAAGACCGCCTCCAGGCCCCGGCCATCAGTTTGTCGGGCGGCCAGCAACAACGCCTGTGCATCGCCAGGGCCCTGGCCGTGCAGCCGGAAGTCCTGCTGATGGACGAGCCGGCTTCCGCGCTGGACCCGCTGGCCACTTCAAAAATCGAGGACCTGATTCTCGAATTGAAAAAGAATTACACCATTGTCATCGTCACACACAACATGCAGCAGGCGGCGCGATCTTCCGATTTCACCGCGTTTTTTTACCTCGGCGAACTGGTCGAATTCGGCGCGACTCCGAAGATTTTTACGAGCCCTTCGCAAAAACGCACCGAGGATTATGTTACCGGCCGGTTCGGCTGAGTTGAAATTTACGATCCTCCCGTTTTGTGGAAAAAAACTTTGTGGCGATTTGCAATTGAGAGAAGCGATGGCATGATAGTAACAGGGCAAACGGGTATCGTTTAAGATTATGGAAAATTACACAGACCCAGGCATGGAATTGTTGAAGCAGAAAATGCTCACAATGGCCAGCCACGCTGAAACGGCCGTGAACGACGCCATTCAGGCCCTTCAGCAACGGGACTCGGACCTGGCATTGCAGGTCAAAGAAAAGGACCGTTTGATTGACCAATACGAAGTGGAGATAGACGACCTGGTCATTCAACTTCTCACCCGGGCGCCCCTGGCCAGGAATTTGCGCTTTGTGACGAGCGCCATGAAAATCTCGCAGGACCTGGAGCGGATTGGCGACGAAGCGACCAAGATTGCCAAGCGCGCGCGCGACCTCGCCCAGGAACCGCCCGTGAAAATCATTTTGGAACTGCCTCGCATGGCCGGCCTTGCCCTGGAAATGCTCAAGAACGCGCTGGACGCGTTCGTGAACCGCGATTCCGCCGCCGCTCGCGCAGTCATTCCCCGCGACAAGGAGGTGGATGCGCTCAATAAGCAGGTTCACAATACGCTTGCGCAGCACATGGTGGAATACCCGGACACGATTGCCCGTTGCCTGCACTTGATGGTCGTTTCCAAGAGCCTGGAGCGGATTGCCGACCATGCGACCAACGTCGCGGAGGACGTCGTTTATCTTTGTGAGGCGCAGGACATCCGGCACTCGGGAATCAAGAGCCAGCAGCCAGTCGGGGTGTAAGAAAGTGTTTGGTATAAACGCTTTAGCCGTATCGATGCAGTTGCACTCGTCTATCTGTGCCAGAGTCCCAAAGGCCTTGGTGGAGAGTATTGTTTGAAAAACTGACCAGTCCTTTCCCCAACTGCAATGCAGTTAGTCAATGGCCCGACCCGGCTCACAATTTCCATGGGTAAAACCATGTGGATCACCTCAAATTATTATGCCCAACTGCATGGATACGGCTAAAGCGTGGACACCGAACATTTGATTTAACTGGCAGAAGCGCATTAACCGTGATACAACCGCCTTCCGAAGGGACGCTATTTATTATGCCTTTACTGATTAAAAACGGAGAAATTGTCACGGCGAGCGAACGGTATATCGCGGATGTTTTTTGTGAGGGTGAAACGATTACGCGTATTGACCGGGGTATTGAGGCGCCGCCGGGTGCGGAGGTGATTGATGCGAAGGGAAAATTTGTCTTTCCGGGATTTATTGATCCGCATGTGCATATTTACCTGCCGTTTATGGGCACGTTTGCAAAGGACACTTACGAAACGGCAAGCCGCGCGGCGCTGGTGGGCGGTACTACAACGCTCATCGAAATGTGCTGTTCCTCTCGCAAAGATGATGCGCTCGAAAGTTTCGAACTTTGGATGGGTAAGGCCGTAGGAAAATCCGCATGCGATTTTTCGTTTCACATGGGAGTTTCAAGGTTTGATAAAGAGACGGAGAGACAATTGCGCGAAATCGTCAGGCGCGGCATCAGTTCGTTTAAGGTGTTTCTGGCGTACAAAGGCGCGTTTGGTGTGAATGACGCGGAATTGTATCGCACGCTGAAGCTGGCGAAGGAACTGGGCGTCATTGTGACGGCGCATTGCGAAAATGAAACGCTGATTGCGGAACTGCAGGCGGAACTGCTGGCGGCGGGCAAAACGGGTCCGGGCTCGCATTACGAAAGCCGTCCGCCGCGGGTCGAAGCGGAGGGAGTCCATCATCTGATGAGTTTTGCGGAAGCCACCGGCGCGGAAACCTATATCGTGCATTTGAGCTGCAAGGAGGCGCTTGATGAAGCCATTGCGGCGCGGCAGCGCGGAGTGCGCGTGAGCGTGGAGACGCTGATCCAGTACCTGACATTGGACAAGACGTACGCCGAAAGACCAAAATTTGAAGGCGCCAAATATGTGATGTCGCCGCCGTTGCGGAATAAAAGCAATCAACCGGTTTTGTGGAATGGGCTGAGAGACGGGCTGGTCCAAACTGTGGCGACGGACCATTGTCCATTTGATTTCAAGACGCAAAAGGTCATGGGAAAAAATGATTTCACAAAAATTCCCAACGGCATCCCTTCGCTCGAAGATCGCGTCAATGTGCTTTACACCTATGGCGTGAACGCCGGCAAAATTGATTTGCACACGTTCGTAAACTGTGCAAGCACGCAGGCGGCAAAGACGTTCAATTTGTTTCCGCGCAAAGGGACTATTCAAATCGGCGCGGACGCGGATTTAGTGGTGTTTGATCCAAAGTATCGGGGGAAAATTTCCGCAAAGACGCAGGAAGTTAATGTGGATTACAATGTATTTGAGGGGTGGAAAATCGAGGGACGGCCGGCAGTGGTGACCGTGCGTGGGGAAGTGGCGGTGCGGGATGGGAAATTTGTGGGAACGATTGGGCGGGGGAAGTTTTTGAAGCGTCAGAGTGCGAATTATTGAGCCATCACGAATGTTTTCGGCGCAAATTCGAAAATGAAATCCACCGGTCTTTCCACGAACGCTCCGGACGTCCTGGTGGACATCGAGCAAAGCCGGTTGTTCAACGCGGACCTGGCGCCTGTTTCAGCAGATCGGCGGCGATGGGGAATGCTGAGTTTCGCGGCGCTATGGGTTTCAATGTCCGCTTGCATTCCTACCTATATGCTGGCGTCGTCGCTCATCGGCGGCGGCATGAACTGGTGGCAGGCGGTGCTGACCATTTTTCTCGGAAACGTCGTGGTGCTTGTGCCGATGATCCTGAATGCCCACGCGGGGACGCGATATGGAATTCCATTCCCGGTGTATTGCCGGGCATCGTTTGGCACGGTCGGTGCGAATGTGCCTGCCATTTTGCGCGCGCTGGTGGCTTGCGGTTGGTTCGGCATCCAGGCGTGGATTGGCGGCGACGCCATTTACAAAATCGGCGTGACCATTTTCCGATGGAATCCGGCTCCGGCAACGAACTGGCTGGGAATTACTTTTCCGCACTTCCTGTGTTTTCTGTTTTTCTGGGGGATCAATATGTTTGTGGTCTGGCGAGGCATCGATACGATTCGCTGGTTGTTGAATATCAAAGCACCCTTGTTGATTGTTCTGGGACTTGTGTTGCTGGGATGGGCGTACGATAAAGCGGGCGGTTTTGGACCGATTTTGTCGCAGCCGTCTGCATTTGCGGCCGGCCAGGCAAAGGCTGGACAGTTTTTTGGATTTTTCTTTCCTGCGCTCACGGGCATGGTGGGATTTTGGGCGACGCTTTCGCTGAACATTCCCGATTTTTCACGTTACGCAAAATCCCAGCGAGATCAGATTATCGGCCAAACGCTCGGGCTGCCGCTCACAATGGCACTATACTCATTCATTGGCGTGGCGGTGACTTCGGCAACGGCTATTATTTTCGGCGAAACGATTTGGAATCCCGTGGATGTTCTGACACGGTTTCAAAATCCCGTGGTGCTGGTGATTGCGATGCTGGCGTTGTGTGTGGCCACCCTGGCGACAAATATCGCGGCGAATGTCGTTTCGCCGGCGAACGATTTCGCGCATCTTGCGCCAAAGAAAATTTCCTTCCGGGTTGGCGGGCTGATTACCGGTATCGCCGGCGTGTTGATGATGCCGTGGAAACTGGTCGCCGATCCGAAGGGTTATATTTTTAGCTGGTTAATTGCGTATAGCGCGTTGCTGGGGCCAATCGGTGGAATCCTGATTGCCGATTATTTTGTTTATCGCCGGACAAAACTCAACGTAAGGGCACTCTATAAAGCGGATGGGGAATATCGTTTTACGAACGGCTTTAGCGTCGTGGCATTGATATCGTTTGCCGCTGGTGTGTTGCCCAGTTTGCCCGGATTTTTGGTGACGGTGAACCTTTTGAACGCGGTGAGCGTCCCGGGGTTTCTGTCGCAGCTTTACAATTACGCGTGGTTTGTCGGCTTTGCCGTTGCGTTCGTTACTTATTTAGTGTTACGCGCCGCAGCTCCTGGAGAATAATCTATGAAAAGCATCCAATTGCCTCCGAGCAGTCATCAGCCTAAAAAATATACCGGACCGAGCGCCGCGGAGGTTCTCGCGTTGCGCCGGCAGTACATGAACCCGGGGATTTTTCTCTACTACAAAAATCCAATCATGCTCGTGGAGGGGGCGATGCAATACGTTTGGGATGATACGGGCAAACGTTATTTGGACGCCATTGGCGGCATTGTGACCGTGAGCGTGGGACATTGTCATCCGCATGTTGTTGCAGCGGCGAGCCAACAGAATGAATTGCTCCAGCATTCGACGACGCTTTATTTGCACCCGAATGTCGCGCTCTATGCCGAGAAGCTGGCGTCTAAAATGCCGGGCGATTTGAAGGTCTGTTATTTCGTGAATTCGGGTTCGGAGGCCAATGACCTGGCGCTGTTGATGGCGCGCGCGGCCACGGGAAATTACGACGTGATTGCCCTGCGCAACGGTTATCACGGCGGCAATGCCTCCGGCATGGGTCTGACGGCGCAGAGCACCTGGAAATACAACGTGCCGCACGGTTTCGGGGTTCATCATGCGCTCGCGCCGTATCCGTATCGCGGACCGTTTGGCTACGATGATCCGGATGCCGGAAGCAAATATGCCAATGACGTCAAAGACATCATCGATATGGCTACGCCGGGAAAAATTGCGGCGTTTATCGCAGAATCCATCCAGGGCGTGGGCGGTTTTGTCGAATTTCCGCGGGGTTATTTGAAACACACGTACGAATACGTGCGGGCGGCGGGTGGCGTGTGCATTGCCGATGAAGTGCAGACCGGCTTTGGGCGGACGGGCGGGCATTATTGGGGATTTGAAACGCAGGATGTCATTCCTGATATTGTCACGATGGCGAAAGGAATTGGAAATGGTTGTCCGCTGGCCGCTGTGGTGACAACTCCGAAAATAGCGCAGTCGCTCGTTGGCAAAGTCCATTTTAACACTTTTGGCGGAAATCCCGTTGTGAGCACGATTGGAAAAGCCGTTCTGGAAGTGATTGAAAAGGAAAACCTTCAGGCGAACGCCCTGAAGATGGGTAATATCATTTTGCCCGGTCTAAATGAGCTCAAAGACAAACACAAAATTATTGGCGACGTGCGGGGCAGGGGACTCATGCTGGGGATTGAGTTGGTTAAGGATCGGGCCACGAAAGCGCCGGCGACTGTCGAATGCGCGCAGGTTTTGGAGAATGCGCGGGAATTGGGGCTGCTGATTGGCAAAGGCGGCCTTTGGGGACAAACGATACGGTTTGCGCCGCCCATGTGTATTACGCAAGCGGACGCGGAGTTTGCACTAAAAGTTTTTGATGAAGCCTTTAGTGAGTTGTGAGTTAGTGAGTTGTGAATCAGTGAATTATGAATCAATGAGTCAGTAAATTATAAATGTGACTACCATGAACAATGATATGAATGAATCAGCAGCGGGAAGGATGTCGACGAACCTTGAGTTTGCGAAGCAGATGCAAGCGAGGACGAAGGTGTTTGCAGTCCGAATTATTCGGTTATTCCGAAGTTTGCCGAAGACAGATGAGGCGCGGATTATTGGGAGACAGGTTCTCAAGTCCGGAACGTCGGTTGCGGCAAATTACAGGGCCGTTTGCCGAGCAAAGTCGCAGGCGGACTTTGTCAGCAAGATGGCCACTGTGGTGGAGGAAACAGATGAGACTTTATTTTGGTTCGAACTGTTGGAAGAGGCTGGTATCGTAAAACCGAACAAGCTTGTGGCAATCAAGACTGAAGGGGCGGAGTTGCTCCGCATCTTTTCACGGTCACTCAATACGGCGAGACGAGGACGTTGAACTCACTGATTCATAATTCGTCAACTTGTAACTCGTTGGGGGCGGCTCATCCACACGGTGTCGAATCCCGGCGAAAAATTTGCGCCGATGAGTTGTGTGTCGTTGAACCATGGCCAATTGCCAGTGAGCAGTGACTTGTCTTTGAGTACGGCTTCAGCGGGCCGTTGCGGCCACGGCGGATGCCACACACGGAAGAAGCGCCTGACCCGCCTGGCCGAATTGAACGCAGTATAACGTTCCATGAGCCATTCATCGAGGGAACCGGCGGCGCATGGTTGAAAGGCTGCTGCGCCGGTGAGATGGGCTTCAAAGGTAAGGGCTGTGCGGCATTTTGGGTCGGCGATGCGGCCCGATACGTTTCCATTTTTTAAATCATGTTTATACGAAATGTGGCCGTAATGGTATGGGAGCCCGAACGTTGACGGACCGAGAAGTACGGCCAGGCGGTTTGTGAGCCACTCGGCCATAAAATGAATTCCATATTCATCGCCGTACCGCACGTAGGTCCTTATATTCAGAAAATGGTGAGTGGCAATGGGCCGGAACAGGAGTGCCGCCAATCTGCCGCCTAATCGCGGCCTCATGTTTAACATGGTGAACGCGACGAGGCTGACGAAGGCTCTGCCTTTCCACAAATCCAATTCAAATGGTACACAACGCTGAAGGGCTGCGGCGTCCACCTCGAAATGAATCATTAATGCGTTGTGCCAGGCTGCGATGAACAGCGGTTCGCCGCGCTGCGACAGTATGCGTTGATGGGCCGTCGCGCTGGGTTCGCTGGTGAAGATGGGACGAGTCTTAGTGATCATGGCAGGCCTGTCTCCTTTGCCATGGAGAGGGTCAATGATTCTGGGATCATGCGATGCGGCGAATAACCACACGTGGTGGAGGACGGCGCTCTTTGCAAGTGGCGCTGCCACCGCCGTCTCTGCCTTCGCAGAGCGGGCGGAACGCGCGCAGTACAAGGTCCGACTACGCTCGTTGCGCCGCTGCACGCGGCGCTACACGGCGCAGCGCGCCGTGTTCCACCACCGTGTTTCATGGAACATTGGGTTGGCACAAGGCCTCCAGAGCTGGCTGCATAAGCGGATAGCGGAAGGTGAAGCCGGATTCCGTGAGCCGGCGCGGGATGATGCGGCGGCTTTTGATGATGAGTTCGGTTTCGGTGCGCAGAAACGCGGCGCCGATTTCCAGCATCCATTTGGCTGCGGGCAAACCAATCGGCATTCCGAGGGTTTGGCGAAATATTCTCATCATTTCGGTGTTTGTGACGGGATTTGGCGCGGCGATGTTGACGACACCGCTGAGGGTCTCGTGGGTGATAAGCCATTCAACGGCGCGGCAAAAATCCAATTCGTGAATCCAGGAAACAAATTGCCGGCCGTCTCCCATTTTTCCACCCAGTCCCAATCGTGTGAGCCGGTAGAGCATTGGGAAAACGCTGTTTTTGCCGGTCCCTAAGACCATTGCGGTTCGCATGGCGACTTTTCGAGTGGCAGGGGTTTGTGCTTCATTGAAAGTTCTTTCCCAGGCGGTTGCGACGTCGATGGAAAATTCGTCTTTGGCTTCGGGCGTGTTTCCGATTTCACCGGATTCGTCCCATGCCGGGCCGAGGGTATGTTTATAAATAGTGGCTGTGCTGGTGTTCAACCACGCTTTGGGAGGCGGTTTGCACGCCGCGATTGCCTGACCGACGGTGCGTGTTGAATGGATGCGAGACTCCAGAATTTGCTTCCGATTCCGCTTATTGTAACGGCAGTTCACCGACCGACCGGTGAGATTAATGACGGCGATGGCGTCGTCCAACTCACGCGCCCAATCGCCAATGGTGTGAGCGTCCCAGGCGATTTCGCGGATTCCATCATGAGTCGGCCCTGGAGCGCGCGTGAGAATGGTTATGGCATAGCCGAGTTTCCTAAAATGCGCCGCCAAAATACGTCCGAGAAATCCTGAGCCTCCGGCTATTACGATTTTTGGAGTGTCAGTCGTCATGGCATTTCAAAAAATGCGTGGCGAAAATGTCTCGGGGTGTTCCGATGACAACAACGGATATCGTGCAGAGTAAACGGTCCCGGCGGTGGCAGGCCCCGGCGAATTTGCTCTTCGCTGAATCGAATATTTGGGGCCAGTTCGGTCGGTGGCGAATCACAAGGCAAAGTCGGCTCGGCGAGCCCTTCCGAGAGTATTCGTACTTGGGCGATCGAAACGAGCGGCACTTTCATCAATCGTTCCACAAACCAGCCGAGTATGTAATGAAACCACAGTGGCATCGGAAACATCATCGGTTTTTTGCCAACAACGCGCGCTACGCGCTGGACGGCGGCGCGCAGTGTCAGTTCCTCCGGTCCAAGCACGGCAATCGTTCGTTGTGAAAGCCCGCCCATCAATGCCGAAACCGCCAAACGGGCTACGTCCTCAACTGCATTTGGCCGGATTGGCCTGTCGTGAAAGCCCACGAACGCAAACAATGGAAATGTATAAAAAGCATGGCTCAAATGGTCCAGCATGTGGTCGCCCCGGCCATAAATGACGCCGCATTTGAAAACGGTGTAGTCCAACCCGCTGCTTCGGACGATTTCCTCAGCCGCCCATTTCGATTCGTGATAGGGTGAACCGCACTTGGCGCGCGCACGCAGAAAACTAATCAAAATCACCTTTCGGACGCCTGCTTTCCGCGCCGCCGTAACAACGTTGCGAGTACCGGCAACATGAACGCGCTGATAAGTCTGCGTGCCGGTTTCACGGTTGATTCCGGCACAGTGCGCCACGGCATGGCAACCGGCAAACGCCCTGGCCAGCTCTTCCGCATTGTCCAAACCCAGTGCGACGAATTTCGCGTTAGGTGTCTCGCGAATGCCGGGATCGGTTGTGTCCAGGCCGCGGGCCAGCAAAACAACTTTATGCCCGGCATTCACCAAAAAACGCGCGATGTTGCGCCCGACAAAACCCGTGCCCCCGGTGATTGCGATTTTCATGGCCTGCCTCCTTTCAACGCCGCCCACGCATAAACGATCGGCAGATAAATGAAAACAACGTTGGTCGCGTGATAGCCCAGCCGCCAAAGACTATTGGTCAGATATGGCCGCACATCGAAGATGAACGTGGCCGCGATCAAGCGAACCGTCCAAAATACGGCGAGAAATCCGCAGACGGCTCGCGCGAGGCCGCCGCCTGCAGCCAAAGGTCCCGCAAAAGTCACGGTGATGAGCCCAAAGCTTATGAGGCACAAGCCAATGAAGGCGTAGTAAACCCAGAACAATCGCCGGATAAACGGTGGCAGGACGGCGATGTGTGTTCGCAAGTTGACCGCCTGCGGCATGAGCGCGCCGGCGCATAGCAAACCGGCGTGCATGACGCCCGCGAGTTCGAGAAGCAGAGTCAGGGTATGTGTATTCATATTATGTTTCAGGTTGCGCCGATGGCATTTAGCATCGGCAGGATTACGTGTTTGATGAATTGGGGATGGAAAAGCCAATAGGCGGGAGTGACGGTGACCAATAAAGTGAAAAGCCATCCGCGTTTGCCGCGTCCCAGGCCGATGGCGCGCCCGATTCTGCTTCGCTCAATGACGGTGGCGAATCCCTGGATCAGGAAATAAAGCGTCGGCAATCCGTATCCGCCGTGTGCCGGCAACGAAATAAGCAAATCATGAATCAATCCCGATAACCCGAAAACCATTAGTATCGCTGCCATGGGCGTCGTTAACCGGCGAAGCGGGCGGTAGGTGAATCGAAATGCGAGTTCGTTGAAAGCGGTATTCCAACGATGACCCCAAAATGCGGTGAGCGACGTGGCCAACAGCGGATTTTGCATTATAGGCGTTGCTGTGATCCCGGCTCGCTGCCAAAGCAGCGACAGCAAATGAAACAATCCAAAGTGAAGGATGAAAACAATGCCGATCATTCCGCTCCAGCCGATGAGGAGCGGATATGCAAGCGCTCGCGCGATGAGCCAGACAACAATGACGCCGCCGCCCATTTTCGCCGCGGCAAAAAGCCATCCGCGGGTTTGCGGTTTCGCCGGGACCTTTTGCGTATCCAGAAATTCGGCTGCGTCCATTCCCGGCCATGCCAGCAGGTAAGCGAGAGTTCTGGCCGCTCCCGGTCTCAGGCCATGGCGGATGGTTTCCCGATACGTTAACCATTTGCACGCGGCGTAGAGGGCGAAGGCCATCGTCCACATGAAAACCCAGGGAGCGAGATGGTCTTTAAAAAGAAACGCCGCCGGTGGCAAGACCAACAGAGGCAGAAAGTCGGCGATGCGACTGTGTCTTGTGGCAGCATGGCCTTTGATTTCGCAATGTCCGGCAGTGCAGCTTCGATTACGGGCAATCCATCGGTAAACCGCGCGGAGGATGTGGGTTACTACCGGAATACGGCCCAATTGCCGAAGCGGCCATGCCCACCAAAAGTCGCGCGCGATTTCGAGCAGGGCATCGGCGCCGCCGGTGCAATGGCCGTTCGGCCGCAAGACCCGCATCTCTTTTAACAATTCTGAGTTCGACAGATGAAGTCGTTTGGCCAGCCCCGGCGTTTGAAGTGGCAGTAAGTCGAGGCGCCGGCTCGTCAGCAATGGCTGAAATTTCCGGGCCAGGGCTGCGCAGAAACGGCAGTTGGCATCATAGAAAATCCAGCCACGCGATTTCTTATGTTCTGTAATTTCAGTAGTCACAGAAATGTAATTCTAAAAAATTTTATTTCCCGAGCTTGAACATTTTCACGACTTTATCGCCCAGGCTTAAAAATTTTACGAGGGTCATCGCCGGCAACTGGCAAATTTGGCCGTACCAGCCGGAGGTGGTCCCAAAAAAGTCCCGTAAATCGCGCAGCCGCTGCTCGGTATAGGCGTCCGCGCCCGGGTTTTTTTCGGCCTCGGCGATACATTCGTTCAGCATCTGCATTGTCGGATCGATTTCCCGGCGTTTGCGTTCGTTCAGGACGACGCGGAATAATTCCCAGACGTCCTTCATGGATTCGAAATGGTCGCGTTTGTCGCCCAGGATATGGACCATTTTGACTATGCCCCAGCTTTGCAATTCCTTGAGGCTGGTGCTGACGTTGGACCGCGCGACGCCCAGGGCTTCCACGATGTCATCGGCATTCAGCGGTTTGGGGGAGATGAAGAGCAGGGCATGGATTTGTGCGACCGTGCGGTTAATGCCCCAGCGCGTGCCCATTTCGCCCCAATGGAGAATGAACTTTTGCTGAACTGGAGTGAGAGCATTCATTTATTTCTGTCAATTCTGAAAATACAGGAAATGTTGTGGTGTGTCAAATGGAAAAAGCGGTTTAAGTGCGGATAAGTGCCGTGGGTGCCAGGGAGCGGAGAGAAAAGGATCGGTGTTTTTGGGCTTGACATAGTGTTGTTTAGACACTATTAATGGGAAATAAAAAAACGGCGGGCAAACGATGAAAAATAAAGTATATATCTTGGGTGCTGGATGCTCCGCGAGGTATGGCTGTCCTGAAGCGAAGGGTTTGGTAGCGGGGCTTGAAAACTTCGGGCGAACTCTCGGCGACGACGCAGCACGAATCAAGCAATGTGTGACGGAAACTGTGGCGTTGATGCAGAAGGAAAGCGTTAAGACCGTTGATGATTTAACCGCACGGCTTCGCGGTGGATCATTCGATAAGTTATCGGGCCTTCCGACGGCTTCACAGAGCCGTGAGGGGCGGATTTGGCAGGCGAAAGTTGCAGTCGCGGCTTTTCTACTTTCTCGAGAGTTCGGGGCGCGCCAGACTGGCCTCGACGGCTATAGGAATCTATTGTTTGAGATTTGTCCTGAACGCGGGACTGGCAACTGGCAACAGTGGCTTCGAAAAACCAAGTCTAGTATTTTAACGTTCAACTACGACCGCCTGTTTGAAATTGCATTCTTGATTAGCAATGGTCCAAACACGGATGGCAAGTTGCTTTATGGGGATTATTATCTGAATTCCGGCTTTACCAGTTTATTTGACGATGAAATTGGCTTCAATAGCGGCTTCTGTTTTTTGAAATTACATGGCTGTGTCGGCAGGATCGCAAATATGGAAGGGCGCGACCTGTGTTATCGTTCCCTGTTCGGACACATCCACCCGGGAGAGAGCCTAGAAATCACCGACGGGAAATTCTTCCCAGGAGACTCGTCGGAACCCCAATTTCGGAAGCATCCGTTGTTGGTTTTTCCGCATGAAAAGCAGTACGTTCAAGCCGGTGGGCAGCATTTGGTTTATAAGAAATACGTCGAGCCGGTCTGGAAAAAAGCTGAACAGATCATTACCGAGGCTGAGGAAATATGGATCATCGGTTACTCCTTTAGCGCAATAGATAGAAATTCGCTTATTGGTCTTCTTTCGAAAGCAACAAAGTGCCGGGAGGTGATCGTACAGAACGTTAATGGAGAGGCTGAACGTATTTGCCGCGAGATGTCTCGCAAGCACCGGGATTTGCAACTTAGGTGGGAGCCATTTGAACGCGCATTCTGAATTTATGCCACATACATACGAATATCCCCGTGCCGCTCTGACGGTTGACTGCGTGGTCTTTGGATTTGACGACGACGAACTGAAAGTGCTCCTGATCGAACGCGGGTTGGAGCCGTTCAAAGGCCGGTGGGCGCTGCCGGGCGGATTTGTTCGTGTCGAAGAAACGGTGGATGATGCCGCACGGCGCGAACTTGTGGAGGAAACTGGTTTAAAGAATGTGTTCCTGGAACAGCTTTACACTTTTGGCACGGTGAATCGCGATCCGCGTGAGCGCGTGGTTAGCGTGGCCTATTATGCCCTGGTCAAACTTTCAGATCATCGCGCAAAAGCCGCAACGGACGCTGCGAATGCGGAATGGTTCCCGGTTTCCAAAGTGCCGGCGCTGGCGTTTGATCATGCGGATATCCTGGCGACAGCGCTGGCGAGATTGAAAGGCAAGGTGCGGTATGAACCCATAGGATTTGAATTATTGCCGCCCAAGTTCACGCTGTCACAACTTCAGCATCTTTACGAGGCTGTTCTTGCGACGGAACTGGATAAGCGGAATTTTCGTAAAAAAGTCCTGAGCTTCGGCCTTTTGGTTCCGCTCAGACAAACGCAGATGACCGGGCGTCATCGTCCCGCGCAATTATTCAGTTTTGACGCTTTGAAATACGAGAAGCTGAAGAAACGTGGATTTAATTTTGAGATTTGATGAAAACCATTCTTATCCTCGAAGACAACGAAGACCGTATCGCTGGCTTTGAGCGGGCAGTTGCCGAGTTGGGCGACGGTTTTGAACTGAAGATTTGGCGGGATGCTCCTTCGATGATTGCGGAATGTGAGCAATATTTTTCGTCCGTCGCGTTGATTTCTCTCGACCATGATTTGAATCCACAGCCCGGTGCGACAACTGATCCCGGGACGGGAATGGACCTGGCAGAATTTCTTGCAGATTTCCTGTCTGTCTGCCCGGTGCTGATACATTCATCGAATACCAATTGCGCCTATTCGATGCTAAATAAATTACGCTTTGCCGGCTGGACGGTGGATCGGGTTGGGCCTTTGGGGGTGGAATGGATTGGGATCACCTGGCTGAAGCGAATGCGCCAACTGATGGAGCAATGTCCGAATTGTTGGAAAGTTAATTTGCCGTCGGACCATGCCGTACGGGTCGAGCGAATTAGGCTTTCGCTTGATGGTCTTGGGATTGGTGACGCGCTTGGCGAAATGCTGAGCTATCGCTGGGCGACTGCGCCAGAGTGGATTGCTCAAAATGATTTTCCATCTGGACCGTGGTTTCATACGGATGATACGGAGATGGCGATATCTATCGCCGCTGTTTTAAAATCCTATGGAGAGATAAACCAGGACGCCCTAGCGCGTAGATTTGCGCGGCGTTTTGAGCGTGATCCTGATCGCGGCTACGGCAGCATGACGCGAATTCAAATGCGCCAGATCTGCGACGGAGCACAGTGGAAAAATACGTCGGCAAATGCGTTCGGCGGGCAAGGTTCTATGGGAAACGGCAGTGCGATGCGCGTGGCTCCGTTGGGCGCGTATTTTGCGGACGACATTGAACGCTGCGTTAAGGAGGCGAGGGACTCGTCCGTGGTGACGCACACACATCCGGAGGGAGTTGCGGGAGCGATTGCCGTGGCGGTTGCGGCGGCCATGGCATGGCAATTGAAGAACATGACGGCAAACGAGCGGTCGCTTCGTTTCTTCGATGAAATCCTCCGTCTTACGCCAGATAGCCGAGTGCGGCAGGGAATTCTTCACGCCAGCCAAACGCCGTTTAGTGTCCCCGGAGAAAACGTTGCGAAAACCCTCGGCAATGGCTCACTCGTGACTGCTCCGGATACAGTGCCATTCTGCATTTGGGCGGCTGCCAATCATCTGGGCGATTTTAGAGAAGCGTTGTCGCAAACCATTTGCGTGGGCGGTGATTGCGACACGAATGCGGCTATTGTCGGGGGTATCGTGGCCTTATGCGCCGGCCGCGACAGTATTCCCCAGGAATGGCTTAACGCACGGGAAGAATTGAAAATATGAACGACAAAGAAATCATTCGAACCAGCAAGTTCTTGAGCCTGATTCTCAGGCACGAACCGGAGCGGGTGGGGCTGAAACTTGATGACGCCGGATGGACCGGCGTGGACGGCCTTTTGCGCGCTTTGAATCAGCACGGCATGCCGCTAACGCTTGAAGAATTGAAACACATCGTTGCCACG
Organism: Candidatus Sulfotelmatobacter sp.; assembly: GCA_035503455.1. Classification (GTDB taxonomy): domain Bacteria; phylum Verrucomicrobiota; class Verrucomicrobiia; order Limisphaerales; family UBA11358; genus UBA11358. The sequence goes on along the minus strand of DATJTK010000149.1, from coordinate 28,458 downwards.
AGTGACAAAAAGCGGTTTGCCTTCAGCGAAGATGCCAATCGCGTCCGCGCCAACCAGGGGCACTCGATTGAAGTGGACTTGCGATACGTACCGCAAACGCCGCCTGAAATGCTTTTCCACGGCACTGCCATGCGATTTCTGGATTCCATTCGACGCGACGGTTTGCAACGGATGGAACGTCACGATGTGCATCTGTCGGCGGAGACGAAGCTCACACTCCAGGTCGGAGGCCGGCACGGAAAGCCAGTGTTGCTGGCCGTTCGCGCGGGCGATATGCATCGGGCCGGACATGAGTTTCGCGTTTCGGTTAACGGTGTCTGGCTTGTGAAACATGTGCCGCCGCAGTTCATCGAATTTCCGGCGGCATAAGCGACGGTGTCCTGTGAACTCTATAAACTAATGACGGCAATCTTTGAGACTGTGCGCGGAAATCCTGAAAACCAGGATTGTGGCGCTATTATCAGAAACGGCTCAAGTCGCGTGTTGGTCGTTGCTGATGGCGCCGGCGGGTTGAGCGGGGGCAGGGAAGCGGCAGTGATGGTGGTGGATTTGGTAAGGCAGGGAGCGGCGGCTTTGAATAGCCCGGAGTCGTGCGTAATTCTGCTTCAAAACGCGGATAAAGCCATCGCTCGGGATCGGACGGCGGGAGAAACGACGTGCGTTCTGGCGGTAGTGACAGATGATACCGTGTATGGGGCCAGCGTGGGTGATTCCGAGGCGTGGTTGATTTGTGAAAATGGAGTGACGGATTTTACCAAACGTCAGGTGCGCAAACCGTTCCTTGGGTCAGGCCGGGCATCGCCAGTCGGCTTTAGTCATAAGATGGGCGTTGGTGAAAAGCTTCTGCTCGCGACGGATGGATTGTTTAAATACACGTCTCCTGAGCGGATTGAGAGCGTCTGTCGGACCAGCGCGCTCGGATTAGTTGCGAAGCAGCTCATTGAATTGGTCCGCTATCCGTCCGGAGCGATGCCGGATGATGTAACCATCATTCTCGGAGTCAAATAATGCTTTTTTACGATGAGCCAAAAACAGAACCCTCACCTCACCCTGACCCTCTCCCCTCCCATCTGTCCGCCTTCGCTAGGGCTGCGGCGGACAGATGGGAGCGGAGAGGGAACAGCGTTCGGACGCGAAAGCATTTTTGTAAATCCTGCTGTTTTAAGCCGTCGAAGGGAGGTTTTGTGCGCTGCGCCAACTATTAAGCTGGAACCTGTATGAAAGCTTTAATCCTCGTTGATATCCAAAATGATTTCCTTCCCGGCGGCGCGCTGGCTGTGCCGAATGGCGATCAGATTATTCCGGGGGTGAATCGGCTGCAATTGGCGTTCCCGCTGGTCGTGGCCACGCAGGATTGGCATCCAGCGAATCATGGCAGTTTCGCGACGAACCATCCGGGTAGAAAGCCATTTGAGCAGATTGACCTGAACGGTTTGCCACAGACGTTATGGCCGGTGCATTGTGTCCAGGGAACAAAGGGTGCTGAACTGGCGCCGGGGCTTGATCGCAAGCAGATTTCCAGGGTTTTTCAGAAGGGCATGGATCCAGGCGTGGATAGCTACAGCGGATTTTTTGACAACGGACATCGCCGTGCTACCGGCATGGCCGATTGGTTGAAGGGCAGGGGAGTAGACGAAGTCTATGTCTGCGGGTTGGCGACGGATTATTGCGTGAAATTTACTGCACTGGATGCCGTGGGCGCGGGTTTCAAGACGCATTTGATTGCAGACGCGAGCCGGGGCGTTAATGTCCGGCCTGACGATGTCACGAATGCCATCACCGAGATGAAACAAGCGGGTGTCATCATTGAGGAAAGTGCTAAAATCGTATGACTGAAAGAATGGTTTTGTACACGGGCAAATTCCTTTCCCTCGTCAAAGAGGGCCGCTGGGAATACGCAGACCGAGTGAACACGACGGGCGCGGCCATTATTGTGGCTGTGACGGCTGACGAAAAAGTGCTCCTGGTGGAGCAGTATCGCATTCCTGTTCACGCGCGAACGATTGAAATGCCTGCGGGAATCATCGGTGACGAGACTGAGCATAGCGGGGAATCGCAGGCGGAAGCGGCTCGACGGGAACTGCGTGAGGAAACAGGCTACGACGCCGCGCGCATGGAAATCCTGACAACCGGTCCATCTTCGAGCGGGTTGACGTCAGAGTTGGTGACGCTGTTTCGGGCTACGGGCCTTCAGAAAGTGGGTGCCGGCGGTGGTGTTGCTCATGAAGAGATCACAGTGCATGAAGTGCCGCTAAGTGAGGTTCATGCCTGGCTTGAGGCAAAAGTGCAGGCGGGATTGATGATTGAGCCCAAGGTTTATGCGGGGCTGTATTTCCTTTTGAGAGGGAAATGAAAACGGATCACTTCTTCTTGTCTTCCCTCGCTGTCTACGTAGTCTTGCGACATGAAGAAAGAATCAACTGAAACCGGTCGCACTTTTTTCGCGCCGCACCTCACGGTTAGAAATGTTTTGGCGGAAATGGAGTTTTGCAAGGCGGCATTTGGCGCGGTCGAGTTGCGGCGCTTTAGCAATCCTGATGGCAGTGTGCATGTCGGCGAGTTGTCTATTGACGGCGCCCTGTTTCATCTGCATGAAGAAATGCCTAATTCCAATGAAATGAGTCCGGAAACGTTGCGCGGGACGACGTCGGCAATCGGCCTGTTTGTTCCCGACCCGGCTGATACGGTAAGGAAAGCTGTCGCAGCCGGTGGTTGCGAGACGAATCCGGTGAAGGATTACGATTACGGTTATCGGCAAGGCACGGTGAAAGATCCAGCCGGCCACGTTTGGCTTATTCAAAAGAAGATCGAATCAAAGGATGCGTAGCAAAATTCTGGCCAGGATGGGCACGCAGATAAAGACGGCGACGATGGCGCTGATATTGCGCACCCAGAATTTCCAATTTTGATTTGCGAGTTTAAAGTTCGATAATGTTTGCCAACCCATGACGACTAACAGAGTGGGAATGCCCAAATAACGTATGAAAACTTCGAGTCCAGATTCCGAAAAGTAATAATATGCAAAGCGACGACTCGCGTCACCAAACCATTCATAATTCCAGTCATAATAGCGAATCACGAGGGCGACCAGGATGGCAAAGCCGATGGCTTGCAATGTAGTGCGGCCAAGCGAGGAAGCATAGAAGGAGACAAAGAATATCGCGGCGGCGATGACAAAAATCGCGCGCCAGTAATCGAGGGTCTTTGAATCAGGGCAGCCACGATGAGCGCGTTAAAGCTTTCGCCGCGGCTGATAAAATCCGGAAACACGGTGGTGAAGACCAAAATAATCGCCAATGGCGTAAGTAGAGTGAACCAGAACGCGCCGGTGACTTGCCGAAGCAGCAGGGTGGTCCAAAGGCCGCCGCTGAAAGCGACGAGGGCCGAAAGGGTGAGAAATTCGAAGGCAACGCTAAATTCGTAACGGATCGCGGGCGCTAAAACGAAAAGCTGCAACGAGTCAAACAAGATGCCGGCAAGCCAAACCGAAATGAAAGCAGCCGCGAGCGTGGCGACTTTGATGGTCCATATGCGAGGGCGTTTTATCGGCTGGGAAAGCAGGGCGGAGAATGTGTTGCAACTTAGCTCTTCGCCGAATGAATTAATGCCAAGAAACAAAACGCCGGCTGCAAACATTAGCTGAATGAAAAAGAAAATGCCGTCGGAAACACCAAATTCGCGGAAATTGCGAGTCCAGACAATATTAAGAATGCCTGGAATTATGACCAGCAGCATGGCGGTAATCCACGCCGGCAGGAGGAGGCGGATTTCTTTTTTAATCAGCGTTTTCATGGGGTATCGGTTTTTGTTGCGGGCTGATCGCCCGTTTCGGTTCCCTCGAAAATGTTTTCCATATAGATGGGTTTGCGGGAGGGAGCGAGCCAGAGACGCTCGCTGGCGGCGTTCCAGGACCAGAGGCTTCCGTCGGCGGCGAGTGCTGTTCCGAATTCGGGTCCGAGGGCTACCCAATCGGAATAATGGCCAAGCCGGACAGGACGAAACGGTCTTCCCGGCGGTCCGGTCCATTTCCAAAGTGTGCCGTCGTTTCGCAGCAAAATCAGTGAGTCGAAACCAAAGTTTATTGCCTTCCAATTCGAATCGGAACCCAGTTGCACTTTTTTGGAATATTGCCAAATGCCCCCCTCAGTCCAACTCCCATCGTTGGACAAACGGCCTTTGAGCCAATTCGTATCTGTTTGGGAATAGAGCCAAAGTTGGCCGTTTGGCTTAACCTCCAGGAAATCGTTGTACCAATAGCAGTAGCTGATTCCCACGTCATTCAGGTTCGATTCAAGGACCATGCGCGAGATGCAATTGCCATTTGTGGAGTACGTCCTCTGGAAACTCCAATAGCTGCCATCATTCTTTCGGGCGAGCGCGGTGTGGGCAAATGAACTGACGTTTGTCCAATTATTGTCTGTGCCAATGCGTTGCGGCGGCGTTGCTGTATCGAATTTTATTTTTGTATTGATTTCCGGAGTTTGGTTGGTTCCCCAAAGCCAAAGGCTGCCGTCCTTTTTCAACAGAATGAAGCCGGTCTCAAACCCGGCCACTTGCCACCAGTTCGTATCGGAACCAATTTTGGTCATTGAAATTGTGGCGCTGCGAGGGATGCGCCATAAGCCGCCGTTTTTTTGGATGCCAAGGACAGAATAATTATTCGCAGAAATATTCGCCCAATTCGATCCGACGAAGCGGTATGTTGCCAATTCAGGCTCGTATCTGAAGGCATATTGTGCATACGTGCGAGGATTGAGACGTTGTTCCCACAAACTCCCATCAGGAAGAAGGGCGGTCAGTGCAGGGGCACCATGACCTTCAAAAGGTAAAATCTTTGGCTGCGACTGAATTGTCAGACGAGCCGGACCGTAGGCCGCCTCAAGGGGAAACAACAGTTCCCAGGAACGAAAGTAAATTAAGTTGGTAAGCACAATGAGCGTCGGAAACGTGATAAAGATCGTGACGGCGTTGCGTCGAAAAGGCATCCAGCCGGTATGAAGCCGCTTGAAATTCCAATACATCAGGTACGCCAGGACCCATGGGAAAATGAGAAAACAAAGATGGCTCATTAGATAGACACGGCAGACGTCTTCGTAGTAGACGTAGTGGGAGCCTCTTAGCCCAAAGTCCGTGTGAAAAGCCACTGCGGCACAGATCAAAAAGCCAAACAATCCAGCCACAGACACTCCGACGGCCACTCCGATGGCGTGCACCGTGGAGCGCGAAAGGGTGGATGCATAGAACGAAACTAAGAAGATCGCGGGCGCCGCGAAAAAAATCCAGAAGTTCGGCCAATCGGTGATGCCAAAATTCCCGGTCCGTTCGATGAGACTGGGCAGTACCGCACCGAGGATGACGCTTAGGACGAGTGCCACGAGAAATTTGATGCACAAGGCAGCCCACCGCGAGACCGGTTGGCAGAGTTGTGCTTCGGAAACCCCGAGCCGGCGTTCCTCTGCCACCGCAGAGCAGCCGATCAGCAGTGGCATGAGGAGCCAAAGCGCCCAAACAAATTCAAGGGATCCTTTTAAATTGCCGTTTGATATCAATGTGCGCAGCGCCACGGCGCCGAGATTGACACCCAATATGATTGTGGCGATGAATAAGTTCGCATCGTGCAATTGTATCTCCTTCGAAAGCAACGCCATGAACCGATTGCGCGCGCGTCTTGCAGCAAAAAAACCGGCTTTTTCCCCTGACACCCCGCGCCAGAAGAAAAAAGTCCCGCCTGTCCATTGCGTATCCTGCGCGTTTAGGAAAAGCCGTCGTGCGAAGAGAAAGCCCGCAGCCGAATAGGCCAGGACGGCGAGATCCCCGACGCGGTATTCAATTTTTTCGGCCAAATTCAAATAGTCGGCTAGAAGCCCGGCGGCGGCAAGTATTGCAGCCGGAACCAGGAGAGTGACCCAGAGAGCGCCGACTTCCTGGCGCAGCAGCAGCGTTGTCCAAAGTCCGCCCGTGAAAATGGCGACAGTCCAAAGCAATACGCCCGGGAAAGCGTCAAAAAAGTGTGGGGAATAGGCGGGATGCAGATGGATGAAAAAACTCCAGGAAATGGTTCCTGCGGCCAGGACGAGAGCGAATGCCAATGCGAGCGTGAGGGTCTTCAGCCGCCATGCGCGAATTCTGACAACTGGCTGGGAAAGCAGCAGCGAAAATGTTTTCGCACTGAATTCCCGACCGAAAGCCGAAATCCCCAAAAGAAACAGGCCTGGCAAAACGAAAAACGGGGGCGGGAACTCGATCGCTGCGCTCTGATGCGGAAGAAAGTATTCGATAAGCCACCCGGGCGCGATCGCCAGCAGCATCGCCGCAATCCACGCCGGCAGCAGCAAACGGATTTCTTTTTTGATCAGCGTTTTCATGCTTTTTGCTTCAGCGCTTTGGAGGCGATGAAGATTTCCTCGAGCGACAGCGATTCGCAGGCGACTTCTTCGGGTTTTAGCCGCCGGACTTTCTCCACAATGGCGTCGCTGTGGCCGTTGGCGAGGATTTCGACTTCGCGTCCCTTCTGGCGGTAGCTGAGGACGCCTGAAAAGGCGGCGAAATCCGTTGATGCGGGGGCTTCGGCGAACCGGGCGCGGATTTTCTTGAAGTGGATTCGGGCGCGGTCCGCCTCCATGGTGAGCAGATCGCGCCCGGCCTCGATGATGGTGAATTCGTCGATTAATCCCTCGAATTCGGAAATGAGATGCGTCGAGACGAAAATGGTCCTGGGTTTGCCGGCGGATTCGCCGCCGGATTGATAGGCGCCGATGACGGTTTCGATAAATTCGCGGCGGACGATAGGGTCCAGGCCGGAAGTGGGTTCATCGAGCAGGAGCAATTCGGGTTCGGGACACACTGCGCCGATGAGGGCGAGTTGGGTCTTTTGACCTTTGGACATGCTGCCGGCCTTTTGATTCGGGTTGAGTTGAAAGCGCGCGAGCAAATCGTCCTGGATTTCCTGGTTCCAATGGGCGCGAAACGAAGCAAAATAGTCGAGGGTATCGCGCACGGTCATCCACGGGTAAAACGCGACGGCATCGGGCACGTACGAGAGCCGGGATTTTACGGCGACTTCGTGGCGTTGCGGGTCCATGCCGAAGACGGAAATGCTGCCGGAGGTGGGCCGGAGCAAATTGAGAAGGCATTTGATGGTGGTGGTCTTGCCCGCGCCGTTGCGGCCGAAAAATCCGTAACAGCGCCCGGGGCGGACGGATAGATTCAGCCCGTTCACGGCGTCCAGTTTGCCGTAGCGCCGCGTGAGGTTCTGGATTTGGATGACGGGTGTATCGCTCATGGATTTTCCTTTGGTAGTTTTTCGGTTTGGGCGGCCTTCCGCTCAAAGAAATCGAGCCGTTCTTTAACGAGTGCCAAAAATTCGTCGCGCCCGATTTGCAGGTGATGGGCTGTGACGATGGCGGAGTCCACCTCCTTGAGGATTAGTTTTTCGCGAACCTGCTTTTTGAAAGGCGAATTGTTTTCAGAGACGAAACATCCTTTTCCCTGAACGGACTCGATCACGCCCTGGCCTTCGAGTTCGGCGTAGGCTTTGGCGACGGTATTGCGGTTGACCCGGATCTGTTCAGCCAGCGTCCGGATCGGGGGAAGCGGTTCGCCGGATTTGAGGGCGCCCGAGGCGGCGGCGTACCGGACCTGATCGGCCAGTTGCAAATAAACTGGCGCGCCGGATTTGAAATCAATCTCGAACAGCATGGCTAAGTGTCCTATGACAATAGGACAGTTTGGAAAAAGTGTCAACAGGAAAATTGAAGGAGTTGAGAATTAGCGAATGAGTGAATCAGTGGGTGCTGGAAAAATCAGAATTCCAACGTTCAAGACCCGAAAACGGATGTCGAGGCTTGGTGTTCTCTAGAGCCTTGTCCCTGGAAAATTGGGCCCATACGAACTGCGATGCGCAACCGATAGCCGGCGCGCTGCACTCGACGTCTGCAACTTACGCGGCGTTAATTTCCGTCTGCGATTGGCACACGGGTTGTTTTGGGATCGGCTTTGGCTTCCGGAACGTCGATTCGGAGAAAACCGTTCATATAGGAGGCCTTGGCGTGGGACAAATCGTAAGCGGGAGGGAGTTCTATGACACTTTCAAATGGGCCGTAGGAAATTTCCATGACCAGAAAGCTGCATTTGGGCCCGCGGCAGCCGTCCGGGCGTGTTCCGGCGATGCGGAGGCGATTGCCTTCGACGGTGATTTCGAGGCTATCGCTTTTCATGCCTGCCAATTCGACCTTGATGACGAGACCTTCGTCGGTCGAGTAAACGTCGGTATTAGGGACCCAGTGACCTGATGCTGCGCCGCGACCACTCACGGCGGAGCCGCGCGAGACAAAATGCACGGTCGAGCTGACTTTAGAAACGGCCATGTCTTTAATTATAGTTCAAATATCCTGACAGGCAAGCCGAACTTGCCTGTTTTCATTCTTGGAACATAACCGCAAAATTCAAACGCGCAAATGGAATTTGATTTTATTCGGACGGGTAATCTTTAACCTTAAAACATGTTTGTCCATACGCACAGGGTCACCTATGCCGAATGCACGGTCGGCAATCACATTTACCACTCGCGGTACCTGGATTTGCTGGAGGCGGCGAGGGGCGAGTTTTTGCGATCGCTGGGCACGACCGTTTTGCACTGGCAAAACAACGACGCGATTTTTCCGCTGGTAGAGGCGCGCGTGCGTTACCGCTATCCGGCGCGGTATGACGATTTGTTGAGCATCGAAGTGTGGCCGACCCTGGTCGAGCGTGTCCGGGTGAATTTCGGGCACCGCATTTTGAATCAAAATGGGAAGCTGATTTTAGAGGCGGAAACGTTTCACGCCTGTACCGGGATCGACGAGAAACCCAGGCGGCTGCCGGAGGAATTGGCAGAGAAGATGAGGCAATTTGCGGCTCAATGATGCAACGCCAGTTCCTGTGGAAGTTGTTTGAGGACGAATTGTTCGACGCGCCGCCAGACCGTTTCGTCAGAGAGGTCATTGATGCAAAAAGGTTTTGGAAAACGGCAATAATCCGAGCATGGTTTATACGGGCAGGCCTTGCCTTCGATGTATTCGGCGTGGGGATGAAACGGCACGAACCACTCGGGAAGCTGCGGCCCGAAAATCGTGAAGGTAGGCACGCCGCAAAGGGCCGCAATATGACCGGGGCCGGAATCGTTCCCTATAAAGGCGCCGGCGCGGTCAGTCACTTCGATGAGTTTGGTGACTGTTGGCGGGCTTTCGACGCTGGTTTCGCCATTTTGTCTCCACCAGTTGACCTGTTCGGGATTGCAAACGATTTGGACTTCGAAGCCTAAGGCGCGCAATTTGCCCGCTAAACGGCGATAATTTTCAAGCGGCCAAACGCGGACCGGATGCCTGGCGCCTGTGTGAATCATCACCATCTTTTCGCGCCTGGGGGAAGGAAGGGGCAATTGGTCGATGGCCGGCAGTTCGATGCCGATGGCCTGTCCCACAGCGCGCCAGATATCGTAGCTGTGCGATTCCGGCGCCGGGCGGGGAAGAGACCTGGTCAGAAGGAGGGGGCTGCCGATGTTGGCGAAGCCGATTCGTTCCCTGGCGCCAACGGCTTTTAAAAGGAAATGGTCCCGTGGGTCTCCGCCGGCCACGGCGAGGACCCGGTGGGCAGAAAGGCCAATATCGAATTTTTCTTCAGCAAGGGAACGGCGCAGGCGAATAAGCTCCCTCACCGGCCAGTTCCAGAAATTATATTTCTTCTCAAAAGCGGTCCATGGGGCGATGAAGGGGACAATTTTAATTTGCGGCCAGAATCGGCGTTGCAAATCAAACGCGAAAGGTTTGGCCAGGAGGGTGACATCAAACCGCTCCGAGGCCGCGCGCAGGAATGGCGTGGCAATGGCCAGGTCACCGAGGTTCCACACTTCGATGATGAGTAGTTTGGGTCTTAATGCTCCCATCGGATAGCCCCGCGAGGGTTGGGGAAATGAAGTTCCATTTTCGCGCCGTTTGTCAGGAAGCGAAAGCACCGGCGACCCTGGCGGGATCGTTGTTCATTCAGATACGATACGGTTTATTTTTGAGTTTAACATGCTTTATAGGTTCGGCAACGGGAATTGTTTCACAATCAGATTAAAAGTCTTTTCATTCGGATGCGTGCGGGTATGTTTTGGCCATGCAACGAGGCACCGTTCGCAGGACTAAAATTATTTCAACTCTCGGCCCCGCCACGGATTCGGCGGAAATGATTGGCAAATTGATTGACGCCGGGGTCAATATTTTCCGGCTGAATATGTCGCACGCGCCCCATGACTGGGTGCGGCGCGTGGTTTCGGACATCCGCAAGGAATCCGCCTCCAGGAAAAAGTTCATCGGCATCATGATGGACACGCAGGGCCCGGCCATCCGCACCGGCGACCTGGGCGTGCCGTTGGATTTGCAGCCGGGCCAGAAATTTACGCTGACAGTCCGCGGGGAACGGGACCTGGAACAGCATTCCGTGGACGTCAACTACGAAAATTTCGTCAATGACATCAGCGTGGGCGACGTGGTTTTAATCGATAATGGAGCCATCGAGATGAAGGTTCTGGTCAAGTCGGGCAACAGGGTCGAATGCGAGGTCATGACTGAAGGGAAACTGGGCAGCCGCCGTCATATTAATCTCCCGGGGGTTAAAGTCAGTCTGCCGGCGCTGACAGCCAAGGACATCAAGGACGTGAAGCTGGGCCTCGAGTTGAAAGTGGATTTTGTCGCGCTCTCGTTTGTCCGGGAGGCGCGCGACCTCATGCAGTTGCGGGAGCTTTTTGAGGAAAATAATTCGCCGTTTGTCATCGCTAAAATCGAAGACCAGGAGGCCATCAAAAATCTGGAGGCCATCGTGATGGAATCGGACGGCATCATGGTGGCGCGCGGGGACCTGGGAATTGAAATTCCCTATGAGGAACTGCCGATCGTTCAGAGGCGCATTGTAAAGACGTGTTTGCGCGTCGGCCGTCCAGTGATTGTCGCAACGCATATGCTTGAGAGTATGATTGATTCGCCCATGCCGACACGCGCCGAAGTCACGGACGTGGCCAACGCCGTATTTGAAGAAGCCGACGCGATTATGTTGAGCGGTGAAACGACGGTGGGGAAATATCCTCTCAAGTGCATCGAAGTTTTTGACCGGATTGCCACGCGAATCGAACGCAGCGGGAGCGCTCAATTTCATGAAACGGCTGAACTAACCACGGCGAGGCAAAAACTGGTCAAGAGCGCCGTGGTGATGGCGAATGAATTGAAGGCGGCCGCGATTTTGGTGTTTACCCGTCACGGCAGCATGGCGCGTTATGCCAGTTGGATGCGCCCGCATTACTCGCCAATTTACGCCATTTGCGACAATGACGTTTGCGCGAATGAACTCACTCTGAATTGGGGTGTCACCGGCTTCGTGATGCCGTTTGATTTTATCGATCCACAGAATACCGTTGAAATGGCCCTGAAAAACCTCGCTGAACACGGCAAACTGCACCAGGGAGCGACCGTGGTGATTATCGGCGCCATTTCTGTGGGAACTGAAATCGTGGACGCGGTCCAGATGCGGGTGGTTTAGGCAGTGTGTTAAATTGGTTTGGTGTCCACGCTTTAGCGTGCTCTGGACGGCGAACCCGGAGCACCCTAAAGGGACCCTAAAGGGTGGACACCAAACCGATTTAGTCCACTGCCGTGGTACCGTGGTTTAGGCAGGCTTGACAATGAGGGGTGACGGGGCGAGGGTGAGTTATGAAAAGGACAATTGTCATCTTGGCAGTTGCAGCCGCTTCAATGGTCGCCATTGCGCAACCGCCGCCAAATCCTGCTAATCCTGCTCCCGCCCGGTCACCGACTCCAGCGTCACCGGCGCCAACGTCACCGGCGCCAGCGTCGACGGCTGTTTCCACGCAACCTATACCGATGATTAAAAAGGAAACCGCCCAGGCGCCGAAAACTTTGGTGATGACGCCGCTTACAGAGATAGGTAAACCGGTCGTCAGGCAGAAAGTTTGGAGCGTGGACGGAATGAGTTCGCGTCCCTGGGGGCAGATTGTGGGGATACGTCCCGGCTACTCGGCGTTTCCGCCGCCGGAAATGCACCAGCCCGTGGGATATCTGTTCTGGATCGGGCGCGACCCGCATTAACAGGCTACTTCAGGGCCTGGGCAGCCTGGTCGGCGAGGTTGACCACGGTGTTTGGAAAAGTGCCCAGCCAAATCATGCCGGCGATGCACAGGGCGATGGAGAATTTCGCGGCGCCCGAAAGCCGGATGGGCGATAAATCCGACGCTTCCTTGCTCCAATAGATCGCCCGAATGACTCCAAAGTAGTAGTAAAACGAAATGATAATGCCGGCGAGCGCGATAAAGGCGAGGCAATAATAAGCGTGGTTTGCGGGTCCCGCCTCGAGAACGGCCCGGAGCAGGAGAAACTTTCCAAAAAAGCCGGCAAGCGGCGGCAAACCGGCAAGCGAGACCATGGCAAAGGTCATCGTTGTTGCCAGGAGCGGGGAGCGTTGATTCAAACCTGCCAGGCCTGATATGTCTTCGTTGTCCAGATGCTGCATGACGAGCGCGACGACCGTGAATGCCGCCACGATCGTGAACATATACCCGGCCAGGTAATACATGACGGCTGACTGCCCGCTGGCGCTCAACGCCGCAACGCCCAGCAACAGATAACCCGCGTGCGAAATGCTGGAATAACCGAGAAGGCGTTTCAGGTTTCGTTGCGGGATAGCGCAAAGATTTCCATAAAGAATGGTCAGGGCCGAGATTGCAATCAGATAAGTGCTCCACTGACGGGCAACGTCCGGAACTGCTGTAAACAATACGCGGAGCAGCAGGACAAACCCGGCGGCTTTTGAGCCCACGGCCAGGAAGGCGCTGGTGGGTGTCGGCGCGCCCTGATAAACGTCCGGCGCCCAAATTTGGAAGGGAACGGCCGAGATTTTAAATCCAATCCCGGTCAGCAGAAACAAGACGCCCATTAGAAAAATTTTGTTGGACAAATATTGCGGGACGACGGCGGCCAATTCCGTGAAATTGAGTTGTCCGGTCGTTCCCCAGATCAGGGCGATGCCGAAAACCATGAAGGCAGACGACAACGCGCCAATGATGAGATATTTTACGCCAGCTTCGAGCGATGAAAGTTTGCGCCGTTGAAAACCCACGAGGATATAAAAGGTGACGGTAATCAGTTCGATGGAAACAAAAAGCATCGCGAAATCATTTGAAGACGCCGCAAAGAGCATTCCCGTGAGCGCAAATATGACCAGCGAATAAAATTCAGAGACGCTGGCGGAAATTTTCTCAGAAAATTCGGCGGTCAGAAACAGCACCAGAATAGCCGCGACCAAAAAAAATCGCTTAAAGAATATGGCCATCGGGTCCTGGACATAGGCCCCGTTAAAAGCTGCTCCAGTCGGCGCGTCATTTCCCAACAGCGTCAGGAGCATGACGGCCAGCGCCGCGATCGCCAGGTAGGCCAGCGCCTTTTTTCTCTCCGGCGAGACGGCAAAAAAGAAATCCGCCAGCATCAAAACGATGCCCAGGGCGATGACCCACATTTCCAAAGTCAACAAAGAAGCGTTCATTGGTTTTCGATAGCTGTCTGGCCGTTGTCCAGGGCCGCCTGGAATCCGCGCGTCGAAGCGTCAATAGTTGCGGCATGTACTGTGGCCGGGTTCCGGTCGTTCGCGCCGGCCACCGTGGCTGGCTGGTAAATGGAGACAATTTTGCTGGCATCCGGCACGATTTGGTTGGTCAGCAGTTTTGGAAAAAAGCCGAAGACAAACAGGGCAACCAGGAGAAGGGCGTAGGGGAATTTGCGCCAAAGACTGGCGTCTTCGAGATTTGCAAATTTGTCCGGCGCCGGACCGTGCAATACGGTCCGTACTGCGCGGGTCATGTAGATGCCGCCGATGACCAGGGCGCCCCACACGGCAAGCACGGTAATAACCGCCGGAAAGGCTTTCCACGCTCCAAAGAAGACGGTGACTTCCCCGACGAAATTGGCGAATCCAGGCAGGCCGCACCCGGCCATCGCCGCCATGACCAGGGCGGTCCCAATAAACCGCAGCGGACGGCAGAGTCCGCCGAGTTCGGCCATATGGAGCGTACCGGTCTTCTGATAGATATAGCCGCTCAACGCGAATGTGAGCGCCGCCAGGAACCCGTGCGCGACCATTACAACGACCGCGCCAGTGATGCCAATTAGATTCAAGCTGGCGATGCCCAGGAAAACAAAGCCCATATGCGCGACGCTGGAATTGCCGATAAGCAGGTTCAAGTCGCGCTGGCGCATAGCGACCCAGCCGATGTAAAGAATATTGCCCAGGCATAGCCATGACAAAATGGTCATCCAATGGTGCGCGGCCTGGGGCATCATCGGCAAGGCGATCCGGATCAAACCGTATAGGCCAAATTTTTTAAGCACGCCCGCGTGAATCATTGCCGTGGGCGATGGCGCGGAGCCGTAGCCGAGGGGCGCCCACGAATGAAACGGCCAGAGCGAAACCAGAATGCCGAACCCGAACAGCAGCAGCGGGAAGACGAAATTTTGAGCATTGAGGGACATCGGATTGGCCGCCACGTAGGCAATCAGTTTGGGTATATCGAAGGTGTTTGCGCCGGACTTGAGGTAAAGGGCTATAAGCCCCAAAAGGGCGAGCAGGGCGCCGATGCTCAAATACAGCGTGATTTGAAACGTCGCGTAGTTCTTCCGGTCGCCCCGGCCCCAAACGCCGATCATGATAAAGGTGGGAACCAATGCGAATTCATGGAGAAAATAGAAGAAAAACAAATCGAGCGACGCGAACGCGCCCAGGATGCCGCCGCTCATAATCAGAAGGAGGATATAAAATTCTTTTTCGCGGGTTTGGATTTCCCAGGAGCACAGCGCCGCGGCAAATGATACAACGGCGCCCATTAAAATCAGGCCGACATTCAGGCCGTCCACCCCCACGTGATAGCTAATGCCCAGCGAATCCACCCAGGGGATTTCCTGCTCAAATTGGTAGCCGCTTTTGCCAGGCACAAACTGGCAAAACATGATGATGGCCAGGACCATTGAAGCGAGCGTGGCGGCCAGTGCCACGACTCGAATGATGACGCGATAATTGCGCGGAACAAAGACCAGCATCAGGGCCGCGATTAAAGGCCACAGAAAAATGTGAGTTAGAATAGACATTTTATTTCAAAATGACATACAGCGCCACAGCCACGCCGATCACGAATAAGAAGGCGTAGGTCTGGAGATTGCCGGTTTGCAAAAACCGCAGGGCACGCCCGGTCAAATCGGCGCCTCCACGAATGGAGCCAATACAAAACCCTTCAACCACCCAGCGATCAATCCCGTCGCAAACCGCCGCGATAAAGTCGTGGGCGCGGACGAATGTAGCCTCGTAAATTTCATCGAAATAGAACTTGTTTTTCATGGCCGTGGCCAGGCCGCCGAGTTTTTCGGGCAGGGGGTCTTTATCCGCCTTTGCGTAGAGAGCGTAAGCGCAACCCAGACCGATAATAAACGCGAGAGTTCCCAACCCCGACGCCAACGGCGAACGCGCAAATGGCCCAAACAGCTCCGACGCGAAGCTTGCGGACGTCTCCAGTCCTCCCGGGTGTGGCATAAATATGCGATTATAAACTCCCTCGACGCCGATTAATCCGCCGACAAAGGCGAATATGGCCAGAATTACCAGAGGCCCGGTCATGACGATCGGAGACTCATGCGCGTGCGAGGCGGTCTCCGATTTTTCCTTGCCGCAGAAAACGACGAAAAAAAGCCGAAATATATAAAAAGTGGTCAGGGCGGCAACAAAAACGCCGACGGCAAATAGCAGACTGCCTTCAAAGTCATGCCGCGCCAACGCATTCCCAAGAATGCTGTCTTTACTGTAAAAACCGCTGAAAGGCCAAATGGCGGAAAGCGCCAGTCCGCCCACGAGGAAGGTCCAGAACGTGATGGGCATCTTCCGCTTCAGTCCTCCCATTTTCCAAATGTCCTGCTCGTGGTGCAGGCCGATGATGACCGAACCCGCGCTCAAAAACAGCAGAGCTTTGAAAAAGGCGTGGGTCGTGAGGTGAAACATCGCGGGCGTCCGACCGTTCAAACCGACGGACATGACCATGTAGCCCAGTTGCGAAAGGGTAGAATAGGCGATGATGCGTTTGATGTCATTTTGCTGGACTGCAATGACAGCCGCCAGCAATGCAGTAAATCCGCCAATGTAGGCGACGACCTCCAATGCCGGCGGATTGAGCACGATGAAAATGCGGCACAGCATATACACGCCTGCGGCGACCATCGTCGCCGCGTGGATGAGCGCGGAGACAGGGGTGGGGCCTTCCATCGCGTCCGGCAACCACACGTGCAGCGGAAACTGCGCCGATTTCCCGACGGCCCCGCAGAAAATCAAAAGGCCGGCAATGGTTGCATAGGGTCCGAGTGCTTCCGGTCCCTGAAGACCCGAAAAATTCAAGGTGCCAAGCCATTGCCATATCATCAGAATGCCGAGCAGGAAACCGAAATCGCCCAGGCGATTGACAATGAAAGCCTTTTTCGCGGCATCCCCGGCGCTGGGTTTTTCAAACCAGAAACCGATGAGCAGGTAGCTGGAAACGCCGACCAATTCCCAGAAGATGAACATTTCGATGAAATTGTTGGCCATTACGATGCCGAGCATTGAAAAAGTGAACAGACTTAGTTCGGCAAAAAAACGCGACATACCGGTGTCATCAGCCATGTAACCGCGGGAATATACGTGGATTGCGCCGCCAACGCCGGTGACGATCAGCATCATCATCAGGCTCAGCGGATCCAGTTTGATGCCAAAGTCAATATTCAGGCCGTCAGCGGAAAGCCATTGGCAGATGGATTCGCCCGCGGGGACCGGCTGCCCGCCATATCCCTGGCCTGCGGCCGGTTGCCAGCCATTCGCACTAATAAAAACGATGGTCAGGACGAAACCCGCCAGGATCGCGCCGATGGAAATGAAGCTGCTGATGGTTTTGAAATGCAGAGTGAAAAGAGTAATAATGCCCGCTGCCGCCAGCGGCATGAACAAAACCAACCAGGGTAAAAGTTCGAGTTTCATCCGTTAGAATTTCAAAGAGGTCAAATCTTCGACGTGGGCGGACCGGTGGCGGCGATACAGCGCCACAATGAGCGCCAGGCCGACCGCAACTTCAGCCGCAGCCACGGTAATGATAAAGAACACCACCACCTGGCCATCCAATTTATCGTTGAAACGGGAAAAGGCGACAAGGGCGAGGTTTGCCGCGTTGAGCATCATTTCCAGCGACATATAAATCACCATCAAATTGCGCCGCATCACCACGCCCAGGAGACCGAGCGCAAACAGCAGGAAACTGACCGTCAAATATTGTTCAAGTCCAATTTGCATGTTAATCGAGATTCCTTTTGCTCAATAGAATAACGCCAATCATCGCCACGAGCAGCAGCACGGAAACAACTTCAAACGGCAAAACGTAATTTGTAAACAGCAGCTTGCCCAGTTCCGCAGGGCCGCCCTCCGGAGCCGGTGGCGACTCGGTGCTAAACAACGTCGAGCCAAGGCTCTTCAAAAATATCGACAGTATGGCGCCCACCGAGACGACTCCCGCGACCAGGCCGTAAATTCTGACTCTCCGCAATGCTTCGGCTTTTAAATCGAGCAGCATGATCACAAACAGAAACAACACGATGACGGCTCCCGCATAGACCAGGATTTGTACCGCGGCGAGAAAGAACGCATGCAGGAGCACAAACAACCCGGCCATCGAAATGATGGTGAGCACAAGAAACATCGCGCTGGTGACCGGATTACGGCTGAAAGGGTTGGCGATGACGAGCACGCCGCAGCCGAGCGTCAGCGCGGAGAAGACGTAAAATAAAATGTTTTGCAAATCCATGTCTTAAAAAACGTTGGCGCGCATACGCCCGCGCGGTTCATCAAGGCGGGCACGCTTCAAGCCTCCGGCAAATTGCTTTTGATTGACGTCCATTCCTAGACTTTGACCGGGAAACTTTCCTGCTCCCTGGCTTCTTCGGCTTTGAATTTCCATTTCTGGATACCAGCGTGAATTCCACCCAGAGAGAGCAATTTTTCTTTGTTGAACACGAGTTCCTCCCGTGTATGGCCGGTCGTGGAGTAATCCTTGAGCAGGAAAATGGCTTCTTCCGGGCAGACTTCCTGGCAGAGGCCGCAATAGATGCAGCGGAGCATGTTAATTTCAAATTCCTGCGGCATCTTCTCGGCGTTCGGGCGGTCGGCAAGCTGGCCGGCTGGTCCCGGAGGAATAATCTCGATGGCCTTGGGCGGGCAAACAAATTCGCAAAGCTGGCAGGAAACACATTTTGTATTGCCCGCCTGGTCCCTAACCAGATACGGCGCGCCGCGGTAACCTTCCGGCACGGTCCATTTTTGTTCGGGATATTCCATGGTCACAGTTTTGCCCTCAAAGAGGCTGCGCCAGGCGTGACGGAACGTGACCTTGAGCCCGCCCACAATCGCAGGCAGATAAAGCCGTTCCCAAAACGTCAATGGTTTGCGATTAACAATCATGTGGCAAATTTGTAGTTTCCAATACTCGACGCGGTCTCCATAACACCCCGCTTTAGCGGGGTGGAGAGCAGGGGACTTGCCCCGGTCGTTGTCTTAAAACGCATCATTATACAAACACTTTATGCTTTCGCCCACAGCACGATTGCCGTTATCAAAATATTCACCAACGCCAGCGGCACAAACCGCCGCCAGCCCAAATCCATCAACTGGTCATAGCGAAACCGCGGGAACATCCACCGCACCCAAATGAATACGGTCATCAGTGCGCACAGTTTCCCCAGAAAAATAAGTATGTGCAGAATGCCGATGCCGATGCCGGCTATGCCGGTGCCGTGCGCCGGCTGATCCAGCCCCCAGAATGGCAGCGTCCAGCCGCCGAAAAACAGCGTCGTCATCATCCCCGCTGCGGCGGCCATATTGGAGTATTCAGCCAGAAAGAACAGCGCGAACTTCATGGAACTGTATTCGGTGTGATAGCCGCCCACGAGTTCCGTTTCCGCTTCCGGCAGGTCAAACGGCAAACGATTCGTCTCGGCAAATGAGGCAATCAGAAAGATGATAAATGACACCGGCGCGTAAATCACAAACCAGCCGTGTTGCGCCTGCCAGCTAATGATTGTGTTTAAGTTCAAATTCCCCGCAATCAGGAAAACTGGAACCACACTCATGCCCATTGCAATTTCGTACGAAATCATCTGCGCACTTGAGCGTATGCCCCCAAAGAACGGATATTTTGAGTTTGCCGCATATCCCGCCAGCACAATCCCGTAAACGCCGAGGGATACGATGCCGAACGTATAGAGAATGCCCACATTCAGGTTCGCGATGACCATCTGCTGATTGCCAAATTGGGAGCCAAAGGGAATGACAGCGATTACCAGGATGCTCGGGATCATCGCCACCGCCGGCGCGAGCCAGAAATACGCCTTGTGCACCCCGGCCGGCGTAAAGTCTTCCTTAAGCATGAATTTCAAGCCGTCCGCCAACGGCTGGAACACTCCCCAGCGCGTCAGGATGTGCCCGACCACTGGAATATATTTTACGAATGGCGGCGCTACCCGATTGGGTCCCACGCGGTCCTGGATCCAGGCGGAGACCTTTCGCTCCACCAGCACCGCGTACGCGGCGATGGCGTGCAGGATGCCAATTCCGAACGCGATTTTTATAACGCTAAAAATGAGAAAGTTCCAGTTCATGCTATATTTGCACCGTCGCTCCGCTATCTCCCAGGCCGGCCCACGTCAGGCCTTTGAATGCCGGCAATTCCTTTGCCATTTCGTTAAACAGGCCTTCAATCGTCAGGAAGCCATTCTGTCCGGTTACGTTGAAAACCAGGTCATGCAAAAATTCCCATTCCGCGCGCGCATCTCCCGGCGGCTCGACAGCTTTCATAAACTTTTGGACGCGGCCTTTGGCGTTGGTGAACGTGCCGCGTTTCTCCGCGTGGGCGCACCCAGGCAACAAATAATGCGCCAGCCGGGTCGTCGCGTTCGGCAATATGTCGCTCACGATGAGCGTGTCCAATTTGCCAAGCAACTCCGGTCCGATGCCGTGTCGGGTCACGTCCTCGCCGAAGACGATGAGCGTCTTGATCTTCCCGCTGGAAATGCCGTTGGCAATCTGGGGCAGGTTGTTCCCCATTTCTGTGAAACAAATGCCGGTCAACCGCGCGCCGTTGGTGTTGGGATTGCGGTCGGCGCTCACAAGCAATTTGTCCGCTTCGCCCGTTCGCGGAACGGAATCGCTGACGGCGCCGAGCTTTGATTTTAATTTGCTCAACAGCCAAAGCTCTTCATTAGTCTGCCGCGCTGAAGCGACAATTGCGACCGAACCCGCTGGAGCGTTCTTGAGTTTGCCGGTAATTTCGTTTAACGCAGCCGTCCAGGCCGTCCTTTCAGTTTTTCCTTTTTCCACGGGCCGCGTGACTTCTCTCAAACGGTCCTGGCGTCCGACCCATTTGTAATTCAACCGGCCGGCATCGCACATCCAGCAGGAATTGACGGCATCATTTTGGCGCGGCTCGTATCGATAAATCTTTTCTTCGCGCGAGCCGATGATAATATTGCAGCCGGTGGCACAGCTTGTGCAAATGCTCTTGGTTTCTTTTAAAAACCAAACCCGCATCTTAAATCGGAAATCCTTTGAAGTAAGGGCGCCAACCGGGCAAATATCGACGGTATTGAGCGTGTAATTGTTGTCAAAAACCTTCCCGGGATACGCCGTGAGCGTGTTATAGCTTCCACGATTGACGATGCCGAGTGCGTCGTCGCCCACGATGTCTTTTGTGAACCGGATGCAGCGAGTGCACAGAATGCATCGTTCATCGTCGAGCACAATGCGCGGACCGAGATCAACGGCTTTGGGCTTGTGGACTTTTGGTTCGACAAAGCGGCTCGCGCTCTGCCCGTAATCCACGGAATATTCCTGCAACTTGCATTCGCCGGCCTGATCGCAAATAGGGCAGTCGAGTGGATGATTGATCAACAGAAACTCCAATACACCCTCGCGCATCTGTTTGACGCCGGGAGTGTTCGTGTAAATTTCCATTCCGGGCGAAACCGGCGTGGCACAGGCGATTGCCGGACGCGGAGATTTGGCGATTTTCGGAGTCCCGTCGGGATTTAGAACCGGCTTTCGGTCCGGTCCGAGGGCAGGTGTGCCGTACTCGACCAGGCACATGCGGCAGTTGCCCACTACCGGCAGTTTGGGATGATAACAATAATGCGGCACATCCACGTTAGCCATGGCGCAGGCCTGAATCATCGTGGTGGCAATCGGCTTGCCGGAAATCGGGTCCGGCACGGTTTTGGGGACCTCGATTTCGCGGCCATCGACCTTCACCTTGATTTTTTCAACCGAAGGCGCCGGCTTGGTTTCAGTTGTGGTTGCTGTTGACATTATTTGCAAATTCTTAGTGCGCCGTCGCCAGGTCTTCCCGTTCCGCTGGCGTGGCGGTCACAGGTTCAATATGTTCCTTTGCCCGGCGCTCTTCATCAGCCTTTCCGCGGGCCACAAATTCATCTTTGAACTTGGCGACAAAACTTTGCACCGGCCACGAGCAGGCTTCGCCAAACGCGCAAATCGTCCGGCCATTCGGAATATTGTCCGCGATTTTAATCAAATAATCCGCGTCACTCGCCCGGCCTTCGCCGTGCGTAAGGCGGTGCAGGGCCTTGTTCATCCAAAGGGCGCCTTCGCGGCAGGGAGTGCATTGGCCGCAGCTTTCATGGGCGTAAAAATCCGAAATGTTTGCCAGCGCGTCCACAATATCCGAGCTGTCGTCCATGACAATAATGGCGCTGGAACCGCTCATGGAGCCGGCGGCGATCAACGAATCAAAATCATACGGCAGATCCAGCATGTCGACTTCCTGCTCGGTCGTTTGGCCATCAGGGCCTTTCTTCTTGAGCTTGAATTTTTCTCCCGCCTTGAAAACTTTTGCCGATGAACCGCCGGGGATGACCGCTTTCAATTTCCGGCCCTCGCGCAGTCCGCCGCCAAATTTCGGGTCGTTGATGAGTTCGCCAATGGTCGCTTTGCCGACCTCGATTTCGAAATAGCCGGGATTTTTAACGTGGCCACTCAGGCTGACGATGCGCGTCCCCGTGTTATTGGGCGTGCCCAGCTTGGCAAACTCCGCTCCGCCCATCGCTACGATGTGTTTCACGTTGCATAGCGTTTCAACGTTATTGACGATGGTAGGGCACATCCACAGGCCGAGCACCGCAGGGAAGTACGGCGGCTTGATACGCGGATAAGGACGTTTGCCTTCAAGCGATTCGATAAGCCCGGTTTCCTCGCCGCAGATATAGGCGCCCGCGCCGCGGTGAACATGGATTTCCAGGTTGTAGTTGCTGCCGAGAATATTCTTGCCGAGAAAATTCTTTGACCGCGCTTCAGCGAGGGCCCGATTGAGAATCTTTGCGCCGTCCACCATCTCCCCGCGAATATAGATGTACGCCAGGTGCACGTCATTGGCGTAACAGGCGATAATCATGCCCTCAATCAACTGGTGCGGGTCCTTGTACATGATTTGCCGGTCCTTGAAGGTGCCCGGCTCCGATTCGTCGGCGTTGCAAATCAGGTAGATCGGTTTGCCGCTCCTGCGGTCCACAAAACTCCACTTTAATCCGCAGGAAAAACCCGCTCCGCCGCGGCCGCGCAATCCGGATATTTTAACATCTTCGCGAATCTGCTCTTGGGGAGACAGTTTCTTGCCGTCGGGCAGGTCTTTGGGCTGCATCGCGAGGGCCTTTTTCAAGTCTCCATAACCGCCGTGACGCAGGTAGCAGTCGATATCCTGCGTGTACCCCGGTTGATCGGCGTATTTCAAAATCAATTTGTATTCTTGCGCCATAGCTTGACTCTCGGTCAAAATTCTTTAGTTTGCCTCTGCTCCGGCTTGCCCGATGGTGTAACGGTAGCACAGCAGACTCTGGATCTGTTTGTCATGGTTCAAATCCATGTCGGGCAGCCAATCGGCCCTTGCATTTTCAAACTTTTCGTTTGCGATTTTCATTCCGTCTTTCTTTTCAGACGCAGCGTTTGATCAATGTAAAAAATATGCACTTCGTCTTTCGGACGTTTCGCCGCAACCTTGCTTCTGCGAATGGATTCCAGCGGCATTACCGGTATCGTCATGCCGTGAAAATTGAGCCTTCGCGCCGTGCTCAATTCGGCGGCAAAGCTTTGCAGGCCCGATACTTCAAAAATAAAATTTACAAGCATACCGTCGCTCAGTTCGACGATCGTATTACGAACCATTTTTGCTCCCAGCCGTATGGCCAGATTCACAGGCTTCATATATTGGCGGACCGGCAAGTCCATCCACAGGTCCACATCGTGTGTGACCACCGGAACGCCTTGTAAAACTGCTGCTGACATGCCAATTAATTGAAACCGTATTTTTTCAGCACGGAACGCCCCCATAAGCCGTATGAGCGGAGGAACGTTTCGTTCATGTGCCACCGTTCGGCTGGCGTCGCGGCCAGCGTTCGCGCGTATAGAATTTTTTCGCTTTCGTCCAATCCCCGCGCGCTTTTTATCTTTTGATACACCTTTGGCCAATCTTTTAGACTTGTTTTCATTGTCGCGACTTTTTGTCATTCACGATTTGCATCGGATCGCTCACTCCAACCCCGCCAAAATCTGGTCCGCTGCTTTCTTGCTCACGCCCTGGTAAAACGCGTCATTGCACATCATCACCGGCGCCGTCCCGCAACTCGCGAGACATTCGACGAACTCGACCGTGAACTTTCCGTCCTTCGTCGTCTGCGGACCGTGCGCATGCGCGTCCAGCCCCAATTTATCGCAAAAATGTTTGTGCAATTCATACGCGCCCCCCAGCGCGCAGCTCAATGTCCGGCAAACCTTGATCTGGAACCGGCCCATCGGCTCTTGCCGCAACATCGGATAAAACGTTACCAACTCATAGACATTGATGGGCTGCAAATCCAATTTCTTTGCCGTCCACTCGACTGCCTCCTGCGAAATCCAGCCGAACGTGTCCTGGATGGCATGCAGGACCATCAGCGAGGCCGCCCGTTTTTCCGGGTAATGCGTCACCAGTTCATCGACTTCCGCTTCGAGTTCGCGCGTGACCGAGAATCCGCTTTGACGCTGCAACGGATTCGGAATGGGCTCGGTATGCGCTAAATTCATGGTATTCATCGGTCGCACTCTCCCATCACAAAGTCGAGCGAACCCAAAATCGCCACAGTATCGCTGATCATGTTGCCCACAAAAAGTTTGGGTACGATGCTCAAATTCACAAAGCTTGGGGCGCGGATTTTCAGCCGGTAGGGCACCCCGCCGCCCTTGCTGTTGATGTAAAAGCCCAGTTCTCCCTTGGGGTTTTCGTGGCCGAAATAAATTTCGCCCGGCGGACAATTCATTCCCTCGGTAACGAGCATGAATTGATGGATCAACTCTTCCATCCTTGTCATCACCTTTTCCTTGGGCGGCAGGAGAATTTTTCCATCGTTATAATTGAACGGCTCATTCGATTTGTTTTCCGCGCCGCCGGGAATTTTTTTGATGCACTGCTTCAAAATCCGGACGCTCTGGCGCATTTCCTCCATGCGAACCAGATACCGGTCGTAACAATCGCCCACCGAGCCGACTGGAATGTCAAACTCCAAATCGTTGTAACAAAGATAGGGTTGTTTCCTGCGCAAATCCCATTCAATCCCGCTGCCGCGCAAGTTCGGCCCGCTCAAGCCGTAATCCAGCGCGTCCTGCTTCGAAATGACCGCCAGGTTGCGCACACGATCCACCCAGATTCGGTTTCGTGTCAGAAGTGTTTCAATCTCGGTGAGCGCGGGAATGAATTCGTCGCAGAATTTTTGGCATTGATCCAGCCAGGTGTGAGGGATGTCCCGCATCAGGCCGCCCACCCGGGTGTAACTGGTCGTGAAACGCGCGCCGCAAACCGCTTCGGCCAGGTTGTAAATTTTTTCGCGCTCGGTGAAGACTAACAGAAACACCGTGACTGCCCCCACGTCCATGGCGAAGGCGCCCAACCCCAGCAAATGTGAGGAAATGCGGGCCAGTTCCGTGCACATCACGCGGATGTATTGGCAGCGCGGCGGCAATTTATCGTGGATGCCCAGCAATTTTTCCACCGCCAGGGCATAAGCCACGTTATTGGCCAGCGGCGCCAGATAATCCAGGCGATCCGTGTAGGGGATGAACTGCGTGTAGGTCATGTTCTCGGCGATTTTTTCGTCGCCGCGATGCAAATAACCCACGTCCGGGTCGGCTTTGGTGATGACTTCGCCGTCCAACTCCAGCACGATGCGCAACACGCCGTGCGTGGCCGGGTGTGATGGACCCATGTTCAACACCATGCGCTCGTCTTGAAATTCCGGAATGCTTTCCTCCGCCTGTGCCGTGCGGCCGAGGGTATCCTTTAGGTGGATGTCTTGAACAGTCGCCATGAAATTATTTCTTTTCGATCGGTCCGGGCCCCTTGGGATGGCCGTGGGCTTCCTGGATCTCTTTGCGCCGTTCCAGCCGTCCCATCGTTTCGATTGAGTCCGTATCCGGAATACGGATGCGCGGCTCGCGTGACTGTGCGGAATTTCCGCCCGAAACGGTCACAAACGGCCCGCCCATCATGGGTGTGACGTGAGTAAAGGCAACGCCCGGCAGCTCGCTGTCCTTTCCAGCCAATGGAAAATCCTTCCGCAAGGGAAAATAGGGGTAGCCGTCCCACATCAAAATGCGCCTCAAATCCGGATGGTCCCGGAAATGGATGCCCATCATGTCATACACTTCGCGTTCGTGCCAATTCGCCGTGGCCCAAAGGCTGACGACACTCGGCAGCTTTGACCTTTCTTCGCTGACATCGGTCTTTATCCGCAATTCGCAGCCATGGCCCAGCCCACGCAGATGATAAACTAATGTCCACCGCGGATCATCGCCATAATTGTCAATACCCGTGATATCCACCAGGTAGTTGAAATCCAGGTCGCTTTTGGCGTAGAGGCAAACCTCGACGATTTTTTCCGCATCCTTCAGGCTTACGGAAATTTCACCACGAAATTCCGGCAGTTCGGAGATCAGATCTCCGAATTTCGCCTTTAACTTTTTTGCTGCTTCCAAAGATGTCACGGTGCTCGTTTTCTAGTTCTCAGTTTTCAGGGCAGACGACTCAGCTAAAACATGAAACCTGGGGCTTCTATGTCAGTTTATGAGTCAAAATCTGCGGTGAAAATCACGCCGCTTCCTTTTTCAAATTCGAAATCGTCAGGTTTTGGACCACCGGCTGCGTGCTGATCTTTTTCTGGAGCTTCATCAGGGCGTCCAAAAGCGCTTCGGGACGCGGCGGGCAGCCGCTCACGTAAATATCCACGGGCAATATGCGGTCCACCCCCTGCAATACCGCGTAACTGCGGTACATGCCGCCGGTCGATGCGCACGCGCCCATGGCAATGCACCACTTGGGCTCGGGCATTTGGTCCCAAATTCGCTTGACCGACAGCGCCATCTTGTAAGTGACCGTGCCGGCCACAATCATACAATCGGATTGGCGCGGTGAAAAACGCATGACTTCCGACCCAAACCGGGAAATGTCAAATCGGCTGGCGCCCACGGCCATCAATTCAATGGCGCAACAGGCCAGCCCCATCGGCATGGGCCAGACGGAATTCTTGCGAAACCAATTAAGCGCCGCGTCCACCGTCGTGATAACGACGTCTCCTTCTATCTTTGAATTGTAGCCGATCTCACTCTGCGTTTGCATATCTCCGCCGGAAAATGACGGCAAAAAAATCTAAGGGCTGTGTCCATCCGGGGCAAGTTAATTTGTGATTTTTTTCACAAGCGCCCAAACAGCACAAGATTGCCAGAGAAAACCGCCGTTTCATCGCTGTTTTCGGTGGAATGGAACAAAAGCATCTGTTAGACCGACGATATTGAACGACGCTGCAGTTCGGCTCCGTAGGAGCGCAATATTTGTAGTAAAAGGTCCCCAAATAGTTTTCCCAAGCGCCGTAGGAGCGGCATATTCGGGAATCGCAACCACGTCGGTAGGGCAAAGCTGCCGCTTTGCCAGGCCGCGCTGATTCCATCCATTGCTTTTTTTCGGGCGAATTGCATTTCGCAAACGAAATCCAACGAAAAATGAGCGGTTTTGCAGGCACGGACAATGCTTAAACAATTGTATGGCAAAGAGAAAACGCTCATCCGGGAGAGAACAAACCGAGGCCAAAACGAAAATTCACGCCCACGGGACCATTATGAGATCGCTCGTAACACCGGATATGGTGGAAGATCGGGCCCGCGAACTGGCACTGATTGCCGGTCGCGAGCCAAACCGTGTGACTGCCTCTGACCGAATACAGGCCAAAAAAGAATTATTGGGTGACGATTCCGGCGACGCCGCGACCGACGATACAGGCATTGTTCCCAGCGGGATGGGCGCCCCGCCGACTTCAACAGGCAAACACACAAAACCTCAATTGCCAACGGACGACGAAACGGAAATTGAAACTGTCCAGGAAGGATTGGACGAGGCTGAGCATGATGAAATGGTGCAGGCGGCAAAACACAGGACAAAAAACGAAGGCTGACAAGCTAACACAGAAAAGAGCTTATGAGAATGAATGTTTCTGGGAGGACCAATCCTGAAAACACGTCAAAGCTGGGGCGTGCGCAGTTGAGGCCCGGGCATTTTACAGAAGAAATGTATCGCTGCGCGCGCGAGGAACATACGCAAAAGAGATTCGTGCCCCGCGCGATGGATTTTTCGCTCGAAACAGCCAGCCGATGGAAACCCGCGGTGCCGAGGCCGGAATCCAAAGGCGGCGGGAGAGCCGCGTTGCGTTCACCCAGCACCTTCCTGTGGGACCGCAGCAATGTTAAACGCAAGCCGTCAGCCCGCGGACGGACACGATGACTATGACCACGGAGATTCCGCAAAAGTCCTGGGATTCCTTTTGTCATCGGCTTAGAGACTGGTATCGCGGCGTGGTCAGCATCCGGTGGATCCTGCCCGGAGGCGATGTGCGCGTGGTCGCCCACGACCTGCCCCTCCAACGCCTGGTCTTTCAGAAACAGGAACAATCGTGTAGCGACACCATGACCGTCGAAGCCGGGCTCCCAAATGAAAGCCCGCTGCAGCACGAGATTATCGAGCCTTTTCGGGTCGTCTTAAGGAAAAACGACGAAAGCGGACGCTATAACGAATTGGAAATCCTCGCTGAATCAGGCAAAACGGAAATCATTTTCACCCCCGGTATCGACCCAAGCCTCCTGGAACAACTCATCGACTAACCACGATGCCCGGGGGTTCGCGTCAGGGGGTTCGAACTATGGTAGAGTAGGCGAAGTGAAACGCTGGGGATTGAACTGACCGAAGTTGTCGGTTCCGTTGTTTCACTTCACCCCTCATCAAACCGGACGAACGGATTTCCC
>DATJTK010000148.1:0-81570 GCA_035503455.1 Candidatus Sulfotelmatobacter sp. | reverse complement strand
GGTGGCGGGCGCCTTGAGAATTCGAGTCAGTTCGCTCTGTTGTTGCGCAGTCAAAGTCAATTCGAGTTTTGGACGAGCCATGCCGAAGGTTGGCATGAAATCAAATAGTTAGCAAAGCCTTCTCTGCGACACTACACTAGGGTAGGGGAATCATTCCTCTAACCAACGGCAGGTGGCGCTGCCACCCACCGACCCCAAAAAATGAAATGAAAAAATTTCTGCCCCTAAATCCCCGCGCCAGCATTGAACCTTTTTGGGGTTCCAAATCTAGTTCTTGTACTGCTCCATACATCTGAGAAAATCGAATTGCATGGAAATCGAAAACATCGAACATCGAACATCGAACTCCCGACATCGAATAGATGGTTCGCGGCTTTTCCTTCGGCGTTCGGCGTTGGATGTTCGATGTTCGATGTTTTCCGGAAGGTTCATAGCCGAATTGTCCCCACGTTCCCGATTGATGGGGGGACAATTCGCTGAAACGCCTTCAAAAACCCATATTTTCCACATATCTTTTTCGCCGATGGCGTTGGCCAGGCCGCCGTTTTCGGTGATTTGGCCCATTTTCGGCGATAAAACCGTGTTTAAAATCCGTTTTTTGACCATCGAAAAGGGACAATTCTTTTTTTCCGCGGCGGGATATTGGCCTGTATTACGAAACGAACCGCCTCGTAGGCCGCGTGCCCTCACACGACAGGCGCCCCGCCGAAATCAATGCAAATAGTCCAAATGACGCTTGACAGTTCTGTGACGGTTTTTGTATAAGCATAAAAGTTCAACAGGCACCGAACAGGCAATTTTTCTTGATGTGGAAAAATTCGAAGCCAGGCCTGTTCAGATTCGGAGTTTTTGAAGTTCTTTTTTAACCTGAGGATAACCGAGTCAGAGGCGCGCGCATGAAACAAACATATCCCTTCAATGGGACCAATCAATCAGTCAGTGGCGGCAAATTTCAATTCTTTCCGGGCTCATACGAGTCTGGCTGGCAACGCCAGTTTTATCGTTCAGTGATTGCCGCCGTTTCCGGGTCGCTGTTCATGGTCACAGGGGAACATGCCGCGGCTCAAACCGTCGACTCCACGGCGCAAACGACAGATCAGATGGTCGCCGAAAGGGCTCAATCTTCGCCGCCCGTTGTATTCGGCGGTCTTGATATGGAGCCGGGCGTGCAAGTCCAATATGTGCAATGGCCGGCGCAGCCTCTGGAGCCGGCGGGACCGCCGATTGTCCAGCCTTCAGCCCCTCCAGTCACTCCGCCGCCGCCGCCGGAAAATTCGTCCACAAACGTCGGCGTTGCTCCGAGTGTTTCCGCCAATCCACCTGAGGCTTCGGATACGAGCGCAACCCTTACGCTCCCGCCGTTGCCTGTCCAGCCTACGGTATACAAGAATGAAGTCAGCGCGTCGGCGGATTTCATGTACGGCACGGGTACGATTACTGTGCCGCTTGGATACGCCTTACGTGGCACTGGTTTTCCTGTTTCTGCGGTTTCTGCAAACCGTTCGACTGTGTATTACGGCGGTACGGTTTCCTATTCCTATGGGCGCTCCTGGTATCTCGATTTTTCCGGGGAAAACGGCAGGTCCACCGGCAGCACGAGCCTTACGCTCCCGGGCTTGATCGGCCCTGCAGTCCCCGCGAGCTTCGATGTTAACGACACCTGGTTTCAGATTTATCTGCGCTACAATTTTCAGAATTTTCTCGCTGGCACTCGTTTCCGAGCGTATTTGCGCGGTGGCGTCAGCCTGGTCGGGGCAACGTTGACTACCGTCAACGATCCTTTTTCTTCCTATCACTCAGGAGCGTTTTACTCGGAGAACGACAAAACTTTCGATGTTTTGGGCAACTTGGGCTTCGGCCTGACCTATTCGCTTTATTCGACCGTCCGTTTGAAAGTCGGTCTGCAACTCGAAGGTGAGGGCTTCGGTGGCAACCGTTCGCAGGATATTACCGAGACCTTCGTTCCAAGGAATGTGACGGGCAACGCGACAATTGATAATACAGTTTACGGCGCCCTCGGTCGGTTCACGTTGCACGCAGACTATCGTTTGGGCCAATCCGGACGTTGGAAATTGACCGGTGACGCAGGCATCATGACAAAATACAGTTTCATCAGCTATCCGGATGGTCCCGGCCTCAAAGACGAATTATTGTGGGGCCCTTACGTCAAAGTCGGTGCAAGTTTTGTTTTCTAATATCAACCTGATCATTTTATGAATCGCAAATTGCAGTTATGGGGGACTTTAATCGTGGTTTTTGCGCTCCAGGCAATAGGCGCCTGGGGGCAAAGCTACGAGTTTGCAGCTGTCTCCAGCAATGTCACGGCTGGAGTTAACCTCAGCGCTGTGGCTGCCGCCACAAACGGAAATATTTTTGTTTGCGTGGGAGGACCAAATTCACCTGTCCTGTCGGTCAACACCAACAACTTTACAGCCTTTGCCAACAGCAATGTCGGCGGAGGATATCTCCTCGCTACCAATGCTTGGAATAGTTCGCCAAAAAGCAATTCACTCGATTGTGTGACTGCCCAGCTCAACGGCTTTGCCGCGTCTGGCGTGTCCAATTTAGTTTATGTTTCCTACGATGGCGTGAATTGGACAAATTCGGGGGCGGTCCTGCCGCCGGGAAACCAGTCCGTTGCGATTACGGGAATCGCTTACAATCCGGTGTCCGCCACCTTTGCGGCCGTTCAGACCTATAGCGTTGCATCGTGGACTACGAATCCTATTTCAACGAATGCCTGGCAGACAGCGACTCTGCTCCCTCCGTCCTCGTTCGTGGAGTCATTTCTCGCCATCGCCTCGTTTGATTCCAGCAACATGGCGATGTGTGGAATTCTGGGAGATGTCCGCGTTTCCACAAATGGAGGACAAACCTGGATCGCCAACCAGCAGCCCGACTCCATTATGCCAAATTTAGTCGCAGTTGCTTCCGATGGTGGGACAAATCTGGTATGCGCGGGCGACAACAGCTTGATCGAAGTTTGCACCAATGGCGGTTTCAACGGCCTCAATGCGCCCTGGATGATTCAAACCAATTTCAATTTTAGTGCGCCCGGGAGTCCCACTAATTTTAATGCCGTCGCCTACAGTCCCGTGGCCAACGCGTTTTTAGCTGCCGGTACAGTCGGCGCCAATGGATTGATAATCATGGCCCCGGAGACAGCCTCAGCCGGAAATTGGACCTGGACGGGCCAAACAAACCTGTGGACGTTGCAGAACGGCTCTTTGACCCAGACAAACGCAAATGTTCTGGCTGGCGTCACGCTAAACGGCGCGGCCGTCGCAAACAGCGGCTTCTTTCAGGGCATAGCGATGGTGGTCGGAAATAACGGAGCGGTCCTTATTGGCGGATTGCCGCCGCCGGCCCCGAACAACTCATCTGGCAATTACGTTACCAACATTCTGTCTCAGCCGCAGGTTAATGGCCCTCTGGGCAATCCTGGAAACATCGTTGCGGATCCAAATCACCCGGTCAATGTATTAGCGATGGATTGGTATTCCGAGGCAACTGGTGGAGTTCAGTTGGAAACTAATTCTCCTGTATTCCTGCCACCGGGGTCCATTTATAATGCTTGTGGCACATACACCAATTGGGCTGCGGAGCGGGACCTGCGGACCGGATTTAGCAGTACGAACCGCACGCCATTTGTCTTTTACATCGTTCCAGGCCCGCCCACGGACCCGGTGAACGCGACAAACTGCGATTTGTCCAATATCACCGGACAGTACGGCATGTGTGTCATGACGAACCTGTCGGTCACAGTTGTAACCAATGCCGCAAATATGCCAGGGACGAATTTGGTCAATTGGTATGATGGAAATTCAAACCTGCTGGCGGCCAATACATTCACCCCTGACAGCGACATCGTGACCTACACGCCGACGAATTTGGCCCCCAATATTTATACGTTCTATGCCCAGACAACCAACCCGGCGACGGGCCTTGCCAGCGCGACCTGGACGAAACTCACTTTTCAGTTGAATGCGCTCCCGCAATGGACGAATGCTTTGCCGGAGGCCTATACAAACACAGTCACAAATCCGCAGACATATCCGGTGATCACAGTTCCGGCCATCAGCAATCTGGCTCAAATAACCAGCATTGAACCTGCCGCGTCTGTCACGATTGATTGGTACACAAACGGAAGCCCATACATATCCACGTACGAAAGTCTCGACGCGTTTGCTACCGGGCTGACCTTCAACCCAACAAACCAACTTTGTGGAGTTTATACGTATTATGCGCGAGCACGAGTTGTCGACCCGGACTTTACCGCTTGCGCCTGCCAAAGCACCAACCTGATTCCTGTAACGTTCACACTGCTTCCGCCCGCGCCAATTGACGGACTAGTCGGGTGGACCAATGTCCTGGGCCAGGCCAATGCGCCAATCTGGGTGGATGTCCAGACCAATGCCAACAACTCCGCAACGAACTTTATCGTGAATTGGTATTCCGCGCCCCAAGGCTCCAATAGTGCGATTCTCATAGACAACGGCAGTGAGACCAGATCGAGCAATCGTTTCTTCCACACTCCCACAAATTCAACCTGCGGCATCTTCACCAATTGGGCTGAAACCGTGGCTACCAACACCGGGTCCGGCGGTTCCCTGGTGAGCACCAACCGGTTCCCGGTAGTGTTCGCCATCGTTCCCGCGGCGCCCACGGCAATCGGAACAACCGACGCGACCAATTGCATTGAAGTGCCGAACCCGACGTTCACGGTCGCGGTGGCAAGCGGGCAAACAGCCAGTTGGTACGCTGTGCCCTCCACCGGAACGCCGTTGACGAATGCGTTGAGCTTTACTCCGACCAATTCATCGCCTGGCGCTTGGGAGTTCTCAGCCTGGGCGGTGGATTCCGGCTCGGGACTGGCCAGCACCGGCTCTGTTCTTGCCACATTGAGCCTGTCCAATTGCTCGAGTCCGCCGGTCCTCAGTTTCAATCCTGCCGCTGGTACCGGCACGATTCAATGGCAGGGCAATTTGACACTTCTGTCCACGACCAATTTGGCGCCGCCGGTTGTATGGACGAACATTGCCACCGGCTCGAATTTCGCGACGCCCAATACATTTACGTTTACGACAAATGCGCCGGTGCAATTCTTCCGTCTCACCAACTAAAACAGGCTTGTGACATTTTTGGTTTTGTGTCAGGCTGTGGATAACAGGATTCCTGAATGAGCCAGTTCACCACAACTCTGACCGATGACGAGTTGGATAGAGTCAACCAATGCGCGGGCCGGCTGCGGTTGATTCAAAGCGATTCGGCGGCGCTTTCGCCCGAAAGACGGCGTGAATATCTGCACGATGAGATTTCGCAGAGTTTCAAAGATGTAGGTCCCACAAACCGGAAACGACTCCTGGAAGCTTTACTGGCGCGGTTTCCATCGGGAGGCCGAATGCCGGCGGACACTGCCCAGGTTGCGCCTGCCGCCGCCGCTCCACCCGCCCCTGAAACGCCTCAATCATTGCTGGAGCGGTTTTTGAAGCTTTCCGCCGGGTTGCCACAGCAACAAAAGGAGGCCTTTGCAAAACAATTATCGGAGGCTGGTTTTGTTGCGGCTGGCGGCAAATCTTCCGCAGCAGGCATGGAAGTCAGCGATACCATGCGGCAACGTTTGGGGCTTCAGCCGGGCCGCGAGCCGAATCCCCAGCGCCTTATGGAGGTAACGGCTTTGCTGCTTCAGACCCTTCACGATTTGGACCGCGCCGCAATGTTGACGCTAAAGGAATTGAATCCCCGGTCCGCGCTTTTAAACCGCCAAAAAGGCGTTTGGGCCACACCGAGCCAGTATATTTCGGGCGATGCCCAGGAAATTGAACCATTCTTTCGCATGGTGTCGGCCCTTCTGGGAGGATTGCTCGCGGCCATGCTTGGGGGTGGAAGAGATTTCGGACGGCAATTCGTCGAAAAATATTCTCCCGCCGGCATTGAACAGGTTGTCGAAGGCGAAGGCGGCGGCTCCTTGATTCCGGGCATTGGACGAAGCAAAGCCGACCGTTGCTGGGACAAATATAAAACTTTATCGAAAGACATTGCCACGCCTGATCTGATAGACAAGTGGGTCAGAGATTGCCTGGGCAAATTCGTTGAAGCCCGGACGCGGATTGGGTGATTTTCAATTTAAAATATGAATGTCCACTGGCATGAAGGGCTGTTTCTACAGCCGCACCATTTGCAAACAATGCAACGCGCGATGCAATCGGAAATTCGCGCTTTGCGTTCCCTGTTGTTTCCTTTTGGCTACGGTGTCGTGGAGGCGAAATTATCCTACGACGATCTGGCGAACGGACGGCTCCGCTTTGACCGGCTTCACGTCATCATGCCGGGTGGACAGGAAGTGCGCTTTCCTGAAGAAGCCCAATTGCCCAGCCTGGACATTCGAGCAGAGGCGTCGCGCGGCGCCGGACAACTGGAAATATTCCTGAGCGTGCCGCTTTGGGCGAAAAATCGCGCCAACGCCTTTCGATTTGGAGAACCGCCGGACCCGCGCGTCAAATTGTTATACATTCCCAGCGAAGCCAGGGAAGTGGCGGACGAAAATTCCGGCGAAAATCCGCAGTCACTG
Source organism: Candidatus Sulfotelmatobacter sp. (assembly GCA_035503455.1). Lineage (GTDB taxonomy): Bacteria > Verrucomicrobiota > Verrucomicrobiia > Limisphaerales > UBA11358 > UBA11358. The sequence goes on along the minus strand of DATJTK010000148.1, from coordinate 74,999 downwards.
CACCTGCGCAAGATCAATGCGCGGTTGATGCTCAAGAGCGAGGACATGTCCGACGTGGAAACCATCCCATTGTTGCGCATTGTGCGCTCGGTGGGAGAAGACGCCGGAAAGCCCCGTCCGGATCCGGAATTTGTTCCTCCTTCGGTGCTGCTGCGTTCCGCGCCGGCCTTGCACGATCTGGTGCGGGAATTGACGGCACAGGTCAACGCCAGCCGGGAGCAAACGCGGATCAAGATTTCCACCGGCGGCCTTGGCCTTGAAGTCAAATGGGAAATTACAACGCGCCTGGCCACTCTCAACCGATTTTGCGCCGCCTGGTCCGCCGTAGTTGAAGAGGGAAACGTGCCTCCGTTTGTAATTTACCAGGAACTTCGGGGCCTGCTGGGCGAGCTTTTGGCGTTGCACCCGGCTGATAAACTGTTTGAGTGCCAGCCCTATAATCATTCAGATCCGTTGCCGCCCTTCCGGGAGTTGGACCGAAAAATCCGCGAGGAAATCCGGGTCGCTCGCGCCGCCGAGCCGCTAAAAGTCACGTTTGCAGGAACTCCCGGCCTTTTGCGCGTTTCGCTCGAGCCACAACACTTCGAAAAGCCGACCGGCTATTATTTGGGCGTCAAGACGCGGGCGGACCGCACCAAACTGGCGTTGTACCTGAACGACGGAAATAAATTCAAATTGATGCCCCGCAGCATGGAGCAGGTCGCGATCTTCGGCGTTGAATTAAAGGAAGAAAACTATCCGCCGCTCGAATTGCCCGGCCAAAGCGATCTGCACTTTTTCCGATTGATGCCCACCTCCAACCAGCGCCGTTGGGACCAGGTCAAGCAGGACAAAGGGATTTCCCTGGTATGGAACAACGCAGAATTTGATCTTTCCGACGCAGCGTTCACTCTCTATATGACCTTGTCGTCGAATTCTGGCTCATGAAACTATTAGAATTATATGAAGGCTTGTTTCAATATATTTGCCGGCTGAACCGCGCGGCGAAAGGGCAAACCCACCCGGATTATTCGAGGGTTCGCTCCGAAATTAAGAGCCTTTTCGATGACATTAGCCGCAGTGCGGCGTCGGACCCCGCCCTTTCCAGCCAGGTCAAGCAGCTTGAGGCGCCCATGATTTTTTTCGTGGATAACATGATCGCCACCAGCCGCCTGAATTTTGCGCCGCAATGGGCCATGAATCGCCTCGCGGCTGAACGGAACGAACTGGCCGGCGACGAACGCTTCTTTGTGGATTTCCTGGAGAAAGACCTCGTCAATACCCACCCGGAGGTGGCGGAGCGTCTTTCCGTTTATTATGTCTGTTTGGGCCTCGGTTTCACCGGCATGTACCAGGGCCAGCCCGAACAGATCCGCCGTTACCTGGACCAAATCTTTCCGCGTGTTCGCCAATGGACCGATTCCGAGAAGTCCAAAATCACCGAACAGGCTTACACCTGCACGGACACCCGGCAATTGACCGAGCCGCCGAATGATAAAATATCGCTGTTGGTGGTGGCCTTCGTTTTCCTGGTTTTATGCGTTTTCGCTATTTGCTACGGATTGTATTACAAGGCGTCCTCCGACCTCACTGACTCGGTGAACCAAATTGTCCGGCAGGCGAATCCTTGAGAAAAATATGGACGACGATTCAAAGCAAAAGAATATCCTGGTTTACGGCATGGGCGCTCTCGGTTTGGGGGCAGTGGTCGCCGCCATAACAATTCCAAAAATCGGCATCTGGGTCGCGTTGGCCATCATTCTCTTTGCCCTCATCATTTTCGGCTGTTACTTCCTGATTCAACGCGCGCGGAAGAAAAAAAAGAGCAAGGACTTCGAAGGCGCCATCGAATCCCAGACCGCGGCCTCGCCCCGGGCCATCAGCGACCCGAACCGGCGCGCTGCGCTGGATAAATTGCGTCAAAAATTCCAAAAAGGCCTCCAGGAATTCAAAAGCCGCGGCAAGGACATTTACAAACTGCCCTGGTACGTCATCATCGGCGAACCGGGCTCAGGCAAAAGCGAAGCCATCCGCCATTCCGGAGTTGATTTCCCTCCCGGGATGCAGGATGAACTTCAGGGCTCCGGCGGCACCGTCAACATGGATTGGTGGTTTACCAACCGTAGTATCATTCTCGATACGGCCGGTTCCATGATATTCAACGAGACAGAGGCCGGCGAAAATCCGGAATGGCTCGAATTCTTGCGATTGCTCAGAAAGGCGCGTCCTCACAGCCCGATCAATGGATTGTTTCTTGTGCTTTCAGTGGAAAGCCTCATCAAAGACTCGGCGGATAAAATTGCAAAAAAGGCGAGCCGTCTTTCCCAGCGGCTCGAGACGATCAAGAAAACGCTCGATGTGCGCTTCCCGGTTTATCTTCTGGTGACCAAGTGCGATTTGTTGACGGGCTTCAGGGAGTTTTCGGACACTGTAAGCGACCCAATATTGCAGCATCAGATGTTCGGCTGGTCCAATCCGGACCCGTTGGATACGCCATTCAAACCCGAGTTTGTGGAGCAGCACCTCAAGTCTGTTGCGGACCGGATTAAGCGCAGGCGGCTTTCGCTGTTGCGCGAAGAATCCGGTTCCTCGCAATTCGGCGACACCCAGTTTTTTACCTCGCCCTTCCAGCAATCGGGCGGGGCGTCAAAACGGCGATTGGATTCCGCGGATTCGCTTTTTGCCCTGCCTGACAGCATGATGAGGCTGGCTCCGAGGCTGCGCCGCTATTTGGAAACCGTTTTTGTGGAAGGTGAATGGTCGGCCAAGCCGGTATTCCTGCGTGGCATTTATTTCACGTCGTCCATGCGCGAAGGGCGGGCATTGGACGAGGCCATGGCCCTGGCCACGGGCGTGCCGCTGGACCAATTGCCGGGGGACCGCGACTGGGACAAAAACCGGTCCTATTTCATGCGGGACATGTTTTTGGAAAAAGTATTCCGCGAGTCCGGGCTTGTCACGCGGGCTACGAACACCCTTGCGCTGCTCCGCAAGCGCCGGCTTCTAATCATGGGTGTCACCGGCGGAGCCCTGGCGTTGCTTCTCATCCTGTCCGGGTTGGCGTATCACAGCCTCAACCGGAGCGTCATGAAAGAATCCAGTTTGTGGCGCATTGGCGCCATTAACGCGAAAAACGGGGAATGGTCTTCTCCCATTGTTTTGCCCGGAACGGACAATCCGTATTTCTTTACCTACGAAGGGGATGCTCCGCTCCCCGGCGCCAACGGAATGACCGAGGTCCAGTATCAAACCCGCCTTAAGGATATGGTGGAAAAGCCCCTCGCCATCAGTTGGGTATTCAAACCAATCACGTGGTTATCCTCAGGAAAAGACTTAAACAGAAAGAAAGCCCAGGAAACCATTTTCCTCAATGGCGTTTTGAAACCGCTGGTCACCGGGACCCGGAACAAAATAATGCACGTGGATTTGTCGCCGGATGATCCAGCGGCCGTTGCGCGTTATCGCGAAGCGTTGCTGTCCCTGATTCAGTTGCAGGCGGACAGTCTTGCATCCGGCAGTGGTTCGATGAAAGGCGTAAATCCCCAGGACGCCGCCAGGTATTTGAATTCCTTTATTTCCTATCTCGCGGATTCCAATCAGGTGGCCGATCCGGATTTGGTCGCAATTTTTCAATGGGATTACTCCCAAAGCGGCGGCCATGGACAATGGCCGCCATCGGTGCTCCTGCCGCTCAATGGCGGCAATTCTCTGGCGAGCAATCCCGCGATACAAAAAGGATTGGATGATTTGAATCAAGCCAATCAAAAGACGCAGAAGAGCATTTCAGAAGAAACCGCAATCCTGAATAATTTCGTGGACGCGCTCTACGATTATGAACAAAAGGAATCGGAATGGCTGGCAGAGGGCCAGAATGCCTCAATGGCGGACATAGAAGACGGCGGGACTTTGAATGGAGCCAAAAGAAAAGTGGACCAGTACATTTCGCAACTCGAAATGGAAACCAACTTCACCGATTTGCCCCTGACCAATCTGGAAGCTCATTATTCGATCCTGAGAAATGCGGCGGAAGAATCCTCGTCCGGAGCATTCAATGAAATCAGGCAGAGCGTCCCCCCTGCCAGCGTGACCGCCGGCCTCTTTGGCGATATTTTCTCAAAGTTGGCCCAGTTCCGCCAAAAGGCGGCCTGGACGATTGATGAGAGCTATGGCGAAAAGAAGAGCGAGATATCGACGCTGGACCGCGACCAATTGGTATCGTTGCCAAACCTCGGTGTCGCTCACGAGGTCCGATGGTCTCTCTATACAAATGCCTGCGCCCTGGCCAATGAAAGCATTCCGGAAAAGGATGAAATTCTGGGAGACCATTGGAACCGATTTTCCGGGTTCAAGGCCAGTTACGATTCCTTCAACGCCGAGTTGGCGAAATACAACGGCCCCCTGAAGGACCAGGTATTGGCCCTCTGCCGCCATATTGTCAGTCAGGGTCTTGTGCAGGGCGTGACTGGCATGCAAGGCAAAATCGGCTTCCCGGTTTTCTTAAATGACAGCCAGGATCAGCCTATGAGCGCAGATGACGTCAAGGCGTTGAAAAATATTATCGCTTCCATGTCGGCCACGCTCTCGGACCCGTCCTGGACCTCGCTCTTAAGCGATTCGGACCAGCAACATGTCACCGAAGCCCTGAACAACTGTAAACTTTATAATCAAATCCTGCCCGCCCTCGTGAATGACGATGGCAGTTTGGCGGGCATTAAAGTCTATTTTGTTCCGTCGGCATCGGACACGACCATCGTCAACATCTTCAGGGCGGTGCAGGTTGCTGTGGGAGACAACCAGTCGAAATGGACGGATTTGTCAAAGCACATGGGAGATGCCCAGCCCCTTTTGTTGGACCAGGGTTTGATTGCTGATGGCCTTTCCATTTCATTTCGGCGATTAATTAGCGCCAAAGACACCGAAAAAACACCCATCCAGTTCGACAACTGGGGGCTGGTCAATTTGATTACAAATGGCCAGGCGAGCCGCCTTGAGGATGGTTCCGGCTGGACGGTGCAGCTTGCGTTGAATGACGGGCAGGGGAACAACGGCAACGTTACGTTCCGGATTGTTCCGGATCGTACCCTGCCAAAAGTTCAAGACTGGCCGAAACGATGAATCCAAGAACCGAGAACGTGACTGAATGGTTTAAACGGTTGTCAACCGGGGGTAAACCATCCGGCACGCCGTCGGTCAGTCTTGCGGCGTTCGGCAAACATCCGGGATGGGAGGACCACATTCCCGGCATCGGTGTGGACACCGAAGCGCTGGCCAATTTAAAACAATCGCTCTATTTCGACGGCATTCGTGGCCAAGTTGATGCCGGCGCGTGGGAAAAAATGGAGCAAATTAAACGAATCGAAGGGTTTGACCATCTGTTTCTATGGTTGCGCCCGGGCCGGGTGTTCCTCGGAATGATGTGGTCTTCGAGCGACCGGATTGGCCGCGCGAAATACCCGATGATACTTTGCGCCGAGGGGGACGGGTTTACTCCGGCATTCATGCTGGCCAACGCCAAACCCGAAATGGAACGCTTGCGGGATGCGTGCAAAACTCTCGCATCCGCGGAAGAAGTCACCGCCGAATGCCGCATGGCATTGGATCGGCTTAGAGGAACCTGTGAAAGGGCCCAGGGCGGATGGACCGAACCCTTTTTGGATACTCAGGAAAGGCAACGTTTTTTGGACTGTGCCGAATTGGCCCCGGACCGGACCGGATTTTTACGGATATTGCACGAGTATTTGACGGAGCAGGGGATCGCATCCGAAAAAAAGACTAAACATCTAAGAGTGCCGGCCATTACCAGTGTGCAGACGGATGGTTTCACGCCGTGGGTCGAATTTTTCAAGTGCATTGTCCCCGCAAAAACCCCTGTGCTCTTCGTCAAGCGCAACGGTGAGGCATGGTTGGACGTCGTTGTCGGCGAACCGGCCAGCCACGATTTCTTCTGCCTGCAGGCCGCAACCGATGCATTGCCCCTGGCGACACAAATTCCCTATGATATTTCGCCGGACACGATATCGACACTCGATGCTGTGGCTTCACGGCTTGGACTGGGCCCCGATCCTGTCAGGCAATCCAGACCCCAGGCTCCGGTGGCCCCGGTCGCTGCGCCGGGCATTCCCGCCGAGTCCAAAAGCGGCGCTGGGCTATTTTTACTAATCGGCATCGTTGTTATTGTGATCGTTGCAGGCGTTGTGCTATGGCTTTTGAAGGCCAAAACCCCGCCGGCAAAAAACGCTGCCGCTCCTGCCAACAAAACGCAAACCGCGAGCCCAACCGCGGCCCAGGGAGTGAGATATGAATCGGCGATTCAATCCGCAACCGACGCCTTCACAAAGGGGAATTACGATGAAGCCATTCGCCAGGCGGACATCGCGCTGGATTGTGAGCCGGGCGACCAGGTGGCAACTCAAATCAAGGCAGACTCGGTAAAAAAAAAGAAAGACGCGGAATCGCAAGCCAGCACTTATTCCGGGGCCATGAGCGCGGCGCGTAATGCCCTCGCGGCCGGCAATTATGACGAGGCCGTCAGGCAGGTCAAGAACGCACTGGCATTTAACCCCGGCGACAGCGCGGCAATGACGTTGGATGCTACCATCGAGGCGCGTCAGGACGCAGACACCAAATTGCGACAGGAACATTATGACGCCGCAATGGCCAGCGGACGCGCAGCCCTGGCAAGTAAGAATTACTCCGAAGTCAGCCGACAGGCCGGCATCGCATTGAACTTTAAGGCGGGCGACAGTGACGCGAAGGATTTAATGGCCCAGGCGCAAAATGCGCAATCGGCCCAGCAGCGAAATCAGAAATACGACCTCGCCATGCAATCGGCGCGGCAGGCGTTCGGTAGTAAGAATTATCCAGAAGCCATTCAAAAAGCAAATGACGCTCTGATGGCCAGGCCGGATGATGCTGACGCGACCGCGTTAAAATCCAAAGCACAGGTCGCGCAGGCCTCAGGCCAGGCATACCAGACAGCGATGCAGGCGGCCCAAACTGCTTTCAACAATAAAAACTACGCCGCCGCCGTTCAGCGGGCGGCGAATGCTCTGCAAGCCAGGCCCGGGGACGTGGCGGCGACCACATTGAGGGATAACGCGATCTCCGCCGGGAATATCCAGAAAAATGGCCAGCAATATGAGTCTGAAATTAACGCCCTGCAGGCCGCTTGGAACCGGAATGATTTTGACGCGGTCATTCAACACGCAAACCTTGCCCTGCAACTCGCGCCGAATGAACCGGACATCAAATCCAAGCTGCGCGATTCGGTTTACAACAAGCTCGAAATTTACGCCGTTTGGTTCGGCGTGATAAAGCCGCAAGACGCGACGTTTCAATTGGCCAAAAGAGCGTCTCCTTTGGCCCAGGGCAACATGCCCCCGAGCCAGGCAAATGCCTTCAAAAATCAGATAGATGCCTGGTTAAAGTTACTCGGTCGCTATCAGTTGGGTGACGATGCCCATACGAAACTGGCCCAGGCCATCGAGCAAAATATCGACCACTATTGAAGGTTGTTTAGCTGTTGATTCCCACCGTGGCGCCCTGGATGGTGGTTTGTCCGCTGGCCTGCATGCCCAACGATGCTGCCGAGTTGATCTTGATGCCGGTTGAGTCAATGGTAATCGAATTGCCTCCCACCGTGAGCGTTATTTTCGTTTGGCCGGTGATAGAAATTGTGTCCGCCTGCAGCGAATAAGTTTCGGAAGTTTGTTCAGTGTGGCCGGAATTAAAGGTCTCCGTGACATCGTTAGTGACGGTGATCGACAGACCGGAGTTGAAAGTGTGGGTGACGTCCTTGGTGACGGTTTGTGACAGAGCGCCCTGATAAGTCTGGGTCACGTCACTACTGACGGTCACAGATTGAGTGCCTTTGAACGTCTCGGTCAGGTTGCCGTCCACTTCTTTGGTGTCCGTGCCCTTGATTGTCAGCGATCGGTTGTTGGTGATGGTCTCCGTCCGGTTGTTCTTAATGTTAATGAGCATGTCCTTTTCGGCCTGGATGGAGATTTGTTCCGAGCCTTGCTTGTCTTCGAACCACAATGAATTGAAATTAGAGGCGCTGCCGCCCGTCGACGACCGGCTGATGATGCCGCTCTGAGTTTGGTTGGCAGGCAGTGTTTGTGGGGGCATTTGATCCGCGTTATAAACGCACCCGGTGATAATGGGAAAGTCCGGGTCTCCCTCCAGAAATTCAACAACGACTTCCTGGCCAATCCGGGGGATATAGACAGCACCCCATTGTTTGCCCGCCCAAATTTGCGCCACTCGAATCATGCACGAAGTGTCCGTGCTATGTGAGCCTGTCTGCGCGTTGTCATCCTGGTCGGGCCGGTCCCAATGGAACTGCACGCAAACACGCCCGTATTCATCGGTGTAGATTTCCTGGCCGCTGGGGCCCGTGACAATGGCGGTTTGCGGGCCGCGAATCAGCGGTTTGGGGGTCGTGCGGGGTGTCCGATACTGTTGCGTTGCCGGTATCGCGGTGAAACCGCAGGAAAAAAATTCGCTTCCGCCGCCGCCGCTCGCATACGTGCCCGTGGTCGCCTGCAGGGTTGTGCCGATGACGAGATATTGGCGGCCTTGATCTGAACGCGGATGTCCCTTCAGCGTGAACTTATAACCGGTGGCAATGCCGCGCACTGAGGCCTGGCCGCTAAGGATTTCATACTGGGCCTGCAATTCCTGGATCCGCAGCTTGGCATACGCTTCCCCGTCAGACGCTGTTCCAAACCCGCCGGGATAATCGAAGACTGTCAAACTGGCGTTTTCGTGCGAGCGCGTAATATTGGCATTGCCCGTGACAGCCGCCTTGGGCGTTGTGAAATTGAAATCGTTCATCACGTACATGCCCGATTGGAGTTCCTTCTCGATAATCCAGTCGGTCACAGCTTCTTTTTGCTCGTCCTTGCCGGAGCTTGCGCGATAAGTCAGGGTGTCATAGCCGGGGTACGTGTCGTGCTGGGACGGGGAGTCTATCAGAGTCAGGATGTGCTTTCCGTCCTGATGCTCGAAATAGTAGTAAATACCTTCCTGTTCCATCAGCCGGCTCACAAAATTAAAATCCGTCTCACGATACTGCACGCAGTATTCCTTCGGGTTATACGTGGCAGAGAGCTTAAGTGCGTAATCCGTAAATCCCCCGTCCCCGAATATTTTTTCAATGATGTCGGGCACGCTCACGTTTTGAAAAATCCGGCAATTGGACGAGCGTGTCAGCAGCCACAGCCAGGGCGACAGCGTTGCGCGGTAGATGGGAATAGTCCCCTGCTGCTCCTGGACAAACCGGCTCACAATGCCATTGAAGTAGCGATCATTCCCGTTCGGCATCGTCAACGTCACCGTCGCTGACGTCCCCACAATGTTTTCGAAAGTGATCGCGCTGTCCGTGCTGTCCATTTCCACTTCTATCTGAAACAGCCGGCCCATATGCTCGGTCACTGAAACAGTTCGGAGCAGCAGTTTGTCGGTGCCCAATTCGGTGTCGATGGACAATAATCGATTTTGTTGTGTCGGGTTCGCCATAATGTTTTACCTTTCGTAAGGCTGTTTGTTAATCGAAAGCGTACGCGAAATTCCCGTTCGCCACGTTCACATGAATTTTCTGTGCGGGCGTGCCGTTCGCCAGGCGGTTGAGAAATTCGCGCCCGATTTCCGGCAGGATCGTGTTTGTAATCATCGCGTCTACCATGCGCGCCCCGCGCTCGAGTTCGGTGCACCGCTGGGCGATCAAGTCCGGCACGCTGTTATCGTACGTGAACGGCACTTTATGGTTCGCCTTGACGCGTTTTTCGACCTTCGACAGGTTCAATTTGATGATTCGGTGCAGCACTTCCTTGCTGATCGGATAGTACGGCACCACCACCAGGCGGTTGAGGAGCGCATCCGGAAAGACCTTCGTCAACGGTCCGCGCATGGCCTTTTCCAGGCTTTCCGCGTCGGGCATTAATTCGGGGTCCTTGCACATATTGATAATGACCTCCTGGGCCGCATTGCTGGTCAGGATGATAATCGTATTTTTGAAATCGATGTAGCGGCCCTCGGCGTCCTCCATCCAGCCCTTGTCAAAAACCTGGAAAAACATCTCGTGCACGTCGTGGTGCGCCTTTTCCACTTCGTCGAGCAACACCACACTGTAGGGCCGGCGGCGCACCGCTTCGGTGAGCACACCGCCTTCGCCGTAGCCGACGTAACCCGGCGGCGAGCCTTTGAGCGTGCTGACCGTGTGCGCTTCCTGAAATTCGCTCATGTTGATGGAAATCATGTTCTGTTCACCACCGTAGAGCGCCTCGGCCAAAGTGAGCGCCGTTTCGGTCTTGCCCGTGCCGCTTGGGCCCACCAGCATGAATACACCTACCGGCCGGTTCGGATTGTCCAGGCGGGCGCGGCTCGTTTGGATGCGGCGCGCCACCAATTCCAGGGCGTGGCGCTGGCCAATCACGCGGTTCTCCAGGATGTTCGCCAGGCCCAATACACGTTCGATTTCGTTTTTCACCATGCTGCCCACGGGGATGCCCGTCCAATCGGCCACGACGCTGGCAATGGCGCTGGCGTCCACACTCGGGAAAATCAGCGGTGATTCACCCTGGAACTGTTTCAATTTTTCCTGAAGCTGTTTCAATTCACCCAGTAATTTCTCGCGTTCTTCGGGTGTGATGGCCTGTTTCGGGTCGGCGGGTTCCATCTTATTGGGCGCCGCTTCGATCGTTGAACCCGCCGCGCGCAGTTTGGCGCGCAGTTCCAGAACTTTGCCGACGAGTTCCTTTTCCTCGGCCCAGTGTTTTTCCAAACCGGCCAGCGTTTCCTTCTCTTTGTCCAGCGTCTCTTTAATTTCAGACAAACGGGCCTTGTGATCCAGGCCGCTGGCGGTTTCACGGTTGAGAATTTCAGATTCGGTATTCAGCCCCTGGATGCGGCGGCGGCAATCGTCCACTTCCGGTGGAACGGCGTGCTGGCTCACGGCCACACGCGCGGCGGCTGTATCAATGAGGCTTACCGCCTTGTCCGGCAACTGCCGGCCGGCGATGTACCGGTGCGACAGACGCACCGCGGCGTCAATGGCCTCATCAAGCACCTGGACCTTGTGGTGCTTTTCAAAAGGCACCATCACCGCGCGCAACATGCGCACGCATTTTTCTTCGCCCGGTTCGTCGACCTTCACAACCTGGAATCGACGGGTAAGGGCGGGATCTTTCTCAATGTGCCGTTTGTATTCGTCCCATGTTGTGGCGCCGATCGTGCGCAACGTGCCGCGCGCCAGCGCGGGTTTGAGCAGGTTGGCGGCATCACCGGCTCCGCCACCGCCCGCGCCCATCAGGGTATGAGTTTCGTCAATGAAAAGAATGATCGGCTTTGGTGATGCCTGCACTTCATCGATGACACCGCGCAGACGCTGTTCAAACTCGCCCTTCATGCTCGCGCCCGCCTGGAGCAAACCCACGTCCAGCGCGCGAACGGTCACTTCGCGCAGGGTGGGCGGGACATCTCCAGCCAGGATGCGATGCACCAGCCCCTCGACCACCGCGGTCTTCCCAACGCCGGCTTCTCCGGTCAGGATGGGATTGTTCTGGCGCCGCCTCATGAGGATGTCCACGCATTGCCGGATTTCCTCGTCGCGGCCAATAATCGGATCAATTTCTCCCTTTTGCGCTTTCTCGTTGAGGTTGGTCGTAAACCGTTTGAGGGCCTCTTGCTTGCCCATCTCAGCGGGCGGAATTGCGCCACTGGTTTCACCCGGAGCCGCGCCGGCGCTCAAACCCGAGCCGTCACTGGCGCGCAACGCGTCTTCGGGCGACCCGGCGACGATTTGCGCAAAATTGTCGGTGAGAGCTTCGAGTTTGATTTTTGCGAGTTCTTTCGAGACCGCCAGGAACTTGTGCTTAAGTTCGCTGTTGAGGTAACCGACCACCAGATGGCCGCTGCGCACTTGAAATTCGCCAAACATGAGCGTCCCAAAAACCCAGGCCCGCTCAATCGCGTTGGGAATGTCCGGAGAAAAATCGGCGATGGCGGTGGCCCCGCGGGGGAGCTTATCAAGCGCGGCGATCAGGTCGGTTGCCAGGCGCGAGCCATCGATCTGGAAATGGCGAAAGATGCGGTGCAGGTCGCTGTCCTGGTTCTGGAGCAGCTGCTGGAGCCAATGGATGCTTTCCACGTAGGGGTTTCCGCGCATCTTGCAGAAGATGGTGGCGCCTTCGATGGATTTGTAGCCAACGCTGTTTAATTTTCCAAAAAGGGTGGTTCGTTTTATCTCAGCCATATTTTATTCCGGGTTATACTGTTTTAGTTAAACTGACGGGCCTGCACAAGTCTTTTGCAACCGCATTTGGACCGCTGCCAATCGTTCTCGTCCTCGTCCTCGTCCTCGAAAGCCACGATCCCTTCGATGTTGGGCGTGCAATCTTCGATGCCAGCAATCGGCGGACAATTCTTCCTCTCCCAGCGGGAGAGGGTCGGGGTGAGAATTCGCCCAAGGAAAACTTCGCGCATTGAACCCCTGAACCGGGATAATTGTTCGCCGTGTCAAACCATCGGACGATGATTCTCCCTCTCCCAGCGGGAGAGGGCTGGGGTGAGGGAGAATCGTTCGAATGAGAATGTTGCGGTTCATGGGGAGGGAGAATCGCTCGAACGTGATGTCATGTGATTCATGGAAAAGTTAGGAGCCAACTAGAACCAGGTCATCCGCGTCGTGCGTGAACGGTTGGGTTTTTATCCACGATGTCCAACCCAGCCGGCCGGCCAGGCCCAGTTGCGTGCTGGGCACTTCTCCCGCTTCCAGCAGCAATTGTGCGTCCCAAAAATAATGATGGCCGCAGTAGTTGAATATCCATTTGCGAAGCCGTGCAAACGAGGATCCGTTGGGCAGCAGCCGCTCGTAGTCTTTGTACTTCATCGGCCCCAGGCGGACGCGGAATTTGAGCTGGGCGTCGAAAATACGCAGACCCACGATGGCATTGGTTCCAACAGTTCCAGACTCTGGCGACTTGCCCAATTCGCAAATAGCGTCAGCCGGCAGATCCATCCAGTGGCCGACAAAGCTTTCAACCTGGGCCGGAACTTCAAAGTATTCTTTCAAAATCGATTCGAGTCCCTCCGCCGAGCGCGTCTGGCAGGAGAGTCGTCCTGCGAAGTGCAATTTTGCCCAGTCCGGGATTGAACCGCCGTTCTCCTGCACTTCCCCGCCCAGGCCGAACATGCTGCCAATGAACAATGAGAATCGCTGGTCGTCCCGCCGGTCCAGGTCGAGCGACTTCTGGTTGGTCGCCCACGCCCGGTAGAAAAATGAAATCAGGCGATGATGGAATATGTCCAAAAACTCCGCCAGGGTCCGGTCCCCATAGTGTAATATCCTCTCGTGCGCATACTCCGTCAGGTGCGGGGGCAGGGGAGCGTTGGGGCCAAAGAGCCCCAGGAAACGGACGAATAACTTGGCGCGGCCATCCGCTCCATGTAGTTCGACGCTCTCCAGCGTGGATGGCGCGAAAGCCAGCGAGGGCTTCTGCCCGAACCGTACTGCGTCCTGTGCCGGCGACAGCGAGCACCCGACACGCGGCAGGTCGGGCCGCTGGTTTTCCAGCAGCCGTACGGCGTGAAAAAAATCATAGGCAAACGGGCTTTTCGCCAGTTCGTCCACTAGATTATCGGTCGTTTTCCGATCTGGGCCGGCCATCGCATGATTTCTCCGCGTTGTTGTGTTCGCACAACGGTTTCTGTGAAGGAATTGATCGTAACGTATTTGGCAAAAAATTGTTCCAACACCGCGCCAAGCAAAAAGGCGCCGGTTCCCTCGAAGGCGATTTCATCAAACGTCAGCGTGATTTCCAGTCCCCGGGCAAAGGCAATCGACCCGGTGCTCGGTACGCGCCGGACAATGGCCCGCGATTGAACTCTTGTCAGCCCTTCGATCTGCCGCAGCGTCTGCCGGTCGTTGGCGTCGGCGTAGAGCCGGAGAATTTCCCGCAGGGAGGCCACGCCATCGCCGCTTTTTGAATCAACGAGCGAAAAGTAATTCAGCGAAAGATGGCTGATGAGACGCCATGAAAACCGGCCTTCCGCCCACGAGGGCCGCGGCACCGTGGGATTGCTCAGGCATCGGATGGAAGCGACCGGCGCATTAATCTCCATCGTGAAGTCTGTTGCCCCGAGGCCCGTGGCCATTTGGATCGGCAGATGCCGGTTGGTGCACAGCGCCCGGATGCCCAATTGCCGCAGGTCTGTCCGATAGGGCGCCGAGCCGGCGTCCACCAGGGACAGATAAACCTCAGTCCCGGCGTACGTGGACCGGCCCCCGAATTGTTTTTCTTTCGCGGTCAGCATGCGCGGGACGCGATTGAGAGTGAAAAACGCGCCCCCATCCGTGTCCGTGTCCCGGGCCAGATAAAATGGGCGAAATTCCTGTTCCTGCCCCGTTTCCGTTCCATAACCTGTTACCGATTGGATTTCAAAGACTTCAAAGTCCAACGGCCGGTTATGGTCCGCCACCACGTGGAACTCGCTGAACTTGTCGGACATCTCGATGCGGTCCAACTGCTTCGGAAATAGATTAATGATCGGGCTGCAGAAGAGTTCAAACGACGACGCGGTGACGCGGTTTTCCAGGCGAGTGTCCACTTCCCGCAACGGTACAATCAGGTCGAACTGCTGGCCGGTTATCTGTGCCAGGGCTTCGCCAAATCCGTCGAAACCTACAAATAAAAACCGTTGCGAAAAGGCGAAATATTCGCGCAGCAGGCGGTAACCTTCAAACGTGCGCGGGCTGGCCGGCAGCACGGATTCTGAGTCCGCGAATCCGACCCTGTGCACACTTTCCGCCGGCAGCATTGCCAGCGTCTTGCCCCGCTCAGCGGGCGATTGCACCACAAGCCCGGTCTTGTGCGCCAGGATTTGTTCGTAAATCATCGCGGGCAACTCGTCTGCTCCCCGCAGATAGACGTTCAGGGGCGCGGCCGCAATCTCCGCGATGGGCAGCGGCGCCGTGGCGGCGAGCCGCAAACGGAAAGCCGCTTTTGCCTTCAACTCCGCGGGCAATTCCAATTCCGCGACGTCCCGGGTGAAATAGCGCACCTCGGCGATTTTCAATGGGAGCAGGCGAATCGCATGCGCTGTCTGAAACGTGCAAGCCGTCCGTTCACCCTTGCCCAGGTTGCTGCGCAGGAGGGTGCCGCGCGGCACGGAAGCCCCGGCCGCAAGCCCCGGGTCGTCGTGTTCAGGCTCAAACCGCGCCACTGCCATGGACGGAATCGGCGAAAGGTAATGGGGATAAATGGTTTCCAGCATCCCTTGGCTGAACCGTGGAAATTCGGCGTCCAGCTTCAGATGGATACGCGCGGCGAGATATGCAAAACCTTCAAGCAGGCGCTCTACGTACGGGTCGGGACAAATTTCCTTGGCATCCTTATCCAGCGCCAGGCGGCCCGCTATCTTCGGAAATTCGTGCGCAAATTCCCCCGCCATTTCACGCAAATGGCGCAGTTCGGTGTTGTAATGATCCAGGAGACGCTCATCCATGTCCGCCGTCTCCCAAACTACACTGTCCGTTTTCCAAATCGATGCTGGTCTTGATAAATAGCTTTTCCGACACCGGATTGGCCCATAGCTCGCCAATGATCTCCATCGTGACCAGGTGCCGGTCAACGGTCGCCTTGACGGTCAGTGTGTGATCGATGATGCGTGGTTCAAACAAACGGACGGCCTCGGCCAGCTCTCGCTCAAGTTCATCCATGTTCGGCGCCAGCATCCCGCACAAGTGGCGGGTCCCGAAGTTGAGCACCGAACGGTACGCTTCCGGGTAATTGCTTAAATGAAATTCCTTTTTGCCTTCACCCGGCAGGTGCGCGCTGGCGCTGAACAACCACTCCAGGTCACGCAACACCCCGCGTTTATACTTTGACTGGGAAATCACGCGCTGAGCCCGGCTCTCCTCGGCCTTGTCCGGTTCGTCGTCCGTCAGCCGATCCAGCAGGCACGGCTGCAACTTTTCAAGCGGGGTTAATTCGGCCATACTGTCGATCGGGTTACAGTCTATTTTTAAGCCGCCGGCTCGAATTCGATTTTGCGGCATTCCAGCAAGGGATATTCTTCGCTGTCTGTGTTCAAAATTCGCTGGCCCTGGCCAAGGCTCCAGCCTTCCGGGCAATCAATCCATTCTGTCTTTCGGGCAAGGCGCAGTTTGTCGTCATTTGTCTTTTCCGTCCCCGGATAACGCACCGGCACGTGCCCGGACATTTCGCCTCCGTTGGTCCAAACAAATTGCACCGGCATCCAAACCAGGTCCCTGAGATCGGCGGGCGTTTCGAGATGGATGAGTTTGACCCGGCAGTAGGGAATCCAATAATAATGGCCCTCGACAATCGCCTCCAACATCGGTCCGAGCCTCGAATCGGCGTCGGCAATCCATTCAAAAGGCTTTTCGTTCACTTTTCCAGCCGATGCCGGGGCCGCATCAAAAGCCTTTTCACGCAGCTCGCGCGCCGGGCCGAATTTTTCCTGCCCCACCAATTCATTGGCCTGGACGATCCAGCTCATCCACGGTTCCGGTTCGCCAAAGACAATCGGGGTATGTTTGCCGGCAAAGACCTGTTCGCGCAATAGTTCGCACTGCACGACGGGTTGAAAAATCTTCGCCATCATCCGGTGGTCCGGGTCCATGTTGGCGAGAACGTCGAGTTGGTTCAGCGCCCGTTTCCACTGGCCCAGCACGCTGAGGGCCTGAAAAAGAAAAACGCGGAGGCGTGGATCCGCCGCGTTTTTGCGTACTGCGTCCTGGAGACTGGCTAAAGACTCCTCCACGCGTCCAGCCTGGAGGAGTTCTTCAGCGTTCATGAAATATAATTCCTGTCTTGCGTGCCGTTTATGGACGCCGGTTAGTCACTGGTGTTTTGGGCGATGTCCCAGGTCATCGTCTTGTCGGTGCCAGCTGTGCCATCGTCCTTTTGCGGAGTGTAATCCACGGTCACTTTGGAAAAATTCAGGGTCACGTTTTCGGTCAACCGGTCCTCGCCACCCGATCCGCCAGTGGAGACCGACGTGACCATGACTTCGGTCATGGTAATCTTGATGTATTCCAATGGGGTCTTGCCCGCTTTGCGAACTGTCAGCAAGGCGCTGGGATAATGTTGGCCGTTGCAGCAGGCCAGCAACAGCGACGGTGAACCGGAGTCCACATACTTCGTAAAGCTCAGGTCCTGGACGTTGCATTTGCCTGAGCCGCCGCCGCCGCCCACGTGCGTCGAGCCTGAGTTGCTGACTCCCCACGACCAGGCCAAAACGTCAATTTCGCCACTGTGCGTCTTGTCCTTTGCCTCGCCCGGGACGGCTTTGTTGTTAATATTCAGAAACATGTCAACTGCCATAATATCTCTCCTTAGGTTGGTTGTTGCGTTTTAGTGTTGTTGTTTGAACTTATTCCCTGCAATCGTATTAGCTGCCTCCCTTCGCCGACGGCAGCTTGGAAACCAGGCGCAAGGATACCGTCAGACCTTCGAGTTGATAATGCGGCCGCAGGAAAAACTTCGATGTGTAATATCCGGGATTGCCGGGCACTTCTTCCACCTTCACTTCTGCGTCGGCCAATGGCCGGCGGGCTTTGTCGCTTTCTGAAGCGGTGCTGCTGTCCACGCAATACTGCTTGATCCAGCTATTAAGCCAGCGTTGCATGTCCTCGCGTTCCTTGAATCCGCCGATTTTGTCGCGGACCATGCACTTGAGATAATGCGCGAAACGGCAGGTGGCAAACAGGTAAGGCAGGCGCGCCGCCAGGTTGGCGTTGGCCGTGGCGTCCGGATCATCATAAGCCGCCGGTTTTTGCAACGATTGCGCACCGACAAACACCGCATAATCCGTGTTTTTCCAGTGGGACAGCGGCATCATGCCATTCTTCGCCAACTCGGCTTCGCGCCGGTCGGTAATGGCAATTTCAGTCGGACACTTCATGTCCACTCCGCCGTCGTCCGTCGGAAAGCTATGAACCGGCAATCCTTCGACCATGCCGCCGCTTTCAGCGCCGCGGATACGGGCACACCAGCCATATTCCTTGAACGAACGCGTAATATTCGTTCCCATGGCATAAGCGGAATTGGACCAGGTATATTTGTTGTGGTCCGCGCCTTCGGTGTCTTCCTCAAAAGCGAAGTCTTCGACCGGATTGGTCTTGGATCCGTAAGGGATGCGCGACAGGAATCGCGGCATCGTCAATCCCAGGTACCGGGCATCTTCCGAATCCCGCAACGAACGCCAGGCTGCATATTCCGCAGTCTGGAAAATCTTCGTCAGGTCGCGCGGATTGCTCAATTCCTGCCAGGTGTCCATCCCCATCAGGCTTGGCGCAGAGGCCGTGATGAACGGAGCGTGCGCCGCCGAAGCGATTTGCGCCATGCCGCCCAGGATTTCAACGTCCGGGGCCGAGTGATCGAAATAATAATCGCCAATCAGGCAGCCGTAAGGCTGGCCGCCCGGCGTGCCGAACTCGTCCTCGTACAGCTTCTTGAACAGCGGGCTTTGGTCCCACGCCGTGCCCTTGAATTTTTTGATCGTGCTGCCGACCTCCTTCTTCGAAATGTTCATCACGCGGATTTTGAGCGTCTCATCCGTTTCGGTGTTGCTCACCAGGTGATGAAGCCCGCGCCAGGAGCCTTCGAGCGCCCGGAAATCGTCATGATGGATAATTTTGTTGATCTGTTCCGACAACTTTTTGTCAATCTCGGCGATGATGGATTCGATCGTCTTGATGGCGTCGCCCGAAACCAACGTGGTCGCGCCCAGGGCCTGTTCGGCCAGCGTTCGCACGGCCGTCTGCACCGCGGATTTCCGTTCGTCAGTTTTCGGCTTAAACTCCTTGGATAAGAGCGCGTCAAACTCGCTTAATTCCGCTGGCGCTCCGCCGGCGGGTTGTGTTTGTGTTTGTGCTTCAGCCATAAATCAATCCTCCGTTATTTGTTTTCCTGGCCTTCAGGCTTCGGGGCGGCGGCCAACGATTTCAACAATCCCTGGTCGTTTAGCAGTTTGTTAATCAATTCTTCCGCGCCGCTCTTGCCGTCCATATAGGTGAGCAAATTCGCCAGCTCGGTCCGCGCGGTGAGCAGCTTGTTCAACGAATCCACCTTTTTGGCCACTGCGGCCGGTGAAAAGTCATCCATGCTTTGGAACGTCAGTTCCACGTTCATGTTCCCTTCGCCCGTCAGGGTGTTGGGGACCTGGAAGGCGACGCGCGGTTTGCAGGACTTCATCCGCTCGTCAAAGTTGTCCACGTCAATTTCCAAAAACTTGCGGTCGGCAACAGGCGCCAGCGGATCGGCCGGCTTGCCCGACAGATCGGCCATGACACCCATGACGAAGGGAAGTTCGATTTTTTTCTGCGCGCCGTACAATTCGACATCATATTCGATTTGGACACGGGGTGCGCGATTCCTTTGGATGAATTTTTGACTGCTCGCTTTGGCCATAGGCTTTTGATTGTTTGGGCAAACGCTTGCCCGTTAGTGTTAAAATTCGGACCTGAATTGAGCCTGAACCGGGACTTTCAATTCGTACTGTAACAGCAAGTTTCTCGCATTTGCCGGTTTGTTGTCAACACCTGTTTTTCTCAATTTCCACACCAGCGCCACATCAGTGCGCTCCAGCTAATTCGCCCCGGAGACGGCTGGGTGTCCACCCTTCAGGGTGTCCGTTTAACATCGACGGACCGAACACGTTAAATCAAACATCGAACACCGAACATCGAATATCGAACATCGGTTCCGCAAGCCCGCATTTATTCGAGGACGAGAACGAGGACGATTCCCCTTTACCCGATGGCACTCATGGCACTCGCGGCGCTCACGGCACTATTCTTTTGGTTTTTCCCCCGTAACTTTCTGAATTTCCCCAAGCGAATCGGGCGTTAAATCCCCAATGAGCGCCATGAAATCCATCTCCGCCCAACGCTGGGCGCGTTGCAGGATAAAAGGCACCGGACTGGACGGTTCGTTTTTCTTATAATATTCACAAATTTTGTCCAGCATCTTAACCACATCCTTGCGCGATTGGACTTCTCCGGTAATGCCCCTGGGAGCCGCCGGGGCTGTGCCTGGCGTCGCGCCGCCTGCCGCGCCTTCCGCCGGCGCGCCGTCACCAGCCGCCTCGACTGCTACATATGGAGCGAGCCGTTTTTGCATCTCTATCAGTTGCTTTGGCAATTCCGTCAGGTCCGGCGCCCGGTTCGCGCCCACCTGGGCGGTCAGGATCGTATCTATCTCTTTTATCAGCGCAATGGAGTCCGCCACCGACTGGTTTATTTTCTGAAGCGTTTCCGGATTCGTATCACGGAACGCCGCTTCAATTTGCGCGGCTGTAATAGACGGCTGTCCGTCTCCGGCCGCTTTTCCGGATTCGACGTTCATGATGTCCGCCAGGCTGAATCGGCCAATTTGCCGGGAATCCGTCAGAGGCGCTTCGCGCAATCGTTCGAGAAACCGCATTGGATCGCCATACGTGGCCATTGGAGTGGCCAGCGCGGCGATGAGGTTGACCCGCTGTGTCGGGTCGTTGTTATCCGTCGGGTCCAGCAAGGGATAAAATGTCTCCCAATATCCCGCGACCATTCCTTTGATGGTCAACAGGCTTTCCCGAAATGCCGGCAAGCCGTCCATCTTTAGCGACGCCAAAGAAAGAGTGGTGGCCACGCGCAGGTCCTTGGAACGGGCCCACAATTCCAGGCAAAGATCGTTCAACGCTTTCCAGTCGGGCGGTTCCGCCGCTGAGAATTGCGTTTCGGGCTTGCCCTTCATCAGCGTTTCCAATTGCTGAATGCCGGGGTCATAAGAAAGGTCCTCGCCGCAGGGTTTTTCGCCGGAGATCGGTTTCAGTAATTCTTCTGCATTGATCATAATTGTGCCTTTGCCTGTGTTGCTTTGAGAGTGCCGGATTTTTCAAGTCTGTCCAGCTACATTTACATGATCGTCCTCGCCTGCCCGGCGTAGCCCTGGCGAAGACGGGTCCTCGAACCATCAGACATTGGATTATTGGATTGCGGTTTGGTGTCCACGCTTTCGCGCGCTCCGGAACACATCCTGTCCATCTCGTCCATCCTGTCAAAAATCTTTTGCGTTCTTTGCGGTTAATGCTCCCGTCGTCCCTCTGCGGCCGGGCGCATCTTGACACTGTTCTTGGTAGGGATGGCGCGCTGCGCCGTCCGCGCCGCGTAATAGCGGCGCAACCGAACATAGTCGGATGCCCCATTGCGAGTATTAAGGACAGTGTCAAGATGCACCTCTGCGGCCTTCGCGCGAAAATCTTTCGTGTCTTTCGTGTCATTCGTGGTCTACTATCCACGCGCTATGCACGAGCCCCCCGTTTCCGTTTCTGATTACGACAGGTTCGCTTATCCCAGGGCGGTGTATTCGCACACCCATCCGGACCGCCTGGCTACCATCGCTATCCTGCACGGATTACAGCCTGCCCCGGTTGCGAACGCGCGGGTACTGGAACTCGGTTGCGGCGACGGCAACAATTTAATTTCCATCGCCTGCACATTGCCCGTCGGCGAATTTCTTGGGGTTGACCTGGCTGGAGAGCCGATCCGCCGCGGTCAGGAGGCGATTTCAGCGATTGGCTTGAAAAATATTTCGTTGCGGCAAATGAATATTCTCGAAATGCCCGCGGACGTCGGCACGTTTGATTACATTATCGCGCATGGAGTGTATTCATGGGTCCCGGAAGCGGTGCGCGAAAAAGTTCTGGGGATTTGCCGCGAACATCTCGCGGAGAACGGCGTCGCTTATATCAGTTACAACGCCTATCCGGGTTGTCATCTGCGGGACGTGGCGCGGGGCATCATGCTGTTTCATGCGCGTCAGTTTTCCGAGCCGTCGGACCAGGTCCAGCAGGGGCGCGCCCTGATTAAATTTCTCGCCCAGGGCCGAACGGAACCCCGCCTTTGGCAGGTGGTGCTTCAGGCGCAGCTTCAGCGGCTTGAAAAGCGCGCCGACGGGAGCTTGTTTCACGACGATTTCAGTCCTGTGTGCCAGGCGTTCTATTTTCATGAGTTTGTTGAGGCTGCCGGGCGGCATCAACTCGAATTTCTCGCCGAGGCGGATGTAAAAGATGCGCGGCCCGACGGCCTCACGGACGAGGCTGTCGGCGTTCTGCAGAAAATGGGACAAATGAATCGTATCGCGTACGAGCAGTACATTGACTTTATCGGCGGGTGCTCGTTCCGTCGAACGTTGCTGTGCCGCCAGGGCCGCGCCGTGGACCGCGAAATGAAACCTGAGCGCGTTTGCAACCTGTTTGTGGCCGCGAACGTGGCCGCGGTGAACCCCGATGCAAATACGCCAGTGCCGGGCCCGGAAGATTTTAAGCGCGGCGAGACAGTCATCGCGGCGAGCATGCCCGTGCTGAAATCAGCGTTGAAGTTTTTAGGCGAGGCCTGGCCGCGGCGCGTGCCCTTCGCGGAGTTGTTGGAGAATGCGTGTAGTGTACACGCTTTAGCGTGCTCCGGAACAGCCCCGCGCGCAGACCCTGGTGGAGATGGAACGCCGGGGCACGCGGAAGCGTGTGCATCAGGCGGGCCAACGCCCGAGCACGCTAAAGCGTGTACACCGAACGAGCCCCACGGGACTGATGAAGGGAGCGCGCTAAAGCCTGTACACCAAACCCGGGCGGATTTAGCCGAATTTCTGCTGAGCTGCTTTGCCATTGGTTTTGTTGATCTGCATTCTTGTCCCTCGCCGTTTGTCACGAAAGTTTCGGAACGTCCGATGGCCAGCCCGCTGGTCCGCTGGCAGGTTCGCCAGGGACCCGAAGTCTCCACGCTCCGTCATTGGCCGCTGAGAATCACAGATGCGATGGGGCGCCACTTATTGGGGCTGTTGGATGGCACGCGCGACCATGCAGCGCTGCTCAAAGAACTGGGCGAAAGCGTCAAAGCCGGCTCGACGCCAATTTACTGCGACGGTAAAGCCGTCACTGAATCCGAAAAAGCGGTCGAGTTGGTGGCCCAGCGGCTGGGGCCGAGTCTTGAGAATTTGGCAAAACTGGGATTGTTGGCGGGATGAAAGGAAAGTGCCATGAGCGCCATCGGGTAAAGGGTAATCGTCCTCGTCCTCGTCCTCGTCCTCGAATAAATGCGGTGTGCGGAACCGACGTTCGATATTCGATGTTCGGTGTTCGGTGTTCGGTGTTCGATGTTCGATGTTCGATGTTAATCCAGTCCGGCTCTAGCCTTGCGCGTATTTATTGTACGCTGCCGCAAGTTTCTCCTCGGCCACCTTATTCAAATCGTAAATGGTCTTGCATTTGCCCGGATCGGCAAAGTCGATCATGATGATATTCGGAAAATACGCTTTCATTCGCGTGACTCCCTTGTATGTCAGGGTCTTGATTTGGTCCCTTTGGAGCTGTGTGGAAATGGAAGCCTCGAGGCCCTCGCGCCACAACTGGCCCATCCGGGCCACGCCGGTCCCTCCCCACATGGTGTTCTCGTTTCTCTTTCGGATGCTTGAAGTGAAGCCCGTCGAAGTCCAATACATCATTCCAAGAACGTTCGCCGCAAAATCATCCTCCTGTCTGGCCATGGCGAGGAGCATTTTCTTCTGAATGTCCTGGTTGTCCTTCATCTTCATGTTGTTGGTTTGATAAATTTTCTTCCAATCCGTCCCGCCCTTGCCGTAATACTGCAGGCCGGGGTATTCGGGATCGTAAACACCCACGCCGTCTTTTCCTTTGAGACTCCTGAATCCGAGAATCCCGTCTTTCGCGCCGTACCCTTTCATTTCTTTCAGCGCGCCGTCGTTGAAAACGCAAACGACTTTTTTCTTAAGATCATTCAGCGTCAGCTTTGAAAACTCGATGCCTATTGGCTTGTAGATGGCGGTGCCCAGCAACTTGGTGCAATAATCAGCGACGAGCGGATAGTTGCTGCATTTGTCAAATTTGAATATCAGGAATTCGCCGGTCTTCTCCACGAAATCCTTGCCCTGTTTGAGCATTGTCGACAATTTCTGCCCGAACTCTCCCATGATATCGCTGTTGGTCTTGACATCCTGCGTTTTTCCGGTGTGTGAGCTGGTAAACTGGCTCGTGGACTTGCCGCGGGCCACGCCGTGATAGCCGACCAGCGAGGCGCCCCCGTCTTTGAACTTTCGGGCCAGGATTCGCAGATCGAACAGCCGCACGCCGGCGGCAGCCTGGCCGCCAATATCGAGGTCCTGCGTTTGCGCGCTCGATGATCCGCTGGTGATGGAAGCGTCATGGCTCCCTGCAAAAACGATTTCCTGTAGTCTTTTGGACCCGCCTAAGTCTCTATAGCGTATATCACTCATGGATGGAGAAGAACATTAAGGATTAAGGAGCGGCAAAGCCGGCGACTATTCGCTGACTCAAGCGAAAACCAGACTGACTTTTCCAACGCTCTCATTGCCTGTACCGTGAGTGGCAAAAATCTTGAAAACCAGGGTTCAGGTCAAGCCCATTTTATTTTTTGCAGGCACTCGATGAACCCTGGATGGTGGAACACGGCGCGCTGCGCCGTGTAGCGCCGCGTGCAGCGGCGCAACGAGTGTGGTCAGTCGTTGTACTGCGTATGGCTCCGCGGGCGACGGCGTAGCGCGTCATCCCTAAAATCAGTTACTTGGAAGAGGCGCCTCCTCTAGCTGCGCGGAAACCGGCTTTGAATCCGCGCTGGAATGCCTGGTTAAGCAGAACGGCGTATTGTTCTGCGCTCGCGAGGTTGACCTTGCCGCAGTCGAGCACGACCTTTCCAGATTCGTCCACGACCTGGGCATGACCATCAGCTGACTGTGTCCGGTAGGGTGGTTCGGTTTCGTCCATTTTTTAAATTTAGTAAAAATGATGCGGCCGGCAAATCAATTGCTTCGAGTATGTTAAGCGTTGTCAATTTTGATTTAAAGCATGGCTTGACGAAGCTGATTCCGTCTGTCATGAATGTGATGAACACAGGCGGCTTCTTTGCGTTCCTTCTCGGCTATGATTTCATCAAGCTTGGGGCATTGTCGAAGGCAATGTGTAAGGCCCGTACATCAGGACGGCGCCGTCGGCGACCATCCCAAGGTTGAGTCTTTTATTCGCGTCCAGTTTCTGTCCGGGACCCCAGCCCGCTCCGGCATTCCGAGTGGAGCGGGTCTCGACGTTTCCAGATCCGATTTGCCGGCTCTCGAATGTTGAGACGTTGGTTCTTGTTGCAACGGTCGTTCCATAGACCTGAATGTGCGGTTGCGAGCCATCCACGTTGAACACAACCCCTCCTGGCAGGGTCCGTAGCTTCGAAATGCTCATGCCTGCCGATGGAATTAGTTGCACCTGAATATTCGCGGCATGTTCCAATCTGCCTGCCGCCCCGGTCGACGTGGTCGCCGCGTGATCCAGGCACACTTCCAGTCCGAACGTAACGCCATCGACGGTGAATATGTTTCCACCCATCCGTTCATCCTGGAACTTGGGTTGCCCATTGTTGGCGGCATTATATCCACTGTCCTGCTTTACCCGCAGCACATTGAGCTCGGTGCCTTTGACGGTCACCTTATCTTTTATGTTCTGGTTCTTGTCCTTGATAAAATCAATGTGCGATATCAGTTCCTTGAAAATCAGATGCACCTCTTTCTCCTTCCGAACGAGAGCGACATTGTCAATTCTGGCGCCGAGGACTTTTTCTCTCGTCTTCGTGTGTGCGGGGTTCCTTGTGCAGACCGTCATCCATCTATTGGTGCCCGGATGGCTTATTGGTTTATTGGTCTTCTTGTCTCTTACGTATTCTAACGGGCCCCCGCAATCGCACACCGTTTGGGTGTCTTGTGCCGCCGCGATGGCCGTTCCAAAAACAAACAGCCAATGCTTATAGACATCCTTGTCAACTTCCTCACCCATCAAGTCCATCAATCCCTTCTTGCCTCCCAGGCCACTGCTTTTCTCCTGGTTGCCGATAATAACCTCATGAAGGTAGGCGCCGTTCTTCCCGCGAAAGTAAAACTCAGGCGCCATGAAGACCTTCAAAATTCTGTTATTGGCGTTATAGTCCCGGGCCACATGGTAGGCTGACTGGATCGCTTCCTTAAGCTTGTCGCACTTTTCCTTCATGTCAGTCCAGTCATCGGGCTTTCCGTCGTACTTCGGGAACGACGTTTGTACGCGATAGCCCAGGCACAGCACGGAGTCGTAGCGGGCGTTGGTGACATTGCAGCCCCTGATGAAACCGGCGATCTTCTGTTTTGCGTCGGTGCAGATCTTTCTTACGCTTCTGGGCATGTCCTTGCGCTGCTCAATTTTAGCCAGGTCACGCAGTAGATCGTTCAAGAGGTTCCCCTCCGCCATCGGTGACCAGGCCTTGCCCAGCAGGTTGAGATCCTCATATAGCTTGTTCATGTCATCCACGAGGTCCTGCGGACGCTTTGCGGCGACATAAAGCTTGCTGATCTCGCTGCCTAGTTTCATGCAATAACCGCCGATCTTGGAATAATTTTGGCTGTTCATCGGTCCTTTCTCATTAGCATGGTTTGACTGAATCGGAATATTACGAACACAACACAGGCCCCACGTTATGTCAAATGTTTTTAACAGATCCCGGGCCGTGAGTATGGACGCCACACACTAACCACGTTCTCACCACCACCAAATCAGAGGTTGCCCATTTTGCCTGTATCAGGAGATCTTGACGGGCACCAGATGGCTCATGGAGGCGATGCGGGACGTTCCTCCGGGAAAGATCTTGGTCAGCTGCACGGGTCTGGCGTAGCTCACGGTACGCACCGGTTTAAACCAACTGACGTAATCGCATTTTACAGTGGCATTTTCCTGGAGGTAGAAAGCCCAGTTCACGCCAGTGCGCACGCCGAACACGCAGCCCCAGGGAAAGACCGTGGTCACTTGGAATGATTTCTTCTTGTTCAATTTCTCTTTTAGCTGGCGCTCGTACGCTTCGGCCCTCGGCGTGCTCTGGTTGTTCACCGTGCCGGGGGTTTTCACGTAGTCGGTTTTGTTGACTTCACCGCCTATCTTTCCCCGGCCCTGCGCAGACTGGGAATCCTTGATATGGTTGGCCAGGGTCTGGCGCCAGAAGCGCGCCGCGTCATTGGCATCCGAGCGGCCGGTGCCGCCGCCTGCATGGTACACGGTTGGCGCGTCGGGATTGCCCTGGACGAAGACGCTGCATCCGTTGATGGCGGCAGTGAAAAAAATGTCGGGATCGGGAGCGTGCGCGCCCTTGTTCGGAATGCGCAGCTTTACGATGGCGCCGCCCGCGTCCCAGGGCAGAAAGTACACTGGCCCTGCCTCACCAAAGGTGCTGTATTGGGTTTTTAGCCTGACCACGCCGAGCCCCTCGTTATTGCCGACCGCCCGCATATCGTTGAAAAGTTCGATGTAGCCGATCTTCTTTGACCGCATCACGCGGGAGTATTTGACAGAAGTCACTTCGGTCCCTGGACCAATGCCCTTGTACCCGGAGGTATCAAGTACGGCTGCCTGCTTGCCCTTATAGCCTCCTATGTCGTCCGGCGGGCAGATTGAGTTTTCCTTGGCGAACTCCAATGGCGAAGCGAAAAAGTCGGATGTCAGGCTCATGGTATCAGTCTTTGTTTCGGCAATAAATTGATACTCCTGACAAATGGAGGCAAGCGGTTTTTTTGATGGTGGCCTGATTCGGTTTGGTGTCCACCCTTCAGGGTGCTCCGGGCTCGCCATCCAGTCTCCAAGCCGCTCTGGAGCACGCTAAACCGTGTACACCAAACCAATCTAATACACTGCCGAATTTTTTGGTCTCTAACAACGAGGGTCCCATAGGCTGCGGCGACTGAATTCAAAACCCCGCCCAATCGAAGCCGCAACACAAAACAATTGCCGCCACTATGGCGCTGGCTAAACTTCGGCCATGGATGCCTACGATCACCCAACGTTTCAAATGGCGTGCCGGCAGTTTGACCAGGTCGCCGATCACCTCCAAATCCACGAATCCGAGCGCCCGCGCCTGAAATTCCCCAAGCGAGCCATGATTGTCTCGCTGCCGGTCAGTCTCGAGGACGGTTCCACCCACGTCTATAGCGGATTCCGCGTGCAGCATCATTTGACCCTCGGCCCGACCAAGGGCGGGTTGCGCTATCATCCCGAAGTCACCCTGGGCGAAGTCGCCGCGCTGGCCATGTGGATGAGTTGGAAATGCGCCCTGGCCGGCTTGCCATACGGCGGCGCAAAAGGGGGCATCGCCTGTGACCCGCATCGCATGTCTCCCCACGAAGTCGAGCGGCTCACCCGGCGCTATACCCAGGAAATGATTCCGTTCATCGGACCGCAAGTGGACATCATGGCCCCGGACATGGGCACGGACGAACAAACCATGGCCTGGGTCATGGACACCTATTCCATGCACGCCGGTTATTCCGTCCCGAGCATCGTCACGGGCAAACCCGTCACGCTCGGCGGTTCGCTCGGCCGTCGTGAAGCAACTGGACGCGGCGTCGCGTATCTTGTGGCGCGCGCCGCCGATACCATCGGCATGGATATCAAGAGCGCAACGGTGGCAGTTCAGGGCTTCGGCAATGTAGGTTCCATCGCCGCTCAATCGCTGGAAAATTATGGCGCAAAAATCATTGCCGTGAGCGACGTTTCCGGCGGCGTTGTGAATCCCCGTGGCCTTGACCTGCAAAAACTAATGCGGCACGTCGCCGAAAAGCGCATGGTAAAAGGCTTTACGGAAGGCGATGCCATCTCCAACGAGGACTTGTTGCTCACGCCGTGCGATATTCTCGTGCCCGCCGCGCTCGAACGTCAAATCACCGAAAAGAATGCGGCCAAAATCAAGTGCCGCATCCTTGCCGAAGCGGCAAACGGCCCGACCACGCCGGACGCCGACGCCATCCTCGCGCAACGCGATGAGATTTGTATATTGCCGGACATCCTGTGCAATTCCGGCGGCGTGATTGTTTCCTACTTCGAGTGGGTGCAGGACCTGCAAAGTTTCTTCTGGAGCGAATCCGAGGTCATGCAAAAGCTCTATCAAATTCTGGACCAGGCCTACGATCGCATTTTGAAAAGCAGCCGCGACCGGAAAATATCGATGCGCACCGCAGCGCTGGCCGCGGGCATCCAGCGCGTGCGCGAGGCGAAGACCATACGCGGGCTGTTTCCGTAAATTCCCGAATACGGAATGCGGAATGATGTCCCGTTTCCCGGTCCGTCACCTCACCGTGAACCGTGGTGTGGTGGTGGAACACGGCGCGCTGCGCCGTGTAGCGCCGCGTGCAGCGGCGCAACAAGCGGGTCCATGGTCCCTATGCACGATTCGGAATCATGGACCCCGGCCATGAACCGAGAGTGGTGGAGGATGGTGCCTCTTCGCAAGTGGCGCTGCCATCGCCGTCCCAGCCCGCGCAGAGCGCGCGGAACATACGCGGTAAAACGGTTGACCACACTTGTTGCGCCGCTACACGGCGCGGCGGGCCGTGTTCCACCACGCTATGATTCATCGAAAGGGCTGTCGTTGGCAGACCACGCACCACGTGTCGTCGCTCACCCACACATTTCCAAAAATTCCTTCTCTCCGATAATCTTTACGCCCAATTTCTGCGCTTTGTCCAGTTTCGAACCAGCCTCTTCGCCGGCCAGCACAAAATCCGTGTTGCCGCTCACGCTGCCGGTCACTTTGCCTCCCAGGGCCTCGATTTTTGCGGCGGCTTCTTCGCGGGTCATGCCCGGCAAGGTGCCGGTCAGGACAAATGTCTTGCCCGCGAACGGCAACTCCGCCGCGGCCGCTGCCTTGTGCGCGGAAACCTTTTCACTGGCTGGTTGAATGCCAAGTTCCTTCATTCGGTGCACAATCCGTTTGCCATTCGCGCCGGCAAAGAAATCCAAAATGCTCCTGGCTACAACCGGGCCGACCTTCGTAATGATTCCCGATTCCTTTTCGGCTTTGCTTTTTGAGGGTGCGGCGAACTTCGAATCAATCAGCCGCGCGGAGATTTCGCCAATCTCGTGTTTGAGTTTTTCATGCCGCGCCGGGTCTTCCTTTCGGACTGCGGACAGTTGGGAGGTCTTTTCATGATAATCCAAAACGCCCTTCAGCAATGGCGACTGCGCAACATCTTCGATCGTATCATGGAAAACGGCCAGGTCCCGCGCGGTGGTTTTGCCCACGTCAGGAATCGCCAGCCCAAACAGCCAGCGCGACAGCGGAAATGTTTTCGCCCGTTCAATGGCGTGGATCGCTTTGGTCGCGTTTTTCTCGCCAAAAATGCGCGGCGCATCGTCAGTGCCGAGATTCAGCGTCGCCAATTGTTCCACCTTGAGCAAAAACAAATCCAGCGGTTCGCGCACCAGTCCGCGTTCCACGAGTTTGTCCGCGACAATGCCGCCGACGCTTTCGATATCGAGCGCGCCGCGCATGGTAAAGAATTCGACCCGTCTTGTGGCCTGCGCGGGGCATTGCAGATTTTCGCAGCGCCAGACAACGTACTTCGGGTCCCTCGAAATCGGACCGCCGCAAATGGGGCATTTGTTGTGGATATGCTTCGCAAAATCAAACGGCTGCGCATCGTGAGGCCGCTTCGCCGCAACTACACCCACCACCGCCGGAATCACTTCGCCGGCCTTTTCAATGATAACTGTGTCACCGATGCGGATGTCCTTGCGTTTGATTTCGTCCTCGTTATGGAGCGTGGCGCGGCCGATGGTGCTGCCGGCCAGGAAAACCGGTTCGAGATCGGCCACCGGCGTGAGCGCCCCGGTGCGTCCGACCTGGATGAGAATGTTGTTCAATTTGGTCTGCGCTTGTTCGGGTGCGTATTTGTAGGCGATGGCCCAGCGCGGGGCCTTCGACGTAAATCCCGCGCGCTCGCGTTGCTCAAACGAATTTAATTTGATGACCGCGCCGTCCGTTTCATAGGGAAATTGGTGCCGGATTTTGTCGAGATCATTGATGGCATCAATCAATTCTTCCAACGAATGACAGTGCCATATTTTTTCAGGCGTTTTATAACCGAGCGTCCTGAGCCATTCCAAAACCTCGGTATGCGTCGCCGGATAATCGCCGCCGCTTTCAACTTTGCCCAGCCCATACACAACGACGTCCAGCGGGCGTTTGGCGACAATGCGCGGGTCGAGTTGCTTGAGCGAGCCGGCGGCGGCATTGCGGGGATTGGCGAACGTTTCTTCGCCCGCCGCCGCGCGCTCGGCGTTCAATTTCTGAAAGCCGGTCTTCGTCAAATAAACTTCACCACGCACTTCCAACAACGGCGGAATGCCGTGCTGTGATTCTTCGAACAGGCTCGATTGTCCGGACTTCGCGGCCTTTTTTTCGGCTTTTCCGATTTTGCGCAAGCGCATCGGCACGCTGCGAATCGTTTTCAAATTCGCTGTAATGTCATCGCCCGTTGTGCCGTCTCCGCGCGTCGCGCCAATCGATAGTTGTCCATTTTCGTAGCGCAAGCTCATGGCCACGCCATCGACTTTGGGTTCGACCGCCCAATCCAGCGTCTCGCCGGGCAAAAGTTTTTGCACACGCTTCACAAAATCGCGGACCTCGTCCTGGGAATAGGTGTTGTCCAGGCTCAACATCGGCAGCAGATGCCGGACCTGCCGAAACTCCTTAAGCGGCTCGCCGGACACTCGCCGGCTCGGCGAATCCGGCGTGGCCAATTCCGGGTACGCCTTTTCCAGATCCAAAAGCTCATGATAAAGACGATCATATTCGCGGTCTGAAATGAGAGGTTTGGCCTCGACGTGATAGGCGTGATCGTGCCGTCTCAGTTCCTCGGCCAATTGTGCGTGTCGTTTTTGGGCTTCGGCTTGCGTCATGCGCAAATGATGAACAAAGAAATGAAGAGATGCAATTTGGGATTGGAATCAGCGTCGAGCATTTTTTTCGAAAAATCCTGCAACCGAACTATTTAAATTTAACTGTCGGCCGGTCCGTGGCTTCCTCCTCGATGCCTCGCTCCAGAAAAGTCAGAAGTTTGATCCGCATTCGGATCGCGTTTTGTCATTATGGAACGTTGTCCGCCAGTCTGAAATAGGCATATTTATGCCTAACGGCCCGTTCGGAAATAATTGTGACCGCTAAAATTGCCTAAAACGCTTGACAATCATTGCGTAATCGTCCATCTTGATCTCGGTTCAAAGGTTCTTTGTAATATGGTTCTTAAGTTTCAGAGTGCACAGTTCCGAGTTCTGAAGTTTTAAGGTTCCGACGGTTCCTATGCTTCATAGGTTCCTCAGTTTCATGGTGAAACATAAACGTTTACCACAAGACTGTTATGGAACATAAAACTATAACTGTGCTTGCGATGGTTCTTGTCGGCGCAGCCGTTTATGCGGTTCCAGGATTGGCTTTGCCAATTTTGAAAACCCTAACAGGTGCAGCCATAGTATCAATCATCGCAGACTTGCACGAGAGTAAGAAAAGGAAAAAGTAATTTACTCAATTCAAGTGGCGTGGCATGATGTCACGCCACTTTCTTTTATGGCAAAAATAATTGCGGATTTGACGAAAGCAAACCCAAACACTGAGGCGAGCCTGATTCAGGCACTCGACGATTTTTTGGGCCCGCTTGTTCCTTCCCAAACAGTTGCCGTATGCCATCTAGACCAACAGTACGCGTTACAATCTTTTGGAAATAGAGTTGCGATCTCGCCAATCCGAGGCCCAAGGCATTGGCAAGCGGTGGTAAATGAGATCCTTGACAAATATATTAGAAAGGAGTTGAACTCCGGCGCTAACGACGGTCCCATTTCGATTGTTAGCTTTCATCCTGCAGTACTCGATCTCGGGAAGTCAATTCCCCCCGGCACAAAGAGCGCATTTTAGGTTTTTGCATTGGCAGAACGTGAAGTCAAAAAACGACGGCATTGTTTCTGTGCCAAATAAATTATCCGAGTTTCCTCGCTCGGAGAAGGAAATCCTTGAGGCCGTCGAAAAGGCGCTAACGCTGTCGGGCCGTCCTTTACGACAAACCGAACTCCGTTCGCATCTTGAGCACGTTGATCCAGCCTTTCGAAAGGACCAAAATCTCACTGTTCCGGGCTTTATCGCTCGAATTGTCCGGATGGCCGAAGACCGTGGGGTCATATACGTAGACCGAGCGTTTGGCCAGTCGAATCCCGCAATAAGCCTGCGTCGAACTCCATCTTCGAAAGGCGCGCATGCACACCCGGTAGAGATTGACCCTACGCACTCTGGGGAAACGTCGGTCGCGGAAAGCATAAGTACAGAAACGAAAGCGAAAATACAGCGTCGCTCTGACCGCTTCTTCGAGATTTTGCGGCAGTTAGATCTTGGACCGTTTTCTGTGATTCGGCCGAAGCTTTATGATGCAATTGAAAATTTCGCTAATGAAAAAAGGCTCAGTTGCAATCTGTTAATTAGGAGGGCGGTGACCCAGGTAAGGGAGGCGGTTGGCGACGAATACCCGTGGTATCCCGTCACGAAGTTTCTTTTCTATGTTCTTGGGCGGAAGCCGGTTCTGCTTTCCGAAGACAATCGGAAGCTGAATCCGAATTCTCTAGAAGATGTTGTCACTGTGGTCTGCGGAGTAAGCGCCGACTGGCGTCAAGAGCTGGACGCTGTGCTTTTAGAGACAATTATTGCGGAAGATAAGCACATCGAAGCCTACGACATTCAGGAACTGGCACCCGTATTATTCAACAGTCGAGACGAAGACGCTCAATCAAGGACGGAAACACTTTTGAGCCGTCTTCAAAAAGACGGAAGAATTCGCTGGGATGGCAACAAGACGATTCAAGTTGTAGCAGCAATTAGTGATCGCGCGAACGACGATACGATCAGACCTCCAAACCGAGTCGTCTGAAAAAGGCCAAATTGCGAGCTTGAGCATCTTCTAATACTGCCTTTGCTTCCTTCGCGTTCTTCGCGTTCTTCGCGCGACATTCCCTCCGTTTGACGTTTACACCTCCGAT
Source organism: Candidatus Sulfotelmatobacter sp. (assembly GCA_035503455.1). Classification (GTDB taxonomy): domain Bacteria; phylum Verrucomicrobiota; class Verrucomicrobiia; order Limisphaerales; family UBA11358; genus UBA11358. The sequence continues at coordinate 41,129 of DATJTK010000148.1, read as the reverse complement.
TTTGTCAAATTTCCCAATAAAAACCCGCAATTCGACCTGATTTCTGCCCTCGTTTACAAATTTACTTACATATACACAAAAAATGTGCGTGGGCCTCCAACCTGCGGATTTTGGCTGGCACATGGCGCCGCCAGTCGAGAAACACGCATCGAGACGTGCTTTGACCCGCAGCCGAGACGGCTACGGGTACGCTGTGCCGTTCCTTCCTCACGCCCCGTTTCCTGCAAACCTCTAAATTCCCCAATAAAACGCACATTTCAGGCCCCGTTTCCCCGTTTCGTTCCCTACACACAAAAATTGTGAAACGGCTACGGTGGCAGCGCCGCTTGCAATCTCGCGGCGTAGCAGTCAGCCAATAACATCGAACATCGAACATGCCGAACGCCGAATGGAAATGGAAGCGGCCGAATGAGAAATTTTTTGACGGGGCGGGGGAGCCGTTTTATTTTACGCCGTCAAGGACCCTTATTGTGCGAGGAAAACTGGCCAGTTTTTTCCGGTCGGAAAAACAATGGTTGCGGCGAGCACCGTTGCCGAGGACTTACACCGATTATCTCGGGCGCAAGCTCTTCACGGTTTTGCTCACCGCCCAGGGGATTGGCGCTTTTGCGCTCATTACGCTGGCCGTCATCGTCAGGAAGTTCAACGTGGCTTCGGCGGTCATCCATCCGATGACGCGGCGCGAAATCGTGCGGGCCGGCGTCCGGTTGTTGCCGATGTATTTGTTCGTGGCGGTTGCGCTGGGATTTTTGGCGATTGGACAGACGGTGGCCGTGGCCGCGCGATTGGGGGCCTTTGATTACATCGGGACCGTGATGGTGACGGTCATCGTGAGGGAATTGGGGCCGCTGGTGTCGGCGGTGCTGGCGCTGGCGCGCGTGGGCACGGCCAATGTGATTGAATTGGGCACCGGCCGCGCTTTGGGGAGCGTCGAGGCGCTCGAAGCGGCGGGGATTGACCCGATTCACTATTTGGTCGTTCCCAAGGTGATTGGCATGACGCTGGGAGTTTTTTCGTTGACGGTCTATTTGATTATTACGGCGCTGGCCAGCGGCTACTTGTTCGTCTTTTTGCAAAATGCCCCTTTAACGCCCACTAAATATTTCGCCGAACTCGCCATCTCGCTGGGCTGGCAGGATTTTGTGCTGCTGGCCGTCAAATCGTGCGCATTCGGTTTTTTCATCGGCATTGTCACTTGTTATCACGGCCTGGCGCAGCCGCTCCGGCTTGAAGACGTGTCGCGCGTGACGGTGCGCGCCACCACGGAGTGCATCTTCGTGTGCGTCCTGATTGATGCCCTGTTTTTCGTCCTTTACCTCCGCGCATGAACGAAACTCCTGTCACAGGCGAGACATCCGCAATGCCGATTGAAATGCGCGGCGTGGCCGTGGGCGCCGGCGAGGAACCGGATTTTATTGTGCTTAATGACGTGAATTGGTCCGTGGCAGCGGGCGAATTTTGGGTCATCGGCGCGCCGCATCATTCCGGTAAAAGCGATCTTTTGATGACCACGGCCGGGCTGATGCCGCCGGTCGGGGGCAGTTATAAATTTTACGGGAAAAAGACGCGCATTTTTGACGAGTCGCGGCTGGCGGACCGTTTGCGGATGGGCATTGTTTTCGAACAATCGCAATTGTTTCACTACCTGACCGTCGGGGAAAGCATCGCGCTGCCGTTGCAGTACCATCAAAACTTGAAAGAGGACGAAGCGATGGCCGCCATTGATGATCTGCTTCATGCCACCGATTTGAAACCGCTTGCCGACGCCCTGCCGTCGAATTTGCCCCAAAACTGGCAAAAGCGCGCGGGATTGGCGCGCGCGCTGGCGTTGCGGCCGGACATTTTGCTGGCGGACAATCCTCTTGGCGCGCTTGACTCGCGGCATTCCCGCTGGTGGCGGCGGTTCCTGGATGAACTGTCGCGCGGACACAAATGGCTCAACGAAAAGCCGCTGACGATTGTGGCCACGACGGACGATTTCCGTCCGTGGCGCGGAAGCCGTTTGAAATTTGCGCTATTGAAGGAAAAGAATTTTGTGCCGCTGGGTTCATGGAACGACCTTCTGTCGTCAGACGAGCCGCTGGTGAAAGAATTGCTGACCGCGCCGGTGCTGGCGGTGGAGGAGGAGGAGAGTTAAAAGATTATGCCTTTACAGGATTTAACGCCGCAATTGCGGACACGTTTGAGCCGAATGGAACGCGGGGTGGGGTGGTTCGTCTTTCTAGCGACGCTGCTGCTGCTGCTGGGCTTTGGTTATTACCTTTACAATCTGGCGTCTCAACGCGGCTGGTTTGTGACGAAGGCAAATTTTCACATTTATATTGCCACATCCACTGGTCTTAACGTAGGTGACCCGGTCACGATTATGGGATTTTCGGTGGGACGCATCACGAAGATCGTTCCCTGGAAGCCGGGTACGCGCCACAACGTGCAGGTGAATTTCCAAATCTTTGATCCGTACTTTCGCTATATCTGGTCCGAAGGCTCCGTAGTCAAGGTCAACCCGGCCGGTTTTTTGAACCAGCGTCAAATTGAAGTGACACGCGGCACAAACGGGTACGCGATATGTGTCACACAGCCGATTACGGTTTTTACCAATTTGGACGAGTTGAAGTCGGAGGTGGATTCCGAGCCCGGCCAATGGCAATTGGCGCAGGAAATATTCGATGCTCATTCGAATCTCTTGTTTCACGCCTATACCTGGCTGACCGATAGCAACCTGGAGCGTATCGCAGCGCTGGATCTTCCGTCGGTGACCGCCTACAACAACCGCCAGAGGGACAAAAACTACGTGGTGGCCTGGTGGCATCCGCGCGAGCATGCCTATATGGAATTCACGACAAATGAGGAAACGGCCTGGCTGCCTGTTGATGAAACGCCGCCCGTAGCTGACCGGCTCCAGGCCATGATTGGCGAGGTGCAGAACGCGTTGCCAAACTTTTTGGCGTTGACCAATCAAATCACCAAAATCCTGAACAATAGCGCGCAGGTGACGTCCAATTTGAATCAAACGGTTGCTCAAACCCATCCCCTCCTGAACAACGCCAATTTATTTGTCGCCCGCCTGGACACGAACCTGAACATTTCTATATCGCAAACTCACCCGCTGCTCACCAATGCCAACACCCTGGTCGCCAATGCGAACACTCTCGTCGGAAATCTGGACACGAATGTCACAGCAACGCTCATCAATCTGGCAACCATCACGAGCAATCTAAACGTCCAGGTCGAGGCCAATTCCAACATGTTGGGCAGCATGGCAAAGACGATTCACGACTACGACACCTTTGTTCAGGGACTGAAACGGTTTTGGCTGCTGCGCCATCTGTACAAGAACGAAAATAAGACGAATTCCGCTGCGAAAAATCCGCCCGCGCAGCCGGTGCTTTCGCCGAAGGAACGGACGTCGCCGTAAGGAATTTTCACACAGGGTGAATTTTTCATCTGACTTCAAGCTTCTTCCTTCAAAAACCATTCTGCAAACACCTGGATTCCCCGTTCAAACTTTGTTTTGGGGTCGTAGCCGAGATGTTGGCGGGCTTTAGAAATATCGGCGAAGGTTAACGGCACGTCGCCCGGTTGCATGGGGTGGCGATCTATGATGGCCTTTTTGCCGAGCGCGCGCTCAAGCAATTCAATCATCCGGCTCAGTGAAATGGTTTCCGATTCGCCTAAATTGAAGATTTGATAGCCGAACTCCTTCGTTGTGCAGCCGATGACCCCGGCCACAGTGTCGGTCACGAATGTGTAATCGCGCGTCGCGGAGCCGTCGCCGAAAACGGGGATGGCTTTTCCCGCGCAAATCAATTTGGCAAATTTATACAGGGCCAGGTCGGGACGCTGGCGCGGACCGTAGACGGTAAAAAAGCGCAGCATCGTGATGTCCATATTGTAAATGTGATGCCAGACATGTCCCAGCGCTTCGCAAGCCAGCTTGCTGGCGGCGTAAGGCGATATGGTGGACGTAATCGGGTCGGACTCTGAGAACGGCGCTTTGGAATTGAGGCCGTACACCGATGAGGAGGACGCCGCGATGATTTTTCTGACGCCATTGAGCCGGGCGGCTTCCAGTACGTTCACAGTGCCTTCCACGTTGACGCACTGATAGAGGGCCGGTTTCTCTAAACTCGGGCGAACGCCCGCGCGGGCCGCCAGGTGAATCACCTGGTCAAATTTGACGGAAGAAAATATTTCGTCCAGCGCCGCGCGGTCCGTGATATCGCCATGAACAAACTCGAAAGGCATGGCCATGGCCTGGAGTTCACGGAGATTGCGGCGTTTGAGGGCCGGGTCATAAAAATCGTTCAGGTCATCGAAGGCCCAGACATGGTGTCCGTCGCGCAGGAGACGTTCGCAGACGTGGGAGCCGATGAAACCGGCGCCGCCGGTGACAAGAAAGTTCATGCGGAACGCTAGCAATCCTGGGTTAAACTGTCGAGGGTCACGTATGGTTGTTGGTTTTAGCTTCGACCCGGTTCTCATCTCTATCGGAACGTGTTGTGTGTTGCGTCAAGAATGGAGTGGTGGAACACGGCGCGCTGCGCCGTGTAGCGCCGCGTGCAGCGGCGCAACAAGTGTGGTCAGCCAGCTGCTTGACGGCAACCGCAATACGCGGCTCCAGCGAGGCCTGTCCGTTGCAAATCAGAAAATAAAATTGAATTGTTTTTCGAGACGATACGGTTATGCTACCGGACATTTTATGCCATTAACACATACACGGGAACTGTTTGCGAAGGCGTTGAAAGGCAAGTACGCGCTGGGCGCGTTCAACGTCAACAACATGGAACTGCTTCAGGCCATCATCGAGGCGTGCGAGGAAGAAAAAGCGCCGGTGATGCTTCAAATTTCAAAGGGCGCCCGCCAATATGCCAACCCGGTTTATCTGAAAAAACTCATTGAGGCCGCGGTCAGTCTTTCGACTATTCCCATGGCCGTGCACCTGGACCACGGCGATTCGTTCGAACTTTGCAAAGAGTGTATCGATGAAGGCTTTACGAGCGTGATGATTGACGCCAGCCATGAACCGTTCGAAAAGAACGTCGAGATTACGAAAAAGGTGGTGGACTACGCCCACAAACACAATTGCGTGGTGGAATCTGAACTGGGCCATTTAGTGGGCGCGCAATTTGACGAGGGTGAAGAGGGCGGGGCGCATTCGGCGAGCGGACATTACACGGTTCCGGATGAGGCTGTGAAATTTGTCCAGGAAACCGGCTGCGATTCGTTGGCTGTGGCCATTGGCAACTCGCACGGGGCCTATAAATTTAAAGGCACCCAGCACCTGGATTTGGAGCGCCTGAAATTAATCAAAAAATCTCTCATGGACGCCGGACTCGGTGACTATCCGCTGGTGTTGCACGGGGCTTCCAGCGTGCCGAAAGATTTGGCCGAAGAAATCAACAAGTACGGCGGCAAGCTTGGCGCCGATACCGCCGGCGTGCCCGAGGCGGACATTGAAATCGCCCGCCGCACCGGTTGCACCAAGGTAAATATCGATACGGATTTGCGTTTGGCAATGACTGCTGCAATTCGCAAGGTGTTTAGCGAAAATCCGAAGGAATTTGATCCGCGAAAATATATCGGCCCCGCAAGGACCAAGGTCAAAGAACTGGTCCGGCACAAGATCAAGAATGTGCTTTGCTGCGCGGGACACGCGTTCGACTAGTAAAGTTTCGCGGGCGATTTTGGCACAGGTTGTGGGACAATTCTGCACGATTGGCACTCCATTTCGTGCCGGGTTGTCCCTGATTTTTTTGCGATTTCCCTTATTTCCTCATGGTTTCACCTGCTGGCATGGCCAAAGCTTCGAAGTATTCCGCGGTTAAAAAACAAAACCATTTAAAAAAGGAAATGATTATGAAACTGACGAGAGTATCAACGTGGCCGACCCTGGGTCGATTGACGGACTTGCGCGATGAGATTGACCGATTCTTTGAATCGCCGCTCACCCGCACGTCTGAATTCCTTGGCTGGACGCCCGCGTTTGACGTGTATGAGGAAAAGGAAAATTACGTGGTCAAAGCCGAACTGCCTGGAATGAAACGGGAGGACATCAATGTCTCCATCCAGGGCGGCGAGCTGGTTATTTCGGGCGAGCGCAAGACCGAGACCAAAGAGCAGGGATCTGAGGTTTATCGGGCTGAACGGTACTTTGGCAAATTCCAGCGCTCTGTTTCGTTGCCCGCGACCGTCTCCTCGAAGGACGTCCGCGCCGAATACAAGGACGGCGTGTTGACAGTGACCCTTCCGAAGAGCGAAGAGGCGAAGCCGAAGCAAATCGAAGTCAAGGTAAGTTAAGTGGCGGCGCCATCTGCGAATTGCAGCGCCATTTGCCAGCGACTCCCGCGAATACCTGTTCGCGGGAGTTTTTTGTTTTGCTTTTTAGATTCGGGCATGGCTTATTGTGCGGCTCACGGCGCGTGGTAGGTTACCCAAGTGGCCAACGGGGGCAGACTGTAAATCTGCTGGCTTACGCCTTCGATGGTTCGAATCCATCACCTACCACCATTTCTTTTTCCGGATTGCGGATTGCGTTGCGGCCGAGAACTTAATCCGGTTTTAAAATTTTTAGGGCCTGAAAGCTTCTGTTAGCACTTCACGTTTTGGCTTTGCGCCTTCGTGTCTTTGTTGTTCAAATTCAAAGCTCAAAATCTAGCCAAACGTGTTCCCGCTCCAGCCCCAGTTTTGGGCTTCGACGTCCGTGAAATTGATGTAGATACGCGCTGGCGATATGCCGACAGATTGATTTAGCAATTCGCTAATCTTTTGTGAGAGTTGACGGTTCACTTGAGCATTCAGACCGCCGATGCTCCGGATGTCCACGAACGCCGCGTCGCCGGGTTTTCCCGACATCAGGATGGATATCTGGTTGACTGTGACCATCACGTATTGTTCCGGCTTGCCGAGGGTTTCGCAAACGATGCGCGACAGTGCAGACAGCAGTGACACCCGTTTTTCGCCCGTGAGATTGATTGTGGTTTCCAGTTTCAAAAGCGGCATAACTCCAAACAGTGCCCCAAATAAGCGACAATGCAACCAAAGGAATTCCAGGATTGCGTTCAATCCTCAAAAATTGTTGCCAGTTGTTGCCACCTGTTGCTGGTTTGTTGCCACTTTTGTTGCCGGTTTTTGACATTTAAGTCATTGGCAATCAACAATGTTGCCAGTGTTGCCAGTTTACAGACCTCATATCACAGATCATGCAGCGCCATTCCGCAATCTGTATTCGACAATCCGCAATGGCTAGCCCTTGTGCTGCAGGCGGTATTGGGATGGGGAGGATTCCATGACAGTTTTGAAGGCGTGGGAAAAGTAGAGGGCGTCCTGGTAGCCGACCTGGCGGGCGATTTCTTTGACGCTGAGTGCGGTGGTGTCGAGAAGTTGGCAGGCTTTGTGGATGCGCAGGCGAATAAAATAATCCATTGGCGCGTAACCAGTCTGGCGCCGGAACAATGAGCGATAATGCGGCTCGGACAGGTTGGCCAGGGCGGCAAACGAAGCGATAGTGGCGGGTTGATCCAGGTGTTGCTTCATATAGGTGATGCTTTGTGTGACTTTTTGGGCTGCGGTGACGTTGTGGTCGGAGCCGGAGTGATACGTCCAAATGACGATCCCAACCAGATGAGTTAGAATTTGCGATGCATAGAGCAGGCGCGAGGCGGCGTATCCGTGTTCCATGGCTTCCAGCAGTTCTTCAAACAAAACGAGTAACCGCGGACTTTCTCCCAGCCAAAGAACAGGTTGTATTTTCAGGGCTTCAATTTCGTCGAGCAACGGGCCGCAGTTGTCGCCTTTGACGTGCACCCAAAAAATGGTCCAGGGATGATGATCATTGGAGCCGTAGGAGTGAGAGGCGCCGGGTTTGACGACGAGCAATTCGCCGGGACGAATTTTGTGATGGGTTCCGCCGATATCGCACCAGCCATGGCCTTTGACACAATAAATCAGGATGGCCTGGTCCACGCCGACGTCGCGTTTGATGAAATGGCCGGCGGCCTTTGGAAAAAAACCGGCGTCGGTAGGCAACAGATTGCGCAAAAGATTTTGCTTCAGGGCGGCTGTGACCACCGCCCGGGGCAAAACGACGATGCGCTGCCCGGAAAACCCTTCGGCTTTGTGAGTCATTATTGAAAAATTTAGGCACGAATTTTCGAAGTTGTCACGAATAGCTTTTGGGCGCGGACCTCAGACGCGAATGTGTTAATGTACAACCATAGATGATCGAAACTTGCGTATGAATGTCATTTTTCAGCTTGTCTGGAAGGTTCTGCTATGGTATTTATTTGGCAAACATCCATTAGCGTGCGTCACATTATTTTGTATAGCAAAAATGTCGTTGAAGAACCCAGTTACCCTCGGAGAGTGAATATTGTTGGAACTACAGCCCTTACCCTATGAACTCAAAACCCCTAAATACCCGGAGTGTGTGTGCGGCAGCAATCATGGTCTTGCTGGCGCTGATGCCAGGGATCGTGCGAGCGCAGCAATCGGCTTATTTTAACGCTATCAACAATCTCAGCCCGGTTGGCTATTGGCCGATGCACGAAATGGAGACGCCCGCGTCGGGGGACATCGAAACCAACTACGGCTCGGAGGGGTTGCTGGGCACCGGTTATTATCCCGATTGGTCGAGCGCGAATGGGAACATCATCGTCCGCCAGGCTCCGGGTGCGCTCGTTGACGACCCGGACACGTCGGTATTTTTCGCAAAAGAAATAACCAGCGGCAGCAGCGTATCGTTCGTGAATGCATTGGTGGTTCCGCATACCTCGCCCCAGTCCACGCTGAATCCGCCATTCTCCATTGAATGTTGGTATTATCCGACTAATACGGCAGCCCAGGATGTTTGCGGACAAAACGGTTTTGAGGGATTGAACGCCGGCAGCGAGGGCGCCGGCGCCGGTGCGATTTGCGGCCTTCGGTTCACCTTCGGGGGAGGCAGTCAAAATTTCGTCATCTATGGTTTTGATAACAGCACGACGTTGAATTCGTTGGTCAGTTCATCTGCTGAAACGGTTTCCAATTGGTATTATGTGGTGCTGACCTGTGATGTGAACACAAATTTCGCGCTGTTCGTCAACGGCAACCCGGTCAGCACCGCCGCGGGAGTGGGCAAGTATAGTCCGGATTATTGGACACCGCTGACCATTGGCAGTGGACGGGGTGGTACCCGCGCGATAGCGGGTTTTTTGGATGAGTTCGCCGTTTATACAAATGTCATTCCCGACATCAGCACACACTACCTCGACGGCACCAACGGGCCTGATGGCGCCTATTTCCATGCTGTTACCAATGATAATCCGGTCATTTATTTGCGTATGGACGCGGCGAATTACACCGCGCCGGCGATTGGCACGTGGCCGGTGCTGTATAACTATGGCACAACCAACGGTGTCGCGGTCGGGAACGGCGTCTATACGCCAGGCACCCTTCCAGGCATCCTGACAAATTCGCCAGTCAACCTAAACGGCGTGCCATTCGGCGGCGTGTCCAACTCGCTCGCCGGATTGAGCGGTGTCAGCAGCTTCGGCGATGCGGGTTATGCGCCGGCATTCAACCCGACCGGCTCCAATGCCAATTTCACCGTGACCGCGCTGTTCCGGGGCAATCCCTGCGATAGTCGCGTCCAGTCGATTGTCGGGCGCGGCACCAATTCCTGGCAGTTGGGCATGACGACGACCGGGACCCTTGTATTTAACGCTGGAAACGGCAACAAAGCGGCCGGTGGAACCGGTGCGTCCGCCGGTGACATTAGCACGAGAGGAGTCTATAACGACGGCAACTGGCATGAGGTCGTAGCGGTGAACCAGACGAACGTGATTTCAATTTATGTGGATGGAACGCTCGATACCAATGGAACGCCCAGCGGAATTGCGACGACGAACCTCATTGCGGGAAACACGCAACACGTGATGATAGGCTCCGATCCGATTTATACGAATAACCCGGCCGGCGTGGGCCGGAATTTCGCCGGGCAAATTTGCGAGGTTGCGTTCTTCACCAACGCGCTTACTGCCACCCAGGTGCAGACGCTGTACAATGCCAGCGGTGTGGCGCCCACAATCAGGGTTCAACCTCAGTCGTATTCGGTCAATGCGGGCACGGTCTTTACCAACATGGCTGTGTTGGTCAACGGCAGCGACCCGCTGAGTTTTCAATGGTACACCAATGGCGTGGCCCTGGTCGGCCAGACCGCTTCCAATCTATTCCTGAATCCAGTCACGGCAAACGAAGCGAACTCGGATTACTACGTCATTGTAACGAACAGTTACGGCTCGGTGACCAGCGCGGTTGCGAGCCTGACGGTCTATTCCTCGCCTTTATTCACAGAATCGTTGCCTGAGACCTACACTAATTCGAATGACACGAATTATATGGTTTTGTACACCGGGGTAAATCCTGCTTTCAAGGTGATGGCTGCCGGCGCGCAACCGATTGTTTATTATTGGTACACGAACGGCGTCAATGTTGCCGCCGGCCAGAACAGCACGAACTTCGCGCTGGCGAACGTACAGGTGGGGACCATCAACGTCGCTTGCGTCGCGAGCAATTTCGTGGGAACCAATACGATTGTTTGGAGCGCATCGGTGATTGCCGACCCGCTCAACGGGTCAAGCTCTGGCCCGGCGCCATATCCGCAACAAGTCCTTGCGGGCAATCCGATCGGCTACTGGCGCATGAACGATTATGGCCTGGATGGGGACAATATTAATGGGGACGACGGTTATGTGGCGCACGACTACGCGGGCGGCAATGACGGCGTTTATACCAACGTCTATCTCAACAATGGCGGTTATAGCTCGACGGACCCGTCGGACACGTCCGTCCAATTGGGCGATTTCGGAAACTCCTTCCCCAATACTGCCAACAATTTGGCGTATGGGATTGAAGGGATCGATTTCGCGACAGCCAACGGGTCGAATGCGGAATTTACGGTGGAAGCGTGGGCTCAGGGAGTGGAAGACCAGCAATCGGACCCGGGGGCGATCGTTACCCAGGGCAAGTACGGCGTCAGCGATGCATTCAATCTGGGGTTGGACAGCAATTCGGCGCACCACTATCAGTTTTACGTTCGCAGTGCGGCTGGAACGGAGTATGCGGCGGATTCGTCAATTGCTCCGGATGGCAACTGGCATCATTTGGCGGGCGTGTGCGATGAGGCCAATGGAGTCATTTCGCTCTACGTTGACGGGCATTTGCAATCGACGAATGCCATTCCCAAGGCGTCCGGCTTGTTTGAAGCCAACGCTCCCGTTTCCATCGGGGCTGGAACGGCGGACGGCGCTAACTACGCGTACCAATTCCTTGGAAACCTCAACGACATTGCGGTTTTCGATTACGCTTTAACTGCAAGCAACGTGGCGTCGCAGTTTGTTTCACTGGGTTCTGCGCCCGTGGTATCGCCGGCGCCGCAGGCCACCGCGGATGTCAATGGAGGAGGGACATTGGTCATTCCGGCCATTGCAGTGGGCACGCCGAAATCGGGTTATTATTGGACCGATGAAAACGCCGGCACGAATGTGGCGGCGGGGACATCCACCGGAGCCTACTTGAACGCAACTCTGACCGTCAGCAACGTTCCCGGAAGCTGGAGCGGCGACACACTCCAATTGACGGTGACCAATGCCTATGGACAGAACACGTATTCGGTGGTGCTTACAATCAATACCAACGCGCCCATTATTACGTTGCAATTGCCGTCGCCGGTCACCGTGGTGCAAGGGAACTCCTACACCTACTCGGTTGGCGCGGACGGAGTAACGCCCCTGGCGTATCAATGGTATAACGGTTCGTCAGCAGTTTCGGGTGCCACAAATGCCAGTTACACGGTGACCGCGGGCGCTCCGGGCAACACCACTTATTCGGTGACCGTTTCAAACCAGTTTGGCGGACTCGCCAGCGCGGATTCGCAGTTTATCAGCATCAGCAGCACCCGGCCAACGTTGACCAGCGGGTTTGAAACGAATTTGATGCTGCTCAAACCTGCGGGTTATTGGCCGATGCACGAAGTCCAGTCGCCTGCGGCCGGAGACATTGAAGTCAATTACGGCAGCCTGGGTCTGTTGGGCGAAGCGTTTTATCCCGATTGGACCCTCGACAGCTCGACCAACGCCTTTGCCCGGCAATTCGGCGGAGCACTGGTTTATGATCCCGACTCGGCGTTGCATTTCACGACCTTAATCAGTTCTGGTTCCGGTGCAGGCACATGGACCAACGAACTGTATGTTCCACACACCTCGCCCCTGGCTACCTTGATCCCGCCGTTCACGGTGGAATGCTGGTTTTATCCGACTAACTCCGGTGGCGGGAGCAGCGCTCAAAGCGTTTGGGGCCAACACGGCTTTGAAGCCCTCAACGATGGTTACGCAGGCAATGGCGACGGCCCCTACAAGGGCATCCAGTTAAATTACAACGGAAGCTTCCAGGTCTATGTCTATTCCAATGGAACCCAGTTGGTGACGGCCAGTTCAACCAATGCGGCGATCAATCAATGGCATCACGTGGTAGCAGTCTGTGACATCGATACGAACATCACTTTCTATCTGGACGGCGTAGCGAGCACCCCGGTGGCAGCGGCTGGCCAATACATGCCTGACTATTGGACGCCGCTGACGATTGGCGGGACGCGCGGCGGCACGCGCGCGTGCGCCGGCACGATTGATGAATTTGCCGTTTACACGAATGTGATCACCGACGTTAGCACGCACTACCAGGACGCTTTTAGCGGCGGTCCTGGCAAATATTTCAGCGACGTCCAGAACGACCGTCCGTTGATTTACTTGCGTATGGACGCGCCATCTTATACGGAGCCGCCGACGAATACATGGCCGGTTTTGTTCAACTATGGCAGCGCCGGGACGAATGGAATTTACACGCCCGGCACCGCGCCCGGGGTCGTTTCCGGACCGGCCTTAGCGGGACTGGCTGGCGCGAACGTCGCGCAGTTGAGCGGAGTGAGCAGCTTTGCGGATGCCGGCTATGCCGCGTCGTTTAACCCGACCGGTTCCAACGCCAATTTTTCGGTGGCGGCCACGTTCCGCGGCAACCCGTGTGACAATCGGGTGCAGACCATCGTGGGCCATGGCAACAATTCCTGGCAGTTGAGCGTCACCACGAACGGTTGCGTAGTGTTTAACGCCGGTAACGGCAACTCTACGACGGACGGGACGGGGCAGAGTGCCGGCGATATCCGAACGATGGGTGTCTATAATGACGGCAACTGGCATCAGGTGGCAGCGGTCAACCAGGGGAATGTGATTTCGATTTACGTGGATGGAAAGTTGGACACCAACGGAACGCCCAGCGGCATCACTGCCACAAACGTCATCCCTGGAAATTTGAGCGACCTGATAATTGGTTCGGATCCAAGTAATATCATTAATCCGGAGGGTGTGGGCCGTCAATTTGCCGGACAGATCTGTGACGTGGCATTGTTCACCAACGCGCTGAACGCGGGCGAAGTCAGCGCGCTATATGCCGCCGCCACCAATCCAAGCGCGGTTCCGGCATTTGTCGCTCCTGAGCCTCCGCTGAGCGTGATTGTGGCGCCCGGCGCAGCGCTGAACCTGACGGCCGGGGCGGCGGGGACCTCGAACGTCGGTTATACGTGGCAGATTAATACCAACGGCGGCGGCTCAAGCGTGTTGTCGACTGGAGCGGGTGCCGCCCCGCTCAACGCAAATTTGAGCGTGGGCAGCGTTCCCAGCGCGTGGAATGGCGGGCAATTGGAATTGACGGTGACCAATGCTTATGGGACGAACAGCGCCTATGTCAACCTTGCGGTCGTGAATCCAGTGAGCACCGTTCCGCCGGTAATTGGGTTCGCGTTCGCGAACGGTAATTTGACGCTGAGCTGGCCGCCCGATCACCTGGGCTGGATGCTTGAAGCGCAAACAAACAGCCTTACGGTGGGCCTCAGTAACGACTGGACTCAAGTGGCGGGATCGGCCGGTCTTACGAATATCACTATTCCGATTAATTTGAGCAATGGAACGGTGTTTTACCGGTTGATCTATCCGTAATGAAGCGTTGAAGCGGACCAGGAAATATGCGAACGAAACGAGTTAGTTTTTTGCCGGCACATGCGACCCGTCATGGGTTCACGCTCATTGAGCTGCTGGTGGTGATCGCCATTATCGCCATTCTGGCGGCGATTTTGTTGCCGGTGCTCAGCCAGGCGCAGCGCAAGGCGAAGGATGCCAATTGCCTGAGCAATCTTAAACAATTGGGTACGGCTGAAATCCTTTATCTGACGGACGACAATGGAATTCCTTTTCCATATCCACAGAACGGCGCTAATAACAACGGCACTGAAATATGGGTCAATACACTCGGCCCATATTTTAGTGAAAATCTCAACGGCAACGGGGGGAATAACGGTCCGCAGCAAGTGATCCTTTGTCCAATGGCCAAAATTCCTCCACCAAGCAATAGCGACGTCAACGGCCAATTCAACCAGGCATGGTCATATCCGGAGACGGGTAGTACCGGAACTACCAACATCTACGGTGGCTACATGTTCAACGGCTGGTTTTACGGCTTGCAGAAGGGCACAGAAAACGGCGGAGCTAGCAGCTTCGCAAGCCAAGGGATAGACAACACCACCACCTACATGAAAGACAATGAAGTGAGGCATCCGGCTCAAACGCCGCTTTTTTGCGACGGCGTTTGGCCTGACGGTTGGCCGGAACCGGCAGACAGCTATTACAGCGATTTACAGACCGGGAACATCGGTGGCGCTGATGCCGGTACCGGCGTCGGAGGCGGGCCGCAGGGAATGCAACGAATTTTCATCGCGCGGCATGGCCCGCAATATGTGCCCAATCCCCCGACTTCGGTCAATAAATTACAACTCTGGCCGGGAGGCATTAACATGGCTCTCTTTGACGGACATGTGGAGAATACGTCGTTAAATTTTCTTTGGAATTATTACTGGAGTTATGACCCGGGTTGGCCGGCTCCCAGGGGTGGATCGTAGTCAAATTGCCCAGGGTCTTTGGTTTTTTAGATTCGCGATTGCGATTGTATCGCAACCTCGAAATGCGAATTTCGCGGGCTCATAAGGGCGGACAATCATCGAATTTCACATGTCAATCATCGTTTTCTCCATTCTCCGCATGACGCCAGGGTAATATTGTGGTTTAAACTACAATACAGATGAAGTATGCGAAATGGTGACACGGTGCCAAGTCCAGTGAAAAATCCGTCGCGCCAAGCCGGGCATGATGTCCCCCAGTCCGAAATTCGCGTGCCGAATTCGCCGGCGACGGTATTTGTCAGGGAAGAAAATTTGGTTCTCCCAACGTATCTTCCTGCTGCGCCGGACAAGAACCCGATGTTCATGGAGAAGCGAGTGTACCAGGGGAGCAGCGGGCGGGTCTATCCGCTGCCCTGCACTGATCGGATATCTGAGACCAAAGTGGAACGTCAGTGGAAAGTCATTTGGCTGGAGAACGAGTATTTGCGGGTGATGATTTTGCCGGAGATAGGCGGGCGGATTCATGCGATTTTGGATAAGACCAACGGGTACGATTTGATTTATAATCAAAAGGTCATTAAACCGGCGCTGGTGGGATTGGCCGGGCCGTGGGCTTCCGGCGGCATTGAATTCAATTGGCCGCAGCATCATCGTCCGGCGACGTTTCTGCCGACGGACTACGAGATTGAAGAACACGCCGATGGCTCGAAGACTGTCTGGTGCAGTGACCATGACCCGATGTGCCGGATGAAAGGGATGCATGGCGTTTGCCTGTATCCGGGCAAAGCGGTGGTCGAGTTGAAAGTGCGGGCCTACAATCGCACGGCGCTGACCCAGACATTTTTGTGGTGGGCCAATGTGGCCACACGGGTGCATGAGGCGTATCAAAGCTTTTTCCCCCCGGACGTTTATTATGTGGCCGACCATGCCCGGCGTTCGATGAGCCGGTATCCGTTGTGCGAAGGAATCTATTACGGCGTAGACTACGGCCGGCGCGGGCGCAAAGGAATTCCCGCCAATGAAGTTCCCACGCAATTCGTCCCCCCGCACTGCCCGGCCCAATCTCCTATCTCCAATCTGCCATCTCCAATTCCCCGCTACGGGCCCAACGACCTGTCCTTCTACGCGAACATTTCCACGCCTTGCAGTTACATGTGCATGGGCAGCAAGGAGGACTTTTTTGGCGGCTACGATTACAAGGCGCAGGCGGGAATAGTCCACATCGCCAATCATCATATTTCCCCAGGCAAGAAACAGTGGACCTGGGGCAATCATCCATTTGGCTATGCCTGGGACCGGAACCTGACGGACGCCGACGAGAACGGCGAGTTCGCGCCCTATATCGAAATCATGGCCGGGGTCTATACGGACAACCAGCCCGATTTTAGTTTTTTGCAGCCGGGTGAAACCCGGACCTGGAGCCAGTATTGGTATCCGATACAAAAGATTGGGCCGGCGCAGCAAGCCAACGTGAAGGCAGCGGTAAGCTTGAAATTGGAGAACGGAACAATCCGTGTGGGCGTTGCGGTCACACAGACTTATTGGGGCGCGACGATTGAACTATTAAGCAAAGGGGTAACGATTCATTCGATCAGGCGCGATCTGAAACCGGGCGAACCGCTGGTTGAAACGATTGAAAAGCCGAAAAAGGGTCGGACGGCCGTGGCGGTCCGGGTGCGGACCAATTCCGGGAATGAGATTATTTTTTATGAGATGCGGCAGCCGGTAAAGGCGCCGGTGCCGCCCGCGGCCACCGAGCCTGCGCCGCCGGAAAAGATTCGTAGCACCGATGAATTGTACATTACCGGCCTGCATCTGGAGCAATACCGTCATGCGACGCGTTGTCCGACACTCTATTGGCGCGAGGCATTGCAGCGTGACCCGTTGGATTGCCGTTGCAACAACGCCATGGGGCTCTGGCATCTGCGGCGGGGTGAGTTGATGCGCGCCGAGGAACATTTCCGAAAGGCCATAGAACGTCTTACCCGCCGTAACGCCAATCCTTACGATGGCGAAGCTTTTTACAATTTGGGTTTATGTTTGCGGTATCAACTGGACAGCGATGCAATTAAATCGTCCTCGTCCTCGTCCTCGCTTGCCGCGCCGAAGCCGGGCGAAGGCGGGTCCTCGATCGACGAACAGCTTTTCGAAGGCGCTTATTCGGCCTTTTACAAGGCGACATGGGACCAACGTTGCGCGCGGGCAGGATTTCACGCGCTGGCAGAGATGGATTGCCGCAAAGGCGATTGGAACCTGGCCCTGGAGCATTTGGACCGTTCGCTGCGACTGGACACGGACAACCTGCGCGCACGGGATTTAAAGGTGATGGTACTGCGGAAATTGGAGCGTTATGAGGAAGCCGACATGTTGCTTCAGGCAACGCTGGCATTGGATCGCCTGGATTGGTGGGCACGATCCTTCGAAACATCCGTGAATTCGGCGATTGACGGTATTCCGCATTCCGCATTCCGCATTCCGCATTCTGAAGGGCCCGATCTGCAAACGAAAATGGATATTGCGCATGATATGGCGCGGGCAGGATTGTATGCGGAGGCGATTGAGTTTTTAAGGACAGCGCTCACTGACACCCAGGCGGAGCGGGATTTGCCAGATCAGAACTGGGGCGCCAGGCCGATGGCGTTTTATATGTTGGGCTGGCTTTCTGAAAGGAACGGGGACAAAGACGGCGCTTTAGATTATTACAAGCAGGCGGCGATGGAACCGACGGACTACTGCTTTCCATCGCGGGTGGAGGAAATCTGGATTTTGCAATCGGCGATTAAGGTTAATCCGGCCGATGCGCGGGCGCCATATTATTTAGGCAATTTACTTTACGACCGTCGCCGTCATCAGGAAGGCATCGAATTATGGGAAAAGGCGGCCCGGCAGGAGCCTGCATTTTCGATTGTCTGGCGCAACCTGGGCATCGGCTATTTCAACATATTGCGGAAGCCCGCCAAGGCCCGCGCGGCGTATGACAAGGCGTTCAGGACCAATCCAGCGGATGCGAGGCTGCTGTTTGAACGCGACCAGCTTTGGAAACGATTGGGCGAGGAACCGGTGCGCCGGCTGGCTGAGCTGGAAAAGTATCCGCGGTTGACCGGGCAGCGGGACGACTTGAGCGTGGAACTGTGCGCGCTGTACAACGAGACCGGCCAGCCCGAAAAGGCCTTGGAAATCGTGTCGCAGCGGAAGTTTCAACCATGGGAGGGGGGCGAAGGCCTGGCGCTGGGCCAGCATGTGCGAACGCATTTGGCCTTGGGACGGAAGGCGTTGGCGGGCGGAGACTTTGAGCGGGCGCGGAACCATTTTGAGCAGGCATTGCAATCGCCGGAGAACTTAAGCGAAGCGGTGCATATATTGGCCAATTACACCGATGTTTATTACTGGCTCGGCGTGGCGTGGGAAGGCCTGGGGAATAAGGCGAAGGCACGCGAGCAGTGGCGGATTGTGGCCGCATTTAAAGGGGATTTTCAGGAAATGAGCGTGCGGCTGTTTTCAGAAAAGACATATTATACCGCGCTGGCGCTCGAGAAGCTGGGGCGCAAGGCGCAGGCGATAAAGCTGTTAAAGTCTTTGCTGGCTTATGCGAAACGGCTGGCCAGGACGGAGGCCAAAATCGATTACTTTGCTACGTCATTGCCGACGATGTTGTTATTTGAGGATGACCTGCAGTTCCGCCAGGAGACGACGGCGCTATTTCTGGAAGCGCAGGCGCGGCTGGGACTGGGGCAGGGGACCAATGCAAAACGGTTACTGCACGAAGTCCTGCGTCGCGACCGTAACCACCCATTTGCCGCCGGTTTCGTTTCCTGAATTTTTTAGAAAAATAACCGCAACTTTTTGTGGCCTCGGTTGTCTAACCCTTCGTAACTCATTGAGTATTAGGTTAGGCCCGCTCTTGACATGGCGTTTTGTCCAGACAAACTCAGCCGAACACTTGATGACGCCTGTGCTTCCTGACTGATTCAAATATGGACGGCAGTGAGATTGATTTTAAGCAGGGGGGGCGTATTTCCCCTGCCATATCAGAAGTTGTGAACGAGCCAATTGCTTCTGCAAAAGCTGCAAGCGGCGCGGAGCGTCTGGCTATTTCTCCAGAAGCGTTGCGCGCTTTGCCCGCTGATTTCGTCAAGCGCCACACCATCCTGCCCCTGCAGATTGAACAGGGCACAATCCGAATTGCCACAGCGTCGCCGTGCGATTTGCGAGTAGTGGATGATATCCGGTTGCTGACCGGGCTGGAGGTTGAAGAGCAAGCGGCCCCGGCCGAGCAAATTCGCGCTCAAATCGAAGAGTCATACCAGGTCACGGTCGAGAAAATGATCGAAAAGCTCGGCCCGGAGCGGGCCGGCAACGGCGAAGGCAAAAATCTGCACGACATCGAGGTCATGGCCAATGAGCCCACGGTCGTGAACCTGGTCAATTTGATTATTTCGACGGCGCTTCAGGAAGGGGCCAGCGACATTCATTTCGTGCCGTTTGAAGATTCGCTTCAATTGCGTTATCGCGTGGACGGTTTATTGCAGGAACAACCGCCCCCGCCCCGGCAAATGCACGCCGCGCTGGTCTCGCGCATCAAGATCATGGCGGACATGAACATTGCCGAACGGTTTATGCCGCAGGACGGCCATATCCAAATTCAGCATCGCGGGCAGCGTGTGGATATCCGTGTGGGCACCATGCCCACGATTTACGGCGAAAGCCTGGTCATGCGGCTTCTGGAGAAAAGCACAAAGGCCCTTACGGTCCAGGAACTGGGGCTGGACCGTGAGCGTTCGGCGATTCTTTCGCGGTTGGTCGAAAAGCCGCATGGATTGTTTTTGGCGACTGGACCGACCGGCAGCGGCAAAACGACGACGCTCTATTCAGTCCTCAGCAGTATCTACACACCTGAGTTGAAGATTCTCACCATCGAAGACCCCGTCGAGTATGAGCTTGCCGGGGTCGCCCAAATTCCGGTGCGGCCCGGCCGCAATTTCACGTTCGCCACCGGCCTGCGGGCCATTCTTCGGCAGGACCCGGACGTGGTGATGGTCGGGGAAATCCGGGATTCGGAAACGGCTGAAATCGCCATTCGCGCCGCGCTGACGGGGCACCAGGTATTTAGCACGTTGCACACAAACGACGCCGCCGGGGCGGTCACGCGATTAATCGATATGGGTGTCGAGGCATTTCTGATTTCATCATCGCTGGAGGGCGTTCTGGCGCAGCGGTTGGTGCGCAGAATCTGCCCCAATTGCCGTAGCGAAAATCCACCCAACCCGTCCTTGCGCGCGCAAATTCAGAATTTAAGCGGCCGGCCGGTGGAAGGCGTATTTTATCACGGCAGAGGTTGTGAGGATTGCCGTGGGACGGGTTATCGCGGACGCATTGGCATTTTCGAACTGCTGGCTATCAATCCGGAATTGCAGGAGTTAATATTGCAAAAACGCTCCAGCGCCGAGTTAAAGGCGGCCGCGCGCAAAACAATGATCACCATGCACCAGGACGCGCTCCAAAAAGCTGCGGCCGGTGTAACCACGCTCGAAGAAATTATCCGCGTTTCCTCCGGCGATTCCGTGGAATGAACCATTTCCGTTACCAGGCCATCGAGACCACGGGCGCGCCGGTGGCCGGGACAATCCAGGCCGAGGATCGCAAGACCGCGCTCCGGCTTTTGGGAGAGCGCGGCTTGTTTCCTTCCACCCTGGAACTCTGTGCTGCAAAAGGAGACGGCGGGACTCCTGCTGCCGCGAAAGCAAATCTCGATTTAGCTATCGGCAAAGGCGTTGGTCGCAAGCAAATTACAGCTTTTACGCATGAAATGAGCGCCTTGTTGGCCGCCGGTATTCCGATCCCGCAGGCGCTGGAAGGATTGGGCGAGTACGAAAAGAATCCGGTTTTGCGCGCGACACTCCTGGAGATTTCAGATGCTGTGCGAAAGGGAACGTCACTGTCGGCGGCCTTGGACGGCCATCCCAAATTATTCACCAAACTTTACGTCAACATGGTGCGCGTTGGCGAAGAGGGCGGAGTATTGCCCATGGTTATGGCGGACCTGGCGAGTTTGCTCGAACATGAGGATGAAGTCCGCAGCGAAGTCGTTGCGGCGATTTCCTACCCGGTTTTTGTTTTGTGCTTCGGGCTTATTAGCGTGACCATCCTGTTGACGGTTGTGTTGCCACGCCTTTTCACCATGCTTCAAGAGACTCTCACTGTTCTGCCTCTGCCAACGTTGATTCTTCTGAGAACCAGCGGCTTTGTGCACCATTACTGGCCGTGGTTGCTTGCTGGATTGGCAGCGGTGGCAGGCGGCCTGTACTGGTACATCCGCCGGCCCGAAGGCGCCGAAGCGTGGGACCGGCTTAAATTGCGGCTGCCCTTGATCGGTTCGTTGTTGCGCTCGGCTGCCCTGGGCAGGTTCGCGCGGACACTCGGCACGCTGGTTAAAAGCGGTGTGTCACTGCTGCCGGCGCTGAAGATCGTGGAAAATACCATCGGCAACCGGGTGCTCGCCCAACAAATCGCCCGCGTGGCCGAAGAAACCCGCGGCGGCGATTCGCTGGCCGCGCCATTGCGCAAGCTGGGCATTTTTCCGCGGTCAATCGTTCAAATGATCGATGTGGGCGAAGAAACCGGCAAACTCGATGAAATGCTGCTGAAGGTCGCCGCTGTCGAAGAACGATACATGCGCGCCCGGACCAAAACGCTGATTTCCCTGCTTGCGCCGGTGCTCATTGTGGTGGTGGGTGGAATCGTGTGTTTTGTTGTTCTTGCGGTTCTCTTGCCTATCTTCAAACTGAGCCGGGCAATCCAATGATTAATCTATGAAAGGAAAATTCTATGCAAATAAATAAAAGCTCTCAACGGACATGCGGCCGATCCGCTTCAACGTTTCAACGCTCTTGCCGCGCCGTAGCGTTGCGAAGGCGGGTCAACGCTTCGACGCCGCGAAGCGCCTTCACCCTCGTCGAGTTGTTGATCGTATGCATCATCCTGGCTGTTCTCGCTGCGACGATCATTCCGCAATTCTTCGGCGCGACAAAAGACGCCAAGGTCAGCGCCGCGAAAAGCGACGTTAGCGAACTGGGGTCCGCCCTCGAACGCTTTTACATCAATATGGACCGTTATCCCACATCAGATGAAGGATTGGCCGTTTTAACACAGCCGCCATCCGATGCTGGAACCAAATGGCGCGGTCCTTATATCAAGCGGCTTCGCGTAGACCCATGGGGAAATGCATACCAGTATCAGTGTCCCGGAACCCATAACCCCTCCAGTTACGATATCTGGTCGAAGGGAGCGGGATCGAGCGATGCAGGAGCGGATAAAGACGGCGGCGAAATTGGAAACTGGTAATCCATGTATTTTCGGCTCCCAAATCGGAAGCAGTTGAACGCCTTCACGCTGATTGAATTGATGGTGGTCTGCGTGCTATTGGTGATTTTAGCGTCGGTGATTTTGCCGGAAATGCGAGGGTCATACCAGGGTTCCCTGCTGCGCGCCACGGCCCGAAAATTGTTGGACACCTTTGATTTGGCTTACAACCAGGCAGTCAGCCAGGACCAGGTGGATAGAGTCCGCCTGGATACTCGAAACAACAAATACGCGGTCGAAAAGCGCGTCGAGGACCAGGGACAGGAAAATTTCGAGCCTCTGAAAGATGTTCCAGACGCGGAGGGCGATTTGGACAGCCGAATTTCCTTTGAAGTACGGGATGCTTCCGAAGGTTCGACCAATGCAGCCACCGAGGCGCCAACGGCTGAGACGGTGACTCGTGATGCGCCGAATCCGGCGCCGGACAATGTGATTTCTTTTTTTCCGGATGGCACAGCCGATAATCGAGAGGTGATTTTACGCGACCGGGAAGGCTTCGGCCTGGCATTGCGCGTAAATCCGATTACCGCGCGGGTCAAAATTGTTGAATTGCCCCGCCAATGAACCCAGCGCCGTCCCAAGCGGGATTTTCCCTGATCGAAGTCATACTGGCGGTCCTCATTCTGGGCATCGCGTTGGTCGGCCTGACGGAGGGAGTGACTTCGGCTCTGACCTCCAGCAAGACATCCGAAACCCAAACCACCGCAGCCATGCTTGCAGCCGGCCAGATCGAGACCCTTCGGGCCGAGGGCATTTACGAGGACGGAGAAACAGAAGGAGATTTCGGGGATGAATTTCCTCAGTATCACTGGACGCAAACCATCGCTGCCGAGTCCGACATTTCCGGACTGCACGATGTGGACGTGACCGTCGAAGATAACCGGACCGGCAAAACCCTCTACGATTTGCGGACCATGTTATTTGAATTGCCCCAGGGCACTAACGACGTCAGCCACTCCCGACGCCCCGGCCATAGGAGGGAGCAATGAACCTGGCAGGAAACATCGAACATCGAACGCTCAACATCGAACGCCGAAAGGACCATGAACCTTCCATACCGCGCTTGCCGTCCTGGAGTGCGGTGGCAAGTCCGCGCGACACCGCTTTTGGACGTCGTTGGACTTTCAAATGGCAATTGACGCTCCGAAGTGGCACGACTTTCGAAAGCGGTGTCACAGCCATGGTACTCCAAGACGGCAAGCGAGTTCTCACGAACCTTCTCGGTTCTGGACGGTTCATGGGGAGGAGGAATTGTTTCAGCGATGGCTTCACCCTGATTGAAGTCATGATCAGCGCCGCGCTTATGGCCATGATCATGGTATGCGCGTATCTCTGCCTGAGCGCCTGTCTTGCGAGCCAAAGAATGATCGATCCGCGTGTGGACGCGCTTCAAAACGCGCGCGTGGCCATGGCGCTCATGACGGCCGATTTGCGCAACGCCTGCCCGCTGTCTTCACAAAATTCCTTTCTGGGAACGCAACGGATGCTGGGACAGGTGGAAGCGGATAATCTGGACTTCGCCACGCACAACTATACGCCCCGCCGGCCGCGCGAAAGCGACTTTTGCGAGGTCAGTTATTTTGTGGACAGGGACGAGCAGACCGGCCAGTTCTGTTTGTTTCGCCGGCGGAATCCGACCCTGGCGCCCGACCCGCTCTCGGGCGGCAGCCGCGAGGAAATTGCCGACGGCGTGTTGGGAGTAAGCTTCGAATATTTTGACGGAACCGATTGGTATGACACGTGGGGAAACACCGAAGATTCCGAAACTCCCGGCGCGACCCAGCGGGCGGCGGATCAGGGAATGCCCGAAGCTGTGCGCATTACGTTGATGCTCGACTCAGACCCCAACCCGAAGCCTGTGACAGGCGACGAAACGAATCCGGGCCAGCCGTTGGTTTTCGAAACAACGGTGCGGCTCGCCCTGGCCGACCGATGGCAGTCGAGCAGGTCTTCCAGTGAGACTACTTCTGCGCAATGAACGACACGATAAATCTCGAAACACTGCGTCGCAAAGCATCCGTCCTCGTTGCGTTGCTCTGGATCGTTGCTCTCTTATCGGTAGTGGTCGTCAGCGCCATGCATACCACCTGGATGGATCTTGTGCTCGTCAAGAGCTACGGCGACCGGGTTCAGGCGCATTATCTCGCGCTGGCGGGGATCGAAAGGGCGGAAGCATTGCTGTATAAGGACGCGCAGGACCGCAGCCGCAGCGACGTTAATCACCACAGTGCCATGTACGACGACTCGCAGGATTTTAAGAACAGTTCGTTCGGGCGCGGCGAATTCACAATCTTTCGCCGCGGCCGGCAGGATGAAGGCGGCGGGATTATCTATGGGGTCAGCGATGAAGAAAGCCGGCTCAACGTCAACGTGGCTTCCTCCAATGAATTGATGCAACTTCCCGATATGACGTTGGACGTGGCCTCGTCCATCATCGATTGGCGGTCTCCGACCAATGTCGTCATGCCCGGCGGCGCTGAGGCGCCGTACTATGAATCCCTTCAGCCGCCCTATGAACCTCGAAATGCTTCCTATCAAACCGTGCGCGAGCTTCTGATGGTCAAAGGCGTTACGCCGCAACTTCTGCTCGGCGACGATATTCATCAGGACGGCTTTCTTCCGGCCGCGCCCATTGTCGGCGACGATTTTGCGGACACCGGAAATCGCGCCAGTGATGTGGACTCGGGCTGGGCGGGACTCCTTACCGTGGATTCTTATGTCAATAATGTAGATGCGACGGGCCAGAGACGAGTGAACATTCAAACCGCCGACCAGGCTGCGTTGTCAGCCGTGCCAGGAATTACTCCGGACATTGCCCAGGCCATTATCAGCTATCGCGGCCAGCATCAGTTCCAAAGCATTGCTGATCTTTTGGATGTCACAGCGCCGCAGCAGGGCAATCAGGGCCAGGGCGCCGGCAACAGTTCGGGTTCCGATAACTCAACGCAGTCACAAAGCGGACAATCGGGAGATCAATCCTCGTCCGGGCAGACCGTGATTAGCGATGATCTGCTGATGGACATTGGGGATGAGGTGACAGCGGAATCCAGGCGCAACCAAACCGGCCTTATCAACATCAACACTGCCAGCCTCGATGTGCTGGCCTGCCTGCCCGGCGTTGACCGGCAATTGGCCCAGGCGATTATCTCTTATCGCCAGTCCAGCGGTTTTTTCCCAAACATCGCCTGGCTCCTGAAAGTGCCGGGAATGACCGAGGACATTTTCAAGCAAGTGGCGCCGTTGGTGAGCGCCCGCTCTGAAACTTACCGCATTGTCTGCGAAGGGCGGGTGACTTCCACCGGCGCGCGCCAGCGTATCCAGGTGATTGTCCACATTGGGCTTAAAGACGTCACACTGCTTTCCTGGCGGGAGGATGATTTATGAAGATGGCAGGACGATTTATGAAGATACCGGGCCGCGATTTTATGAAGGACCTTTCATTTCTCACGCCGGCTCCGGTCTATATCGAGATTGGCGTGGATACGTTTCAGGCGCTCCAGGACAACGACGGATTGGTATTGCCGCTCGAACGTCTGAACAACGGCCAGATCACCGGTCCGTGCCGAGAGAATCTGGCCATGCGCCTGAAAGCGCTTGTGAAACGGGACAAGTGGCAATTACGCCCTAACGCCCTGTGCGCCATCAGTGGCAGCGGCGTCCTGGTGCGGCGGTTGGCCCTGCCGCCGGCGGCCAGGGCAGACTGGCAGCAATTGTTATTGCTCCAGATTGAACGAGAGTTTCCGCTCGGCCCGGACGAATTGGCGTGGGGATGTCTGCCGCTTCCGGAGGCGCCCGCGAATGGCGGTCCCGCCCGGCAGGAGTTTCTGGTGGCGGCTGTGCGGAAGGAGGTTTTTGACGACTATTCCAGCGTGCTGGCTAATTGTGGCGTCCGTCCGATATTCACGCTGGCCGCGCTGGCCCGAAGTCGCTTTTGCCCGCAGCAAACCGGAACATTCTCAATCCTGGACCTGGACCGCGAGCATTCCGAGTGGATCACTTTTGAAAATAATATTCCGGCCGTCCTGCGGATTTTTCCGTGGGGCACTGAAAATTTTACGGCAACAGATGTTGCGCTGGACGGAATGGTGCGATCCATCCGGGGCCAGGCGGGCCGAACAGTTTTCGTGACTGGAACAGGCGATCATCGGCAACTGGCCGACAAGCTCGCGCAAAAATTGGGCGATGGTATCGAATGCCGGCGGATTGAGGCCGGAACGGGTCCGGGCCAAAGCGCGGCCATTCTTGGACTCAAGCAATGGGCCGGAGCCAACGGCGGTATGCCGCCGCTGACCTTGCGGGCCAAACAAAAGCCAATACGCGGCGCGGCCGCCATAACCAGCGTCACCGGCAAATTTCTGTTGTCCGATCCGTTGCTGCGCGAGCGGACCGTACTCGCGCTCATTTTGCTTATTTCGCTTTTAGTGTTGCCTTACGCCCAGGCATTTTTGCTGAAGCCGTTTTTGGCCCACAAGATTGATGTGATTCAATCACAACGCGACCGTTTGAATACGATAGATCGCGAAGTGAGTTTTCTTCAATATTTGAAGGAAAATTCGCCGCCGTATCTGGATGCCTTGTATCTTTTCGCCAAAGCTGCGCCGCAGGGAACGACTCTCGACTCAGTGAACATGAACGAGCGCGGCGAAGTTTCGCTGAGCGGTTCGTTCGGAGGGAGCTACCAGCAGGTCTTTGATTTCCGCAACAAATTAATTGATTCAGGCTTTTTTTCCAATGTGACTGTCGAGGAACAAAGTCCCGCGCCGTCCTTCCCGCCAAAGCTCAGCGTGCGGATCACGGCACAATGGAAACCCGCCCAGGCGCGGGCGCTGCTTAACATCGGGCCAACGAACGTCGCAGTCGCCCAGGCCACAGGACCGGGCGCGCCGGCAAAAGGAACAACGCCGGCGGCGCACACGGACAAATCATCAAATTAATGACCCAATGCGCAACCTGACACCACGCGAACAACGCACGATCCGCTACGGCGGTATCGGCCTTGGAATTTATCTCATTCTGTTTTTCGGATTCCACGTCTGGAGGATGATCGACCAAAAGCGCGCAGATTATAAAGATATGGTTGCGCAGGCGCGCAGCCTCAAGAGTGAAATCGAAGCGTATCAAACCAGGGTGTTGGTCGCGGAGAAGTTGATGAAGGAATATCACCTGGATCCGGCTAAACTGTCCGAAGCATCCGTGGTCGCCGGGGCCAGCGCTGCCATTCAAACTGAGGCAGGCGCGGACGGCATCGGACTGGGGACAATCCGCGAATCACCGGCCCAGGTTGGCGGTCTGGAACTCGCCTCCATACACATCGAAGGCAGCGGCCAGATTCCGTCCATGTTAAAATTGCTGGACCGTCTCCAACGTCTGGGTTATCCGCTCATCATTGACTCGGTTCAAATGACTTCGGACTCGATGCAGCCAGGCCGCATCAAGTTCGACATGACGATTACCGTTTTGGATTTTGACCAATGGAAAAACAAGGAGGCTTCCCATGCGTGAAAAGCCTGAAGTCATTGTGAAATACATCTGCATGGGGCTCGGTGCGTTGTTGTTCATTCAGTTTGTCCGAATAATCCTGGGCGCAAACCCGCTGGCCCACGTCGTCGTGCCCGAGTTGCCGTCGCTGGCGGATGATTCTGCCTCGACGAACCAGGCAACGATTGCTTCCTCCAACGTGACTCCGCCTGTTCACAAAAGTCCGGTTCAGAACAGCACAAATTCAGCCGCTTCGACTACTAACATCGTCACAGCCGGAACAAATTCGACCGTTTCGAAAACAAACATTGCTACAGCGAGAACAAATGGGTCCATTTCGACAAACATCGCCGCGCGCGCCGGCGCCAGGATGAATGTAAATGCGGCTCTCCTTTCCGGAACAAATACAATTGCCGTTCATTCCGGACACAGGCACCGGCGGGGGAACCCGTTTGGGGGTATGGGCGGTATGGGCTTCATGCCCGGGCAGCAAAAAACGACGGTGAGCCCGGCCATCCAGGCCAGCATCGACCAGATTACGGACAGCGAAATCCTGGGTCCTGTCATACATCCATTGCCGATGGCATTGATGGGCATTGCCGGTGACGAAGCCTTCTTGCGCAGCCCCGACGGTCAGACCGGCCTGGTGAAGGAGGGCGACGAGCTCGGCAGTATCAAACTCATTAAAATCGGCACCAACCGCGTCTTGATCGAGGAAAACGGGCAACAGCAGGAATTGACCATCTTCGACGGCATGGGCGGACAAACCCTTTTGAACAAATCACTGCAATCGACAAATGAAAACAACAACCCTTAAAACTGCAGGCACGCTACTCTTCGCCATACTTTTGGCGCTCCTTTTCCACGCAGCCTCCGTCCACGCGCAAATGATGGGACCGAACGGCCCGTTCTTTCCCCGCCATTCAGGGCCTCCGCCGGATAACGGTTCGTCCCATGATAATTCCTCCGGCTCAGGCCAAAAAAATGACGGCACATGGATTCCCTCCGAGCCGCTGGATTCGGGCGCCGTGGGCACGAATGGTATCCAGCTAAACCTGCAAAACGCCAATGTTGACATGGTCGTTCAATGGCTCGCGGAGACCACGGGCAAGGCTGTCCTCAAAAGCCCGAGTGTTCAATGCCAGGTCACCATTGCCAGCCCCAAAAAAATCAGCAAACGCCAGGCGGTCAATCTCGTGTACAGCGCCCTGGCCTTGCAAGGATATACGGTCATGGAAGACAGTGGTTCCATCCTCATCGTGCCCAAGGGCGAAGAATTGAACATGAGCCCACAACTTGTGGGCGGCCCGGTAAATGCCATTCCAGAAGGTCGAGAGCGCCTGATGAAAGTGTTCCCGCTGAAACACGTCCAGGCGGCCATGCTGGTGGACAAGATTCGGCCGGCTCTTTCTGATTCCGCCACCATTGAGGTGGACGACGCCGACAACGAATTGATCATCACCGATTTCAATGACAACCTCCGCGTAGTGGGAGATTTGATTGGCGCCCTCGATGCCAACAGGCCCGAAGACGTCACCATCCGCATCCTGCCCTTGAAACACATGAGCGCTACGGAACTGGCAAAGGAACTCGCGCCCATCTACGAGAAAATAACCGGAAACAATTCCCAGGAAATTATTGATGTGGCCGCCGATGACCGCTCCAATTCCCTGCTGATATTGTCCAGCGCATCCACATTCCAGACATTGGAGAACATCATCAACTCGCTCGATACAGAAGGAGCGCAGGATAAAATCATCAAGACGTTTGTCCTCAAAAACGCGGATGCCGAAGACGTGGCCACGCAACTGACGACGCTAACTCAGGGCCAGCAGAACAATAATAGTCCTTTTTTTTACTTCTTTGGTGAGTCGCCGCCGGCCAATCCAAAAGCCGTGAACATTGTCGCAGACCATCGTCGCAACGCCATCATCGTCCAGGCGCCGCCGGTGGAAATGGCCAGCATTGCCAACATTATTGACGACCTTGACGCTCCGGTGCCGGATGCGAACCTTGCGCCGCTCATCTACCATCTCAAGTATGCGAATGCTTCCGACGTCGAGGACGTTCTGAACGATTTGTTCGTGCAGCGCCAGTCCAACCGGAGCTATTTCGATTACTTCTTCGGCGGCAACAACCAATCCCAGAACCAGGCGGTAGGCCGCCTGTATGGCAAAGTGCGCATCGCCAGCGATCCGTATTCGAATACGATTATCGTCTCCGCCGATTCCCAGGAAGACCTTCAGGCCCTTGAAAACGTCATCGATCAGTTGGACGAGCCTTCTGAAGCGGGTGAAAGCACGCTGCATGTCGGCCTGAAATTCGCCCGGGCGGCCAATGTGGCCAATGATATCAATGTTCTCTTCGCGGAACAGGGTTCGCCTCCCTTGAACGCTCAAACACCCGGGAACCAGCAAAACAATAACAACAACAATAATAATAATAACTCTCAGAATCAGCAGCAGTCCGGCACCGATCCGCTGGAAAACAGCTTCAATCTGGCCGCGGAATCCACTGTGCAGCCGTATTATCCCTGGCTCGGCGGCCAGTCGGACAATCAGAATGGGTTCGGTGGTGCTCGCACCACACCGCTCGAAGTGAGCGATCTGGTTGGCCGCGTCCGGGCGGTGGCGGATGAAGGCAATAACGCGGTAATCATTTCGGCCAATCTCCATTTCTTTCCCGAAATCATGAAATTACTCACCCAAATGGACGCGCCGACCGAACAGGTTTCAATTGAAGCGCGCATCGTCGAAGTATCGAGCGATTATCTGAAGCAACTGGGCGTGCAATATTCGCCCAACGGCAGCATCTTTACGGCCAATGACTATGACAATTCCATTCTCATAGGCGCGAATGCGGCATACCAACAGGGTTTTGGCGGAAAGAGTACAGTCAACACACCGCCCCTTCCGTTCACATCCGTGCCCACCTCATCCTCCTCGACTCCCCCAAGCCTCACTCAGATGCTGACGGAATTGCGTTCGGGCGTGATCGCCAACAACGTCAGCTTGGATTTCCTGATTCAATTTCTCCACGAAACCACCGACGCAACGGTATTAGGCGACCCGCAAATTACCGTCAATGACAACGTGATGGGCCGCCTCTTTGTCGGAACTGAGGTGCCTGTTCCGGCAAACACCCAGGTGGCGGGCGTCAGCGGTACGCTGAATACCGCCATTACTTACAAAGACGTCGGCATCGTGCTTGAGGTCACGCCGCACATTAACGACGATGGCGACGTTCAATTGGCAATCCATGCCGAGTCCTCCTCGATTGTTCCCGGCCAGACCGTCCTCGGCGGCGCCGTTTTCAGCACGCGCAATTTTCGCACCGACCTGACCGCCAAAACCGGCGAGACACTCGTCATGGGCGGCATCATTCAAAGAAGCCAGACCAGCACACTCCGTAAAACGCCGATTCTCGGCGACATTCCCGTTTTGAAATGGCTCGTTAACAAAAAGGACACGGACAACTCGGACGACGAATTATTGGTCTTCCTGCGTCCCCATGTGATTAGGGCGCCAGGGGACGCGAAAAAACTGTTGCACGAAATTAATCAGCGCAACCCGGCGATGAAAGAATGGCAGGGCGAAGAAATTCCCTCGCAAAATTGAATTGGCAGGGCTTTTTCTGGTCGATAAAATATTGCGCGAATCATGCTTCGCATCAAGTCGCTGTTAACTTCCCTGGGAACAACCACCCTTTTAACATTTTGGCAAATACTTTTTGCCGTGCCCACTGTCTCGGGCGCGGACGGTTCGCCGGCCCCTGAAATTCAACAAGTCGCGCCCGGCATCTGGCGTATTCGTTTCGGAGATCCTGAACAGTTCACACCAACGCATTTTCAGACCGCGCCGATGGACCTCGCGGGTTTGAAAGAAATGACGGCGGGCGGGCAAATGCCGTTGAATCCGGATAAGATTCTCTGCCAGGTTTCCGACCGTGGCTGCTCCGTGTGTCTGCCGATGGCGCGCAACGAAAGCATTTACGGATTCGGTCTGCACACCGAATTGTTTGACATGACCCAATCCAAAAACGGCGCGACCGGCCGGCGCGTGGTTCTTGCGCCCACGGATATGCCGGAAAACGACCTGGGCGAATCGCATGCGCCCGTTCCTTTTTACGTGTCCTCGGAAGGTTACGGTGTCTTTGTGGACACGGCCCGTTTTGCCACGTTTTATACCGGCAATGTTTCTCCGATTGGCGCCGGGCCGGAAACGGGCGGTAACGGAGCGCAAACGAGCGTGGACGATCTGTATCGCGCCAGGGCGCAACGCGTCAAAACGATGCTTGTGGATGTGCCGGCCGCAAAGGGCCTGGATGTGTATGTCTTTGCCGGGCCGACCATGCTCGATGCGGTCGAGCGGTACAACTTGTTCTCCGGCGGCGGAGCGATGCCGCCGCTGTGGGGATTGGGCGTGCAATATCGCGGCTACGTCCGATACGGCGCGGCTCAATCGCTGGCGCTGGCGGCGCGTATTCGTGACGCGCATATCCCGTGCGATGTCTGGGGAGTCGAGCCCGGATGGCAGTCGCATGCTTATTCCTGCACATTCGTCTGGGACACAAACACGTTTCCTGACCCGGACGATTTCATCCAAAAGATGCACGCGATGGGATTTCGTTTGAATATGTGGGAACACGCCTTCACACATCCATCCTCGCCAATCCACGACGAACTCAAACCCTGGTCTGGAAATTACCTGGTTTGGGGCGGGTTGGTCCCGGACTTTGCAAGTCCCGAGGCCCGGAAGATTTTTCTCAAGCAAAACGACGCCTCATTATTTGACCGGGGAATCGAAAGCGTGAAATTGGACGAATGTGATTTCCAGCCCGAATCAGCCTCGCCCTGGTCGTTCCCGTTGGTGACGCAGTTTCCATCCGGCCTGGATGGCGAACAGATGCATTCATTGTTTGGCGTTCTCTACCAACAAACCATGCTCGAGCCTTACAATCAAAAAGGCTTGCGCACCTGGGGCCTGGTCCGAAATTCGCAGGCTCTGGCCGGCCCGTTGCCTTATGTTGTGTACAGCGATTCCTATGATCACCGGTGCTATGTGCGCGGGCTCGTCAATGAGGGTTTCAGCGGTTTGTTGTGGGCGCCGGAGGTGCGTATCGCGGATTCGCTCGAGGATTTTTATCGCCGGATTGAAACCGTTATTTTTTCTCCTGATGCCATGATTGATTCATGGTTCATTAAGAATCCGCCGTGGGACCAAATCAATCGGAACAAAAACAATAAGAACGAACTCATGCCCGACAGGGACGCCGTTGCCGGCACGGTCAGGAATCTGTTGCAGTTAAGAATGAGTTTCATTCCCTATCTCTATTCGGCATTCAATGAATATCATGCCACCGGCAAACCGCCGATTCGCGCCATGGTCCTGGATTGGCCGAAAGACTGGCGGGTGCGGCAAATCGATGATCAATTTATGTTTGGCGATTCTGTGCTTGTCGCGCCGATGTTTGCCGGCGATTCGTCCCGACAGGTTTATCTCCCGGCAGGCGATTGGTTCAATTTCTGGACACACGAAAAGATCAGCGGCCCCGCGACCATTGAAGCCACAAACGGAATTGAACAAATCCCGTTGTTTGTCAAAGGCGGAACCCTGTTGCCCCTGGCTGACCCCGTTGAACACATCAAGCCGGATACCTGTTTTGATATTACGGTAAACATCGTCGGCGATCAGCCTGCGGATTTTACCCTTTACGAAGACGACGGCGTTACAGACGGCTACGCAAACGGGGAGCAAAATAAAATTGTGTTGAACGCAAGCGGCGCAAGCCCGTCAGTGTCGCAGAGCGGAAATTATCATGGACCCGCGCGATACAAAATCGTGAACTGGAAGCAGTTCTAAAATGGGTGCGTCACCGTCTCAAATTTTTAACCGCACCGAGCGCAGAGAGCTTAAAAGAGAGGACAAACAGAACCGTGCGCGTGAGCAAGCGGGTTTGACCCACCTGCCTCCCTCGTGGGCGGGGTTCTGCTAAATGCTTTAGGATAAACCAGGGTAAACGAAATGCTAAACTAAATTGCCTGGCTCGAAAACGAGGCCAGTTTTTACGCAACTGATTGCAATGAAAATTATTCTCACACTTTGGTTTTTGGCGCTAGCATTTGTGGCGGTCGGGGCGCCTACAAAGCAGGAAATTGAGCGCATGACCGATTTGGAACTAATAGATCTCCTGACCAATGATGATAGCTCTGCCCGCTGCGCTTCTCTTTTGATATTGGGTCTGCGCTTCAATAATCCAGAGTCTCCTGTAACTATGAGCCCATTTTTGTATCAGCCGTGTTATCCCAAAGGAGTGACCTTGCCAAAAGGGCTTCTCGAAAAGACTGTGTCGTTGGCAAAAACTGATGATGACGTGCATGTCCGACTTGTTGCTGTAATGGCATTGGGAATGTTTAAATTTCGCACAAATACGACACCAATTTTGACTGCGTTATTAGACGATCCGACCTGCATAATCAGGATTCGGGCTGCCCAGGGGCTAATCGATTTTTCGGACGATTATCATGAGCCGATTTCCGACACAGTTATTTCAACGCTTATTAGCTGCCTGGATTCGACCAATCCGCCGGACGATGTCTGGCAAGCTGAAGAATCGCTTGGTGACCTCGGAGCGCGGGCGAAGCAATCTCTGCCCTTTTTGGTGAAACTGAAGCACAGCAAGTCACCAGAGGTGCGGGAATATGCCAGTGAGGCAATCCGGAAGATTAAGAAAGAACTGAAAAGGCAGAAAAATTGAAAATTGAAACCACGTCGTGTATTCAAATAAATGTGCACGAACGAAAAGGCCCGGCAAAATGCCGGGCCTTTTTGTATTTTGTGCCTCTGAGTTACGGCACGTAGATCAACCGATAAAACACGGTCCCATTGGCTGGGTTAACAGTCATCGTCTCCTGGTTGGTTGCAGTGGAGCCCGTGACATTTACCCAATTGGTGCCCAGCCCCGCGCCCAGGCTGTTGGTCTGAGCCTGCAGCGTCCAGCCCTGGTGATCCATGGGCCAGGTCAACGTGACCTGATCGTTTGCCACAGTGAATACAATATTGGTCGGATTCGGGTTGACGGTAGATGTTACCACCAAATCCAGCGTGTTGCTGCTGCTGATAATCAATGAGGACAGAGTGTTCGCCTGAAAACCGTTGCCACCAACACTGTAGGACGATGGCGCCGTTCCGGCCACGGCGCCGTTTGGACCGTCGCCGATGAGAGTGTATGTGCCGGCGGCCAGGGCTGCGCCTGTGTTATTGACCTTCAGCGTCGTGCCGGATGAAAGTGTGAATGTGCCGTTGGTAATATTGATCGATGGCTTGCTGCCCGTATAGGTCAGGGAAAGCGTTCCGGAACCGGAGTCGAAATTGCCGCTAATTGTGGCCGTTGAAGCGCTGTTGCTCAGCACCTGGCTCGAACCCAGCGTGAAGGGCGATGCAAGCGCGGACACATCCAGGGTGCCTGCGCTGCCAATGGTAATATAAGGACTTGCAATCGTTGCGGAATCAGCCAGGACCAAGTCGCCCTTGGTAATCGTCGTGTTGCCGGTGTAAGTAAAATTGCCCGAATTGGTGATGACCGATCCGGAGCCGTTCTCCACGAGGCTGCCGGCGCCTTCGACGTCGTTGGTAAATGCAATGGACGACGTGCCATCAAACGTAATCGTGTTTCCTGAGGGAATTGTGATCGGGCTGTCCAGCAAGGCGTTGTTGACATTATCAATCTGGATGTTGCCGGCAACATTCGTCAAATTCAGATCCTGAATCTGGGCGACGTTCACGTCCAGGGTCCCGTTGCTGATGGTCAAACCACCCGTGAAACCCTGCTGGCCGCCAATTTTGACAGTGCCGGGTCCGTCGCAGACCAGACCTCCGGGGCCGGTAAAGTTGTTCGCCGCGGCGGCATAGTCTGGACACGTCATAGTAGTGCCCGCAATCGGCTCCAGCGTGAGATAGCCAGGGCCGGGAGTATTCGTCAATACAAAACCATTTGTCATGGCCACTGAGAAACCGCAGCTCTTATAGGAAATCACCGTGCCGCCGGAAAAAATTGCGCTTCTTGTGTAGTCGGCGCCGTTTTGGGCAAAGCCAGCCGTGCCAAAGAGGTTCACCGTGCCGCCGCTCATGTTCAATTGGACAAGATTGGTAGGGCTGCTGCCACTGCCGCTGCCAAACGCTATAGACTGGCAATTAACCGTGCCGCCGGTGATGTTCAATATGTTGGTGCCGCATTGACATCCAATATGGATAGTGGAATTCGAGACGTTCAACGTGCCGGACATCATGTTCAATATGCCGGAACCCTTTCCCGACTGGCCGTTGAAACCATAACCAATGATCAAAGCTCCTTGCGCCTGCTTCGTGGTGCCATACGAATTATTCGTTGTATCTATGCTCACGTTCGCGCCATTAATGTTCAAAACGCCGGAACCCACGCCGCCGATAAAGAGGCCCCCGTTTGTCTCGGTGCCGCCCACCTCCGCGGGACCCACCGCGAAATCTATAGTGCCGCCGTTCAAATTCACGGTGGCCAATGTGTTTGACGCGAAGCCGATCAGGTCATCGCCCGAGCCGCAGATGACGGTCAGCGAGCCGCCTGTCATGGTGAAGGTATTGGTCCCTGATGCCTTGGAATAAAGTGTCTCAAATGAGTTTCCGCCAATGGAAAAATTGTTGCCGCCCGTATCGGACATCATCAGGGAGCCGCCGGACATGATAAACGTGTTGCTGCCACCGCCGGACGTAGAACTGGCCGGCGGTCCCATCCAGAACTGGTCAATCGTATTGGTGTCGCCGGTGCTGTAAAGGCACGTTCCGCTATCGTCGATGACGGCCTGGTTTGCGGCGCCGGGCACGGCTCCG
This sequence comes from Candidatus Sulfotelmatobacter sp., assembly GCA_035503455.1. GTDB lineage: Bacteria > Verrucomicrobiota > Verrucomicrobiia > Limisphaerales > UBA11358 > UBA11358. The sequence continues at coordinate 4,451 of DATJTK010000148.1, read as the reverse complement.
CCGTTCCAGGCTCCGGCATCGCCAAAATCTTCCGGGTTGCCGACGCCGGCGCTCCAGACCACTTGTTGGGCTTGAAGGGAATTGCCGGCGAAAAAAAAGACGGCCGATGCCACGGCCAAAGTCATTGGCCGAATCAATAGCCGGGAAATTTGGGTTTGAACGAAACGATGATTCAGAGTTTTCATATTGGACTATCTAAGGTCACAGACGATCGCGATGCCTTCCTCGCGATCAATTTTTTAGTTGTCAGGATTTTCCCATCCAAAATATGCCCTGTCAAAACTTTTTTTGTTACGAAAATAAGTCGATTCTGTGTCGCTGTTTAGTGTCCACCCTTTCTGGACTCTGGACTCCGGCTCCCACATTCATTATATTTTCTTTAACAAATTAATGAAGTTCAATTTCCGGCACGCAATCGTATCCTTCTTTCTCCTTTCTCTGTTCCTGAATCCGGTCATGGCCGCGTCTCCGGTCGTTATCACGATTGACCCCAACGGCCCGCGCACTCCAATCCCTCCAGATTTCAGCGGGTTCAGTTTTGAAACGGGGCGATTGCACAAGAACAAGACCACCGGCGCATATTTTTTTGATTCCTCCAACACCCAACTCCTCACGGTTTTCCACAATCTAGGGATAGAGAGTCTTCGTATCGGCGGGAATACAGTGGATCGCGGCTATGTTCCGTCCACAGCGGACATCGACGCGCTGTTTCGTTTTGTAAAGGCGGCAAACGTGAAAGTTGTCTATTCCCTTCGGCTGGCAAACGGCGATGCCGCTCAGGACGCGTCTATCGCCGCGTATGTCTGGAGTCACTATCGTCCCTGGTTGATTGCCCTCGCAATCGGGAATGAACCCAATTCCTATAATGGCCTGGATCCGCAGATGACAAACGCGCCGCTGTTTATCGCCAAGTGGAACAGGTTCGCTTCGGCGGTCATTGCCGCGACTCCCGGCGTCAAACTCGGAGGACTTGATAACGGCAACGGCGCAACGACCTGGGTTTCCGCTTTTGAAAAGGCAGAACAGGACAACAGAAATGTTGATTGTATCTTTTCTCATTACGAACCCGGTGGCGCTTCCAAAGGCAAATCAGCACAACAAGTGATTGATGAGATGCTCTCACCCGATTGCGATAATCGGAGATGCCAGTCGTGCTACGAAAAAATTGGAAAGACCGCGGAGGCGCTGGGATGGCAATATCGATTCACCGAAGCCAACAGCCACGTCGCCAGCCCGGCATCTCGCGGTATGAATCACTCATTCGCCACTGCATTATTTGCGCTGGATTTTCTGCATTGGTGGGCGGCTCATGGCTGCGCCGGAGTCAATTTCCATACAGGATTTAACGGCTACAACGGCGGCTTTTACACGGATACGAACGGCAATTATGGAATGTTCCCGATTTGCGATGGCATCGCGGCCTTTAATCTTGGCGGTCACGGCATCACCGATTCCCTCGCTATCAAAAAATCCCGGAACTTGAATCTTACCGCGTATGCCGTCACGGAACCGGACAATTTATTCGTTACGATTATTAACAGGGAGCATGGTAAAGACGCGCGGGATGCCATCGTGAAAATCAATGCGCGCGGCCAGTCTGCGGACGTCATGTATTTGAAAGCGCCGGGTAATGACATTGCGGCCAGTTCCGGAATCACCCTTGGCGGCGCGGCCATTGGCGCCAAAAGCCCGTGGCAGGGAAAATGGGAACCGCTCGCTTCCAAAAACCAGGACGGCTACGTTGTGAGCGTACCCGCGCCCTCAGCCGCAATCATCCGTATCACCAGCCCGGTTCATGATTGAGGAAGGGGACGGCGTTCTTCGCAAGTGGCGCTGCGACCGCCATCCGCGCCTTTAGCGGCGCAATTGAGCGTAGTCGGGCGGCTGGGTAGGGCAGAGCTGCCGCTCTGCCATGCCACGGCGCCACGCGGTCGGATGGAATGGCTCCCAAGTCCTGTGAACACACCAACCTGCCAATCCATTAATCCACAATCCATTCCACATTCCCGGCGGCCGCCCGCATTCGGCATTGATATAAGCCAAGCCGCTTTGATACGCTCCGCAAATGGAAAGTAAACGATTGGAACTGAAAGTAGGCCTGTTCGTTTTTATCGGACTGGTGCTGCTGGCTGTGCTCCTCATTGCGTTCAGCAAGGGCACGAGCGTCTTTCGTGGCACCTACACCGTCTATTTAGTCGCTCCAAACGTTGGCGGCCTGAAGCTGCAGGCCTCTGTTTTGCTGGCCGGTGTGCAGGTGGGAAGCGTCTCGGATATCAAACTGGCGCCCGACGGCCGGAGCGTGACCATCACCCTCGATATCTATAAGGACACCACCATTTACAAGGACGCGGATTTTGTGATCGAACAGGCGAATTTTTTGGCCGACCAATATGTCGCAGTCCTTCCCACGGCAAACGAGGGACCGATTATCACCAACAATCAAGTCGTCGAGTGCGAACCCCCGTTCGATATGCAGGCGGTGCTTCGTTCGGCCACCGGCTTTATCAAACGAGTCAACGACACAGTCTCAAATGTTGAAACGTCCGTCGCGCTGATACAACACACCGTTTTAAATCAGCAGACACTCACGAACCTGTCCATCTCCGTCGCCAATCTCCGCACCGCCTCCGAACATGCCGACGGCGTTGTCGGCGGCCTTGATACAATAGTGGCCACCAACAAAGAACAGATCAACGCCGCAGTCAGCAATGTCGTTGTTTTCTCCCAGGAATTGGCCCAGATGGCCTCCAATGCGGACAGCATCATTGCCACCAATGGCGTCACCATTTCCGGAGCCATGACAAATCTCGAAATGGCTACGGCCACATTGCGGGACATTGCCGATGACATGCACCAGGGCAAAGGCCTGGCGGGAACAGTTTTGGAAAACCCGGAACTGGCGTCAAACGTCCAGGAAACCGTGAATAATCTTACCATCACCACAAGTAATTTGAACCAATTCGGTCTCTGGCATATCCTTTGGCATCATGAATCTCAACCCCGCACGAACGCTCTGTCACAGGCGAATCGCGATTAGAATGAATCAGCCATGAGTCAACTCTGGGCCATCCGCCTTCTATTTTTAGCCCTCTGCAGTGTGGCTGGTTACGAGGTCAGCCAGGTTCGCCCGGAGTACGTGGGAATGAGCTATAGCGGCCTGATCGGTGTGGGAATCGGCTTCGGCTTCGGAGGCCTGCTTATTGCGATAGATGAAATGCTCAAAAGCTTTTCGCTCCGGGCATTTTCAGCCGTAACCTTTGGCCTGTTATTGGGACTGTTCGTGGCCGTGCTGATTGATTCCTCCGGCTTGTTTGACCACGCTGACCAGACCCAGCGATGGCTCATTCGCCTCGGGCTTTTTCTCGGTTTCGGTTACATCGGCATCATCCTGGCCGTCCGGAGCAATAAAGAGGATTTTTCCCTCATTATCCCTTACGTCCGCTTTCGGCCGCAGAACCAGCCCGACAGTTTGATTCTCCTGGACACCAGCGTCATCATTGACGGGCGCATCGCCGACTTGATCGAGGCGCATTTTCTTGAGGGAATGATTGTCGTCCCGCGATTTGTACTCAGGGAAATCCAGCAAATCGCCGACTCCAGCGATGCCATCAAGCGGGCGCGCGGCAAGCGCGGCCTGGAAATGCTCAACCGCATTCAACGCAACACGGGCGCCGAAGTCCGCATTCACGAAGGTGATTTTCCGGATGAAAAAGAAGTGGATGCCAAACTCGTGCGCCTGGCCCGCAATTTGAACGCCCGGCTTTACACCAACGACTATAACCTGTCCAAAGTCGCCGAGTTGCAAAAAGTCAGTTGCGTAAACCTCCACGAAGTGGCGAAGTGCCTTAAAGTCATCCTGCTGCCCGGCGAAATTCTGCGCCTCAAAATCGTGCGCGAAGGCAAGGACAAAGGGCAGGGGATCGGCTACATGCCCGACGGCACCATGGTCGTCGTCCACAACGCGCAGGCGCACCTGGGCGAACAAGTCGAAGCCGAAGTCCAATCACTCCTGCAAACCGGCGCCGGCATCATCGTCTTCGCCGACATGAAATCAAAACTCGCGGCGTGAAAACCAATCCGTTGGCAGTGGTGGCGCCCCAGCGATGTGGGCCAACGGCCCAATTCATACCAGCCTCGGGCAACGCTCGAGGCCATATGGGCCAGGGGATCAGCACCAACTGCGCGGCTTATAAAGCGGGCTTTCAGCCCTTTGGAGTTCTTTACATTCCATTCCCCTGGGGCGTTGCCCCAGGCTGGTATAGAATGCGCCCTTGGCGCGGAAGTGCGCTGCTGCTCAACCGATTCAACGTTTTAACCTCAAAAATGCGCCTCGCGCGCAGAGTTTTGATGAATTGCCAATATAAGCGCAGTTTTTGCAGTCAGGTTACTTACGAAATCGTTCATTTTGACTTTGCCCGGTTCGGCAAGTGCAGTTTTTGGATTTTTGCAGC
>DATJTK010000147.1:0-21002 GCA_035503455.1 Candidatus Sulfotelmatobacter sp. | reverse complement strand
CTAAACACAGCGTCATAAATAATTACACATATTAGAGAATCCCACAGAGTCGTCGCAACGTGGCATTGGGACGGGACCAAACCTTAAATGTCGGTGCGACCGCTGTAATCACCTCATCCAGATTGGCGAAATATTGGTTGTGAAGACAGCGCCGCCGCGTCAGCTTCCAGACCCGTTCAATGGGATTGAGTTCCGGACTATAGGGCGGCAGGAAGTGCAGGGAAAAATGATCCGCCACCTCTCTTCGCCAAGCCGCATGCAGGTTGGCATGGTGATAGCGAGCGTTGTCGATGATCACCACCATTTTCCGGCCTGGGCGACGGCAGCGCTTCAATTTGCGGAAAAAATCCCAGCAGGTGCCGGCATCAAACATGCCGTTGGGCCGGGACATGACCAGCTTGCCATCTTTGAGGCGTATAGCTCCGAAAAAACTGATGCTTTTTCGGGTCGGGGCATGCAGACAAACCGGGTCTTTCACTTCGGGCGGGACCCACATACGGCAACGCGAGCCATGCTGTTGGAAGTGAACTTCATCCATAGCCCACAAATCAATGTCGTCTCTTCGCGCCAGGGCCCGGAGTTTTTTTATGCGTGGCTTGCAAAAGCGGATCCGCTTGCGCCACTTGCGGGCGCGGCTGGCGCAAACGGAAGCCCAGCTGACGGAACAACCGCTGACACTGGCGTACCTTTAGTTTTACATCCAGTTCCCGTTTCAGAAACTCTGAAAGCGTGGGGCCATCCCACATCTGGGGGTTCAGCCCGAATGCTTTGGGCGTGGTACGCAAGGCCGCTTCGACGGCAGCCAGTTGTTTTTCGTTCAAGCGGCGGGGGCGTCCGGGCCGCTGGCCTTCGGCCAAGCCGGCCAAGCCCTCGGCTTCGAACCGTTGCACCCAGTTTACAACGGTATGATGGGAATCACCCAGCAGTTGCGCAACCTGTGGACAGGTCACGCCCTGAGCCACCAGCAAAACGCCGTGGAGACGATGGTCATAGCGGGAGGCGTCGTTGCGCCGAATCTCATCCTGAATGGCCATGATCATGTTTTCTTTATCGGAGATGGTTAGCGCTTTCATCATGCCAACGATACATCCGCTGGCTATTATATGCAATTATTTATGACGCTGTGTTTAGAGACCCTCCGGGAGCATTTTTGGGCGCACTCCGTCTAAGGAAGACGTGATGAAAACGCTCATTGCCATTACAATCATCTGCGCTGTTGTTTCCGCATTCAATTTAAGGGCCGAAGACGCGCCATCCGCATCAACTCCTTACGATCCTGCGCCGGACCACCTTTGGAATCGGCTGAACAAGGCGCTGTTTATCAGGACGGACGCTGACGGGACGCAATTCGGCTTTAATGAGCCCGATATTCTTTACTGGGTCGGGACAAAACACCTCCTGGATCAACCATCGCATCAACAGGCTTTGGCCATTCTTGACGAGTTTATCCATTCGCACGGTGAACGATTGATTCGTGATCCGCTCAAGCGCACGTTATTGCAGCGCGATTTGTGGGAACTTTTTGATTGGGTGGGCTGGCCGGGGCCCAATTCGCCTTTTCCGCAGGAGCGCAAAGAGCTCGAAAGCCGCCTGGCGGTCTTGATTCGCAGACTTGCGCTGACTACCAATGAGATTGCGTCATTGCCGGATAACTATGCTCAAGGTGCGCGGGACAATTTGCCCGACTTGCCGCAAGGGCTCTTCGAAACCAACGGAGATTGGGTGAATCTTACACAGGGCCCTTACGGCGAAGAAATTGCGCCGGCACATGATCATTATTTTGGGGCCTGTTCCCCATTTTTGGTGATGATGCACGCACCAGGAGCGCGGGAAACGACCACGAATTATCTAAATCAATTGAACTCCGTTGATCGAGTTTGGACCTATCGAAGGAACAGTTTTGATGGTGCCGATTCCCGTGAATTCCTGGATTTTAGCCCTAACCTGCCGCAGTTTCCGGCCAAAACCGAATTTGCTCTAGTCCGCCGCATGTGCGTAATCGACCAGAGCGGCAGCATCGTGCCGACGCCAATTATTGAGAGTATTCAAATGCGGCGCTATTTGGCCATAGCCGACCCAACGAGTTTGATAATCTCGAATCGGGTTATTATCAAACCGCCGGAAGAATTTTTCGAATTCCGGATGGATCGAAGGCAGGGCACTCGTCTTCGAGAGTTGCCGAAGGATGAAACGGATTTCAATTTTTTTATGACCAAGGGTTTCGACCAGATTGAAGGAACGCGCCGGGTACAGCGGCCCACGCGAAGCCGATCGGTCCTGGAAGACTGTGCCACTTGCCACTCTGGGGCGGGAATCTATTCAGTTAACAGCTACATGCGCCTGTTTAGCTCTCGCTACTTGTATCCTCCTAAACCTATTAGTGGGCCGGTGAGCGACACAATTAGAGCTGCCATCGGCTGGAAGGAGGGCCGATTCAGTTGGGGACTATTGCAGGGGCTATGGAATCAGGCCAATTGAGCCCTTTAAACCATCCAACTTCCAGGCACCAACATCCAGAAAAGGTTCAAGCTTTGAATCTCCAATTTTGTGAGTTTGGGCTTGAGTATTCTCTGGAGCTTGGATGTTGAAACCTGGAGCTTTTCCTTTACTTGCGGTGCCACCAACATGTCACTTGCCATGCCTATCCGTTGTGTTACAGATAAACACATGCAAAGTGCCAAGGCTTTTGCCGCCCAAAACCAAACCTCACCACTCGGTCCGCATTCCATTCAACGCCGCGACCCCGGCGCCCGCGATGTCGAAGTAAAAATACTTTACTGCGGGGTCTGCCACACCGACCTGCATTTTGTCCGAAATGAATGGGGTGGAACAATCTACCCATGCGTGCCGGGCCATGAAATCGTCGGGCGCATCACCCGAACCGGCGCCGCGGCCAAAAAATTCAAGGAAGGGGACATCGTGGCCGTAGGTTGCATGGTGGATTCGTGCCGCGAATGCGACAGTTGCAAGGAAGGACTTGAACAATACTGCGAACGTACGCCCACCTATACTTATAATTCCGAGGACAAAAAGAACGGTGGCATAACGTACGGCGGTTATTCCGAGAGCGTAGTTGTGGACGAGGATTTTGTTTTGCGAGTGCCTCGAAACCTCGATCTGGCAGGCGCCGCGCCGCTTTTTTGCGCCGGCATTACGACGTATTCACCCCTTCGCTTTTACAAAGTCGGCAAGGGCCAAAAAGTCGGCATTGTGGGTTTGGGCGGCCTGGGCCACATGGGCGTGAAACTGGCCCGGGCGTTTGGCGCGCACGTGGTTGTTTTCAGCACCTCTCCGGGCAAGGCCCAGGATGCCATCCGGCTGGGAGCGCATGAGGTGGTCATGTCAAAAAATGAGGATGAAATGAAGAAACAGGCGAATAGCTTCCATTTTATCCTGGATACCGTGGCGGGCAAACATGACATCAACCCTTATTTTAACTTGCTCAAACGCGATGGCGTTTTGACCCAGGTGGGTGTGCCGCCGCAACCGCTCGAAGTCGCCGTTTTTAATCTGCTCAAACGTCGCTCATTCACCGGCTCGATGATCGGGGGCATACGCGAGACGCAGGAAATGCTCGATTTCTGTGGCGAGCACGGCATTCAATCGGACATTGAGATGATTCCCATTCAAAAGATCAATGAAGCCTACGACCGGCTGCTCAAGAGCGACGTGAAGTACCGGTTCGTGATCGATATGGCATCCCTCAAGTAGACGACATCATTTAGCAAAACTGGCATTTTGCAAAACGCATTTCCGTAATTTCGCGGTGAACTTTGCAAAATGCGTTCTTTAAGGAGTTTACCGGAGATGAGAGCGCAAAAAACTTCAAGAAACTTTGAATTTCCAGGCATCCCATTCGCTGGCATGTAGAACGCTAAAGTAAGAGGCGGAAGGCAAGCGTCTTTCGGGAAATCGCGGGATACTGCGACGGGAAAAAAGACCAACTTTGCCTTCCGCTTAAAATTTTTACTCAAAACCTTTGGAGATATGGCTAAATCTATACGCATGCAGGAAATTGAAGAACAACGCGCCAATTTGACGGCGCCATTGCCTCGGGGCGGGTCGTTCTGGGAACATTGGTTCCAGAATCAGGCTCCAAGCCAGAAATTTTCGACTACCGGTCCCCTGGATGAGCACAGCATTTGGGAAAAGGCCGTCAAATGGGAGATCTTAGCAACGGACGGTAAGAAGTACTGATTTGAATTTGTTGCGGTTTGAAAATTAGCCGGGTGGCTGAGAGACGGATTCACCCCGATGCAGGCATTCCTCAAATGGACCGCGAATGTCATTCCAATGTCAAATAAACCCGGCTGCCGTCCTGACGCAGTGTTCCACCGGGATTTTGGGCCAGGAAAAGCCGGCTGGCATCCACTTGTCCGGAACTCATTAGGTAGCTGCGAACTGCTCTGGCACGGTTCGTCGCAAGAGTTTTGAGATCGGATTCCGTGACAGGGATGATGGCCTCCAGGAGCGCTTCGCGCGGATCCATTGGCAGGGCAACCTTCGAGGCGGACGTGGATGGAGGAGGCGGGGCTTGCTGCGCCGAGGCGGGCCCTGTTGATTTGGTCAAATATTCTCCTTGTTTGACGGTGGTGGTTTCCGGCGATTTGATCTGTGACGCAATGGCCGCGAGATTCGTGTTTGCGGCGATGATCCGGGGGCTAAGGGCGCCCTTCTCGAGAGCTTCATCGTAAAGTTTTGTTACCAAACGTGCGCGGTCTTTTGCCGTCACCACAACCGCATCGGGCGGGGTAATCTGCCTTTCCGATCTGCTAAGTGATTTCCATTCGCGGGCGCGAAGTTCTTTTTCAAAGGCAACTTGCTGCAAAGCCCGGCCGTCCGCCACCGGATCCACACTGCCAGAAATTTGGAGTTGCAGGCCCGGCCGGTTATAAAGCGCTTTCACGATTATGTCCAATTTCTTTCTGGTTGCATCGGTCAAATCCGTGCTGGCCGGGTCAAAATCCTCGTGCTTGAGTTCCTCTCCGCTGCCGCCACCGCCAAAAGCGGCCCCAATTAATGAAAACGGCGCCGTGGCGACCTTGGTCAGTATGTTGACAAGGGCCCTTTGGACGACTCTGCCAATCCGGAACTTGGGATCATCCAGGCTGCCCTGGATGGGAACATCCAATACGATTCGTCCCTGGCGATCCTTTAAAATGGCGATGGCCAGGCGCACGGGAAGTTTCGTCGCATCCGGGCTATCGACTTTGTCGCCGAAGTTAAACTGGTTGAGTGTAATGACGTTTTCCGATTGTAAGTTTCGGCCCACGACCGTGTACTGAAGACTAACGCTGAGGGCTCCGCGCGCGATGCGGTAACCGGCAAATTTTCCCGAATATGGGCTTGTCGGCACCAGGTCCATATTGGTCATGAAAATGGTCACCTGATTTGTGAGAGTCCCGCTGAAGGGGTTGATGCGACCGGTAATTCTTGCCGGGCTGACGCCGTCCACAAGCGCATGGAGGTTCACATGGCCGTGTTGAAGTTCCTTCGAAGAAATTCCAGTGATCGTGCCTCCGGCGTTTTCAATGACCATATTGACATTCGGGGTCAACGAACGGTCGGTAAAGGCGATTTGCGCGTTGGTGATGGCGATCATCACAATGGTGACCGGCGGTATTGCATTTGTTGCCGGCGTGGATGAAGTCTTTGCCACGGCGGGAGCGTTGGTTTGCTTTGTGCCGGGCGGCTGCAGCGACGCAAGGAGATTAATCGTGCGATTTGTTTCGATAACGACATTCGCTGAAACATCGTTCACAGCAATCCTTTTGATGGACGCGGAGGGCGGATTCAGATTCGCATCAATACCTGAAACCCGAATCTCGTCCCATTTCAATAAATCATGGCCTTTGCGGTCCACAGCGTGAAAATTGTCGAGCCATGTATCTCCCTTGAACGTTACTTCCGGCAATTCATGCGAAGGAGTGAACATATGGACGTCGCCATTGAGGCCGAGATCGGCGCTCGGAATCAGCAGGTTGAATTCAGATTCGCCGTAGGGCGCCAGCGTGCTCAGGTCGAGCCTGTCCAGGGCAAGTCGGAGGTCAATGGCAGGAGGGGAAATTTCGGCAGTGATGCCTACATTGATCGTGCCGTTTTTGTTCCAAAGCATCGAAACGTCGGCGGTGACATTGGTACCCGGGTAATTGGAAATGTCCTTAACGTCCACGTTAATTCTGTTTAAATCCAGCGTCGCCGGCCGGGAGTACGCGAGATCCAGGAGATGTCCTCCGCAGTTGGTGAAGTCGATTTCGTGTATGATGCCGGTCCATTTATTGGTAGTATTGATCAGCATGGCGACGGCGTTTGTGATCGAATTCAAAAAAAACAGGATGCCTCCCGGTGCGCTGGGCTTGCTTACCTTCGGTTTGCCGATTTGGATCAGGTTGAAAGCCATGTTTTTGCCGCGTTCCAAATAGACGGCCGCATCGGTGAACTTCATGAGTCCGATTTCGCCATGGTGCGATTGAAGCGCCCCGCTCACGCTCGTTTCGGCGAAATGGCCAAGATCAATAATGTCGTTCGTGTAGCCCTGCTGCCCCAGCCTGAAATGATAGAGACCAAATGCCGCATTGGTGACCTCGGCCACATGATTGGACGAGTCCCATTCAAACCGGTAATTCGCACAAAAGGCGGACTCTCCGCTGCGAATATCAATGGGCAGGATGTCCTGGTACAGAGGCTTGAATTTGTTCACGATGACGTCGAAAACGGCCACATTGCCGGTGGAGCGGGGCGGAGTGACGCAAAAATTTCCGCGCCACGAAAAATAATCGCCAGCGTCAGTTTTGCCAAAGAGCGATCCGGAACCGCCGGAGTCGGGCACAGTGCATAGATTGCTGGCCGCCAGATATACGGGGCCAACGATGCGTTTGAACGGCGTGCGGACCGTATAATCCGCAATACTCATGCTGGCATCCGTCACGTAAAGGCGTTTGACGCGGACCATGAGCGGTTTGGAGGCTTTTTTTGGGGGCGCATTTGTGGGCGTAGTGGAGTATTTCTTCAAAATGTCAGAGAAATTAAAGGTATGATCCTTGTTCATCTGCGCGCGGACATAAGGATCGGTGACCCTGATTTCCCGAAATGTCCAGGCCTGGCGGACGATGGATGAGAGCTCAAGATTCACATAGACTTCATTCCATGAAAGAAAAGGCTTGTTGTCTTTATCCAGAATGAGCAGGCCGCGAATGGTTAGGGATGGAACAAACGGGTTTACGGCCACCTTCTGAATAGTCACCTTGCGGTCCAGGTCTTCCGATAATTCCTTGACGGCCACTGCGCGAATAATGGGAGGGAGGATGACAAAGCCGATGATTGCGTACAAAAGTAAAATCCCCAAAACCCATAATGCGATTTTGCGTGTCCGCACCGGCATCGAACTCCAAAAAGCCATCTTCATGAGACGCACAGGCAAATATCACAGAATTGGCGATTCAGTCAATTTTTGTTCCGACTGGGGACATATTTCAGGGTGACCCGTCTTCCGGCGGGGGCTTGAAATAATGCGGTTCCGTCATGACCAGTGACGATTTTGTCGCTCGATGGCAGCGAAAAGGCAGACAACGAATATTGAGCATCCCGGACCAATCCACAAATCCGATACGCCCGTCGATTGTGTCCGGGAATATAGAGACTGACCAGGTCTGGACTATAGCTGACGTCAAGATCTCCTATTTCATAATGGTATGAGCGCACTCCAAATGGCTTGATTTGGATGCGATTGATTTTGATATCAATGCCGTAAACCATCTCGCGCAGGACCATTGCGGTGATTTCCGGGTACTCGTGGTAATACGGTGCTCTGATTAAATTCCCGTGCGCATCGTAACGTTCGGTCAGCCACGTATGCTCAAGCAAATCGTCCTGGACTGGTCGAAAATACTTGAAAAAGTTCGTCACATCTCCCGTGGCATAGCGCGCGGCCAAGTCAAGCCACCAAATCCGGGCCATTGCCGTTGCAGAATCGCCAGTATTGCCGCCAAAGCAGTCCGCAGGACCATAATATTTTTCGGAGGTCCAGGTGCCGCGATTTCCTGGATGCGTGTGGGTCCCGCTATCGAGCCGCTGAAAAATGGCTGCCGCTTGTTTCTCGTCAGCCGCTCCGAAGGCCACCGCCGCGTAGTTGCCGTCGTAGTCCACCATATCGCGGACGGACCAATCACCGTTGCGCTGAGTGACATAATGGTCGTGGCCATCCCATAGAGCCTCGTTCAAGCCTTCTTTAATCGCTGCAGCCAGGCGTGTATAACGGTCCGCATCCGCGCTGTTTCCGCAGAATTCCGCCACGGCGGACATTTCCGGCAACAGGCGCAGCAGCATCGCATTGCTGTCCAGTGTGTAACCGCGGCGGATGAAAACATCAATGAAGAGCGGTCCGCCCACTTTGACGAGTTTGCGGTTCGGATCATAATTATCGAGGACCCAATCCGTGGCGGCTTTCAGTTGGGGGTAATTCGCCCTCAACCAGGATTCATCTCCGGTCGCATCCGCATAATCGATGGCTGCAAGCACCCAGAAGATATTCGGGCCGGTTTGGGTCGCCCTCGATATGGCAATGTAGGTGGGCGTGCCGTCGATAAAATGATGAGGAACCTGCCCATGATTTAGATGGTCTTCCGCCAATTCCAAAATCTGCCGGGCTTGTTCCTGCAAATATGAATTTCCGGAATAACTCAGTGTATTGACTGTGGACCAGGAATCAGGATCGAAAAACGTGTATAGGTCGCCATACGGCCGTTTGGGCGTGGCCAGCGTAGGATAGGCGCTGCCGGGGTGCTCAAAGCTTCCCAGTACCCCGGCAGCGCTGCCGTAAATAGCGGTGTAAAATGTCCTGAGATCGCGCAAGGGCATGGGATTGTCCCGCGCAACCGCAAAACCAGGAAAGGCATAATCGTTGGGATAAATGGCCAGTGACGTCAAAAATTTAGCGCGGAGAGATGGTTCGAGAGCTGGGGCTGATTTCCAATCGGGCCTTTGCCATGCTTCCGGCGCAGGATAATTGCCCGCCAAAATTGCTTGCAGCCCCACGCCGTCGTCAGTACCGAGGGAACACATGGCCCAGGCATTCGGACTGGCGGCAGGATCCGCCACGACCGAAATGGAGCCGTGGCGATTATCCATCGTATAAAAATCGCGCAACGAATTTGTCGTAAAAAATGTCCGGTCACCACAATTGACATACTGCTCGACCCCGCGGTCGAAAAAGCCATTCATGAACCATTGATTTGCGAAAACGCCTATCTGGATGGCCTTGAGTGGTCGGGAATGAGTAACGGTTGTTTGGGCCGTAAGCGTGAAATGGCGGCTGTTTGGCAGGAGCATTAGGGTCCATGTGCTGGTCACGTTTGGATGCGACTTTCGGTCTCGGATATCTTGAATACGGACCGTTAATCCAGGGAGGGCAGTCTGAAAGACTTTATAGGAAATGGATGAACCGGCGTCGGACGAACGATGTATCTGGCCATTGGAATCAATAGTTTCAAGAACAATGTCGGCGCCCGTTTCAGGGTTGGTTGCCAGCAAATTGCAGCCGTAATGGCCTTGACCGGAAAAGTCACCTTTTAGAACATCGATGGACGGATGCCTTTCATTGAATTCGAGGTGGACGAAACCGTTCTCCATGATGAGCCGTTGATCCTGGACCTTGAACGTAGGGTCCGCGGCGCGGGCCGCTGTTGCGACCGCGGAGAAAATCGTGATCAACAGGAGACTTAATTGACGGGCAAAACGGTTTGACATGGATGCGTAATATATCCCGACGGAAATTTGTCAAGACTGGGTTGGTCCTGGGCGGCGGCTTTGCTCTTGCCGCGAAACTGGGCCGGTGCTTCGCCGCTGAAACGGAAAATGTCGCGGCGGCGCCTTCTTTGCCGCCGGTGGTTTATACCTTCAATGCGCGGTCACTCAAGAAGCTCGACTTAAAGGAGCCGTCCAACGCGGCACGCGTTTGGGACACGCTCCACGTTTTGGCGGCCCTCCAGGGATTGGCCAATCGTGTCACCCCGCGTTTTTATCTCTTTTATTGTGAAGAATTCGGCGTAAATACCGATCGGTTTTGGTTCAATTGGTTTCGCGGCGAAGATGGCTGGCTCCGAGACACGAAGATCCGGCGGTTGGCGGACGTGGCGGATGCAATTGTGACGTTCCGGGAAGCATTTGACGGTTTGGTTGTTTATGATCCAAACGTGCCTGCGACGTCGAACGTGGCGTCCACAGCCGCCGGGGTGGAGCGGTTGCTGCCCGTGCGATTGGATCGTTCGCAAACGTCGCTTTTCACATTGCTCACGAAGCGCCTGAGTATTCCCGTAAAGCTCTGGCTCGTGAACCCGGATGGTTCACCGAAGTTCACCGGAAGGGGCCAAATTCCCGATTGTGACATGGTGTCTTCGGGCAGCGCGAAAGTGGATGCGTATCGCTGGGCGTCGCAACGCTGGCTAAAAACGGGCGCGTGCGGGCCGGGCGTAGCAGCGTATTACATCGATGCGTGGTGGTTGCGACGTCCGCTCAATGCCGGACCGGAAATGCATACGCTGTCAAACCATGATTGGTTCATCGCCCGGCGGGCGTTTTTCTTTGACCTTTCCCCGTGGGGCGACGAGGCGCCCGTGGATGAGCCGCATCAGCCGCTGGGAACGGACAGTTTCTGCCTGTTGGCCATCTTGCGCGACCTTTATGACTGCGCGGACCGGGGCATCGTCAAGATTGGTGGTTTTCCTCCCTGGCCATTCAAGTACACCACGTTTAACGGGGCGGGAAAACACGAGGGGGTTGCGACGGAATGGGAATTCATCAGATTAATATCGCAATACAACGCCTATGCCGAAGCCGACGCCGCAGGCCTGGGCGCCATAGCTAATGCTTCCTTCTTCCAACATTACCCGTTGCAAGCGCGTTATTCGCAGCCGAATGCAAAGCCATCGCTTTCAGACTGGAAAACACGGGGATTTGTTGGCGCTGACGGGCGGGTCGCAAACAAGTTATTCGTTGGCCATTATCTTGGCGATTACGACAGCCCGTCCTGGCTTTACAAAGCGGTTCCAAAATTCTTTCGGGACCCGGCCCGTGGCGAAGTTCCGCTGGGTTGGGCCTTTGACCCCAATCTGGCAGACCGCGCGCCACAGGCTTTGGTGTATGCCTATCGCCACGCGACGGCAAACGACTTTTTTATCGCCGGCGATTCTGGGGCGGGCTATCTGAATCCGCGCGGCCTGATTGACCGGCCAGTTTCGATGTTGCCTGACGGGTTGAAAGCCTGGCAGGAATACTGCCGAGGGTATTTTGAGAAATGGGGGATGACCATTACAGGGTTCGTCCTGGAAGGAGCCAGTGGCCGTTCGCACGAGGCCGAATTTAGCGCCTATCGCCAGTTCAGTCCGGATGGATTGGGAACGCAATTTGAGGAAGGCGCGGCAGTCATCGAGGGTGTGCCGATTTGCCCGGAGCACGATTTGCCGGAATCGGCTGACGATGCGGCCAGGATGATTGCGCGGGTCGCAGCGGCGCATCCGGGGCGCCGGCATTTTCTTTGGGCGCGCACGACGTTGAAATCGCCGCGGTGGTATGCGGACGTTTCGCGCGTGTTGCGCGAACAATTTCCGGATGCCCCTGTGGAAATCGTGGATCCCTACACGTTTTTTGGGTTGATTCGGACTGCAATGGGACCATGAACCCGCTTGTTGCGCCGCTGCACGCGACGCTACACGGCGCAGCGCGCCGTGTTCCACCACACTATGGTTCACCCAAAGTTTCAGTGATTCGGGAAACTCGCAAAAAATTTCCTTTTCTATTCTTTTAGTTCCTTATGATAATTTCGTGAGTATGGATGAAAAACGCATTTACATTGATTGAACTGCTGGTGGTCATCGCCATTATCGCCATATTAGCGGCGATACTGTTTCCCGTGATGTCCAATGCCAAGGCCAAGGCGCAGGAAGCGTTTTGCATGAACAATCAGAAACAACTGATGCTCGCCACAAGTTTGTACATGAACGATAACAAAGGGCTCATTCTGCCCTTATGGATCGCGCAGGGGGCGCCAGACTGGCCAAACGCGCCATATAATGCGGCGCTGTTTTCAATTCAAAATCCGCTTGCTTTGTGGTGGCCGGATAACCTGCGCCTGAGTGGTGAGTCGGTGACACGCGAAATGGTGGACTGCCCGGCATTGAGCCAGCCGGCGACTCTTAACCAGGGCGGCTCCATCAACGCAAATCTTCCCCTGGGCATCGGCATGAATTTCCCGGAATACGGATGGACTGAACCGGATGCACCCGGTCCGTTTTATCCAACCGTGCCTTATCCCGGTCAGTCCAGTGTCAGCCAGCCCAGCCAATCCATCGTATTTGCAGACGCGGGGGAAATCTCCAATTCGAATGAACCGGATGCGGATAATTGGAGCGAGGTTCCTGGCGGCGGCTCGGCTTATTTTCGGGCGCCGTCAGATCCCGCGGGCTATGCCACCGGCGATGCCCGATCTGTGCCGCGCCATATAAAGCACGTGAACGTGGCCTTTTTTGACGGACATGCCGGAGCGATCAAAAACAGCGCCATCGGTTACCAGGACGCGCGGACGGATGGCGCGGCTCTTTGGCCGCGCAATAACAACGGACTAGCGCCGTAGTGCTTTTGTACAGCAACAATGAGAATTGCACGTGGCTGGCGGGTTTAGTTGCATTTTGCATTGGCAGCATCGCGTATTTGGCCGAAATACCCGTGGCACGATTTGGGCTATTTAGTGTTTGTTAAAAATAGCCAAACTGAGGAGGTCTTATGCTAGGATGGACATTGGTATTCTTGATCATCGCGCTGATTGCCGCTCTGTTGGGCTTTACAGGGATTGCCGGCGCAGCAGTGGGCATCGCGCGCATTCTATTCGCAATATTCCTCATCCTGTTTGTCATTAGCTTGATCATTCAGTTAGTCCATAGCTGATCTTACAAGAATTCCAGCACTCGTCTGAGTTCGGCGTCTGTATTGTAATAGTGAGGCGAGATGCGGATGTAATTTTGCCTGGAACGGTCGGTTCGTAATGAGGTCACGATGCCATTCTCGACTAATTTTTTGTGGAGAGCAGGCATGTCACGGTCGTTTGCAAAAAAGGAAATCATGCTGCCCGCGTTTTCGGGAGGGGGAGTTGCATTCAACACGGCATAGCCACGCTTTTGTAATTCGGGCACCAGCCAGGCGCGTTTTCTGAGCAGTTCAGCGCTGATATTGTCAATGCCGACTTCGAGTGCCAGTTCCATTGCGGCGATGAGTCCAGTCACGCCCACCAAATTCTGCGTTCCAGCCTCGAATTTCCGGGCGTCGTTTCGGAATTCGATGGTTTCCTGGGCGACAAAGTTCGGACTGCGGATGTTGTGCCAGCCATAGACAGGCGGGTTTAAACTTTCCTGGAGAGCGCGGCGCACGTAGAAGATGCCCGCGCCGCATGGGCCGAGCAGCCATTTATGGGCGTCCGCGGCCAAATAATCCACGTGCTCTACCGTTGTAGGAAAAGCGCCGAGGGTTTGGATGGCATCTAGGCAAAACAAAATTCCACGGTCGCGGAGCAGTTTCCCGATTTCTTCAACCTCAAGCCGGAAGCCGCTGATAAAATGGCAGGACGCAAGGGCGACGAGCCGGGTGTTTTCATCAATTTGACCGGACACATCGCGCGGACGAATCATTCCGAGGCCGCGCGTATTCAGGAGGCGAACTTCGACATTTCGTTCGGCCAGCGACATCCAGGGATAGACGTTGGACGGATAATCGTCGTGATAGATGAGGACATTATCGCCGCGCCTGAATTTCAGGCCGGCTGCGACAAAACTCAGGCCGAGCGAGGTCGGACCGACAAGGGCGGCTTCTTCGGGTTGGCAACGAATGAGTGTGGCAGCCAGTTTGCGTGCGTGTTCGAGGCGCTCGATCATGAACTCCTCCTGGTCGCCCAGCGTGCCCTGCGCCGCGCAATCGGCGATGGCGTCAGCGACGCGGCGGGGCAGGGGACAAACGCCCGCGTGGGCGAGGAAGATTTTCTCGCGGGCCACGGGAAATTCCCGGCGGCGCAGCTCTTCATTGGAATGAATTTCCGAAATAGTCATGGAAATTAAAAATCAGCTGCCGTCAAAACGCGGTAAATATCGCGTTGAAATAATGCACCCAAAACACGACGACGTTGTACGCGATCACGATGGCAATCAGGAAGTAGATGATCCGGCTCACAATTCGAGCGAACAACCGCAGGAGGCGAAAGCCTTCTTCGTGATAATAGGTCTGCAAACGTTTCAAGGTGTCGTCAAGATGGCCGCTGATTTCGCCGGTATGATAAAGATTTGCAAACATTTCAGGGAAATACCTTTCCTGGCGGACGAGTTCAGCGGCGGTCATGCTGGCTTCAAATTCCGTTTTCCATCCGGAAATCTGTTTTTTTAAATACGGCGAGCCGCTGGCAGCGGCGGCCATAGGCCAGCATTGAACGATGGAGAGCCCGGAATTGACCAGGGCGTCCAGAGCGGTAGTGAGGCGGTAGAGAGCCAGATATTTCAAGGCGGTACGCAAGAGCGGGACCACCTGATGCACATATTCGAGGACCGCGCGCCAGCGTTCGCCGCGCTTTCCCTGGCATGCAAAAATAAAAAATAAAATGCTCCCCCACAACAGTCCATAGACCACGATCTTTTCCACGATGAATGGGATGCACATTATATAGTTGGCCTGCATGATTCCCATAGCGAGGGCGATTAACAAGCCGAGGGGAAAGACCAGAAAAAATACATGCAAATTAAGAGCAGCCACCGCGAGGCTCGAGATTGTCTCGCGAATGATCTGAACCCGCGCCTCGTAATAGTCGCCGAGCGCCTTGAAACTGTAGTCGAGCCGGCCGGACTGCTCGCCGGCAGACAAGAGGGCAATATCGAACTCCGGAAGCCAGCCATGTATCTGGAGCATGGCGTCACTGAAGCTGAGTCCATTTTTTAAGTGTTGGATCAGGCTGAGAATGAATTTTTGCGAAGTCCGAAGGGCCGAATTGTTCGCGGACATCTCCAGGGCTTGAATCAACGGAACGCCCGCCGCAATCATCGAAGCCAATTGATGATAAAGTTCAGCGCGCCGCTTCAGTTGGCCTGTGGTGAGAGTCACCGGCGCAAATTAGAACAAAAACCGGAAATTAAAAATGATTTTTAACTGGCAACGGCCACGCTATCCAGGGCCGCTTTGAAATCGCGCTTGCCGCGTGCGCCGACCATTTGATTAACGACCTGGCCGTTTTTGAAAAACAGCAGGGTAGGGATGGAACTGACGCTGTATTTGGAAGCGAGTTCCTGCTGGTCGTCAGTATTGATCTTGCCGATTTTGACTTTGCCGTCATATTCGGCGGCCAATTCGTCCAGCAACGGGGCTATCATTTTGCATGGACCGCACCATTCGGCCCAAAAATCCACAAGAACGGGTTTGGACGATTTCAAAACTTCCGTTTCAAAGTTTTCGTGCGTCAGCGTGACGATAAGATTCGAGGCCATAAGCGAATAAAAACCCTGGCAACCGGTTACGAACTGACCGCGGTATTGAGCATGACCATCATCCAAATTGTGGTGCCGATTGCGGCAACGCCCGCCACGGCTGCGGCGATGGCCAGGGCGGTGTCCACGGGACTGGCTGCAGCGACAACGACGGGAGCGATGGCGACACGTCCGGCGGGCGGCGCGGGACGGGCGGCCGGTTGTTGCGCGGCGGCTGCGGCTGCGGCCGGTGAAACCGGGGCGGCGGTCGTCGTGCGCGGCGCCGCAATGGGCGCGGCGGTGCCGGGGGCGGGACGCGGCGCACCGGGGGTAGATCCCGGAATGCCGCCTGGCGCCCCTGTCGGGCCGCCCGGAGGCAGCGTCGGCAACTTAATCGTCGGCGCGGCGGACGGTTTGGGTGGTAAAGTGATCCGGACGGTTTCCTTTTTGGGCTGTACCTTGCCGGTGGATTTTTTCATCGGGGTGACCGGAGCGCCGGGCACACCAGACGGAAGAGGCGGTTGCGGATTGTCTGCCATAATCTTTCAAGTCAAAATAAGTCGCGCCCGTAATCTGTCAAACTAAATTTGTTCGAATCGTTGAAACGTTGAAGGGTTGAAGCGTTGAAGCGGTCGGCATTCGATGATCGATGTTTCCTGGTTGGCCCCAACCTGTAGTGGGTGATTTGGGCGGAGATACGAATATTTTTGCCGCAGAAAATTAAAATGCGGGCTGGCGATAAAAATCGCTGGCCCGCTGCAAAAATGATGCGCGCTAAATTAGCGCCGCTCGCGGCGTTCACCGCGATAATCTGAGCGTTCTCCGCGTGAGTCACGGTTACCGCCGCCGAAGCGCCCAGCGGGGCGTTCTTCGCGCGGACGCGCTACGTTGACCGTGATAGCACGGCCCTGGAATTCCTTGTTGTGGAACTGGTCTATTGCCTTTTGAGCTTCTTCCGCTGAGGCATATTCGACGAAGGCGAAACCGCGGGATTTGCCGGTCATCTTGTCGAGCATGAGGTTCACGGAAGTCACTGCGCCCGCCTGGGCGAAGTAGTCCTGCAGGTCATTCTCGCCGGTTTGGTACGAGAGGTTGCCTACAAACAGTCTGGTCGGATTCATAATACACTGCGCCTGTTCAACGGAAACATGTGGGAGGTCTTGCTACGGGCAGGAGCACTGAATGTCATTTTCGGTTCTGTTTCGGACAATCTGTCTTGTTGACACCGCACCGTTCGTATTTGAACGAAGCAAAACCGTTTTAGCATAACCGTAGCTAAAGTCAAATAAAATACTACAGAATTTTTAAGGGAAACTTCCTTAAGCAATTCTACGCATTTGTGCCCGAAAATGCAGGAAAAACGACGGGTGCCTTAACCGCATGGCCGGTTTTTCGTGTTGCCTGCGACGGACATCTGTTATCCGCCCCTGATCAAACTGTAACGCTTACGGCGATTGTTTGAAAGCGATTTTCGTTGTCCGCCCGGCACCACTCAGATAAAACCCCGTTCGCATGGATTCAATCCAGGAACAACGCAACTTCTACGCAAACTTCGTCGCGTCGAGCGCCGGCTCAAACGACGAACGACTCATCGCCGCATTCGCCTCCGTGCCGCGCGAGCGTTTCCTGGGTCCGCCACCGTGGTCCATCGTTGCGGGCAAGCGTTACGTTATTACGCACGAACCGCGGTTATTGTACCAGGACGTCGCGGTGGGCCTGGCCGTGGCGAAGGGCATCAATAATGGGCAGCCGAGTTTGCATTCGCGCTGTTTAGTCGCCTGCGCGCCGGTCGCGGGCGATTCCGTGGTGCATATCGGGGCCGGAACCGGCTATTACACAGCCATTCTCGCATCCCTCGCCGGTCCAACGGGGCAGGTGATCGCCTACGAGATTGATGCCGACCTGGCGGAACGGGCACGCGAGAACCTCCGGGACCTGCCGACGGTTCGAGTTGAAAATGCCTCCGCGTGCCAGGGCGCATTGCCTGAGGCAAACGTGATTTACGTTAGCGCCGGCGTCACTCATCCGCCTGCCACGTGGCTCGACGCACTGAAGGTGGGAGGGCGGCTGGTATTTCCGCTGACGCCAAACACCGGCATCGGCGTTATGCTGCTCATTACGCGTCGCAGTGAGACGGCTTACGCCGCGCAAATTGTCTCGCTGGCCGGGTTCATTGGTTGTGTCGGCGGTCGGTCGGACGCCGCGGCCCAGGCGCTGGCCGCCGCCCTGCAACCGCCGCCGCTCCTGGGCGTCAAATCCCTGCGCCGCGGGACCGCGCCGGACGCCACGGCCTGTTGCGTCGGCCACGGCTGGTGGCTTTCGACAGCGCCGCCGGCCTGATCCGGGTGGTGAACGCCGTTGTGTTTTCAGAAGCCGTGAATTGCGTGCTTGCGATGGGGCGGTTTGTTGTGTATCAAATGGGACGCTTTTCACGCGCCCGCGTGGCGGAATTGGCAGACGCGCTAGATTCAGGTTCTAGTGAGTAACATCGTACAGGTTCAAGTCCTGTCGCGGGCACCATTCAAAAACCCTCTGAAAAATAACAGTTTTAGCCAATGTTCACGGCAGTTTTATGCAAGTTGCCCGTTTTGACCTGCGCTCGTTAGTGCCTTTTCAGTCCTTTGCTTTCCTGTCCATTACGATGGTTGCAAGTCAATCATAAATCAATCAACATCCAAAAGCTGAACCTCCGCCAGTACACAGCAAGTGCCGATCAATGGCCGGGGCACGGGAGCCCCTGACAGGAATTGGCTTTTAGCAGGAGGCGCCAGCCTGGGCCGCGATGTATAGCGTAATTGTCGCCGCGTCGGCCTCCGCCTGCCTAAATCAGCGACATCCAGCCGCTGAACGCGCTCCACTTCAACATGGAGCCACTTTAGAGCGACGGTCAGGACGTAAGCGGGCTGCAAAACTTAGCGCCCTACCGTTACGCCACGCCTTTTTCATTTTTCAATCTGGCTTCCAGGTACGTGCGCGGATGGATTCGCACGTGTTCCCGGCTTTCGCGTATCACGCCCGGCAAAATGGAAAGGCGCATCCGCACCCAGCGGACCGAACATTGTTGCCACTCGGCGAACTGATCAACGGTCAGCATTGAATCCAAGGTATAACCATGTGGCAGGCAACCTGGTATTTGGCGCGGCAGTTTCAGGACCGCTTAGAATGTGAAAGGGTTCCCTGTCATGGCAAGCCTCTTGGCGTCGGCCAATTAAGCAAAAAGCTCGCGCTGAAGTCGCGGGCATGAATGTAGGCTTCTGCGGTTTGGCGGTTTCATTCACCCGTTCCTGGACGGGAACGGCCGGGTAGGGCGTTTACTCATCACACTGGAATTATGCGAGCGCAACGTTTTGTAGGGCGACGTTTAGAGGGGTGTCCGCTACGGCGACAGGGGGTTAATTCGCGACAACCGCCGCTTTCATTGGCGAAACGAGCGCAAGCGCGACCTGGATATGCAAGCCCAGACGATCGAGCACGAGTTGGATAGACATTAGGCGCGAGGAGTCCAAGACTGGCGGCGAACATGCCGCGAATCGTCAGAGCGAACCTACTAGGATAATTACGCGCCGTCGGGCCGGAGCGATGCCTCGGCCGCTTCGCCCCGAGCTCCCGGCTTTCACCCGCGATCCGGAAGGGGCAATTCACGGACCGCCCGGGCAGGCAGGTCAATTCTTCGCAACCGTGCTGGACGTCTTGAGCGCCGTGGCCAACTCGCCTAGCCATTTGCCAAAGCCCGAGTCGTCACCGCCAATTGACAATCCAAGCCGCCTTTCGCAAAAGTCCATTTTTTCAAACCATTCGACGCTTTCCAACAAAGTGATCTTATTGATTGTAAATCCAGAATCATCCGCGGTGAACTCCACAAGCTTGCTGTCACGATAGCCAATCCCAGCGTGTTCATAGGGGCTGGACGAATAGCTGCAGATAACTTGAATCTTTTCGATTTCAGCGCTAGCGACAGCCATGAGTTGTTCACGCTCGATTCGAGTCGTATCGTCCGGCATCGGGTTAGGTTTAACTGTTTTCATTTTGTCTGTTTCCATTTATGAGAATGCCCGCGACAAAAAGGCGGAAACCTTATCGCGCGCGAGAGTCACCAGGCGTGCTATTTCGTCACGGGCAGAGCTTTGCATTTGAATCGGCGGCGCGGGTGACTAATCCGCTTAACAATTGCCGAGCCGTCATATTTCCGTGGCGGCACAACAACGTAAGCCTACAGTCCCATTAACAGCAAGAAGATTACAACTGGTGGCCTGTGGACCGGATAATGTCCGCCGCTTTCGTGGTTCGCCAGGTATCCGGGAGTTTTCCTTCTAGGAGCGCATTTTGAACCCCTGTGACCCGTTATACGTTCGTTCCCGAGCGCCGCAGGGCAAGCGAGCGTCATTATAGTCCGTTGTGGCGACAGCTTCAGTAATTCCGATTACTGAACATCAGGTGCGTTGCCCCGTTGGAAACTTCGCCGCCAACTGTGGTAGCCACACGGCACGGCTTCATTACTTAATTGGGCTTACTTAAATGGGCTACTTACTTTCGTTGCGCATTTCCGCAACGGATCGTTGCTGGTTTCCGCAACACCCGTATTGCGGTTTTGCGCAACACACGGTTGCGCATTTCCGCAACGGTGCTGACAACCTGTGGACAATGTGTGGATAGTGACCATATGTCGGCCAGATGCGGGGGCGAATCGTTCTGGAGCCTTGCTAAATGACCGTCATGCGGCAAAATACTCTCGCCAGCTTAACTCAGCGGCAGAGCAACGGCAGGAGGCCGTGGGTGAGTTTGTGGCAAAGGCGTCGAGCTGGTACCTGGAGAGGCCTTCATTGTGGCGACGGATTGCCGACGTTTTGCTGCGCGCGCTAGGCCGCGTAAGTATGCTTCGTAATATTGCTCCTCAAGCTGTGCTCGACGCAACCATGAGGGGATTAACCAAGCGGGGAATGGCGAGATTAATCGGTCCAACCAGGTCGGTGGCGGGTCCCCGTAAATATAGTCTTGCACAAGGAAACCCTACGCCGAGGAATGAGAATGTCAAGCAATCGCGCGGGCCAGCCAGATGTACGGCGTGTCACCGCGTTCCTCGCTCAAGGCGTCTGAAAATGCCAGCGCCGCCTGCAAATCACCGCCGCGCGCGAGGGCTACGGCTTTGGCGGCAAGCAATTCCGGAAAGGTCGGAAAACGTTCGAGCCGCCTTGTCCGCCCATAATTTCGCCTCCCGATATTCGCACCTGCCCGGCCCAGGCGGCGGCATTTTGCGGATTGAATTCAAGGACATTTGAATACAAACGCAAGCCCTGCTCATGGTCGCCGCTTTGGAACGCGGCGGTAGCCTGTGCCCAATGGTAGGCCTCATCTTTGGCCAGGGGTTGTTCCTGCAACTTACCGCCCTGGCCATCGGGTGTATCTGATTCAAGACAACGCCTCCTTTCATAAGAAACCCGAAGTCCTGAAGTACTTTACCAAGCACCAGCGTCACATTGAAGTGTTCTCGCTGCCCCCTTATTCGCCTGACTTCAACGC
>DATJTK010000146.1:0-12509 GCA_035503455.1 Candidatus Sulfotelmatobacter sp. | reverse complement strand
CGCTCCCCATTATTATTAAGCTAAAGTTTATCGTGAATTTGAGGGGCGGCTTTTTGTAAAATGTTTTTCAATGACTAATATCGGCCCAACCGACGTTCGCCCCGTGGATTTGCGCTGGCTGAGGCGCGGCCTTTTTGGCGCTCTATGCGTCGCTGTCATCGGATTTTTCGTGTGGAGCGCCGGACCGGGCCTTCTCGAATCTGGTCCGAACGACGCCTATTATAACCTCCTGGTCCAGGGTTTTCAGGCCGGCAGGCTCAGTGTAAATAGGGAGCCGGACCCACACCTCGCGCAGCTTCAGAATCCGTATGATCCGGCCGCCAATGGCCCCTTCGTGCGGAATGGAAATTATCTCGCGTTCGACATGAGCTATTTCAACGGGAAATTGTACCTGTATTTTGGGGTCACACCGGCTCTGGTGTTATTTTGGCCGTATGCGGCCTTGACCGGCCATTACCTTTCGCAAACGGTTGCAGTTGTCCTGTTTTGTTCGCTGGGTTTTCTGATGGCAGCGCTTTTGGTGTATGAGGCTTGGCGGCGATATTTTCCACAGGCCGGCGCCTGGATTGCGGCAGCGGGCATCGTGGCCGTGGGGCTGGCCACCGGGTTGCTGGAAACTTTGGCCTCGTGTGACGTCTATGAAGTCGCGGCCAGTTGTGCTTTTGCGTTTACGATGCTGGCATTGGCCGCTCTCTGGCGCGCGTTTCATGCGCCGCAACGCGCAGTGCCGTGGCTGCTCTTGTCGAGCCTGGCTTATGGATTGGCGCTCGGCGCACGGCCATCGTTGTTATTCGGGGCCGTGATGCTTTTCGTTCCGGTCATCCAGGCCTGGCGCGAAACGACAGAGCCGCATTCGCGGCAGCGGCCGCTGTTGCTGGCGGCAGCCGCGGCCGGGCCGCTGCTGGTATTGGGGGCGGCGTTGATGCTTTACAACCAGATGCGCTTCGGAAATCCCCTTGAATTTGGCTGGCATTACGCGTTGACAGACTTTCAGGACCACGGCGCACACCAATTTGGCCTCTCGTTTCTCTGGTTCAATTTCCGCTTTTATTTTCTGGAACCTTTGCGATGGATTCGGCGATTCCCGTTCGTTGATACCATTGGAATGGGGGCCGTTCCGCCGGGCTATGGCGGATTGGGGGTTGACCGTTACGGCGGAATTTTTATTGATTATCCGATCGTGTGGCTGGCGGCGGGTTCTTTGCTGGCGTGGCAGGCTCGGACACCCAAAGAATTTTCCACGTTGCGCGGGTTCCTGGCGGCCGTCTTCCTTCAATTTGGCGCGTGTGCCCTGTTGCTTTGTTTCTTCATAACGGCCAGCAGCCGTTATGAGGTGGATTTTTTGCCGGCGTTAATGCTATTGGCAATCGTCGGGATATTTCTCGTCGATCGGGCGCTGGCGGGAAAAGCAGCCTGGCGGCGGGTCGCGCGCGTGGGTTGGATTCTGCTGATGGCGTACGCGGTTGCTTTTAATGTCGCCGCCAGCCTGGGCGCGCGGGTGGCTGCCGATTGTTTCGCCGGAAACCATCGCCTTATTTTGGGCCGAGGCGCGGAGGCGATAGCCTTCTACCAGGAGGCATTGAAACTGAATGCCGCCTCCGGGGAAGCCCATGATGGCCTGGGCAACGCTCTCGTTCAAATGGGGCAGCCGGGCAATGCAATCGCCCAGTATCAGAAGGCCATCGATTTCAATCCGGACCTCATTGAGGCGCATTACGATCTCGGCTATTGCCTCCTCAGTCTCGGGCGGATTCAGGACGCCGCCGCCCAAAATCAAATCGTATTGAAACTGGACCCGGATTTTGCCAAAGCGCACAATATTCTTGGGTCTTGTTATCTTCAGGAAGGACGGATTGCCGATGCCATCGCCGAGTTTGCAAAGGCCGTGGAACTCGCCCCGGATTTTCCGGATGGCCATAACAACCTGGGCTTTGGCCTGCTGCAAACCGGACGCGTGCCCGAGGCCATCGTTCAATTTCAGAAAGCCGTTGATTTAGATCCTCAATCCGTGAATTTCCGGTGCGGCCTTGGCAACGCGCTATTGAAGGCGGGAAAGGGCACGGAGGCTGTCACGGAATATCGAAAGGCCGTCGAACTTGATCCCGCGCTGGCTGGGGCTCATTACGAACTGGGGCTGGGTCTATTGCAAATCGGGCAGGTCAATGAAGCGATTGTTCAATATCAAAAGGCCGTCGAGATCAAGCCGGATTCGGCCGCCTATCGTTTGGGCCTGGCCCATGCCCTGGCCGAGGAAGGACTAACTAACCAGGCAGCCGTCGAATATCGAAAAGCCACCGAACTCAACCCGTCCATTGCCAAATAGGCTGATGTTCTGCCGTTTCGCAAAAAGTTTGTCTGCCGAGGACAAATATTGGACACTGCCTCCGGCAGTAATGGAGACGACCAACTCCCCTATGACTCAGCATTCAAATATTTCCAACGATTTGGAACCCGCGGTCCGCGCCTGGGGCGAAAAGCTATTCTCATTGATCGAGGCGGCTGAACCGCCGTCCTTTTTCACGAAAAAGGGACTGTCGGGATCTCTGATGGAGTGGGCGATGCGGGATGAACACTTTAAAACTCAATTGTTCCGTTTCGTGGATGTGTTGCCGACGTTGCAATCCTCAAACGAAGTCGCGCGTCATCTCAAGGAATATCTCGATAGTGAGCATGTGTCTTCCACAGTGCGCGCGGGTTTGAAAGCTGCGTCCATGGCGCCCTGGCTCATGGCGCCTGCGGTCAAATCACAAGTCACCGGGCTTGCGCGGCAATTCATGCTGGGCAATGACCCGCGCGAGATCGTCGCCGCGCTTCGCAGTCTTCACGAGCGGCAAATGGCTTTCACCGTGGATTTGCTCGGGGAAGCGGTATTGAGCGAGGCGGAAGCCGACGACTATGCCCGGCGATATTTGGACATGCTGGCGCTTCTGGCCAAAGAAATGCCCAAATGGCCCGGCGATTGCAAAAGCAATGTGGGTTCGGACGGGCCGGCGCCGGCGTTAAATATATCCGTCAAAATCTCGGCGCTTTATTCGCAAATCCATCCGGCCGATCCCGAAACGGCCATCGAATGCATTTCCGGCCGCCTTCGGCCGATTCTCCGCAAGGCAAAAGAAACCGGCGCTCTCGTGAACTTTGACATGGAGAGTCATGCGCTGAAAAACCTGACGCTGCGTTTGTTCAAGGCGATTTTCAGCGAGCCTGAATTTAGCAGCGGACCGGCGTGCGGACTGGCGATGCAGGCCTATTTGAAGGACTCAGAATCTGACCTCGCGGATATCATCCGTTGGGCGCAATCGTGGAAACGGCGGGTGACCGTGCGGCTGGTGAAAGGCGCTTATTGGGATTACGAAACTGTTGTAGCCCGCCAAAAGGGCTGGCCATCGCCGGTGTTCGCTTTCAAGACGGAAACGGACGCTAATTTTGAGAAACTCTCGGCAATCCTGCTCGATCATGCCGACGCCGTAGATGCCGCAATCGCGACGCATAATGTCCGAAGCGTCGCGTACGCCCTCGCAGCGGCGGAACGGCGCGGGATGGACCTCAGGCGGTTTGAATTTCAGATGCTCTGTGGAATGGCTGAGCCGGTGAAAGGCGCGCTGTTGCAGTTGGGATGCCGGCTGCGCGAATATTGTCCGGTTGGCGAACTATTGCCCGGCATGGCCTATCTTGTCCGGCGTCTTTTGGAAAACACTTCGAACGAAGGATTCCTGGCCAGCCGCTATGCGCGCGGAATAAGCCGGGAAGAGTTGCTGAAGAAGCCGTGTGTACCGCACGATATTCCCATTCGAACGACTCTCCCTCACCCCGGCCCTCTCCCGCAGGGAGAGGGGGAATCATCGGCCGGTGATTTGGCGCGGCGATCGATCTCGGTGGCTCATGGGGCCGACCTGCCGGGCGGCAAGGACGCGCGGCAGCGCGTCCCTACCGTTGGCAGCTTTCAGAATGAACCGCCGGTCGATTTTACCATCGACGCTGAACAACAGAAAATGCGGGACGCCATCCAGGAAGCGCGGAAGCAATTGGGCCAGCGGCATCCGTTGCTCATCAATCACAAATCCGTTTCAACCCGCGATTGGCTGCCGTCGTTGAATCCGGCAAATCAGAAGGAAATTGTCGGATACGCGGCGCAGGCAACGATAGCCGAAGCGAATACGGCGATTGAAGCCGCGCACGCCGCATGGCCGAAATGGGCGCGAACGCCCGCCGTCGAGCGGGCGGCTATTCTTGAAAAAACGGCGTCCCTCATGCGCGCCGACAAGGCCGCGCTTTGCGCCATTGAAATCCTGGAAGCAGGCAAAAGCTGGACAGAAGCCGACGCCGACGTGGCCGAAGCGATAGATTTTTGCGATTACTATGCGGCGCAGATGCGGCTTTTGGGCAGGCCGGAGCGCACGCAGCACGTGGCCGGAGAAACGAATTTTCAGGAATGGCGGCCGCGGGGCGTTGGCGTCATTATAGCCCCGTGGAATTTTCCCCTGGCAATATTGACCGGCATGACGGCCGCGGCTCTGGTCGCGGGCAACGCGGTCATCATCAAGCCTTCAGACCAAACGCCCGTGGTCGCCGCCCATCTCATGAAATTGCTGGTGAAGGCTGGTTTTCCGCCGGGCACAGCCAATCTGCTTACAGGGCCGGGCGGCACGGTCGGCGCGCATCTCGTCTCGGAGCCGCGCGTGGATTTCATCGCGTTCACCGGATCGAAGCAAGTCGGATTAAACATTTGGGAAACCGCAGGGCGGACGCAGCCCGGGCAGATCAATTTGAAAAAGGTCATTTGTGAGATGGGTGGAAAGAATTGCGTGATTGTGGATAGCGACGCGGACATGGATGAAGCCGTTGCCGGGTGCCTGGCGTCGGCCTTCGGGTATCAGGGACAAAAGTGCAGCGCGTTGTCACGGCTGATTGTGCTGGAGGATAATTACGCCGCCTTTCTGCAACGTTTTATTGCCGCGGCCGCTTCGATGCGAGCCGGCCCGCCGCACGAACCGGGAAATTTCATAGGCCCGGTCATCAGCCGTGACGCTCAACAACGCATTCTCAAGATGATCGAAGCCGGAAAGAAAGAAGCGACGCTGGCGTGGCAGGGGCAGTTTCCCAACGATCCGGAGGCGTGTTATGTGCCGCCAACGATCTTTACGGACGTGCGGCCTGATAGCCGCCTTTTTCGCGAAGAAATTTTTGGACCGGTCCTGGCCGTGAGCAAGGCTGCGGACATTGACAAAGCGCTGGTGCTGGCCAATACGAGTGAATTTGCGTTGACCGGCGGTTTTTATTCACGAAGCCCGGCGAATATTGAGCGAGTCCGGGCAGAAATGGTTTGTGGAAATCTGTACATTAATCGTGGCATTACGGGGGCGATTGTCGAGCGGCAGCCGTTTGGCGGATTTCACATGTCCGGCGGCGGAACAAAGGCGGGCGGGCGGGAGTATCTTCAAAATTTTATGGTCCCGCGCGTGGTAACGGAAAATTGCCTGCGCCGGGGCTTTGCGCCAACGGATGAAGAATGAAAGCCTACACCATTTTATGAATCGTATGGCATTCTCGTTCGAACGATTCTCCCTCCCCATGAACCGCAACATTCTCATTCGAACGATTCTCCCTCACCCCAGCCCTCTCCCGCTGGGAGAGGGAGAATCATCGTCCGATGGTTTGACACGGCGAACAATTATCCCGGTTCAGTGGTTCAATGCGCGAAGTTTTCCTTGGGCGAATTCTCACCCCGGCCCTCTCCCGCTGGGAGCCCGCTGGGAGAGGGAGAATCGTCGTCCGATGTTTGTCACGGCTAGCGATGATCTCGGTTCATCGTCCAGGTGCGCTTCCTAAGGAAACCCTTATGAAACTGAATGAGATGCGCGAGATCCTGGCGGCACGGGGCATCCAGCTCACAAAATCTCTGGGCCAGAATTTTTTACACGACCAAAACCAGTTGAGGCGGATTGTCGAAGCGGCGCAGATTTTCCCATCGGACAAGGTCCTGGAGATTGGACCGGGCATGGGCCCTCTCACGGCATTGCTTCTGGAAAATGCCGGCCATGTTTTGGCGATTGAAAAGGACATCCGCCTGTCCGGACTTTTGCGGGAACGGTTCCATTCTCCAAAATTTGAATTGCTCGAAGCCGACGCGCTGGCATTTTTAAAAACCACCAGGCGCGATTGGAGCGATTGGAAGGTGGCGTCCAATTTGCCGTATTCGGTGGCTTCGCCCATTTTGGTGGAATTGGCCTCTGGCGCGAGCGCTCCCCGGAAAATCGTCGCAACTTTGCAATGGGAGGTCGCCCGGCGGCTGGCAGCCAGTGCCGATGACGAAGATTACGGCATATTGACATTATTGGCGCAATTGGACTACCAGGTCCGCGACTTTTTCAAGATTCCGGCATCCTGCTTTTTTCCGGAGCCAGATGTGGATTCGGCCTGCGTGGTTTTAGACCGGCGCGAACAACCGCTTCTGCCGGAGAGCCTGCGTGAGCCGTTCGCTAAAATCGTAAAGCGGGCCTTTTCACAGAGACGAAAGATGGTTTTTAAATTATTGAAACAGGATTGGCCGGAAGAAAAGCTGGACGCCGCGTTTCGCGAACTGGAGATTTCGCCCCGGGAACGGGCTGAAAAATTAAGCCTGGATCAATTTGCGCGACTGGCGGAGTCGCTGGCGAAATAGAATGGAAAATTTTGAGAGAAAACAAAATCAGTCACGAACTCATCGCGGCGGCCCGTGACCTTGCCCGTAGCGTCGATCGCTTGAAGTTCGGTCCCCCGGTGACGCACGTCTATAATCCCCTGGATTATGCGTGGGCGGCGCATGAATTGTATTTAAAAAAGTACGGCGCGGGCCGTAAACGGGTCATTTTCCACGGCATGAACCCGGGTCCTTTCGGAATGGTACAAACGGGTGTTCCATTCGGCGAAGTCGCCGCCGTTCGTGACTGGCTCAAAATTTCCGCGAAAATAAATAAGCCCGCGGACGAACATGCCAAACGGCTCGTTCGCGGTTTTGACTGCCCCCGCTCGGAAGTCAGCGGACGGCGTCTTTGGGGTTTGTTCGCGGAACGGTTTGGGACGCCCGAGAACTTTTTCGCGGGGCATTTTGTGGTGAACTATTGCCCGCTCGCCTTTTGCGAAGATAGCGGCTGCAATCGCACTCCGGACAAATTGCCGGCGGCGGAAAAGCGCCCGTTGCTTGAACTCTGTGATGCCCACTTGCGCCGCATTTTTGAGATTCTGGAGCCGGAATGGGTGATTGGCGTCGGTGATTTTGCTTTTAAACATGGGCAGGCCGCCTGCGAAAAACTGCCAAGGCCAATTCGTGCCGGGCAAATCCTGCATCCCAGCCCGGCAAGCCCGGCGGCGAACCGGGGATGGGCTCAAAAGGCAACGGAACAACTGATTGAATTGGGCGTTTGGTAAAGCTACGGCTTCGCCGGGTGAATCTTCCGAATATATTCCAGCGGGTGATCATCCAGCAGGTTCGCGTAGATGCCCTGGATTTTATTCGTATCGTAATAGGTGACGCCCGCGTAAAAAAACAGCGGAATAATGGGCACCTGATTGCTGATTAGAATGCTTTCCGCGCGCTGAAAAATTTTCTCGCGAGCTTTCAAATCCGTCTGTTCGTTTGCCTGCAAAATGAGCGCGTCGTATTCGGGGTCTTTCCAGCCCGTTCGATTCTCGCCGTCGTTGCTGACGAACATTTCCAGGAAGGTATTGGCATCGTCGTAATCGCCGACCCAACTGGAGCGTGACAACTGGTAATCCAAAGTGCCCTGCATGTTCCAAAACACCTTTGTTTCCACTTGCCGCAAATCCATGTGAATGCCGAGCGTATCGGCCCACATTTGCTGCAACTCAACAGCGATGTTTTCATGGACCTTGGCTGCGCCGCCCGCGGCCGCGTCGAACGTATATTGGAAACGCGGAAAGCCTTTGCCGCCGGGATAGCCGGCCTCGGCCAGTAATTGTTTGGCAAGGGCCGGGTCATATCCGAGGCCCTGGGGCGATTCGTAATTGGCCGTGCCATCCGGCACAAAATGAGACGCCGGGCGTTCTCCCGCGCGCATAATTTTTTTGACGAGCAGATCTTTGTTAACGGCCAGCGCCAGCGCCCGGCGCACCCGCGGGTCATCGAATGGCTTCTGCGTGACATTGAACCGAATGAAATAAGTGCCCAAAAAATCAAACCGGTGAAAATCCGGCCGCTTCAGCAATATGTCCAGTAAATCCTGGGGTATTTCGTCTTTGTCCCAAACAATGTCAGCTGCGCCGCTTTCGTAGAGATTGAAGGCCGTATTCGGAGAACCGATGGGCAAAATGTCAATGATGTCCGATTGGGTGTTTGTGGCGTTCCAATAAAGTGGATTTTTGACCAGGCGCACGCGGTCGTTTAACCGCCAGTAAGCAAGTTCATACGGCCCGCTGCTCGGCAGCGGCCTGGCCATGATCCAGTGGTCGCCATATTTTTCTATGGTTTGCCGCGGGACGACAAACATGACCGGGAAGGTGCACAGGTCGAGGAAAAAGGCCACCGGATAGTTCAATTCGACGCGGACGGTGTATTTATCCAGCGCATGAACGCCGACCAATGATGGGTCCGTGATTTTTCCGGCGTTAAAGTCCACGGCATTTTTCAGATAATACAGGGCAAATGCGTAATCCGACGCCGTGGATGGCTTAAGCGCGCGGATCCAGGAATAAACAACATCGTCCGCAGTGATGGGTTCGCCGGTGGACCAGACCAGATTTGTTCGCAGGTGGAACGTATAGGTCTTTTTATCCGGGGAAATGTCCCAACTTTTTGCGAGCCCGGGAATGGGCGCGGCGGTTTTGGGGTCCAGGCGCAACAGGCCTTCGAACAGACCGCGCACGATGCGCATGTCCGGCTGGCTGACGATGATGGCCGGGTCGAGGGAATCGGGTTCGGCGTGGTTGATGATGGTGACGTCGGCGGGCGATTCGCGGCGAAAACAGCCGGAAGCGAACAGGCAAAGCGCCGGAAAAAGCACGAGCGCCAAATAGCGACAACGCGCCCTCGAAAAAAAATTCGGGGCGCGTTTCGCGAAAACAGGCATTGAATTATTTGCCGTTTGTGGAACCGGCCGGCATGGAGTTCGTGGCCGAATACAACTGCATTCCCGGCGTTTGGGCCGGAGATGAGGATGTTCCGGGGTGGGGAGCGGTTGGTTGCGGCGCGACTTGCGGCTGCCCGGTTGTATGCATCTGCTGCTGGGATTCAACCCCTTGTTCAAACGCATTTGAGTTGCCGTGGCTTAGGCGGGTCTGCAGCGCACCCATAAGGACCGCCAGCGCGACAAACCCAAATGTCGCCCATTTGGTGATTTTGGTCAGGGCATTGCCCGAGCCGGCGCCAAATAAGGCGTCCGCCGTGCCGCCGCCAAAGGCCAGGCCCGCGCCCGCGTCTTTTTTGGGCAATTGGACCAGAATCAGCAGGACCAAAATGCCGCAGTTGACAATCAATAAAAATGTTAAAATACCAATGATGAAACTCATGCCTAATCTTAAATCGAATTCTTGATAATGTCAGCAAAACTTCGCGCTTCGAGACTGGCGCCGCCGACGAGGGCGCCGTCCACGTCCGGCTGGCTCATGAGTTCGCGGGCATTTGCCGGTTTGACGCTGCCGCCGTATTGGATGCGAACTTTGCGGGCCGTCGCTTCGTCGAACATCGAGGCGATCAGGCGGCGGATGAACGCGTGGGCATCCTGCGCCTGTTGGGTCGTGGCCGTTTTGCCGGTGCCGATGGCCCAGACCGGTTCGTAGGCGATAATAGATTCAATCATGTGCTCGCGTGTCAAACCGGCAAGGCTGCCGCGTACCTGGGTATCCAGGACCTTTTCGGTCTGGCCGGCCTCGCGCTCGGCCAGCGTTTCGCCCACACAAACAATCGGTTTCAAGGTGGCGCCGTGGGCTGCCGCGGCCTTTTTGGCGATCAGGGCATCGGTTTCTTTTTGGTACTGGCGCCGTTCGCTGTGGCCCAGGATGACATAGCGAACGAAGCATTCCTTGAGCATGCCGGCGCAGATTTCGCCGGTGTGCGCGCCGAAATTGTGCTCGCTCATGTTTTGGGCGCCCAGGCGAATGTTTTTCGTGTCGATAATGGCTTTTGAAACGGACTCCAGCGCCGTGAACGGCGGACATACGACGATGTCGGCCTCTTTGACGTTTTTCAGTTCCAATTTAAGGTCATTCACCAATGCCAGCGCCTCGGCAATGGTCTTGTTCATCTTCCAATTGCCGGCGATGACTAATTTTCGTTCTTTGTTCATTTTTTGAAAAAATTCAACTCTCAATACGGCGAATGCTTACGGTTCCAGCCTAAGCTCGATGCGCGCGGGGAAGTCAGGGCAAAGTTTAGAGGCGGGCATGTGCGGGGCGCCGGCGGCGGAAAAAAATTTCATCTCGCCCAGAGTTCCACAAATCCAAACCTCACTTGCGCCGGCTTCGAAATAGAGCGCAATCTTCTCTTCGATTTCTGCATCGCTGTTTCCCGGGGAAAGCACTTCGACGCAGATTTCCGGCGCGTGCGGAAAACATGACCGGTTCCCCAGTTCTTTGATCCGTTGTGGCGAAACCCATGCCACGTCCGCGGCGCGAACGCCGTCTGCGGTGGAAATGGGGCATGCGATCATCACCTGTCCTCGACGCATGAGCGAATCGAGCCGAAAACTAACATTCGCTTGATAAAACCCGTGTTTTGGAGGAGCCAGCGCATTTATAATCACACGACCAAACCGGTCTGTTTCAATGCGGCCTTCAATTTTAAGAAACTCGGGGTCAGCAAGCAAATCATCCCATCGGCGCAAATTGAATTCATTTTGCGCTTCGTGCGATGGCAATTTGATGGTTAGCGTAGCCATGCTTCAATATACGGCAAATTACTTGTCCGAAAGTGCCGCGACGCCCGGGAGGACTGTGCCTTCCAAAAATTCCAGGCTTGCGCCACCGCCGGTGCTCATAAAGGTGACTTTGTCACCGAGTTTAGCCTTGTTGAGGGCTTTGACACTGTCGCCGCCGCCAATGATGCTTTTGGCGCCGTTTTTCTGCGTGGCTTCGGCCACGGCCTGGGCGACCAGATTGGTTCCAGCGGCAAATCGCGGGTCCTCGAACATTCCCATCGGGCCGTTCCACAAAATCGTCTTTGCGCCGGAAATGATTTTGGCGTAATTGCGGGCGGTTTCGTCGCCGATGCTGAAACCTTCGGCGTCATCCGGGATATTGCCTTTAATGGTCTGGATATTGGCGAAATCCATGACGGGTTTGCCTTTTTTGTTCAGCTTGCCGGTATCCACGGGTGTGGCGATGACGGTGTCCGTGGGCAATTGAAAGTTCACGCCGAGTTTTTTGGCCTTGGCCTCGGCATTGAGCGCGGTTTGTTTGTGCTCGGGTTCTACGAGCGATTTTCCGACTTTTTCGCCGTGGGCCAGTTTGAATGTGTAGGCCATCGCGCCGCCGATTAAAATCGTGTCTGCCTTTTCAAGCAGCCGGTCAATGACTTTGATTTTGTCAGAGACTTTAGCTCCGCCCAGGATGACGACGAACGGGCGCGCAGGATTCTCGAGTTCGTCGCCTAGAAATTTCAATTCGCGTTCCATCAACAGGCCCGCGGCGCATTTGCCGCCGCGTTTGGCAATGACGCGCGCGACGCCTTCGGTGGAAGCATGGGCGCGATGCGCGGCGCCAAAAGCGTCGTTCACGTAAACATCGGCGATTTTGGCGAGCTTTTCGGCGAAAGCCGGATCATTCGCTTCTTCTTCGTTGTAATAACGGACATTTTCCAGCAGGGCGACATGGCCGTCTTTCAATGTGGAGGCGATTTTCTCGGCATGTTCGCCAATGCAGTCATCGGCAAATTCGACGGGCATGCCCAGGAGTTCGTGCAATTTCAGGCCTACGGGACGGAGCGACATGGTTGGTTCGCGCTTGCCTTTGGGGCGGCCGAGGTGTGCGGCGAGGATGATTTTTGCGCCCTTTTCAATCAGAAATTTGAGGGTGGGCATGGTTTCAACGATACGGGTAGTATCGGTGATTACCATTTGCCCGTCTTTTTCCTCCATCGGCACGTTGTAATCCACGCGCATGAAAACGCGCTTGCCGCGGACGTCCAGGTCTCGAACAGTCAATTTAGCCATAAATCAAAGAGGGGGAATTTAACCTGATTGAGGTACGATGCGCCAGTTTTTTCGCGGATGTGACTCGCATGCACATGAACGGGTGGTAAATGGGGAGCGCACGCGCCTTCGCGTGCGGTTCGACCGCGCCTCGCGGTCGAACGAGCGCGGTGGCGCGCCCGAGCGGTTGACGAGGCGTCAACCGCCGCACGCGAGGGCGCGTGCGCTCCCCGCTTACTCTGTTTTAAATCCTAGCCCGGATATTTCATAAAGGGATTAACCAAAGAAGCGGCTGGAGCGTCCATAGGCTTGATTTCACTAAGCCAAATGAAAACGCCACACGCCGCTTCTTCGACAACAGACTGTAGAGAACAGCCCTTGCTCTTTCAA
>DATJTK010000145.1:0-20661 GCA_035503455.1 Candidatus Sulfotelmatobacter sp. | reverse complement strand
CAAAAAAAGCAGATATCCTCGTTTAGTGGGCCCGCGTCGAAAATTTCGCGATCATCTCAAACGCAATGTTCGCCGCAAGGTCTCACGCCTCCGAAACCTCGGCCTTATGTAAGGGCCATTCCCCTGTAAGGGCGGCCGATAGTAGCCCAGGGCAAGCGAGTCCCCGAGCGCCGCCCTGGGTTAAGGCCGCCCATATATCAGCCGCTGACTGCGAAGCCGCGCGATAGCGCGAATCTGAGCTTCGGCCTCCCCGCCCACACTTCAATCCATCCTCAATTTTGGTCATCTTCGCGTCTTAACGTCTTTGTTGTTCAAATAGAATTCCCCGACCTTGAGGCATACCCCAACACAATCAAAGCGGAATTTTCAGATTGTAACGCTGCATCTTCACACTTTGGATGGAGCGGCCCAGACGCTGGGCGATGACAGCGTCCGGCGCAGTCCCAAGTTGACGGATCTCCTCCTCGGTCCAGAAATGCCTGCCGAAAGGTGGGATGCCCAGAGCGGTCCGATGATCGCGCACCACGGAGCGATGGCGGCCGAGTCGTTCCGCAATGACTGCGTCCAGGTCTGTACCCAGGAGAGACTCTTCCTCCGGCGTCCAGGCGCGGGCTTTGGCATTGGGCTTGGGCAGACCGAGGGCGATTCGGCGATGGCCGACCGATTTCACCGAATGTCCGGTGCGACGCGCAATTTCCTCGTCTGGGAGTATGCCCACCAGGGCGTCTTCTTTCGGCGTCCATCGTTTCCAATTTGGATTGGATGGCAACGCGCGACCCAAAATGACGCGGCGATGGCGGACCGCGCCTTCTCGCCGCTTCAAGCGGCGGGCGATTTCGCCGTCTGGCGCGGTGCCGACGAGTTGGTCTTCCTCCGGAGTCCATGGGCGACGCATTTGCCGCTGGAACGGCGGAATACCAAGTTTGACGCGTTGTCTGTGAACGTTGTCAAAGGGACGATTCAGTCGGCGGGCCACGTCGCTGTCGGGAAAACGGCCCAGAAGTCTGATTTCAGCGGACGTGAATGGCTGGTGGGTCGCGTGTTTGGGATCGGGCTTGGGGATACTGCGGTAGCGGCGCTGGATGGACACCGCCATTTCGGTCCGATTAAAACGGCGCGCTATCTCCGCGTCGGGCAGCGTGCCAAGGAGTTTGATTTCCGCGCGACTCCAGGGCCGGAGTTTTGGCACGGCGTACGGAATGCCCAGGAGCAGTCTTTGGCTTAGCACGGAAATACGACTGCGTTTGAGGCGCTGGCCTAACTCAGCATCCGGCATGGTTCCCAACAGCTTGATTTCGGCGGGTTTCCAATAACGGCTTGGCGGGCGAGGCCGGAAAGGAGGGATGCGCAAGGAGACGCGCTGGTGGTTGACCTCCCATGCCGTGCGACGAAAGCGGCGGGCCAATTCAGCATCAGTCAGGCGTCCCAAAAGTCGAATTTCCCGCGCGGTCCAGGGGCGCGCGATTGGCAATTTGATGCGCCGGCGCTCTCGCTCGCCTACGACTTCCCCGATCGTGCGGCCCAGGCGGCGGGCGAGAACAGAGTCCGGTTTCTTACCGAGCAATTTAATTTCGCGCGCCGTCCATGGCGCGCCCAAGCGGGGATATCTATTTCCAAGCGCCATAGATTCTCAAGGCTGTGGTTTGTTTTCAGACAATTTTCCAGCCCAGGTTTTTCCGAAAATGACACAAATGACTCTGCCTGTCAGAGTAATCAGGGATCGAGTAAATCTGTCCCGTTCGGGATCCAGAGCGCCGGGCGGGAGCGGAGCAATCATTGAATAGCGCAACCAAATCAGAACATCTCCCACTGATGTCAGAACGAAATACACGCCCAGGAAAACGAAGGCGAATGCGTATAAATCCCGCAACGGCGGGACTGAGACCGAAACCGTCGCGTCAGCCTTGCCGGCGACGAGTCGGGCTAGAAATGGGGCCGCAAGCCACGCCACAATCGGGAATAACAGCATCCCAATCGAAAGAGCGATTTTGAGACCCGCTTCGCTTGGACCAAGATGCGACGGCTGAAGCATAACTGAAGGCGCCATGCCCAAGCCTTCCAAAAACCACTGGATGCAGAACAGGCGTATTATGATGAGGGTAATAGTGCTCGTGAGCATAACATAATGAATGTGATTTGATTTTGCGGTGACTGTGATCCGTTAAATCAAGCCTACGCCGGACAGGCTCCCTGTCGAGCGTCTTTTTAAAAACGAGTTTTCAGTGATATAACGGTTTCAGTCCATAGCGCGCACTTTCACATTTTGTCTATAGGTGAGTAATGGTGTAAACGAGCGGGAAAAGAGGGTAATTGCGACCGTAGAAGATACCGTTTATTGGGAAATCGTGGGTTTTTATAAGGCGGCAGTGGGTGTAAATAGCGGGGATAGGGAACGGCGAGCGAAACCGGACTGGCATTGCGCGATTTGATCAGCATCTTCTATCTCTATCCTCGTTTTTCCAGCCTTTGCGCGAAATTGAAATCTGCGAACATCTGTGCAATCTGCGGATAAAAGCCTTCCACCCTTGGAATTATCTTTTCAAAAATATATGCGACCGAGCAGATTTTTTGACAGAAATCGCCGGATGCTGCGTATGAACATAGTCAGTAATCCTAAAAATCCAGTCTGCGAGAGTCGGTTATGGCGCGCAAAGACGTTCAGACGCTCGAACAATGGGCCGAACTTGCCAAACAAGCGAAGTACGACCCGGTCGCGGTCGCGCGGTTGTTAAACGTCGGCCCACGGCAACTGCGGCGTTATACCCGGAAAATCCTAAATACCACCCCTCAACGATGGCTGGACGAACAGCGCCTGACCCAGGCAACGGCGATGCTCAAAAGCCAGGAATTGGTCAAAACTGTGGCCTTCGACCTGGGTTTTAAGACGGTGGCCCATTTTTCAAACAGATTTAAGGCGCGCTATGGGGTGTGTCCCAAGGAGTACAGGGAGGGTCGGGCGATAATTTCAACCGTCGGCGAAGCCGCAAACCTAAAGCCCTGAACAGGCTGGCCGATAATAGCCCGGGGCAAGCGAATCCGAGAGCGCCGCCCCGGGTAAATCGACCCCACGAGTCTGCCGCCATTTGCGAAGCCGCGCGAGATCGCAAGTGGCGCTGCCACCGAATCTGTTATGCGGCAAATTCCTCCACCTTTCCCATCCGTTTCACATTTTTTGGGTATAAGTGAGGAAATGGGGAACCGAGGCTTGAAATGGGCCTTTCATTGGGAAATTCAACATTTTTGAGGAAACGGCGGCAGCGCCACTTCGGAGCGCGGCTGTGTCGAAGACCAGCCGCAGCGCGTCGCAACGTTCGTGGCTGCTGCGGCTGGTGCCCCTTTGCCCCGCACACAGCCGCGCTCCCACCGTGTCCGTGACAGGCAATTCAATAGGATTGCAAATTTCGAGAGATTGTGGGATGACGTATAGAGGAGTTGTAGCTGACTGGGACATTATTGTCCGGATCATGGAAGCCGGCCTTTATTCAGAAATGAAACCAACAACAAAAACAGGTATATGAAACAAAAACCAAAAGCAGCCACAGCCACAGCCAGTCATCATGGCGGGTTCAAATTAGGCCGTTTACATCGCACTTACGATCCGCGCATCCCGCACCTGAGCGCGTTGCTGGCCGGGCAAACATTGACGCCTCCGCCAGCCTCCGTGGACTGGACCAAAGGCATGCCCGCAAACCTCGGCATGATGCTCAACGGTCCCGATCCCAATGACCCGCCCCAGGCCCCCGATGGCCTTGGCGACTGCACCTGTGCCGCGGTCTATCACGCCATACAGGTCTGGACTTTCAATGCCGACAATAAAATGGTCACCCAGCCGGATTCTGACGTGGAAAAGCTTTATATCCTGGCCTGCGGTTACAATCCGAAAGTTCCCGGCGAAGGCCCAGGCGGCAACGAACAAACCGTCCTGACCTATTGGCTCAACAAAGGGGTGCCGACAGGTCCCAACGGAGCAACGACCGAAAAGATTGCCGCGTTTGTGGAAGTGGGCCCGCGCAACCAGGATGACGTGAAACGAACGATCAGCGACTGCGGTGTCGCTTATATCGGATTCAATGTGCCCCAAAGCGTCATGCCGGCCAACCAGCCGCCGCCGGCGGTTTGGGATTACGTTCCAAACAACTCGACCATCATCGGCGGACACGCGGTTGTCCTTGCCGGCTACAACGCCCAGGGAGCGCGAGTCATTTCCTGGGGACAATATTACACGATGACCTGGCAATTTTTCGCGCATTTTGTCGATGAAGTCTACGCCATCGCCGATGCCGATTGGGTTTGCCAGCAAAGGCACCACGCCCGCCGGCTTTACCCTGGCCCAACTGGAAGCGCAGATGCAGGCGCTGAAACAGGGCTGAACCGACGTTGTTGGATTAGTGGATTAGTGGATTTGTGGATAAATGGGGTGGCACAATGTCCGCGGCAGGCAACTTAATAAGATTGTAAAACGTCGCTCGACCAATTCTACTAGGTGTTCTAACGAAGGCCAGAGGGCGCGTAGTCAGAAGGACTTTGCGACGGCTTATCTAGGTGTTACAGGCAAAAAGTGTATATGCCATCGCAAAAGTTCACTTCTAGCTTTCGGATAAACAATTGGTGGTCGTCGGGCCATATGATTGTGTC
Source organism: Candidatus Sulfotelmatobacter sp. (assembly GCA_035503455.1). Classification (GTDB taxonomy): domain Bacteria; phylum Verrucomicrobiota; class Verrucomicrobiia; order Limisphaerales; family UBA11358; genus UBA11358. The sequence continues at coordinate 16,026 of DATJTK010000145.1, read as the reverse complement.
GCCCGGACTGAATTATTTTGAAACAACCCTATGACGCCTAAATTCAAACATCTTTCCCCGATCGGATATTATTTTCGCTGTGCTGTAGTTGCGCTTGGTCTGGGCAGTCTTGCGTGCCAGGCACAACAACAGACGCAACCGACCGCAGCACCCGCACCCACAGCCCCGGCAAATCCGCTTCCAGCCGTCGCGAATCCTCCGCCCCCCCCATCCTACACCAACGGATTGCCCGACGATGTCTTACTGGGACTGATCATGGTTATGGGAAACACAAATTTAGCGACGGGAACGGGCGTGGCAAACGACATTGCCTTAGACTATTGCAAAACCGTGACCGATGGAGGAACGCTATACGTCGGCTTAACTAACGGCTTTATTTCTGACGGCTGCGTTTACACCTATGCCACCAACGCCGCCACAGCCATCGTCAACACGTTCGTCCCGGCCAACACGGAATTATCGAATCTGGTCTTTTTGTCTTTAACTACAGACTTTCCGACCCACAATTCGAACGTCACAAGACTCCAGGCGTACTCCATTGCAGGAAAGTGCGCGAATACCAAGACGCCTGCTTCCCTCTTTAGCAATTTGATGGCCGCATTTGATAACTATGGTTTGACGAATGGAAGCACGTCCTCAACCAACACCGCTACCGCGATATGCGAGGTTGTTTTCAACTCCAGTTCGACCGCGCCTTTTCCAGCCACGGAGACGCCAATACCACCTACGAATTTTGGAAAACTATTGTTCTGGACAGGGGCCAAATTGCTAAGCCCGTATACGATCAATGGAAGCAGTCAACAACTCCAGGCCAACAGCGCCCAGGCAAATGCCTTTATTGAAATCGACTTCGACCAATCCTATGTCCTGCAGGATGGCCCAGGCGACCTGCGATGGAATGGGGTATCCGGCAACCATGGATTTACTCCCAACGACGGTTTGGTCCACTGGGCTCCGCCTTGGTATGACGTATTTGATGTTTCGGGTTCATTTGGCTACGTCTTTGGGCCAGGAAATTCCACAAATAGTTTCAGTGCTACAACAATAGTCAGCACCGGCGATATATACGGAGGTGCTTCGCTGGGAATCCCGATTTTGAGACTTTGCAGTTTGGACGCTTCCTGGAAACAGCAATTGACATTTACAGTCCAGGGGGGATTCGCAACGGACAGGGCATTTGACTCTGTACACCCAAATGTTTTGGTGGGTCTCGGCTACCAGGGGAAATTCCCTATTTCTGTCGGCACTAATAATCTTCCAGTCTATTGGATGAACAAACTCGGCCCTGCATGGATCGACCAACCGGGATTGAACGGTACCAATGTTGTATTCTCAAGTGGGAACACGGGTGGTTTATCCGAGCCCGTTTTCAGGTTGAAGTTTGTTCCATTCTGTTGGCAGAGCAAGATCATCATTCCCGTGACGCAGGCGGTCAATATTCAGTGCGGAGGAGATGTCTATATAGGTTCGAAACCAGCCAATTGGGACATCACCCTGGGAGCATCTCTGGACTTGGAGCAACTTTTATCCTCGATAACAAGCAGCCTGGGCCTGGCGGCAAAACAGTAAATTGCAATGATACACGCACTGGTGTGTGGTGTCAGATCTATAAAGATTTATGTCGACTTGTTGCCATGTTTAAAACCATAAACGCGAAGGAGAAATATGCCTGTCGTCATTTTGCACGGATGGAGTGATACGTCCGCTTCATTCCAATCGCTGGGCCAATGGCTCAAGAGCAATGGTTTTGACGTGACAAACATTTGGCTGGGGGACTATCTCTCAATGAACGACGAGATAACCCTTTTTGACCTTGGGGCGGCGTTTCAACGCGCCCTGGCTGATAACAATATCCCGCAAACGCCTCACAGCTTTGATTTGATCGTCCATAGCACCGGCGGACTGGTCGCCCGAGAGTATTTGTGGCAAATTTGCGATGGGGATCCATCAGTAACACCGGTATCGCATCTGTTGATGATGTCACCGGCCAATTTTGGGTCTCCTTTAGCCTCACTCGGCAAGTCAGTCCTGGGACGTCTGTTTAAAGGCTGGGGCTGGAATCATGTTGGGCAAACCGGCACACAAATACTGAATGCCCTGGAGTTGGCCTCGCCCTACTCGTGGCAACTGGCAGAAAGCGATCTCTTCAACCCGGCCTTCAAAATATGCACTCCCGCCCATACCATTGTAACCGTGTTGGCCGGGACTGTAGCATATGATGATCCGCTAAGACGCACGGTTCACGAGGACGGCTCCGACGGCACCGTCAGAGTTTCCACAGCAAATCTCAACGCCCATTACCTTAAGCTCAATTTTTCCGATCCCGCAAAGCCAACCCTTGTCTCAATGCCGCGTTGCTTCGACCCAATTGCCTTCGCGGTTTTTCCGCGTAATCACACAACGATTCATGACCCGTTGCAGCCTGATCCAAATAACGATTGGGCCAACGTTGTAAAATGCGCGCTGACAACCGATCCTGGCGGCTACGCAGACCTGGTTGCCAAATGTCAAACTATCACTAAAGGAACAATCGCCGCGGGGCAGGCCGCTAATGAGCACCCCGATTGGTTTCATGAGTACCAACACGTCGTCTTCAGGGTGAAAGACCAATTCGGTGAACCAATCACCGACTATGTTGTTGAGTTTTATCAGGAAATCGGCGACCAGGCCGACGCTGTATTCGACGAGGTCCACTCGGACATCCTCGAGAAAGTAACGACGAACTCCACCGACGCGAGCTATCGGAGCTTCCTGTTCGATACCACCGACCTGGTCAAATATATCAAACAGAATGCCAATGCTGACATTCAAATGAGCCTTTCGGCCGCGAACGTATCGGACCGGATTATCTACCGCAACCCTAAATCCGGAGTGGATGTATTCACAAACGGAAATCAGCAGTTTTTGTATCCGAATGAACCGGTTATGGTAGATGTGTTATTGTGCCGGGACTCCACACGGGATGTTTTCAAACTTACCCTGGAATGAACTTCCAAAACAGTATGAAACCGATCTATTATTCCGCGTTCCTGGCCTGCCTGTCACTCTTTTTGGCCGGCTGTGCCGCAAATGTGCCGTATCGAACCAGCCTGCCCGACCCACCGGCGGGCATTCACCGGCCCACCGGCAGTGGTCTTGCGACGATTGATCCCATAACGAACGCTGTGATTGAAACCCACACACTTCTCGTCGGCACAAATCAAACGAGCTTCAAAATTGGGTATGTGGAATTTGATGATCAGGGTTGGTTTTGGGGCCATCAGCAATGGCAGGCTGTCAAACAGGCAATCGGAGAGGAAGAAACAAACTCCCGGCCGAATGGTTTGGAAATAGTTGTATTCGTCCACGGATGGAAAAACAACGCTAATTACACAAATGGAGACGTGGTTATGTTTCGCCAGGTCCTGGCGGATTTGAGCGCGAACCTCTATCCAAGTAAGGTCAAAGTCTTCGGTGTCTATCTGGGATGGCGCGGGTGGTCTATCCTGTCCGACTACTTTCCAATTCCATTGGGGCAGGAATTGACCTTCTACCACCGCAAAGCGGTCGCTGAACGAATCGGCCATGAAGGCGCGGCTACGGAAGTTTTCACAGAACTACAAATCATGCAGCAGCGCTTTAACGACTATAATAACAGTAACGGTGTGCAAAGGACTGGACTGGTAATCGTCGGTCACAGCTTCGGTGGTCAATTGGTTTTTTCGGCTATTTCTCAAATCCTTACCGAACGCGTCCTCCTGGCACAGGACAACCAACCATTTCCTTCGTTTGGAGATCTCGTTGTCCTTGTTAATCCTGCCTTCGAAGCGTCCCTATACAATAATCTGATCGCACTTGCCACAGCCAAAGACATCCATTATCCAGCTCATCAACCGCCGGTACTGGCGGTTTTTACCTCCAGAGGCGATACCGCAACGAGAAACTGGTTTCCGCGGGGGCGATTCTTCCCCGCATTAATCGAAAGCTTCAGGCCAGGCAGGGGTACAAATGAAGAATGGTTGTTCAATATCCCAAAAAATGACCCGCCTAATCAAAGCGATGCTTTCCGCGAAACCATCGGGCATGATGAGGATTATATTAACTACGACTTAAACTACACAAACTTCAATTCTCATGCGGCGACCCGCCCGCATTTTTCCCTTTCTGAACGCCAGCAGATCTTTCAGACGATCCGCGCGCAACAGGAAACTCTGGCATTTAACAATACGAATAGAAATATCACAAATTATAAACCCTATTATTTTACGAATTCAATTAACGGCACGAACTATGCGTGCATTCTGCAGCCTCGCACGAATGATATATCAGTCCCATTCATCAACGCTGAGGTCGATACGCACATTATTCGTAATCACGACGACATAAACAACCCAATCTTTCTGCAGTTCCTCCAGGCTTTTATTTTATTCACGCAAACCAACTATTCGGAAGTCCAAACATTTGGTAGCGGTTTGTCAGCCAGATGACCTCCACTCCTTAAATTCTGCTTCGCTTGGGCTGTGGCGCGGCAAGTGCGCGTGCTCCCTCAATTTGTCCTTTCTTTTCCTGCCCTTTCCATATTCCGCTTCCTGGAACGAACTTCGCCCATAACACAATCCGGTCCGCAATAGTTTGGTCGCGTGTATGGCGCAATGTCCGCTCCAGACAACTCTTTGTACTTGTAAAATATTCTTTATCCAAGTGGACTGGAGTAGTGCTTTTACTAAAGTCAGAGGGGCGCGCAGTTCAGAATGTTGTAGAAACGGAATCAGTATCCCCCTTGATTTTGTTGTTTTCTTTTACATTCCTGCCTCGGGCAGGTCTATAGAATTGATGCTGACGCAGGTGTTTGTCATCTTATTCCGAACTCTATGTCGTTGCCTGTTCAACCCGGCCTGCATGAGCTGAAGTCCATGGAAGCGGACTTGATTCTGAAAAGACGAATCGCTGCTGGCTATGATGCGGAGACTGCAAAAACTGCTTCTGCCGTCGGTGTTGCCCTATCGGGCGGGGGCATACGCAGCGCGACATTTTGCCTGGGCCTTTTTCAGGGATTGGCTAATCACGGATTGATTACAAGGATGGACTACCTTTCAACCGTTTCTGGTGGTGGCTATTTCGGCAGTTTTTTAGGCAGGATATTTACGCGTGGCTGGGTTAATCCCGAGGACGATACCGGAAAGTTAAAGGTGGAACTGTACGACAATGCTGAAAAACCGAAACAGTCAGTCGCAAACCTGCGCAAGTCACGCGCTTTGGATGCTGCGCAGTTCGTCGATGGACTGACAAAAAAACGCACCGCGGCTGACCGTGTGACATCCACCTTGACGGATAATTTTTCCATGCCGGTCAGGTGGCTCCGGGCCAGCGCGCACTATCTGACGCCGGGCGGCCAAAATGATGGCGCGCTGGCGGTTGCCGTTTTCGTTCGCAATTGGCTTTCGCTCATTGTCGTCATGCTTCTCCCTGTCTTTACGGCATTTCTCATGTGGAACTGTTTTCGCTCGTTTCTGTGGAATCATACCGGTGAAAAAAGGCTTGAGGAGACTTTGGCGAATTGGACCGCCGAGGGCCATTTATGGTGGACGCCTGCGATTTTATTCCCCGTAATAGTGCTGGTATTAGTCGCCATCCCCCTGGGAGCCGCTTTTTGGCTGACGCAAGGAACAAAAAAGAGCAAATTGCAAACCTTCTGGGCCATCGTAGCTTCACTGGTAATTATCGCGGTCGGTATTGTCGTCCAGTTTAAACATTGGGGCTGGCCAGGTCTGCTTCTGACAGCGATGGCCGTCCTGTCCTTGCTTATTTTTGGATCATCATGGGTCTTTGCAAAACACGGCGCTAAAAATCGCCGCGTCCGTAAGCAGCTTTCCGATGGTCTGCGTCTGGCTTTAATTGCTTTAGGCGCCTCACTTATATTTGCGACGGTTGATGGCTGGGGACAATCCCTGTACGCTATTGTCGCCTACAGCGGGACTCTGAAGTCTGCCTGGGTCGGAATAACCGGGGCAGTGGGATTGCCATTGCTTGCCCCGCTGGCGAAGCGCCTGGTAGCTTTCAGCAATGCTGGCGGTACACGGTTCAAAATTCCAACCGCTATCTTGGCAACGGTTTGTTCGCTGGCGCTCGTTCTTGTCCTTTCTGTCGCCACCTCGTTTGTAGCTCAGGGCATGGCTTGGGATTGGGATTGTCCTATGCCGGCTTTCGAAAATGGCGTAAATCCGGTTGTTTCTCTTTATCGTGAACTCTTTCCTGTTTCTCAAGGCTGCAAAGACCGTAACTGCCAGGGGACGAACTGTCCAGGTTCGGAAATAAGCATTGAAATGAAAGCAACTTTTACTACAGACCTTAACTCCGAAACGACGAAATCTCTTGGGTCAAACACCGCGCCGGCTACAAATATAGTCGCTCTCGGTGTTTATTCCGCGGCAGGATCAGCCTTGTGCCTCTTATTTGGACTGATTTTCACTTTTTTAAATCTCTCCTCATTTCATACTCTATATACTGCGCGCTTGGTGCGGGCCTACCTCGGCGCCAGCAATCCGGAACGATGGAAAGCATCCTCTTCCATCAAGGACGTTCATGATGACGACGATATAGATTGGTTTGATTATCGTCCGCATTCCCGGGGCGGCCCTTTGCACTTGGTTAACGTCGCGCTAAATTCCACAGTCAGCCTCGAATCCGATGCCGAGTTTAATACCGCCAAAAGCTTGAACCTTTGCGTGAGCCCTGCCGGACTTTCGTTCGGCCATCAACACGCCCTGAGCAAGGAGCCAAATGGAACCGCTGACCCCCTAAGTCATATCGTGTATGTTAAAATGGGGCCCGGCGAAAAAGACGCGTTTGCGCCACGAGAGATTGAGCCTCTCCGCCTGGGCGACTGGGTAGGGATTTCGGGCGCCGCAGTCAGCACAGGATTGGGAAATGTTGGAGGCGGGAAGGGGACCGCTATTGGAACCAGTTTGCTATGCGGTTTATTCAATGTTCGTTTGGGTTATTGGTGGAAAAATGCTTTGTCTTTTTACAACCCCCGCCGCTCTCGTTTCCCGGTTCCGGTACAATCCTACTTACTGAATGAGTTCACCGGACAATTTGACATTCAGGATAAGGACCGCTGGTATCTGACAGACGGGGGGCATTTTGAAAATACCGCCGCGTACGAACTGATCCGTCGGCAGGTTCCGTTCATTGTCGTTGCTGATTGTGGCGCCGACCCGGATGGAAACTTCGACGATATCGCAAATCTCGCCAGGCGGATCCGGCTGGATTTTGGCGCGGACCTCAAATTTTTAAACGATTCGGAGCTAAAGAAAAACGTTCACGAAGACTGGCTGGCCCCCTGCGTCAAATGGCGTCTCCATAGAGTCCAAACCAATGCCGAAGCAACGTCCAAAGCCGTTGTATCCCGTGGGGAAATTGCGGAGCCATCCCCTATCGCCGGACGCATCGGCATATTGGACGATCTGCATCCATTTGCCGGCAGTTCAGGAAGAAAATGTGTTCGAGCCCACGCCGCGCTGGCTCACGTCAGGTATCCGGGCGCACCCGGAACTCTTATGTTACTCGTCAAGCCCGGAATTACGGAAGATCTCCCCGCTGACCTGTTAAACTACCAGCAGCAACACGCAAATTTCCCACAGCAGTCGACACTCGAGCAATTTTTTGACGAGGCGCAGTGGGAAAGCTACAGGAAACTAGGCCAATACATCGCTGACCTCCTGTTCAAAAGGCCGGAAGACCAGAGTCCTGGATGGTACCCGTATAAAATGACCGCTTATCAATTTTAACTCGGTAAACCACATATGCCCAATTACGATAAATCATGGAAATTGAGCTGGCGGCCACGCCCTTTTATAAACCATCAAGCCTACGACAGTTTTGGACAGGGCCGTCAATGACTAAATAAGCCTCTTGGTGTGCCAACATTTTGCCTCTTTCCTCTTTCTTTCACGCCGCGTTCCTATCGAACTTCACCATGACACAATCCAGTTCGCACTATTTTGGTCGCGCTCGCATAGCACAATGTCCGCCGCAGACAACTCATCGCGATTGCGAAATGTCGTTTAATCATTTCTAATAGCTCTGCTTAATCAGAGCATCGGCGCAGTCAAGAGAAGTCGAAGACAGGGAAATCAACCCCGGCCGTAACAGGACTCACTGTCTTGGCTCCGTCAGTCGTGCGCATGAGAGACGGGAATCAAAACGCAACCGACAGCCAAAACGCAAAGATCGCCAGCGTTATTGTGGTTTTTTTGACGATGGCCTATGGCTACGGAGTCCTAAGGGGAGACCTTGACAATCCTCGTCCGTATTCGCTTCAAAAAACGTCCCAGGGCTCGATGGCTCAGGAACCAAACGCAGTCGAATCCCGGCTATGGGAAGATCCCTTCGAAGCCTTCGAAACCGCGTCAAACGGGATGGACACCATTGACCCGTTGAGCGATTGGCCGACAAATATAGAAAACGCGATCGGGGAAGATGTCAATGGGCACACCAATTTTGACACGCCTGTCGCAATTTTAGGTGTTATGATGCCGGGCGGCTCTTACGCTGAAGATAAAGAAGTTCGGTTGCGCATCCGTTATGCTGTAGAACTGGCGTTATTAACGAAGGATATGAATCCATTTGATTCCGCGCATATATTTACAAATGCAGTCCGTCTTGATCACTTCGCCACCAGTCCTACCTCGCGCATGAGTCGGTACGCTTACGAATGGTTTGAAGCACAACGGCCGGCCAAACATCTTCAGGCATGCGTGCTTTGGATGAATGAACAGGATTTCGCCGATAAACCTGTGCTCAAATTGGCGTCTCTGCTTGGGCCGATACATTCTCTTACCCATTCCGGCGGGCTGGTAAATTTTTTTTTAATTGGGCCCAGATCATCAGACACCCTAAGAGGCATGGTTAACACAGGCGAAACGGGAGATCCCCCTCCTCAAGGACTGTACGCCGAGATCAACAGCAATGCAGTTAGTATTTTATCCCCGGAAGCAACCGCGATATATCAGAATTTCGACGAACCGACCGGGACCCGCTTCCAGGACCAAATTCAATCTGCGTTCGGCGCGAAAACGAAATTCTTCCATAACTGGATTGCGAGCGACCTCACAAATGCGAGGCTAATTGCCCGAGAAATAAAAAACCGGATGTTCTGGTTCTCGGAGAGTTCGAATAACGTAGTCGTCCTGATCAGCGAACAGGATTCCCTTTACGGAAGAAGTTTGGCGGATGAATGGACACATGCGATATGGCCAAGTTTAGGGATTAGTTCCAACCAGGTCTGGCAATTTTCCTATTTACGCGGCCTGGATGGTTCCAAGCCTCCGATACACGCACAGCAGCAGACTCCCATTTCCTCCGACTCTCCAGAGGCCTTCGTACAAAACGTGGTGGAACGACAACAGGAGGAAGGACAGAGTGCCGATGGCGATGCTCAACTGGATTATGTGATCCGTCTAACACAATTTTTAAAGCAGCGCGACGATGATTTAAAGTGGACCAAGCACGGACGAATAGTGGCATTTGGGCTTACCGGCAGCGACGCGTATGACAAGCTCATCTTATTAGAAGAACTGCGACGGAAGTTCCCGGAGGCGATCTTTTTCACCAGCGACATCGACGCGTCCTATCTCACTGCAAAACAGCTAAAATTTACGATCGGTCTTCTCGTGAGCTCCGGCTGTTCGATCGTTCCGACGATTTTTAAAAATAATCAGCAATTAAATCCAGAACAGTTTCCGCCTTTTCGAGACGACTATCAAACCGCAGTTTTTTTGGCAACGGAACACATCATTGATAGTGAGACGCGGAATGATCCGTCCACGCTCGATGCACCCAAACATTACAGCGCCGGAGGTCTGTACATTATTGGACGTCATAGACCGATCCGTATAACGGACCGAATAAAAGAGCCATTAAACATGCCCTGGAAGATGGTCCCACGTGAGGGCGCCCTTTGGGTGGGCCTGGCGGTTTCTCTGCTTTTAATTCTCTATTTCGCCGCATGTGCCTCGGGAGGCATTCGGTTGTGGCAACCCGATAGCAAGACTCCCAAAGAATTTAGGAGCGAGAAACAACAGGCAATGGATTTGCTCTTTTTAGCCCAGGTTTGCGTCGTTCTCGCGAGCATTGCGCTCCTTACATGGCTGTTCTTTTGGGGTGTCCTTTCAATTTCATCCAGGCCTGACGAAGAACCGCTCTTTTTTTCGGAAGGAACGACCATATGGCCATCGGAATGTATCCGGTTTCTTGTTGTCGTCCTGACCTTGTTGTTTCTTTTCGTTGCGTATTGGCGTCGGCAACGCCATCGAAAGAGGCTGTGGGAAGACTATTTCTCCGAGGGCGAACGTGATTCCTGGAAAACATTTTATGAAGAGTGCAGCGGGTCGCAAGGCGAGCCTGCGTCGCTATTTTGGGAGTGGCGTCCGCCGATCAAGGAAAATGACAGATCTGCTGAAAAACATGCTTGTGTTGACGCTCTGGGCCTCTTTTGCTGTTACCTACGAATCGCGAAATTTCCAAGGCGCGCCTGCAGAATCATCCTTTGCATGGGTCTATATCTGGTAATCATGGGGTCGCTTTTCTATTACCTAAATGACGTTCCACTCTCTCTGATGATTCGCGGCCAATGGTCTCATATCTTTGACTTTGGCATCCTGATCCTTGCAATTTCCTGTAATCTGTTTGTTTTATTCTATGTCCTCGACTCGACACTTTTGACCAAACGGTTGCTTGATTATTTGGGCCGCCATCCGACTTATTGGCCGAAAAGACCGGTGGAAAAGGGCGCGCGTGAATTTGGCTTGGATCCAAAGGATTTGGATTCCTGGCTGGACGTGGACTTTGCCGCTGTTCAAACGAACGAAATCGGCCCGCTAATGTTTGGTCCAATAATTCTTCAGTTGCTGATGCTCTTGTCCCGCATTCCATATTTCGATAACTGGACTTGGCCTGTCAGCTTAATTGTGATATTCGCCTTAAATTTTTTGGCAGCCGCCGTGGCTTGGTGGATTATCCGGCACGCTGCAGAAAACGTTCGAAAAGATGCTTTGCAGAGAATTGCTGCTGCTGTTGTCACTGCACGGTCTTCGGATAACGAGTTTGTACAAATTCCCGAAGTCGCTGACCCCTGGACGGCTCAAAAATTGAAAATAGAGAAATACCTTGAAAATCTGAAGGCACTGCGAGACAAAATTGAAAAGGAGAGACGCGGAGCGTTCGCACTTTGGTTTCAAGATCCCACGTATCTCGCGGTATTCGTTCCCTCGGGTGTGTCTGGAGTAGTCTCGTTAATCAGCGCCATTTGGCTGAAATGATATTTTGCCGTACACTCAGAATATTTAAGCCGGCTCCCGCTCCACACCCAGCGACCATCCGGCTCTCTGCGAATTACAGATAAAATCGGACCGGCACGATGTTTGGGCGGGTCGCCTGCGCCAGCGGTGTTATAGTCACTGAAAGCTGGTTCCAGCAAAAAGCGTAATCTCCTGCGATATGAATCTCCTGGATATCCGGCTTACTTTCGATGCGGACCTTGCCAATGATTAACCGAAAAGCAGAGGCAAAGGCATCCCGCCCACGCATCGGGGGCTGGCCGGGCAAAAGGAAAACAACGTCCTCGGCCATAAGACCGAGAATCCGGTCCAGGTCACCGTCTGCCGATGCGCGAATCCAGGTTTCAATGACCTCTCGTATCGCGTGTTGGTCCTGTTCCTCGTTCACATCTTTCAATCTGATACAACCTTTTCAAGGTTGATCTCATTTGAGGCGCTTACCCCAGGGTAGTCCGCCGCGGCCAACCCTGGGCTGAGTGATTCAATCCCGTTGGGATTGGCGGCAGCCTCCATGACCGCAAGAGCCAAATGGCGCTCGTTTCCGGGCCAACCATCAAAAACGTCGAATCCCCAATAAAAGTGGGCTTTTTACCTGTTTTCCCGGCTTCGTTTCCTGTTGCATTCCCTATATACAAAAAATGTGTGCGTAGGGCAGGCATCCCAACTCTGACGTTCTGACATTCTCACGCTCTCACGCTCTCTCCGCAGCTACTGCCCCACAATCCTATAAAACGCCGCGCTATTGCTTGGCGTGATCAGCACGTTGGTGCCGCTGATGGGACTGCCGACGTCCTGCCAGGTCGGATTAGACAGGTTGGTGGTCATTTGCAACTGGTACGGTCCAAGGCCCCCTGACCAGGTCAGCGTCAGGACGCCCGATTGTTGTGAGATTTTCGGCAGAATCGGTGGCGCTGTCACCAGGATGTACATTGTGGCGCTGCTCGAGAGCCCGCCCTGGTCGGTCACACTCACGGTAAATGCATTGGTTCCTGCGTTTGCCAATTGCGGTTGACCGGAAAGTCCGCCATTGGACGCCACAGACAGCCAGCTCGGACCGCTTACGAGCGAAAAGACGGGTGTATCGCCTGTGTTCGGGTCGGTGGCGTTGGTCGCAATGGCGCCCGAATAATTTTGGCCCGCCAAAATAGACGGCATGGTGAACGGTTTGACTAAGAAATACGGCGCGCCTGTGACGGAAATATAAACGGTGTCCGTGCTGGACAAGCCTCCGGTGTCGGTGGCGCTGATTAAAAAGGTATTGGTATTGGCATTGGTGTTGGCCGGCGTGCCGGAAAGCGCGCCGCTGGACGCCACGGTTAGCCACGATGGGCCGCTGACCAGGGCAAACGTCAGCGCGTCGTCATTTAAGTCACTGGCATTGGTGGCGATGTTGGCCGAATACGCCTGGCCGGCGTCTGCGCCGGGAAGCGTGAGCGGATTCGTTGTAAATGTCGGCGGCCATTCCGGAACCAGGCTTATGGCGGTGACGACGACATTTGTATCGTTGGGCAGTTTGAAGCTTTGAACGGTCCTGGCGGGATTCAGCTTGAAGGAATAGCCATAGAGATAGAATGTCTCAGTGTCGCCATTGCCGTTGGCCTGGTTCCGATAGCTCATGATGAGGGCCTTGGACTCGCCGGCATAATTTCCCGGAGATCCCCAGTCGCTCAAATTCTGAATGAACTCTGTCTGTGTGGAATTGGTGTAGGCGATGGTAAACGCCTGGCTGGTTTGGGCGCCGTTCACAGCGGTGGCCAGGATTTGGCACTGGGCATAATTGCCCGGCGGCAGCGTAACGGTCTGGCCGGTGCAACTAATCACGTTCGTGGCGCTGAATGGTCCGAACGCAAACAGGCTGTTGCTCCATGTCAGAGAATTCCCGGTCAGCGTGGCTGAATAGGCGTTGCCGTCCCCATCCAGCCCACCCGTCGCCGGATTGGAGAAGGTGACGCCATCTGCGTAGATGCCGGGACGATTGCAGTATGCCGACAACGGGACCTGGGCGCTGTCATTGGCCAGCGTCATCGCCATAATCACGACATCCGAATCATTTGGCAGGGTGATGCTTTTGACCGTCTTGGTTTGATTGAGGACAAAGACGTAACCATACACGTTCACATTCAATGTTTGTTCGCCGCCGGAGCTTGTGTCGCGATAGGGCATCGTCATGACCGTAAATTCTTCGGGATATGATTGTGGAGTGGCCCAGTCGCTGAAATTCTGAGTGAACGTCGAGGTGGTATTGTCGGTGTACGTCACGGTGAATGTTTGCGATGCCTGGGCGCCATTGACGGCTGAGCCAAGGATTTGCAGCGTATTAAATTGGCCCGCCGGCAGGGTGATGGTCTGGCCCGAGCAATAAACGACGTCGTTCGCATTCGAAGGCCCAAAATCGAAGACCAGGTTGTTCCACCAAAGCGATATCCCAAGCAATGTTGATGAAAGGGCGTGTGTTCCGCCGTCGTAACCCGTCGTAAAGGTGTGGCCATCGGTAAAAATTCCGGAACGGTTATAATTCCCGGATAGACTCACCTGCGTTGCGCTTGGAATCAGCTTCGGGCCGGCGGGCGTCGCGGCTGCTGCTGCGGAATCACTGCTCGGTCCTCCACTGCCAATCGCGGCAACTTTATAATAATAGGTCAAACCGTTGGTAACCCCGAAATTCGTATAGGACAACCCGGTCACCGTCGCCAGGGTACCGTAGTAACCATTGACCGACGAACAGCGTTTCACATTATACGCCGTCGCGCCTGCGCTTGCGTTCCACGTCAAATTAACAAAACCATTGCTGCCGCTGGTCCCAGCAAGGCCGGTCGGCACGGAGGGCGGCGAGTAACTAAACGCGGTCGGCGCGGATGGATTCCCATTGGCTTCGACCGCAAGCGAGTACGTGCCGGCTGGCAGATTTTGCGGCAAAGTAAATTCTGTTGTAATCACTGCGCTGCCTGTCTGCACGGCCGTGCTGTTCCAGTTGAACGTGCGGGCGTAATAAACGTCTCCTGTGGCGTTGTTCGTCATCCGCACCAGCGGATAATTGCTGTTCATCTGCTCATCGTCACCGTAGGCTGCCCCTGCGGAGATACCGGTCAAGCCGGTGCCTGTCAGTTGGTATGAGCCGTCGGCGTTTTCGGTGATGCTGTCGATCGCCGGTTGTCCCGCAGCCAGGGGCGTTCCCGAAGGCGTGTAAACGTACAAAGCAGTCGTGTTTTGCCCGTCAACCAGCAGCACGTTGCCGTCCGGCAAATCGAGCATGCTCGTCGTAAACGGAGGAGTATTGATGCTCGTGCCGCCGCCCGGCGCGTTCTCTTGCGTGAAGGTATTTGCCAGGTAGTTGTATTCATAAAAAAACGTCGGCGAATTAAAGCCTCCGACCGGTCCCAGGGCGCAAAGGATGTTGCCATCGGTCAACATCGCCGCGGGCGCGTCCACCATGCCGAGAAAATTGGCGCCGAACACCATGGGTGGTCCGACGGTCCAGGTCCCGGCGCTGGTCACCGTGCTGCCGGGTGTGTAGATCGCGGTATTGGTCGTGGCGCCAAAGTAAAATACATTGCCGTTGGGCAGCAGAAATCCCGGCCCCAACTCGGCAATGCTGTCATAAAGCGGGACCGGCAGGGTGTCATCCGTGACCCATTCGTTCAGTGAAGGGACATAGTGATCGACGTTCTCCGACGCGGTGTTAATCGTGAGTATGCAGCCGCTCTGTAATTCTACCCAGCACACTTCATTCTGATTCGCCGTGGACGCTGCCGTCTGGTACGAGTTGGAAGCGACATTGTAAATCAGGATTCCGCCAAATTCGCTGACCGGGGCGTCCAGCACATTGCCGTCGGGCAGCATTGCGGAAATGGCGTCGGAAAATGCGACGGCCGGAATCGGGTCCGGATAAATCCGTGTCCATGTATTTCTCAATGGGTCGAATATTTCCCCGTGGTCGGTGCCATTGCCATACTCGCCGCCTGCCACGAATACCGTCCCGTTGGTCAGCAATTCGGTCGAGAAAAACAGGCGGCTATAATTCATCGAGGACAGTTGCGTCCATGTCCCGTTGACGTAGCTCCCGTGGATGTCGGGCGTCAGCCGGGCGCACTGTCCATTCCCGTTATCCGTCAGGATGGTGCCATCGCTGAGCACGAGCGCCTCATTGACGCTGACCGGCGGAGCGGTGGTCAGCGCGGTCCATGTGCCTGCGGCGGATTTGAGAGGCATTAGCGCCAGCAACGCCATTGCAATGACCGCGCAAGCGGCCGTGAACCTGATAGAAAACATCGAATATCGAACCTCGAACATCGAACATGCCGAAAGGAAATGCCGCGAGCCATCCGTTCGATGTTGGGATTTCGAAGGTGGTGGTGGACGGCGCGCTGCGCCGTCCCCGCCCGCGCAGAGCGGGCGGAACATACGTGGAATGATGTCCGATTCCGCTTGTTGCGCCGCTGCACGCGGCGCTACACGGCGCAGCGCGCCGTGTTCTACCACACTATAGTTCATGGAAAGTTCCCTGTTCCTTTCTGACCTGCTCACGGCCCATGAACCCGCGCCAATCATCGGAAGACAATTCTCCCTTTCCCAGCGGGAGAGGGCTGGGGTGAGAATTCGCCCAAGGAAAACTTCGCGCATTGAACCCCTGAACCGATTGGCACACGGAGCGCGGCTGTGTGCGGGGCAAAGGGGCACCAGCCGCAGCAGCCGCGAACGTTGCGACGCG
>DATJTK010000144.1:0-23776 GCA_035503455.1 Candidatus Sulfotelmatobacter sp. | reverse complement strand
TAACCAGACCGTTGTCGCCAGCATAGGAAAGCCGATGGCGATTTTAAATTTTTCCATCCAGGCGCCGGGTTTTGGCAGGAACTTCAGCAGTGCGGGGTTGCAGCTCAAAATGACGTAAGGCGAGGCAAGGCCGATCCCAATAAATAGAAAGATTAGGAAAATAGTGGTCGCACTTTGGGCAAAGGCGAACACAAGCGCCCCTCCCAAAATCGGGGCCGTGCAGGACGCAGCAAGAAGTGTCGCCAGCAGACCATTAAAGAATGCGCCCGCGGCCCCGTGCCTGGATGCCAGATTTCCGGCTGTGTCCATTAGTCTTGCGCCGGGCGTAATTTCAAACACGCCAAACAAATTCAGGGCGATGAGCATTGAGAGCACCGTCAGGCCGACAACAAAAACCGGGCTGCCAAACTGTATCCCCCACCCCACTTGATGGCCCGCAGCTTTGAGGCCAATAAAAATCAGAGCCATCGCCACAAATGAAACCAGCACGCCGGCTGCATAAATAAATCCCAAATTGCGGACCCGCTGCGGCTCACTGCGCGCCTCACTGACGAAGCCGAGAATCTTCAACGCAATCACCGGCAGAACGCAGGGCATGACGTTCAAAATCAGCCCTCCGACAAAGGCGTAGAAAAGATATTTGACCAACAGTCCGGTGGATATTGGCGCAGTCATTCGGCCTGATCCGGTTGCCGCGTTGGTTCCCGTTGCCGGTGGCGCCGCGGTCATTGCGATCGCAGGCGCTTCATCGGCAATGGGAAATTGGACATTAAAACCAAACCGCTGATGATTTCCGCTGATGACCAGCACGCCGCTTATTTCTTTGGGCCAATCGCCGGAAAACAACTTCACATTTTTCCGCAGCCGAATGTCGGGCGAGAGACCAATTGTGTCAGTGGCCGGCTGGATTTCGAAATTGTCGTATGCGGCGGGGAAGAAATCTGCTGACTCAACGGGAACGGTGTCATCCGTCACCGGGGCAGCTACGATGATGAGCGGCCTTGTATCGCCGTTTGCCGATTTTTCCCATCCGGCAGAAATAAGAAAGAAGTTCGTTGCATCTCGGGGAACCTGCTGTTGCCATTTATTGATCGCCACGGCGTCAGCCGACGGCTTCGTTTCGCTACCGATGTTGAGCGTCGCCTGGACGGCTGTTTTGACCGGAATGCAAACATCCTTGCATTCCAGCCATGTCAGATTCGCGGTTAACGTAATCGGGCCGGGCGGGACATTTGCCCCGATTTTCAGCGGTACGAGCAACATTGTTTCATCGTCGTAGCCGTACGTGGTGACTTCGGCCGGGGGAAGCTTTTCGGGCAACGGCCACTGGATGTCGCCCGCTGTCACGCCGGAGGGCAATTTCCAGGCTATGGTGGTGGGCATGCCGGCGTCCCCGGAGTTTTTCCAGTACGTGTGCCATCCCGGCTCCATTTTTAAGCACACTCCAGCCCAAACCGTATCACCGGGTTTGGCGGCGTCATCGGACAAAACCAATGAAGCCTGGGTGTGTGCGGCGCGGGCAGCCCAGGCCATAAGGCAGAAAAACAAGGAAAGCACAATTCCAGCGCGTCGCATGAGTATTAGATGCCAGATTTAATGGAACGTTGAAACGATTTTTCAACCGATTCGCCGCATTGACTTGCGCCCGTGATGCGTCTAATCTTGGTGTTTCAATGCTGGACACGATAGAGAAACTTTTGGTCTTGCAGGACCGCGACCGCAAAATTCATCGAGTTCAAGAAGAACTCGCCCACATTTCACCCGAACGCGTCGGGCTCCAGACCAGATCCGCCACTGCGCAGACGCAATTGGACGCCGCCAAGACCCGTGTCAAACAGATCGAATCCGAGCGCAAACGCCTGGAAATCGAGGTGGAATCCAAAAAGTCGCAGATCGAGAAATACGCCAACCAGCAGCTCCAGACCCGCAAAAACGAAGAATACCGGGCCCTGGCCCAGGAAATCGAGCATTGCAAGGCCGAAATCACAAAAATCGAAGATCATGAAATTGAGCTGATGGAGCAGGCTGAAACCGCCCAAAAGGAGGTCCTGCGCGCGATGGCCGAAGCCAGCGCCGCAAAAGCCCTCGTCGAAAAGCAGGTCGGCGAATTAAACCAGCGCGAAGGAAATCTAAAAACGGAACTTTCCGAATTCCAACAGGGACGCGCCGAACTGGCGGCGGCGGTGGATGACACCGTGCGCAACCGCTACGAGCGCTTGCTCAAGAGCAAGGGCGACAACGTCATCGTGGGCATCAACCACGGCGTTTGCGGCGGTTGCCACATGAAATTGCCGGCCCAAATTTTGGTGAACTGCAAGTCTGAAAAGGAGATTGTCGCCTGCTTGAATTGCGGACGTATTCTCTATTACACGCGCGATATGGAATTGGCCGCGGCGGAATAATTTCCAAGTTTCTTCTCCGCAAAACGAAATACCGCCTCGGGCGAAATCGCCGTCAAACATTCCATTGGATTTTTCCATCGGCACCAGGACTTGAAGCACGGCGAGCACGGCAATTCAATCCGCATGACATTCTCAAGCTGCCCATACGGCCCGGTGTTATGCGGATCGGTTGGCCCAAACAGGGCGACAACCGGCACGCCCAGTGCCGCGGCGGCGTGCATCGGGCCGGTATCATTTGTGATCATCAGGCTGCATAGCCGCAGCCACTCAATCATTTCGGGCAGCGTCGTTTCTCCGCACAGGTTCAGGACACGTTCCGGCGCCGCCCGGGAAATGATTTCCCCGCGAGGCCTGTCTTCCGCGCCGCCCATGACCGCAAAACGCGCATCAGGAATGTTCTGCGCAAACAGACGCGTCAACTCAGCAAAGTTTTCCGCGGGCCAGCACTTCGTTGGCCAGCGCGCGCCTGGTTGAATGGCGATCCAGCGCGTGCGCCCGGATGCCGCCTCCGCCCATTTCGACTTCACGCCGGCCGACACGTCAGGACGCTCCGGCAGCCAACGAAAATTCATGTGCTTTGGGACGCCGAGCGCCGGAAGAACGGAAAGATAGCGGGCCACGGCATGGGTATCGTCGGACGCGCCCACGGCGATGTCGTAAAGCCCGCTGGCTCCTTCGCGGCCGCCTTCCCTGGGATTGTCCAGGCCGATCAGCAGGTTGCCTCGCGCAAGCCAGGCAAAGATTGCGCTGCGGAAAAGCCCCTGCAGGTCAATGACCCAATCGAACTGCTGCGAGCGCATCCATTGGACGCTGCGCGCCATTTCCGGCCAATGAACCGGTGAAGTCCATCGCTCGCGCTTAAACAATACGGCGCCGGCCAAATCCGGATCGCCCTCCAGCAACGAGGCAAATCGGGAATCAACCCACCAATAAATTTCCGCGTCGCGGAAATGAAGCTTCAACAAACGCAGGACGGGCAGCGCCTGGATGATATCCCCCAGTGAACTTGGTTTCAGGATGAGAATTTTCAAAGCACACGGACAACGGGAAAAGAACGCGAAAACCGGCGCCGCCTCGCCGTTAGCGACTTACTTTCCAAATTCCAATCGCTCAGCCAGCCGTTCGGGCAGTCCCGCTTCACGGATTTTTGCCTGGGCGGTGGCAATGTCATACTCCACGCGGCGCAATTCAATGGTCCCGGCGTCGAGGTCATAAATGACATAGGCCGCCTTGGGATTGTTGTCGCGGGGCTGGCCCACAGCGCCGACGTTTACGAAATACTTTTTCGCCGGGTCCACCTTGAATTTGGAAAATGTCCCGCCTCGCACCACGGTGTCCCGCATGAACGCCACCGGCACGTGGGTATGGCCAAAAAAGCAAACCGGCGTGGTTTGATACGGGAAGCTGGCCGCCGCCTGGAGCTTGTCAAAAACATATCCCCAACGGTCCGGCGCATCGAGCGTGGCGTGAACAATTGAAAAGGTGGCCACCATCTTGGTATATTTCAGGTCGCGAAGCCATGCGCGGTCATCGGCGCTCAGTTGCCGGCGCGTCCAATGGACCGCCTCCGCGGCGTTGGGATTGAAACCCTCCAACTGTTCGTCCATCGAACAGTATTCGTCGTGGTTGCCCTTTACGCAGGGGATATTCATATCCCGGATGATCTTTAAACATTCCTTGGGGTTCGCGTTGTAGCCCACGACATCACCCAGGCAGACATAATGCGTCGGGTTTTGCGCCCGGGCATCCGCAAGCACTGCCGTCAGCGCTTCCAGATTGGCATGAATGTCTGCAATTATAGCGTATTTCATTTTTCAGTAAAAAACCCGCGGCAGGATTTTAATCCATCAGATGGACTCCCGCTTCACTTCGTTCAGTTCGGTCCCGCGTCCGTTATGCATCATACAGTGATTTCAAATCCGCGGATGTCATCTTGTGCATCGGTCCAAGTTACATTCTCGTCACGAATAAATCCAGCAAGACCGGAGTCGCGAATCGCCGTCTGAAACGCCTCCAATTCGGAGCGGCGCCCCTCGGCAATCAATTCTACCCGGCCATCATCTAAATTACGCACAGTTCCCGTTACTTCAAATCCTGCCGCCACGGATTTCACAGTGTAGCGAAACCCGACTCCCTGTACCTGGCCCGAATAAAATATCCTCATCCGTCGCCGTTTTTCCATTAGCGGCTTGTCTGGCACAGCAGGGATAAAGCCAAACTGGAGGCCTGAAAGCAACCTTTTTATTGAGAATTCCCCCTTAAAAACAATAAGGAAAGCTCGAAAACGCACGGAAATGGGCGCATCTTGACCCTTGTTCTTGGTAGGGACGCCGCGCTGCGGCGTCCAGCGCCGCGTGCAGCGGCGCAACAAGTGGAATCGGACCTCGTTCCACACATGTTCCGCCCGCTCTGCGCGGGCGGGGACATCGCAGCGCGATGTCCCTACCACCAGCGACATTAAGAACAGTGTCAAGATGCGCGACCAGGACTCGTGCTTGTGGACTCAAGGCACAAAGTATAAGCTTAACACCGTGATTTACGACGCCACATTGGACGATTTGCTCCAAAAAGTCTGGGACGGCAAACGCATTTCCCAGGCGGATGCCTTGCGACTGTACCGCCTGCCCATCGAGGAACTGGGCGCCCTCGCCGACCGCCGCCGCCAGCTTGCCAAGGCCTCCGACTTCGGCGGACGCGGCAATGACATCGTCACCTATATCGTGGACCGAAACGTCAATTACACAAACGTCTGTAACGTCTATTGCAAATTCTGCGCATTTTACCGCGTCGAGAAGGACGATGACTCCTACGTCATCACGCTTGCGGAGATGGACAGAAAAATCGAAGAGACGATTGCCCTGGGCGGAACGCAAATGCTCATGCAGGGCGGCCATCATCCCAGGCTCAATAAACAGTGGTATCTCGATCTATTGTCCCACGTCAAAAATAAATTCCCCGATTTCAATATTCACGGTTTTAGTCCCAGCGAATTCATCCATTTCCGGGAGGTTTTCAACGAGCCGCTCGAAAAAATTATCTCTGATTTCCGCGCCGCGGGCCTTGGCTCCATTCCCGGCGGGGGCGGTGAAATTCTGGTGGACCGGGTGCGCCGGCGGATTTCCCCGCTCAAAGCCATGAGTGACGACTGGCTCGAAGTCATGGACGTGGCGCACCGGCTCGGTTTGTATTCCAGCGCAACGATGATGTTCGGCCACGTGGAAACCATCGAAGACCGCATCGAACACCTGGAACGCCTCCGAGCGCAGCAGGACAAATCATTGACTTACAACGCCGGGCGCTTTACCGCCTTTATTTGCTGGACGTTCCAGGCCGAGCACACGAAGTTAAAGGCGCCAACCGTCGGCGCTCATGAATATCTGCGCACCCAGGCCCTCTCGCGGATCTATTTGGATAACTTCACAAACGTGCAAAGCTCGTGGGTGACGCAGGGACTGGACATTGGCCAAATTGCGCTTAAATACGGCGCAAACGACCTGGGCAGCATCATGATCGAGGAAAACGTCGTTTCCCAGGCCGGCACCACGTTTCGCATGGGCGTGGCCGATATGAAACGCCTGATTTCTGACCTCGGCTACGAACCCCGCCAGCGGGATAATTGGTATCGTTTATTGAATTAATCCATCTGTGATCGAATTCCTTAAGAATCGCGATCTATTTCTTTGGGCGCTTCTCGGCATATTGCTGCTCAGCGGTATTGGCCTGTTTGCTCTCTATCGAGAGGCGCGACATTCGGATACCGCTGAAATGCGGATCCAGTTCCAAACCCTGCCCGCTGAAATGTGGAAAAGATTCTCATCTCATGAAGGAAAATTCTCCATCATGTTTCCCGGAATCCCTGTGACAACCAATCTGCCGGTGAACGTTTCTACCGGGACCAATGCAGGTCATCTTTTCTATGTCAATTATACCCCGGTAAACTCGTTCGCAATTGAATACGAAGACAGCGCGAAATTTATGGGACCTGACGTGAAAAAGAGTCCGCAGGAATTTCTCCAAAAAACGGAGAATCTTTCCATCCCGGAAGGACCTGCAAAAATTGTATTTGAACAGGAATCGACATTCGATGGCTATCCGGCCAGAGAATTTGAATATGCAGTCGGAGGAAAAGGGAACTATTCAGTCAGATACAAAATGATTCTCGCTGGCGGACGTTTTTACGTCCTTTACGTGATTTTTTTGACCGCAAATCCACATCCGGCAGATCGGGCTATCTTCTTCAACTCGCTTTCGCTGAACTGACGGTTCGCGCAAACCGAACCGTCAATGCTTCAGCGGCAGTGTTTCATCCGAACCCGACGATTGATACATGGCCGGCGGCAGGTTTGGGGCCTTGCCTTTGTGATGAAGATGCCGAAAGGCGAAATGCCCCAGGATAAAGATCGCCACAATTCCCGTCACTAACGCCGCCATGCCTCCGACCTTCCAATTCAATTTGGAAAGCAGGAACATCACGCGGTCAACGGGCGTCCTTGACTGCTCCACCAATGGGGGCGGTTCGCTGAAATTGGGCGTGCCTTTCAATTCCCGATCCAGGTCGCCGGTAATTTTCGGCACATCCAGTTTGAGCAAAGTAGCGTAGTTCTTGACTGAACCCTTGATATAAATGGGCGCTGAAAAAACGTTGTAATTACCCTCTTCGAGAGCCCGGATATGGTCCGTTCGGATTTTTGTAGTGTCCGCGACCTGTTCAATCGTGAGTTTTTTGGCTTCGCGCGCCGAGCGCAGCTGTTCTGCAACCGTAGGCATTTTGGGGACATTGTAATGACGTTGACGGGCCGTTGGCAATCTTGTAAAGCAACGGCGCGTGAACACGGTAAAATGGATATTGATGGCCTTCTGCGTGATTCTGCCAGTCCTCTTCGTGCTGGCTTATTCATCGAATCCAATCCGCAGGACATCATCGACAGCCAGCCATTGCATTATCGCCGGACGGAAGATGGCAAATTTTTGCTCTACTCAGTTGGATGGAACGAAATCGACGATGGCGGCCAGGAAGTGCCCAGCAATCAGGACGGATGGGTGACGGACTTTAGCAAAGGCGATTGGGTTTGGGGGAATTAGCTTTCGAGCAAGCGCCTCGGCAAATTCCGGTGTCCATGCATCGCCCGTCGGAGGATTATGTTGTCGCCGACAATTTCGTAAAAGAGAACGTGCTTGTTGAAAGGACGAAAAACCACAAAGTAACGCCATCCTTTCAACCGCTTATGAACGAAAGTGCCGATTGGCCCAATTTGCGGATGCAGTTCAATTAGTCGAACCGTCGCCTGTACCGCGTCAAGATAGCGCTCCGCAATTTCCAAGTTTGCCTTGAGAGCATACCACTCGTATTGTCGTTCAATATCGGCGAGAAATTCGGCCGATTTGAGGGCGGTCATAATTTATGGCGCGCACGAACCTGTTTTCGAATGGAATCAACGTCATCGGCGGTAAGGGGCGTGGCAGGCTTATCTGCGGCTTCCAGCAACCAATTTTCCAATTCCGGCGTCACCTCAAATGGCTTTTGTTGTTGGTCACGGATCGAGCGAATGACGTCATTCACAAGTTCGCTGACATCCGCGCAAACGCCGCCACGGACCTGCTTCTGCAGGAATTCTTCAACATCGCTGTCAAGTGAAACTGTCATCGGTTAAAAATATATTGTATTCAACGGTTTCGCAAGCGGGGCGGGCCAAACCGTAGGGAACGCTCGTATAATTCCTTTGTCCCTTCAGGACGAATCCCCAATTTGGCGCAACCAGACACTCCGTGTCTGGCTAATTTCCGGTTGTGCCGCCGGCACGAATCGACCGAGCAACGGCTGACAGGCTCTGCTCGCTTCAACGCTTTAACGCTTTAACGTTCCGCAGTTCACACCGCCGCCTGCCCTGCCCCGTCCGCCCCGCCACCGTCCAAATCAATCAAGATGTCTCGCGGTTCGGCGCCTTTGCTGGGGCCTACGATTCCGCGGTTTTCCAGTTCATCCATGATGCGCGCCGCGCGCGTGTAGCCCAGGCGCAAACGCCGTTGTAGCAACGACACGCTTGCCTTTTGCTCGCTGCGGATGACTTCGATGCAGTCCTGGATCAGTTCTTCGTCCTCATCAATGCCGCTGGGAATGTCCGAAGCGGCGGGTTTGGACAATTGCTGGTGAATCTCGATGTCGTAGTTCGGTTTGCCCTGCCGCGCGATGAAATCCACGATGTTTTGAATTTCCTGGTCCGTGATCAGCGCGCCCTGCGCCCGGATCAATTTCGCCGAGCCAGGCGGTAAATAAAGCATATCGCCCTTGCCCAGCAACTTGTCCGCCCCCATCGCGTCCAAAATCGTGCGAGAATCCACTTTGGCCGCCACCTGAAATGCGATACGGGCGGGAATGTTGGCCTTGATGACTCCCGTAATCACGTCCACGCTCGGCCGTTGCGTGGCGACGATGCAATGAATGCCCGCCGCGCGCGCCATCTGCGTGATTCGCGCAATCGCCATTTCCACGTCCGCCGGCGCGACGAGCATCAGGTCGGCCAACTCGTCAATGATAACGACGATGTAACTGAGTTTTTCGGGAATGACGATGTCGTCTTCGCGCGGCACTACAATTTCCTCGTCCACTTCCACCGCAAAACCTTCCGCGCCCGGCTCGACCTTTTCCTTTTTCGACATGAGCGGCAGTTCCGGCTCCTGCGGCACGAGCTTTTTGTTTGGCCGGGCGTTAAACGTCCCAATGTTACGCACGCCGACCTTCGCAAAAATCTGGTACCGTTTTTCCATCTCGTTGACGACCCAACGCAACGCGAGAATGACTTTTTTGGGGTCTGTCACGACGGGCACAACCAGGTGAGGCAGCGCGTTGTAATGCTGCAGTTCGACCACCTTTGGATCGATCATCACAAACCGCAACTGGTCCGGCGAGAAACGATACAGCAGCGACGCGATGATCGCGTTGATGCAAACCGATTTGCCCGACCCCGTACTGCCGGCTATCAGCAAGTGCGGCATTTCCGTCAAGTCCGCCACAATCGGATGTCCATAGACATCCTTGCCCAGCGCCAGGGGAATCTTTGCCTTGGTCGCCCGCCATTCGTCCGACTCCAAAAGGTCCCGCATGATGACTTTTGTCTTAATGAGATTTGGAACTTCCACGCCTACCGAACTTTTCCCGGGAACCGGCGCCAGGATATGAATGCGCTCGGCCTTGAGGGCGGCGGCGATGTTGTTTGAAAGGGCGGTGATTTTTTCGAGCTTAACGCCCGGCGCGGGATGCAATTCATAGCGCGTGATGGTCGGGCCTTTGGTGATGTCACCGAGCGAGACTTCGATATCGAATTGCGCGAGTGTTTGCTGCATCAGCCGCGCATTGGCCATGAGCTCTTCCCGGGATTCGGTCGGTTTAATGTTCAGGTCCGGCAATTGCAGGAAATCGAGGGTCGGTAGCTGGTAATTGCCGATGATGGGCGTTTGGGCCACGGTAATGGGCTTGTGCTTTGCCTTTGGTTTGAGCGGCAGGATGCCTGTGATTTTAATCTCCGGTTCAGGCTTTTCAGCCGCCGGTTTATCCTGCTTATCGGCTTCGTCTTTGACCGCCGAGACCTCGCTCTTTGTCTCGACTGATTTTGCTTCCTCAGCTTTTCCACCGGCCTTGTCCGACGATTTTTTCCCGAGGACGTCGTCCGTAGTCGCGGCGGCCACTTCTTTCGCCGGAATGACGTCTCCTTCATCGGCAGGCTCGATGGTCTTTGGGGCGTCCGGCAGAGTGGTTTTGCGGATGCGCGGGCCTTTGGCTTGCGGCACGGAGAGGTCGCGGACGGTGGGTTCGGGCACCGGCTGCATGTCAGCGCCGAGCCCGGAGCGGGCCACCTGTTCCTGCAGTTGCTTCGCCTGTTTTTCCAGGTCCCGCGCGCGCCGTTCCAGCGCTGCTTCCGGAAGCGACGGTATAGCCGCGGCCTTTTCCCGCCGGATTTCGGCGCGGCTCTGGACCAAATACCGAATCCATTCACCCAAACGGAAATTCGTCAGAAAAAGCAGGCTGATCAGGCCCAGCAACCCGTAAACGATTGTCGCGCCAATGGGCGCCAGCAATGAAAAACCAAAATTGTAATTGCGGGTCTGTCCATAAGTAGCGTAGCCCAGAAAGCCCCCGGCGCTTTGCGCTCCGATGGATTCGTGAATGTCCCCAAACCAATGCGCATTGTCAAAAACATGGAGCATCCCCGTCAATGAAATCACCAGGACAAACGCCCAAATCAAAGACCACCACAAACGCTCGCGCAAATAGCTGAAAAACTGCAGCAAATACGCGACGCCGAAAAATGCCAACAGCCATGGCAGAACATATGCGACCAGGCCCAGCGCCAAAAATGAGAACCACGCAATATACGCGCCTGCCCAACCAATCAAATTGTGGATGTGCTGATTGTGGGGTTCGCTTAACAAAGCAATATCGAACCGGTCGAACGTAACTTGCGAAACGAACAACAGCAGCGCGGCAAACAATAATATGACCCCGATTACATCGTTCCAGCTGTGATGCGGCTCTGACGTCTTCCGTGACATGACTGTAACGTACCAATTTCACCGTTGCGCTTAAAGATTAAGTTTTCAGTTTTCAGCCCTTGGATGTCACTGGTAAGCCATTCGGGAAACGGGCGAAGATGGGAGATGGAAAATGAGCGGTGCGCGTCCTTCACCTGAACATCGAACTTGGAACTTCGGACGTCGGCCGTTGATTGCGCCGTTGCACGCGGCGCTACACGGCGATGGCAGCGCCACTTGCGAAGAGCGCCGTGTTCCACCACCACGATTCATGGAGAGCCCTCTTTCGATTTTTTTCGCATGCATTGGGACCATGAACCGATTGGCGTACGGAGCGCGGCTGTGTGCGGGGCAAAGGGGCACCAGCCGCAGCAGCCACGAACGTTGCAACGCGCTGCGGCTGGTCTTCGACACAGCCGCGCTTGTAGGCGGTTCATGGAAAGCGTGAGAACAGTCCCAAGTCTCAGGAACACGCACCGAGACGGTGCTTGAACCCGCAGCCGAGACGGCTGCGCTACGGGGGAAAGGTCGTGACACATTTTTATATATAGGTGATGCAACAAGAAACGAACGCCGTTTTAGGATTAAAAAGTGTGCTTTTGTTGGCGAATTTGAAAAAACAGGTGCGCGTGGATGGGAACGAGGGCGTAACCAGGCTTTGATGGATTGATGGATTCCTGGGAACAGAGCCGCGACCGTGAGGGAGCGGAATAGGTGGTTCATGCGCGCGGGCGCTAGCGTGAAAGGAACCCCTGCCTCACGGTCGCGGCTCTGATTCTCGAAATCTTCGGGGATGGCGTGACTCAGTGCGCGCTGGATTGTCTAAATAGCATGAAAAATAAACTCGAAATGATGCGGAGTGCTTCGAGAACCACAAAAACGGCACATGCCGGTCATGTGCCACGTGTTTAGACCGGAAATCCCGGATTATATTATTATATGCTCAAAGTGATATTACTGGCCTGGATTTTGCCGGTTGCAAGCCTCGCTGCCGGGCCTCTCGAAATTGACTGGTGGCAGAAGGACTCGCCCGAATTAATCCTCTCAAATGCTGAAGCAACGACCCGGGGACTTGGTTTCCTTCATGCCCAAAAGTCCGGCACGGCATCTATACAAATCACAAATCCTTTCCAAAAACCCAATAGCCATATTCATTTGGAATTGTTCCAAAGAAAAAACCCCGACGGTACCCTGGAAATAAAGAGGTATATCCAAAACGGAACGTTTCAGTGGACGTACTACGCCCTTAAAAGCGGCAATTATGTTTTTATCAACGGCCGGATAATTAAAAGAGAATATAAAACGGAATCCGATGATGACGACGAATATATTACCGGAGACGATTATACAATTAATAATTCAGTCGCCCGACAATTTGAGCATCCATACGAATACAGGTTGGTCAAATTTGAAACGGTCGGAACAAATGATTGCATCGTCATCGCCCGCTGCATGACGATGCCTTTTTTGAATCAAGTGAAGGCAGTTGTTTATAAAGGAGTCACTAAAGCTCAGGAAGCAGCATTCGGAGGGGATCTTAGACGATTCATCCGTTCCGAGACGGATTACTACATCCGGAAGAATGACACGGTCATTATCGGGGAAATTAAGAGAAACTATCATGGGGAAGAACTGGAGGATTGGCTTTTTGACCAGGTTGAAATCAATAAACCCCTGTCCGACAAGGAATTTTCCCTGCCAGAAGGGAAAATCCTGATCGCCAAATCTCAAAAGGAAGAGGAACAGGAAGCCACGGTCCCAAACGACCGCGTAAAGGCCGAAATCTCGGCTGTGGAAAAGAAAATGTCCCGATTACCGTGGGTTGCCGGTTTGCCGGAAGCCCTGGAAAAAGCCAAGTCAGAAAACAAAATCATCCTCCTCGATTTCACCGGTTCAGACTGGTGCGTGTGGTGCAGAAAATTTGATGAGGATGTTTTGTCCCAACCTGAATTTGTCGCTTACGCCAAAACCAACCTGGTAATGGTGCTCCTGGACTTTCCGCATTTTACAACACAAACCGATGCTCTTAAAACAAACAACGCGGCTTTGCAGGCTGAATTCAAAGTGATTGGCTTTCCAACCTATGTGGCGCTGAACCCGGCGGGCCAGGAAATTGGCCGCAAGGAGGGCTATTTGGAAGGCGGACCTAAAGCGTTTATTTCAAAACTGGAACAAATTCGGCGGTCGCAGCCCGTATCCCCGGGCGCCGGGAAAGTCCTGCGAAACTGAAACCGAAACCGACGAAGAGAAAATTTGGATTGAAGGATAACCAGCTTTGGATTGATGGATTGGCGGATAAATGGATTGCTGGCTGACACGAAGAGCGTGGACGGGTGACGGAAGAAACGGGGATCCATTCGAAGCCCGTGGGGCTGGTGTATTTGTAGAACACGCGAACCCAATAAGCCCCAAGCTCCCGTCAGGCCCTTTTCACGCGAGTTTATTCCTCTCATGCGAATGAATTCCCGCGGATTATCCCGGAGGGATCGATGGAAATAGCCCGGCGTTTCAACGCCGGGTATCGAGAAAAAAGAACCCAAGTCCCGGAGGGACGGCCGACCTGGCGCCACAAATTCCGATCGGCGAACGTATCGCCTTCAGCCGTCCCTTCGGGACTTACACACTTCGGATCGGGGACCCGGCGTTGAAACGCCGGGCTATTTCCAATCGTGTCTCCGACACGGGTGATGTTCGGCTCCCCGAAACCGGAGGTTCATTGGAAGCGTAATATTTGTAGTAAAGCTCCCGAAAAAGTCGTTCCGAATCCCCACAAAAATTCCCTGCAACCTTTCGGTTTTGATCCGTAGTACGATGGCAGAATGAATATTGAAGGCATGAGGAAACCAGAATATGTTCGCATGGGGATATGCTCACCGAAGCCAGCCTTCCGGCGTTCGCCAGATGGTTATCGCAGGTACCATGTTGGTTCTGGTCCTGGCCCTCGGCCTAATCTTGAACCACATCACGACTTCACTTCTGGTTGGCAACTCTGCGCACGTCGGCGGTTTCCTGACGGGTCTTGCTATCTCATCGCTGGCGCTGGGTCTCCGCAGCCGCCGGGCTGCCCAACCCGCCAGTGCAGCGAACGGGAGCCCGCCGGTTCAGAAGGTACGGCAAAGGACGACTGACGCCTGACACTTCGCCGAAGCCAACGCTGATTGCCGGCAAAATGGAGCCTAAAGCACCTTGCTTGAATCAAGAAACCTGATTTCAAAAAAACACCTCAGAGTGGCCGGCTTTGATTCGACCCCGGTTGGCTGGTTTTCAAGTGACCGGTGACATCTCCGGGATATTGAATGCGCAAGGGCCTGGCCATCTTCAAGGGCGTATTCTGCCGATTCAATTTCTCTTGTCACCGGGAAAAAGTGTCAAAATTCTAGGACTGACCCCTTATGGTTTGTGCGTTGTCCAGGACCCATGAAACGTCCGTGTCGGGGATGACCTCGTTTGGCGGCAAATAATCGTTATTGTCGTCCATATACATTCTGTAGCTTGTCTGCAACTGTTTCATGTTATTCAGCCAATCGGCGGTCTGCGACCGTTGTTTGGCAAAATCGTCATGGTAAAAACTCATAAACCGTATTCTCGTCATGTCCGAAAAGCCGCTCGGAAAACTTCAAACCAACTTTTGCTGCCTGCGCTTCTGTATCTCCGGTCTTCACGCGGAGAACCGGATACTGCCCATAATAGCTGGTGCCAATGACCGAGAAACCCAACTCTACGGCTGTCTTGCGAAAGGCATCTGCGTGGCTTCTCTTTGCTGGTGTCGTCAGCTCGTAATCGAGATAAAACACTCCATCAGCATGGACGAAGTAAAGCGCATCCTCGTCGCAGGTGCAGAAGCCAAGAAATGCCTTCGGGTCGTTATCCCGCTGCTTGAGCTTCGCAAGTCGCTGGGGAAGCCCTGCGATTGTACCTGATTCCGCGACGCGCGAACGAAGAAATAGAACCCCGGCTATGACGCCGACCACGGCAACTATGATGATAATAACCAGGGGCTTCACTGGTGTCACCGGTCACTTGAAAGCCAGCCAGCCGGGGTCGAATCAAAACCGGCCACTCTGAGGCAGGAATTTCATAACAGATTCAGGGGTTAATGCAAGAGGTGTTTATTCGCAGCCAGCCCGGACTGCATCCTTAACGATCCAATGCAGTGTAAGCGGCGAATTATGGCTTTGAGCAATCAATTGGGACTCCATTGATAATCGTAACTAGCAGGAGGGTCGTATAGTGCCGCATAAGAAATGGTTCCAACGGGATGTGTGCTTTGCCAATAGATTTTAATGTAACCGACATGGCCATCCACGAAACTGACAACGCTTTTTGCGTCGTTAAACTGAACGGGAGGCGATGGGTCGTGCCATGACCACGGCCAGAGTGCCGAGGCTTCCGTAACCAATAGTGTTCTGCCGGGGTGTCTTACAGAACTCATTTTCACCCCGGTGAGACCGGGCCGTGTCACGACGATATTGGTGAGTAATTGAAGCGGACGTGTGGCGTTGTCTCCACCATTAAAGGCATAACTCGAAAAATCAAAAATGGGCTGGTCATGGAGACTCTCATGCACATACTGCGGTGGGTAGGGGCCATTTGTGGTGATGTCGCTTGGGTAAAACGCATCCGCCGGGCAGGCGAAAAGCGTATCTTGCGGCGATGAGGTGCCATTCAAGCCAACGTAACTCTTCATGAGCGCCTTAAATCCTGAATAAAGTGCCACTTCGTTGGTTCCTCCGGGAGAAGGCGTGGCATCATGTGAGTCGCCAGAATACATCAGCACTCCCAAACTGATTTGGTGCAAGTTATTCAAGCAGACTGTTCGCTGCGCTCTGGCTTTCGCACGGCTTAAGACCGGCAACGACAAGGCGGCGAGAATGGCAATGACAGCGATCACGACCAGCAACTCAACCAGCGTGAATGCCGACGCGGCGTTGGAATTGTTTTTCACAGTCAGTTTAGACAGCGCAGAGCGGTGAGTCACGTCACTGAATTATTATTCAACGAACGTTGCTTCATATATTAGGAAGTGCAAAAGCAGCTTGCACGGTGGAAGAAAAGAACCGGCGCAACATCATACGATTTTTGTTTGGAGACAGTTTTTCACAAATTTATTCAATTAGGACCAGACATTGCCACTTGATGTTCCTTGCGGGACATTTTTAACACCATTTCCTCGATTCGGAAAATCCATAACCGCAAAACTTCTTCCCACCGTCGTCCCGACGATGATGCCAAAGATGGCTCCTGATGCAAAATCCGCAAACCAATGGATGGTCATAGAAACGCTGATACCGATGTACAAGGCGTAGAGCAGGGCCGCAACGCCAAGCCATCTTTTTTGCGGGAACAGCCAAAATGGGGTGACAGACATGGCGAACGCAATCATCGTATGGCCTGAGGGCCATCCAGATACGATCTCGCTACGCAGCAAACCGAAATGAAATACATGGCTGGTGTCCGGCCCCATAAACCACGGGGGCGCAGGCCGTCCGGTGACAACCTTGATAAGTTCGGTCAGAACAAAGCCAATCAGAGCCACCTGCGCCAGTGCCCAGCCCATTCGAGTCAACGGCGCTCTTCTGAAGACCAACCCGGCTAAAAGAAGCGATGGCGGCAAAGCCAATGGAACACATACTCCAAGGGTGATCCCGGGAATCATCCATGCCAGAAGTTGCCGGCTGCGCGTGGCGCATAAATAGAACCAATCGAATCCCGAAGTCACCAGGACAACGCCCAGACCGATGGCAACGAAATGCCAGGCGATATTCCAGCCCTTGAAGCAACCCGCGAAGTTCCGTGGCAACGAATAAAAGAATTCGCGCATGATTTGAAATGGAACACGGTCGCGAATGGATACGCCGATACCGATGCAAAAGGCGTAAAGCAGGGCCGTAGCGCCGAACCATCGCCCATACCAGGACAGCCAAAACAGTTCCGGCACGATTTTGGTCCCGACAATGGTTTGGCCGCCTTGATGATAAATAGCTTTTGTCACCTTGCCCCTGTCGTTCTTCACAAAGGTGACCTGCGCATTCATCACCTTCCAAAAATATTCAGTCTCCGACTTGGGAAAAATCTCGCAGTTCCGGCCGGCAAATTGCGCGAAAAGCCGGTTTCCGACACGCGTCACCGTCAAGGCCTTCTTGCCAAAGACGTATTTGCCGACCAGACTGTCGTAATCCGCCGGGTCCACCGTCGCCTCTGCGCTGTCCGGGTGGGTCTGCTGGCAACCAGATACCTTCTTTCTTTCGTGATCAGGCATTCCAGAAGAGTGCAGAATTACCGCCCTCACTGCTCCTCCGTCATTTTTGACGAAGGTTAATCCCACGCCGAAGACGAAGCAGATGATGGACGCCGCGGCAGTAATTCGGTCGTTCCTTTTTAAAAAACTTCGAATTCCAGTCATCGCAGTAACGCAAGTTGTCAAAATTTTCCTCATATTGGCAAACCATCCAGGAATTT
This sequence comes from Candidatus Sulfotelmatobacter sp., assembly GCA_035503455.1. GTDB lineage: Bacteria > Verrucomicrobiota > Verrucomicrobiia > Limisphaerales > UBA11358 > UBA11358. The sequence goes on along the minus strand of DATJTK010000144.1, from coordinate 6,389 downwards.
GAACAAAGCGCGATTACACATTAGATAATAGGTTGCTCGTTTCCTGAGAACCCACCAACAGGCATCAATTCGGTCAAATGCGCCTTGATCGGGTCGAATGGCGCTCATTTGACAAGGCCAATCCTCTGCGGTGGCCAATAGCACAACCATGCCCGCCCGATGATGTTGGTTATAGGCACGCAGCCAAAATAACGGCTGTCAAAACTTTTTGTAGAATTGTCGCCCAAAACGAAATATTGGCCCGATGGGACAAGCGTGTTGTCTTTGTAATCTGTGGCGGCCATCGACGGAATGGGTAAGTAACGAATAGAGCCGTAGGCGTTCGAAATCACCACCAGCGCGCCATTGATGTAAACATCGCCATTGGTAATACCAACCCGTTCCCCGGGCAGACCGATGACTCTCTTGGCATAGAGAGGAGCGTTCGCGAAACGAAGGCCGTCGGTCTTGAACATTACGATGTCGCCGCGACGGGGATTGCGCCAATGGAAGCTGAAGTCTTCGGACACTATGTGGTCGCCAGTCGAAAGCGCCGGAGCTTCACTATTTTTGGCCATGGAGAACAGGCGCACAAGGCCGAAAATCCGCAAACCGACGAGCAGACAGACTGCGATTATTAAGAGGATTGTTGTGTTAATCGCCAATTTTTTTGTTCGTATCATAGGTTATTTGGGTGCATTGATAAAATCACCGGATAGTTCCCCAATGCGCTCCGCCGGTAATCGGCCAAAAGCGGTATTCAAACTTGCCCCTGAGGCTGGCGAGGGCGATGGGACCGAAATACCGGCTGTCGAGTGCGTTGTTCCGATTGTCTCCCATGACGAAGCAATCATGTTTGGGAACTGTGCTTGGACCAAAATCGGGAGTTTGCTTTTCCCTGGAGATGAAAATGCGATATTTTGCGCCGTTGTTATTTTCATAGAAATCTTCGCCGGTGGATGTTGTTTTACCGGAGCTGATTGTGGCAGGTCCGATGGATTCGAGGGGAAGCTCCACGTGATTGATATACAGTTTGCCCGATTTGATTTCCACCGTGTCACCAGAAATGGCGATGACGCGTTTGATGAAGAAGATGCGGCGATCATCCGGATCCGCAAACAGAACAATGTCGCCCCGTAGCGGGTCAACGGTCTGATATGCGTTTTTGATGGCGATTACCCGGTCATTTGGAAGAATGGTTGGATACATGGCCGCTCCAGGGACGATGAAAGCCTGGAGCATTTGCCCGCGCACATAGAGCGCATACGCCAGAAGACTGCCGGTACCGATGAGCAAGAGCAACACATAGACATACCAGCGGTTGTAATCCTTCAGTTCGTAATCGGGTTTGCAACGCAAGGCGAGCCGACGGGAATCAACGGCGGCGGCGAGCCAAATGACAAGTGAGGATAGCTCAGCCACGCAGCCTAAAGTCCAGGAATGGGCCGCTGGAAAAGAGAGAATCAGCAAACCCATCACCAGGAATGTTCCGCAGAGAAACATCCAGACCAGCCCCTGTGCCAGCGCGCCGACATAAACCTGCCCGAGGCCGGGCATGATCAATGAAAGAATGGCAGCGGTCCAGGGTGACCGGCGATATTGAATGATTGGAGGGATTTTGTTCATTTAAAATCCATGAGTTCAAGGTTTAAGGAGGATGGAAAACAGAAGCCAAAAACGGCCTAACCCGATAATGGCGGCAGCGGCAAGCAACGCAAATTGAACTGAAGGGGGGAGACATTCGAAAAAGCCGAACCAATTCTGCCGGACTATTCGCCGGTGCTCTGCTTGCCGGTAAATCCGGCGCATAACATCCGCGGAAAAATCCGCCGAAACATCCATGGGACAGGGCCGATCTTTCCAGGCGTGATACTTCTCATCATTGTTCATACCTTGCCTCCTTCTATATCTTTCATGGCGGCGTGAAGCCGCAACCGCGCCCGATTGATTCGTGATTTCACGGTGCCGAGACGGGTGCCTTCGATACGGGCGATTTCTTCGTAGGACATTTGTTCAAATTCAGCGAGGATGAAGGCGCGCTGCAGCTTTCCAGGCAATGCTTTAAGTGTTTGGTCCATTTGAGCAAAAAATTCCTTGTCCGAAAACTCGTCGGACGGATTTCTGGAATCGAGAATCTCGGGCAAATGCTCGACTGGGATTAGAGCTTTTTTCTTCGAGGCGTTGATGCTCATATTGCGTGCGATGGTAAACAACCACGTGGAGAACCTGCTGCGCGCCGGATCGAACGTAGACAATTTCTGAAAGGCCGCGACAAAAACGTCCTGGCCGATTTCTTCACAGCGGTGGCTGTTCCATATGAGTCGTCGTATCATGCTGAGAACGGGTCGCTGATACCGCTCCACGAGGATTCGGAAGGAATCTATGTCTCCATTCAGAACGTGTTTAACAATGTCAGAATCTTCCGGCATTCGGGCTGCGATATACGCTGACCATTTCTATGAAGGTTATACAAGTAGCAGATGAAAAAGTTCCATTTGAACATTTACTATTTCAGTAATGTTGATAAATATCTGCTGCGGAGGCACGGAGAAGTTGTGTACTCGCCGATGGTCCCGGCTGCGTAATTCGCGACAAATAAATCGTCCCCGGAGATCGCGATGCCATTGGGCAGGCTCAAACCCGACCCGGAAATCAGCGAGGCTTCGACCGGCGACCCCGTATTCGCCAATGATATTGTCGAACGCATTTCCAACGATGATTTGCGCGTTGAGTGTGGTGGCCAGTCCAAATGTCAGCGCCAGGGTGATTCCATAGATTGTCTTAGTGGTTTTCATGACTGTTCCATTTATTTTATTTTTAGGTTTTGAAACTAGAACTCCGCCTCGTACGGTAATGATTCTAAACACAGCAAATAAATGGTTGTCAAACCGTGAAAATTGCTGCAAATGCGATGAGGGAATACGCGTCGGTACCTGCTACGCCGGAATATGGCGCTCCTATGGAGCTTGGGAAATTTTTTGGGGACCTATTGCTACAAATATTACGCTCCTACGGAGCTGGAAGGCGGCGGTATGCCAATGCCATTGTAAACGGGTCGTTTCCTGGCATCGTTGTATTTATCGGAACTACACTCGCTGACCCCGTGCGCTGGACCGCATTTGTCCCGTGCGCCGGAATCGTGCATGATGGTTACCGGCAAAGCCTGCTTTTCTGTTTTCATTGTCGCCCCGGGGACCGTAAAATGCAGTCGCTGTCCCGTTGGCTGCGTCAACCCTATGTTGCAACTGGAATACGCCGTTACAGATGCTGAGATGCGCGAGGCAAAATCGCTGGATCTGCGGCGGTACCTTGGCAAAGGGTCGCGAACGCGGACGTTGCTGCTGCTATTTACCTTTTTTGGCGCCCTCCTGACTCTGGCGTATTTCCAGGTCCGCACAGTTGTGCTGCCCAAATATCAGCCCCTGGCCCTGGCAGGCTTTGTGGCGCTGGTCTGTTTCCTTTATTACCTGCAAATCCGCAAGCGTGAGCGGACACGTAAAGCGACAAAAATCGAGATAACCGAACGAGAGATCAATTTCAATAACGAGGCGAGCCGATTTTCGATGTTGTGGTCGGGATTTAGCCAGTGCATGGAGTCGCCCAATCTGTTTGTGCTGCTAGACCAGCCCAAAGGAAGGTTTTTTATATTTCCCAAGCGAGCGTTCCCGGACGAAAATGCGCAAAACTGGTTTCGCATCCTGGCAAATCAACAGCGCGCTCCTTCAGCATCTACGGCCGACCAGCCATTCCTGCCCCACGCCGTCCCGTCGACTGGCGGCATTACCCTGGATTTTCAATTGGGCTATTGCGATTGTTTGAATCGTATGGTGACGTCGTGGCGCACACGCGGCCTTGTGCTGTTAGTCTATTTAACTTTGGCCGGCACATCCATCTTCACACTGGCGTATCCAATCCCGAATGCCGTGGTTTCCCCCGCCAAAGTCCTTTTCCTGTACGCGCTGCCGGCATTCACGGCAATGCTGGCGGTCGTTCTTCCGTTGTTTGCGTTTTTCCAATGGCGCACGTGGGCAAAATATTCCGGAATGCGGCGGATAGTGTTGAACAAGGAGCAGATCGGATTCGTCGGCCAGGACAGAAATGGCTCCATCCCATGGACGGCCTTCCAGTGCTATCTCGAGAATCGCTGGAGTTTTTTCGTGTGGCACCCAAAGACCAGGCAATGGGATATGTTTCCGAAGCGCGCGATTGCCTCCGCCGTGGAATTGGACCAGTGTCGTGCGCTGCTGCAACAGAAGCTCCGCCGGTCAGCTTGGTTTTTTCATTGAAAAAACAACCTACAGGGTGCCTGCCAGCCGCACTTGCCCTGACCATACTTTGTTGTTCAAAATCTCTCTCACATCGTGGCTGCGGCGCGAGACAAAGCCGCGCTCGACAACGCTTTGAAAAACAGATAGAGAAGATGCAATGGGCATGAGTGAGTATTTAGGCAAGCATGTTTCAAGTATGCTTAGAAAAGAGCCATTCAGGAATTGGCCGATCGAGAGGTCCGTCGACGATGATTTGGAAGAAAGGGAAATTAATTATGTCTTTAAAGAGAACGGTCTCGCGCTCTGTTGTGATCAAAACGATCAGATAAGCGCCATATTTCTTTATTCCGAACATTATAAAGGCTTTGACGAAACGCTCTCCGATGTGCCGCTCTCTTGGGGCCGTGCACAGGTTCTTGACCACTTTGGCTCTCCGTCGAAGAGTGGCGGAAAATTAAACGATCCGATTTTGGGAGCGCTCGGACCATGGGATCGTTTTATACGACTGGGATTTACGATCCATATTGAGTATCGTCCGGATTCTGATCGGATAAAAATGGTAACACTAATGCGAAGCGACGTCGTTCCGTCGCCGGCGTGACGGGGGGGACGCCGTCGCGGCACAAGCGTGAACGGTCAAACCCAAGTGAGACGTTTATGATAACGGGAAATAAATCAGTCTTTGCCATTGAATTCGGTATTACACGCGCCTACAGACGGTTAAGTTTTCTCGCTCTCGGGTTCTTTGTCATATATCTAAAGAACCACCGTCCGACATGTAAATATTGAAACAGTCACGGAACACGCTGGTCAGAAAACGGTCACAACACTTCATAAAACGCAATAATTATGGCTAAAACATTGAATTTTCAACTCACATTTGAAGATACGGCCCCTTCAAGGATTACTTATAAAGTAACTGGCAGGGAAAAAGCGGCTGTGGCGGTCGAGAGCGAAATTTCAGTTCTTTACCTTAATAAAGATGCGAGTAAGCTCATGGCAGAGATTTTTGCCAAGCTGGCCATGGGTTCATATCCCGACGGCTTTCACATTCATCTAGGAGAAAACTGCGACCCAGAGAAAAAAGAGGTATTACGTATAATTCTAACAGATCACTGACGGACAGGTAGAGCACCCATCTCCACGGTGGCGAAAATCCCCGATCCACGCGCGCAATTGCCTCACGCCCATGTACCAGGGGCCACACACCCGGATAAAACGCCTTGCCCGCCTGCACAAGGACGATTGTTAAAGATCCTCAGGCTACGTCGCTCCTGACGGAGCTTTTCTTGCATTAAGTTACAGTTTTCTACAAATACTTCAGCCCTAACGGGCTTTATGGAGCGCCTCCGATTCGGGCGTTTAAGGGCGTTCGGGCTTAGTCAGATCGTCACGACAGAAGGGTATAAAATTGACCGGGAATGGGTCTTTAATCGGCGGACGGTTTAGGCCGCGCCGTTGGCGCTTATGCGTGTGGCTCGATCGACCTCGGGCGTTGCCCGAGGCTGGTATGGGTTGGGCCTTTGGCCCACGCCCGAATGCCATGAGTGCCATGAGCGTGAGAGCACGGAAAACATCGAACATCGAACATCGAACATCGAATGCCAGACGGAAACTCGCACGCGGTGGCAGCGCCACTTGCCAAGGGGCGCGTGCCTTAGCGGACAGGCACGTCCGCCCTGCCACCTGCACTTGCCTAACCATACTTTGTTGTTCAAAATCTCTCTCGCATCGTGGCCGCGGCGCAAGCCGCCGAAATTTAATTCACCCCTAAATTTCGCCTCAATCAGATTGAGCTTTTTTCCGGAAAAAGCGCTCCTCGCAAATTTAGCAGACCCTCCAGATTTCCCAACAAAAGCGGACCATTTTACCCCCTAAACATCCAAATTTAGCATTTCGTTTAGCGAAATTTAGCCCGCAAAACCATAGCATAACGGTTTTACTAAACTTCGCCCTCCAGGTCAGGGGATCATTGTCATCCTCCCCATGAACCGCAACATTCTCATTCGAACGATTCTCCCTCCCCATGAACCTGCTTCGGAGCGCGGCTGTGTCGAAGACCAGCCGCAGCGCGTCGCAACGTTCGCGGCTGCTGCGGCTGGTGCCCCTTTGCCCCGCACACAGCCGCGCTCCGTGTGCCAA
>DATJTK010000143.1:0-11461 GCA_035503455.1 Candidatus Sulfotelmatobacter sp. | reverse complement strand
CGAATGCCTCGTGATGAAGCGACCCGGAAAGCCGGATACGGGAAATCCGTTCGTCCGGTTTGATGAGGGGTGAAGTGAAACAACGGAACCGACAACTTCGGTCAGTTCAATCCCCAGCGTTTCACTTCGCCTACTCTACCAATCCGTGACGGCGGAAGATTTCGGAGTTGACTTTCCGGGGCGGCGTTTGACCCTCGTTGTCCATGCGCATAACAGTCGAAGAGATCAAACGGGTGGTGCTGGCTGAGGACGACTTCGGGCACGAACTCCGGGTTGGCGCCATACTCGCCAACGCGAAGCCAAAACGAATTTTTGGGGGCGGAATACAGATGACCGCGCCCGTGCCTGTTCAACTGCAAACGCCCGAGTACGGCGGGACTTACTCGGATCCAGCTTCGAAAAAGACGGCGCAATTCGACTACCGTTGCAGACTCTTCAAATCCTGCCCCGGAAACCTGGGGTCACGGCATATCCTCATGGCGGTCGAATGCAAGAGCCTGGACTCGGGCATGCCCTTATTGGTCTGCGGCAGGCGGCGAACTGCGGACGAATCCTTCCACGATTTCATTCAGGTGACAGAGAAGAAGACCGTCCAAAGGGTTTCCGCCGGCAGCTCATTTTACAAGCAGGACGGGTTCGTGGGCAAAAATGTGATCCGGATAAAAGCCAACGACAGCGAGCACAACCACAGCAATAAACACGCAGCCTGCCGGGAAGGTGAATCCGAGATTTATGCAAAATGGTCACGGGCCCTGGCGTCCGCGCGCGACATGGCCTATGGCTCTCTTTACGGACAGGTTAACGACCCGTTGCCGCCGGATTCCGTGGCGTTTGTGATGCCGATTGTGGTGTTGCCGGACGGAGCGCTTTGGAAAGCGGAGTATGATGCTGAGGGCAAACTGGCCGGCGACCCGGCGCACGTGACCCGTTGCGAGTATTATGTCGGCCACCGGCTGGATTTCTCACCGACCGTGTTCCTGACGCACATTCATTTCATGACTTTGGCCGGCCTTTCGGAAACGATGGAAGACCTGCTTAGCTTTGAAACGACCTGGACCAGTACATTCAGCCCGCAGGCAAAGCCATCGCCGCACAGCCAACAGCCTTAATTAAGGCTGTTCCAGTCGGAAGTACATTTGCGGGACGGGATTCGTAATCAGCACATAAATTGTGCCCGTTTCGATATTCGTCAGCTCCGAATAGCCGAACATCGTGAAGGGCTGCGACAGATTGGTGGTCGCTTCCAGCAGATACGCTGACGATGAAACCGGCCATTGCAACTCGATGCCCTGGCTGTGACTGGTGATGACGATGCTTGGATTGATCGCCACTGGGGTTATGGCGGCCGGCACGCGGGCGCCTGCAATATTGTTCGTGGATTTTGGGATGATTTCCACGACACCATCCATCGGCAATTCGATGGGATCCACCGTTCGATCATTCCAGTCGTTCCATTTATTGGCTTCGCGGTGGTGTGGATAATAGATGGCCACATAATCCTCCCCCTTGAGTTTTGAACTATAGGGCTGGTATTTGGCCCAGTCTGTGTAAGAGACTGATTCGCCGCTGGTCCAGCTAAAGTGAAATTTTTTGTCCAGGTCATTGAGCCCGATCCACAAAAGCCGTTGAAGGCCCTTATAATGGCCGAACGTTCTGAAAATCCAGTCTTCCTCGGCCTGATTGCGAACCGTGGCAAGATGCCCGCCCAGCGCCACAGCCTCTGCTTCAGATCTTTTCCATGAAGCCGGCCGCAAAAGAATATAAATATGGTGATTGTTTGGATTTATAATCGGCCGGCTTAGTGGCCGGCTTAAATAACCACTGTGGTTGAGGTTCAAAACCGTTTCAATGGGCCTGGGCCTGTCCCTGTCCAGATCGGCAAACGTAAATGCCAGCGACATGCGATTCGGATGTTTTTTTGTGAAGCCGAACCAAATGAGATAAGACTGGCCGTCTTCCAGGCAGTTGCCCGGCAGGGTCTGTAGTATCAGGAGGCGTCCGCCAATCGGCCATGAAAAGTCTGCCGCGTGATAAAGATTTTTCGGACGGTAAAAGTAATCCTCGAAACCGTCCATCGTCCCCGTTTGGGGCAGGATATACCAACCCGTGAAGGTGGAAAAAATGTCCGGGTCAACAAACGCCCAGACCAAATTCTCATCATTGGTCCGGGGCGGGACCTTGAACCTGAATCCAAAATATTCCTGGCGGCCAATCAACGCCGGGTTCGTCAGGGCAAGCGTTTCAAAAGCCGGTTGTCCGGCACGATTGGTGACGGGCGTCAACAGCGGAAATTGGAAAAATAATTTTTGCAATTGAGCATTACGTTTTGCCACAAAGTTTTGCGTTCGCCGGGTATGCTGAAACGCCTGGGCGAGCGCCCGAATCAAGTTCTCATTGGTGGAACTGGTTGTGATCGCGGCGTCCGTGGCGGGAAGCGGCGCATTTGTTGCATCCGCCAGGGTGACGGTTTCGGCTGTCGTGAATGTTTGCCCGCTAGCGATTCGGGCAACGGCCAGAGTTGTAATGCCCGCCACTAGCACCGCGGACGCTCCCACGGCAACCGCAAATTTGAGTTTCAGCCATGCCATTGCTTTTGTCGTCGCATCAGTCAATGTCGCCACCGCCGTGGAAATTCCCGCGCCGCCCGCCGCCGACAAAGCCACTGCGGCGGCCAGGCCGGCCGGCGCAGCCTCAACTGAATGCGCAAGAATCGCCTCCGCAATGACGGCCGGCGTGGACTGGATCCCGCGTTTCAGGAAAAATTTCCGCAATTTTTCCAGCGCCCGGCTCGTTCGCTTTTGCGCGGCCTCTTCGTTTAGGTCCAGGGTTTGGCCGATTTCGCAGGCAGTTTTATTTTCGAAGTAACGCAAGGCCACCAGCGTACGGTCTGTATCGGTTAACGATGCCATCGCTTCGTCCAGAAACGGCGCGAGTTGCGCCCAGACTGCCGTCGGCTCATTCATGGAAGATTGCATACATGCCTCCTTTTCACGTTGCCCACGGCGGATGGCAGCCCGAATCTGCGCGTTCGCGGCATAGCGCGTCGCCTTCAGCAGCCAGCCTGACAAGCCCGGATGCCCGGACAATGACCTGGCTTTGCGCGCCAGGATAATAAAGACTGTCTGCGTCACATCCTCAGCCAGTTGGAGATCGCGCACTTGCCGCCGGGCGGCGGAATAAACCAGCCCGATATGCCTTTCGACCAACGCCGCAAAGGCCGGCTCGGATTGGGTCCTGGCATATTCCTGCAATAATGCGCTGTCTTCCATCGGCAACATTCACCCATAAACGCCCGCCAAATGCAAAACCGGACATTTTATTTTGCCGTACCATATGACCTTCCGTAAGCTGCGCGAAATTGCTTTCTTCACCGTTACGCTCCCGGCCATGCAGTTTGCAAATTTTGTAATTGCAATTTGTATCCTCAAAACGGCTTCGCGCCATAATTTTTGGAATAATCAAGGCTGCTAAAAGCCATTTTTTAGAAGTGGCACGGTATTGGCTTCGGTTCATTGACCAAGGAGTTATGCATCAAAAAAGCGAAATAAAGAACCTGCAACGCCAGCTTGCCAAAGCTAAAGCATCAGTCCGGCAGACTAAAATGAAAGTTGAGGATCTCGAGGCTGCGGTGGATGAAACTTTACTTTTGAGCGAAAGAATCACTCTGTTTTCACGACAGAGGACCGGAAAACCTGTGCGCGTAGACAAGTCGGCCAACGCCGGAGATTTTCTCACGACATGGACCGATTTGCAGCCAACATGAATTTCAAAGCTTCAACATGTTTGTAATCACGCAATGTTTTCGGCGGTCGCGGGCGAACCGTTTGGCAAAAGAAATTCGAGTCCCGCCATCGCCCGGGGGCCGTGAACCGGGGTTTTAATTTTCAATAAAAGCCGCGCCACTGGCGCTTGCCAAAGACCGGGAAACGGGTTATTAGGAAGCATATCGCATTGGGATTATCCACATGGAAATACAGCGGCCAGGTTGAAGATTAGCGGGCGTTGAACGGTTTTACTGCCGCCAAATTGTGCCGTTATTTAGAGTTTTAATTTTAATATGGCCAGAGAAGTGAACGGGTGGTTCGACAAGATTCTTGCATTGTTGCACCAGCATACCGGCGTCGATTTTACAAATTATAAACAAGCCACGCTGCGTCGCCGCATCGAAAGGCGAATGAACGCGCGCAAAATCGGTTCATTCAACGAATATTGCCAGTATTTACGAAAAAACCGAAGCGAAGCGAAAGAGCTGTTTAACGATATCCTGATTCCGGTCACGAGTTTTTTTCGTGACCCGGGAGTGTTCAAGGCATTAAAAACCACCTATTTCCCGCAATTACTGCGGTCAAACCACTCGAATGAACCGCTTCGCATTTGGGTTCCGGCGTGTTCGACGGGCGAAGAACTGTACTCGTTGGCCATGATTTTGGCCGAATTAAAGGAGGCAAAGAAGGACCCACGAGAAGTGCAGATTTTCGGCACGGACATCAGTGAGCGGGCGCTCGAACGGGCACGGGCCGGCCTGTATCCGCAATCCATCGGGAAACAGGTTTCGGCGGAACGATTACGGCGGTTTTTCGGGCCCGTCAAGGCCGGATACGCTATTCGAAAAGAAATTCGAGACCTGTGCATTTTTGCGCGCCATAACCTTGCCGTGGACCCGCCCTTCTCGAACCTGGACTTCATCAGTTGTCGCAATGCATTGATTTATATGACGCCGGCACTCCAATCGAGAATACTGGCGATCTTTCATTTTGCGCTCAAGCCGGCGGGATTATTGTTATTGGGCCCATCGGAAACCACGGACGGTTCGTCAAACCGCTTCACGATTGGCGACAGAAAGATCAACTTGTTTCGCAGAAAAGCTCACCAGAAAAAACAGGTTCCACCCGCGTTTTTGCAGTCTTCCGACTTTGATCGTCCTTCCCACGTAGCCGCCCGGCGCGCCGCCGCCACGTCCATCAGGGAACTAAACCCTTCACAATTGCGGTTCGCAGTGGAAAAAATCATTCAGCGCGGCGAGGAAATGGAAATGGAATCGCAGGTGGTTCCCATCACAATTCCAAAGACCGGCGAAAAAGCCTACCTGGTTTTTGGCGCCCCGAAAAAGCCCGACAAAAGGAAGCCCGGACCTTCCGGCGCGACCGGCGGTCCGGACAAGGATTTGGAAGTGGAAAATGCAAAGCTGCGTAAAGAACTGTTTGGCATCCGTAAAGCGGTCGAAATGATTATTGAACAGCAGGAAGCAACTAATGAGGAATTGCGGGCGGCGAATGAAGAAGTCGTTTCGAGCAATGAGGAGTTGCAAAGCACCAACGAAGAATTGGAAACAGCCAAGGAGGAATTGCAGGCTTCAAACGAGGAAATGGCAACCCTGAACACCGAGTTGGAAAGCCGCAATGGCGAACTCGAACGCGCCAATGCGATTTCAGGCCATTTTAAAGCCATCGTCGAGTCGTCCGACGACGCCATCATCAGCAAAGACCTCAACGGAGTCATACGCACGTGGAACAAGGGCGCGGAAAAGATTTTCGGTTATACCGCCGAGGAGGCCGTGGGCAAACCCGTGACCATTTTGATTCCGCCTGATCATATCGATGAAGAGCCCGGCATTCTGGCGCGAATACGCGCCGGCGATCGGATTGACCATTACGAAACAGTGCGCGTGCGAAAGGACGGACAATTGATTGATATCTCACTGACCGTCTCGCCGATTAAAGATGATGCCGGCCGGATCACCGGGGCTTCCAAAATTGCGCGGGATATCACCGCGAAAAAGCGCACGGAGATGGAACTAAAGCAGGCCCGCGATGAGGCGGAACGAGCCAGCCGCGCCAAGGATGATTTTTTGGCCGCGTTGTCACACGAACTAAGGACCCCTTTAAATCCAGTCCTGCTTGTGGCGAGCGACGCCGTGTCTGACCCGGAACTGCCTCCCGGGGTCCGGGCGAGTTTTGATACCATTCTTAAAAACGTGGAATTGGAGGCCAAACTCATTGATGACCTCCTGGATTTGGCCAGGGTCCGGGCCGGCAAGCTCAAAGTGGAGAAGCATTACGTCAATGTCTATTCAGTCCTGACTTCCACCCTGGCCATCGTGCAAAACGAAATTGACAAGAAATGCGTCGCGCTGAAACAGAAATTTGATGACACGAGAAGTGTCATCCTGGGCGACACGGTGCGGTTGCAGCAGGTCTTTTGGAATATCTTGAGAAACGCGGTTAAATTCACTTCGCCCGGCGGCGCCATCACCATCGAAACCAGCGCCACTCGTGAGAAATGTATTGTGAAGATTTCGGACACGGGAATTGGGATGTCCGGGAAGGAATTGGCTCACGTTTTTGACGCATTCAAACAGGGCGATCATTCTGTCGAACCCCATCGTTTTGGCGGCCTGGGCCTCGGTTTGACGATCAGCAAAAAATTGGTAGATCTGCATTCCGGCGTCATCGAAGCGTCCAGTAAAGGGCGCGGCGCGGGCTCCTGCTTCACCATCACATTTCCCCTGGCCGAATGGAGCGGGAACACAGACCGAAAAGCGTCCATGGGCCGAATCAATCAGGCCGACAAGTCGATCGGCCTGCAAGTTTTGTTGGTGGAAGATCATGAACCAACTCGTTCCGCCCTCGCACGGCTTTTGGCAAATCGCCAACATAGAGTCATGGTGGCCGGTTCTGTCAGCGAAGCCGTCTCCCTGAGCGAAAAAACTCATTTCGACCTGGTGATTTCAGATATCGGATTGCCCGATGGGTCGGGCTATGACTTGTTCAAAAACGTTCTCAAGCATTCGCCAAATGCCAGGGGAATTGCTTTGACGGGGTACGGAATGGACGAAGATTTAGCCCGCAGCAAGGAGAGCGGCTTTTCGATGCACTTAACGAAACCCGTGAAAATAGATGCCCTGGATGACGCTCTGGCAGGATTTTCAAAATGACCGTGCCGTGAATCGTTGCCATTTCTATCCGCCGAAACGTTCAACCAATATTTCTCGCAACGCCCGGGCTGTGCGGGTCAATTCGCTTTTGCTGATCGTCAGCGGCGGCGTAAAGCTGATGACGTTGCCGTGTTCACCTTCCGGCAGAAGAATATAGCCACGCTTCAACATCGTTTTAATCACGGCAAAGGTTTCGGCGCCGGCGGGTGAACCATCGGGCAATTGAACTTCAAGTCCAGCCATCAATCCCAGGCCGCGAGCCGCCATATTAATTTTTAATTTTTCATTTTCAATGGCGCTGAGTTCGGCCAGGAGAAATCGCCCTAATTCCGCGCTGCGCCCGCAAAGGCCCAGGCGTTTGATTTCCTTGATTTGCGCCAGCGCCATCGCACAACCGACGGGATGCCCCAGAAACGTGCTTGTGTGAATCGCTTCCCCCTTGGACGGCGGCCACGCTGCGTCCATGACATCCGCCCTTCCGACACACGCCGAAAGCGGAAAACCGCCCGTGAGCGCCTTGCCCAAACAGACTAAATCCGGGATGACCTCGCTATGTTCGCAGGCGAACCATGCGCCCGTGCGCCCAAAACCCGTGTACACCTCGTCCGCAATCAACAATGCTCCGAACCTGTCGCACAGCGCCCGTAACGTTGGCAAAAATTCCGGCGGCGGAACGATGATCCCGCCGCGCGCCTGCACCGGCTCAACCAGGATTGCTCCGGTCCGCTTCCCTTGCAGAATCCGTGTGATTTGCTTTTCAAGCGCGGCCACCCATGAATCGTCTCTGTGACCCTGCGGGAATGGAACGAACTTTCCGAACCGGCGCAGTTGGGTATGAAACGGCCGCCGGAAAAAATCGCGATGGGTGACATTGAGCGCGCCGTAACCCAATCCGTGATAACTGCCGGTGAAGGCAATTACCTCGCGTTTGCCTGTTGCCAGCATCGCCGTTTTGAGAGCGGCTTCGACGGCTTCGAAGCCGGAATTGCAAAAGATGGTTTTAGCCGTAGCGCAGGTTTCCAAACCTGCCGTATCGCCGATTTCCAAATCGGCAAGCCGTCCGAATGCAGAAAATCGCCGGCTTCGATTCTGATCAACGCTCACGGTTCCTTTCGGTGAACCGCTTGAATTCGGACGACTCGCAGGTTTGGAAACCTGCGATACGGCAGACTTGGAAGTCTGCGCTACGGTCCATCGCTCAAACGTCAATCGGCTCAATTCGCGCGCGAGCTTCGCTTTGAGCGCGTGCGGGTGCACATCGCCCATGGCGTGGAGCAGCCGGCCCATCTGTTGCCGGCCTGCTTTGACGACGTTCGGATTCGCATGGCCGGCTGCGGCAACGCCAAACGCCCCCGTCAAATCCAGATATTGCGTCCCGTTCGCATCCCAAACGGACGTTCCCTTTGCGCGTTCCCAAACGATTGGCCAGGAACCATCCGGTTCGATAAAAAGGACATTTCGCGATTCATAATCGCGAAGCAATTGAAGGATTTCGGCAGTCGCCATGGGCTGACGATTAAGGCACGAATTCCCCGAATTTTCACGAATTATTTTCGGCTTTGCCACTGTGCGTTCAAACGCACAGTTCACAAGGTTAAAGAATCAGCTATGATTCTCGTAGTTCGATCATTCCGCATTCCGCAATCCACATTCCGCAATAACTACACTCCCCTCTGCTCCGGCGGCCAAATAATCTTATGCAACTGCGCCTGGAAACGGACGGGCAGCGCGTCGGCGATGATTTGTTCGACCAGTTCTCGCCGGGAAATCGGCGTTTGGCCGGCTGGGACGCGTTTGAGCGAAGGATTTTGCTGGTCCGGCGCCAGCGGATGCACCCATGAAAACAGCAGCGGACAAATGTTTTGCAACTGGTGCCGCGCGATTTGTTCTTTTGCCCATTCATAATCCTCGCGCGTGCCGATGACAAACTTGATTTCATCCGTCGGTTTCAGATGAGCCAGGTTTGCCATATCGTTCCGGGCCGATTCGCCGCTCGACGGGCACTTCAAATCCATAATCCGATGGACCCGCGAGTCCACTTTCGAAATGTCGTGCGCGCCGCTCGTTTCGAGCAGGACGGTAAATCTGTCGTCGCAGAGCTGTTTCATCAGGGGCAGTGAATTTTTTTGAAGCAACGGCTCGCCGCCGGTCAATTCCACCAACGGCAACGCCGGACGTTTGAATGGCACAGCCAGGGCATTCACTTTGGCAAGCACATCCGCCAGCGCCATCTTTTTCCCCTCTTTAAAGGCGTATGCGGTATCGCAATAGGAACATCGCAGATCGCACGCCGTCAGCCGCACAAACACACACGGCAGACCCGCGTACGTGCTTTCCCCCTGCAAACTCAAATAAATTTCGTTAATAACAAGCGATTCAGACACGGAATCAGTTTAGCGGTTTACTGGTCGATGGTGAACGTTAAAAAATGGTGCGGGTTGAACCGGGAGCCGGAGACGCAGCGCAGGTTTCCAAATCGGCTGATCGTGCGACGTCATGCGGTGCGCAGGTTTGGGGGTCCGCGCTACGGTTCAACGCGCGAATTGCTCTCCGGGGAAATTCTTCCATCGCCGGCCGGCGAGCATCGAAACAATCTGCCGTCGTTCCTCTTCTGTCATTTGAATCCATCGCGCGATTTCGTCCCGGGTCCGACGGCATCCTGTGCAAACGCCGGACGAATCGAGTTTGCAGACATTAATGCAGGGCGAAGTCATGTTCATGCGGGCAACAGGTCGCAGAACCAGAATCCGCGCGTCGGGGCCGGCCCGGTTGTCGGGCACACGTAACTCGAATTGGAATCCGGGGTAGTGTCCACCGGACGATACACCTTTTCGCCGAGCGTGAATTTGACCGGTTGTTTGAATATCGGCCCGGCGAAGGCGAAAGAATGAAACTCGCCGTTCTCGCCGCATGGATCCACGTTCGGCGGCAGGTCGCGGATGAATGATTCGTCAATGTTTCTGCCCACGAACGCGGCCTCGAGTCAGGCGTCATTGACGCAGCACACCACGGAGCCGAACCCGAGCGAGAAAAATTCACGGAGCAGATTGCGCGAATCGACCTTCCAAATTGGAAAAACGCCATGCATTCCGATGCGGTCCAGGTTTTCCTCGCGCCAGCGTTTGAGGTCTTCAAGAAAAATGTCCCCGAAAGCGCAGGCTGTCACGCCGCGCGCCTTGTGCGCCGAAAGGCAGGCGGACATTTTTTGCTGATATTCCTCGTTGGAACTGCGTTGGCTCACAAACACCTTCTCCAGCGGCAATCCGATGGATTGGGCCTGCCGTTCGAGCAATTCCAGCCGAACGCCGTGCATGGAGACACGCTGAAAATGTTCGTTGCACGTCGTCAGCATCGAAACCACTTCATGCTGCCCGCCGCGCAAAATCCGGTTCAGTGCCAGCGCGGAATCCTTGCCACCGCTCCAGCAAAAAACAATTTTCTCCTTCATAGCCGGCAAGTCCTCAATTTAGATCATAAATGGAATTGCTGACGGAAAGAAATCCGGTCCCTGGCGCGACCGGCGATGAATCATACGGGTCCGTCGCATAGTTGGTATAGCATGCGGACAGCGATTCGGCGTGACCGTCGCAAAACGCCGCGTTGCTCAGGCCGCTGTGCCGGAAACCCTGTGTGCCCGAGGAGCGCAGGTTATTCATATTGGAGTTGTCGCCGCCATTATTCACATCCGGCCATGGAGCGCGCATGAATTTGTCCGCGCCACTCGCCCACTGGCCATCGCCGAACACCACCGTCGTCGCCGGATGACGCGCGGCCGAAGCTTTCGCCGGCTGCTCGGTCGCTTCACCCTGGCCGTGCCCGATGTAACTCGTGTTGTAATTATAGCCCGTGTAAGGGTCGCCGTCCCAATTCGCGCTGCCGTTAAACGAAGGGCACTGCTGGATTTGCGGGTTGGTTTGTCCCTGCCACAACAATCCCGGGACAACGCGTGAATTGCTTTCGTACATCGTGAAATCCCAGCAATACGAGATGTTATTCACGTCGTCGTAATATTGCGCGATCGGATAAAAATCCGAGTTATCGCCGGTATAAACCTGCGCCGCGACCGCGAGCTGGCGCACATTGCTCAGGCATTGGATGCGCTGCGCCCGCAGCTGCGCTCTGCTTAACACCGGCAACAGTATCGCCGCCAAAATCGCAATGACGGCAATGACTACCAGGAGTTCGACGAGAGTGAATCCGCCGGCAAAGCGTTGAAGCGTCGAAGCGTTGAAGCGTTGAAACGGATGCTGAAAAAGGTTAGTCGAACGACCACCCCAGCCCTCTCCCCCAGGAGAGGGAGAATCATCCACCGACGGTTTGGCGCGGCTGGCTGCCAGGGCCAGTGGCAGCCGGACATTTTGTAAATTAAAACAACGGTGGAGCGGCTGTTCCCTCTCCGCGCCCATCGGGTGGGAGGGGAGAGGAACAGGGTAAGTTTCAATGATTCCCGAATCGCGCATAGGGACCATCAACCCGCTTGTTGCGCCGCTGCACGCGGCGCTACACGGCGCAGCGCGCCGTGTTCCA
>DATJTK010000142.1:0-16280 GCA_035503455.1 Candidatus Sulfotelmatobacter sp. | reverse complement strand
CCGTATGATTGAACGGTGAGAATCATTTGTCTGCGCAGCCGATACCCGAAACCCGTTTTGCTTTCGCGAAACATGGAGCGGGCAGCTCCGGGGTTTCCTATTTGGCCTTGCACCCGATGGGGTTTTCCGTGCCGCGTCGCTTGCGCTTCGCGCGGTGCGCTCTTACCGCACCTTTTCACCATCACCGCCGGTTCGCGCCGGCGGCTGTCTATTTTCTGTGGCACTTTCCGTCGGGAGTTGTCTCCCTCCCGCGTGTATCCCCGCTTTAAAAAAGCGAGGTTACGCGGCATCGCGCCCTTTGGTGTTCGGACTTTCCTCCCAGCCCTTTCTAAAATCTATGTTTGGTGTCCACGCTTTAGCGTGCTCCGGGAACAGCCTATAAAGGCTGGACACCGAACCCTGATTTCAGAAAGGGCCGGGCGATTCTCCACCCTTCCAAAACCATGGTTACACTATCGGAAAAGCGAGGTTTTTTCAAGGTAAATCTCCTTGAAAATTCAATCCATTCGGCAAACTATTGCAGGACGAACAATTCAGATTAACTTTACTGCATGAACAACGATATGGGAAAAGTCATCGCGCGAATCAAAGTCGAAAACTGGTTTGATTCAGAACTTATCAGGGCGGGCGTCCGTAAAGAAAAGCCACGCTGCATCGAAACTGAAGCCCTGGTCGACACCGGCGCGGTTAAATTCTATTTAAAAAGTTCAGTCATTAAAGAGTTGGGTCTTTATCCCGTAGGCGAGGTCAAGTCCCGCACCATGTCGAATCGTTCGGAAGTCCGGACCGTTTTCTCGCCCGTCGCGCTGGAAATTCAAGGACGAACAGGCCGCTTTGACGTAGTGGAAGTTCCTGATTCTCTTCCCAACATCATCGGCCAGATTCCACTGGAGGATTTGGATTGGGTTGTGGATTGCCGCAACCAAAGGCTCATCCCGAATCCCGAGCACAGGGACGGCGAATTGGCGGATGAGTTTTAGTTCACGTCTGCGTCCGCCCATAGAAGAGCGGAGACGATTAGAAGCTGAAAATCAAAAATTAATTAAAAGCTGATTTTCGTCGCCAAAAGCTTTTTTGCAGCCGTCGATTGACGTTGGGGCAATTGCGTAGCAGGCATATTCTTTTGCGGAAAAAAATAAGCTGCCATTGCTATCATACCTTTCCTCGTATGTGTTCAAGACCCAATTATGAGAGTCGATTTCTCTGTAAAAAAATGGCTGGTGGAGTTTATGAATGAATTGGTTTTTGTCTGCTGACGCATCAGCCTTCAAAATGATTAATCGAAGACCCGGATTCGCTCCGACTCGCGCTGTAAACATGAGGCGGTGACCCATCAGGTACTGGAGCGTATAATTATCAAAGACGAACTCTTCAAATACCAAGGGTTTGTATCCGATTGCGTGCCCCGACTGATTTTCGGGTACGTCGCAACTATGCTTGGTCCAAGGAGGCCCAAGGGTGTCAAAATAGATCTTATTTAGTGGATCCCCTCGTTATTTCAAAGCGAAAAGCCGGTTTTTTGCAACCTGCGCTGCAAACATTAGCTGTGTCGAAATCCTGTTCGAACAAATTGCATCGGTTCTTTAACCTGCCACGAACGTATTTCTCGCAGCCCCCGTCCGGATGCAAGAGAAACCTTGTCGCGTCGAGACGTGTTTTCCATTCCTGATCAGCCCCGCACTTCGGACATTGATCCATAAAAAAAGGCGCTGGGAAACCCAGCGCCTTGAATTTTTGTAACCGCTTTATGCCGTCGTAGCCATCTCCGGCTCGGGCGTGTCGAGGAAGCCCTGCAGATGACGCACCCGCGTGGGGTGACGCAGCTTCCGCAGCGCTTTCGCCTCAATTTGGCGGATGCGCTCGCGCGTGACGTTGTACATTTTGCCAATTTCCTCGAGCGTGCGCTCGTATCCGTCCAGCAGGCCGAAACGCATTTCAAGGATCTTGCGCTCGCGCTCGGTGAGGGTGGTGAGCACGTCGCTTAATTTTTCACGCAGCAAACTGTAGCTGGTCACGTCGGACGGGTTCTCCGCCGACTTGTCCTCAATGAAATCGCCCACGCTCACGTCGCCGTCGTCGCCGACGGGCGCGTGCAATGAAACCGGCTGTTGCGCCATTTTCAGAAGCGCATGGATGCGGGCGACGGGCATGTGCATTTCGTCCGCCAACTCCTCAGGTGTGGGCTCGCGGCCCATTTCCTGGGTGAGTTGCTTTTGCGCGCGCCAGAGCTTGTTCATGATTTCGATCATGTGCACCGGGATGCGGATGGTTCGCGCCTGGTCGGCAATGGAGCGCGTAATGGCCTGCCGAATCCACCAAATCGCGTAGGTGGAGAACTTGTAGCCGCGGCGATACTCGAATTTTTCGACGCCTTTCATCAAACCGATGTTGCCTTCCTGGATCAGGTCCAGGAACGATTGGCCGCGGTTCGTGTATTTTTTGGCGACTGAAACCACGAGGCGCAGGTTGGCCTCGGCCATGTGCGTCTTGGCCTTGAGACCGCGTTCGGCGGCGGCTTTCAGGTCCGCGAACGCCTGGAAGAATTCCTCGCGCGACATGCGCACGAATTGTTCGAGCGTCTGCAGCTTGGCGCGCTCGGCATCCAGGGCGGCACGGCGTTCGCCGTTTGCCCGGCCGTGGCCGTTCTCCAATTCCTGAATATGCCGCAGGCTGGCCTGAAATTTCTCATGGACGTTGCCCGCCACGACGATCATTTCCTCAATGACCTTCTGCTTATAATAAAACTTCGGGAACATTTCCTGAAGCCTGGCGCCGGCCTTTTTCAGCTCCTTGTCGAGCTTTTCCTTGCGGCCCTTTTGCTGGGCCTTTTGCCAGCCGAAATATTTTTCGTCCACCTTTTCGTCCAGGGCGTGGACTTTTTTGATGAGCTTGCGCAATTCACGCAGGTGCCCTTCGCGATTGGCGACTTTTTTGTCCACAATCACGCGGTCAAAACGCTCTTTGGGCGGCTCAGACAGCAATTTTTCGGCGATGGCGATGTGTTCTTTGGCGGTGAAACCCAGGCCATAAACGATCGTCTTCATCGAGACTTCGGCTTCCTCGATCTTCTTGCAAATCTCGACTTCCTGTTCGCGGGTGAGCAGGGGGACCTTGCCCATCTGGTTCATGTACATGCGAACGGGATCATCCAGGATTTCCAGGCGGGCTTCGTCGTCTTCCTCGGCCTGGGTCGGTTCGGGCTGCTTGGCGCGCTCGGCTTCGGCGCTGTCCATCACGATCTCGACGTCCAGGCTGCGCAGCTTGGTCATCAACGCATCCAAGTCATCCGGATTGAGATTGTCCGGCAACACGTCGTTGATATCATCGTAGGTTACGTAGCCGTGCTCCTGCGCCAGATGCAACAGGGTTTTGATCGTCTCGTTTAATTCAACGGACGGTTGACCCACAGGAGTGTTCGGAGCATTATGCCCGTTCTGTCCGGCAGCCTCGGCCTTGCCGTTGGAATCGGATTCTTTGGGTTCGTCACGGCGCGCTTTGTTGGAAATGATAAATCGCCGTCGCGGCGCCTTTTTTGCGTCCGCGCTTTCTCGCCCACCGCCGTGTTGGCGGCCGTGGGATGCCATGTTTTTTCGGTTCAACATAAAAATAAGACCGTTCAGAGCCGATTTAGTTCATGCATATCGCATAGAAACAGAACTACGGCTGCGCCAGTTTTGACGAATTCCGCGAACTTCAAGAGAATGCGAACACCAGAAGACCGACGCCAATCAATAATAGGGCCTATTTTGGGGAAACACAAGAAGAATCCGCATCAAATTTTGATGGGTAACAACCTCACGCATAAAGGCTTGCAAATATTAGGCTTGCTGATTCACCAATCTTTTATGGGTGGATTCTCGTTTTGGGGCTGATTCTTCGAACTGAACTGAAGCACCTGTTCGTTCCCTTTTTGTGAGTCCAACAACCGTTTGGCTTCTTCCGGGGTCATGGCCATCGCCTGCTGTTGTTGCTGCTGTTCCTGCTGTTTTTGCGAATTTGCCTGATTCTGTTGGTTTTGCTGCTGTTGCTGTTGTTGTTGGTTCTTCTGCTGTTGATTTTGGGATTGCGACTGCTGATTTTGGTTCTGATTTTTCTGCTGATTCTGTTGATTTTTCTGCTGCTGGTTTTGATTTTGTTGTTGTTGCTGTTGTTGCTGCTGCTGCTGTTGTTGTTGCTTTAACAGTTTTTCCAATTCCTTGAGTTTCGCGTCGTCCGGATAGAGTTTCAGCCCGCTTTCTGTGCGTTTCAATGCGTCCGGGATATTGTTGGAAATGTAAAATTGCGCCCCGCCATTAAAGAAATCAGTGGCGCTTTCATTGGCGTTTTGCGCCCCGGCACGCAATGCGGCGAGCGATAGCAGCCCAAGGACCATGGCTATTCTCAACAAAATGGCCGCCTGCCGCGCCGTGGCGGAGCGAAGCAGGGAGCGGCGGCGGGCGCAAACCGCTCCTTTATGGCGGAAGCGTGAGGCCATGGCTATTCGGTGGACTCGCGATAGGTTCATGTGGAGTTGCGATGTCATCGATTTGTTTTAATCGTTTAGTGTAATCCTGAAATTGTTTGGCGGCGACGGTATTTTGCAGTTTGCTTTGAAGAGGCCCCATGATTTGCAGCGCCTGGTGAAACTCCGCGCGCTGTACGTCCACGTCCGCTTCGCGTTTTGCGCGGAGCAGCAGCTCACGAAACTCTTTGATGCGCTCGATCGCGTCCCGGGTGAAATTCAGATTATACACCGCATCCGGGTCATTGGTGTTCAAATCCACCGCTCGCGAATAGCTTTTTTCCGCCGTTTCGAATCCTGACAGGAGGCCATCCAGGTCCTGGGCCTGCCTGGCCGACTGAAATTGGGTATCGCCGAGATTGTAATAGGCCTTTTGCTGAAGATTGATGTCCGGGGACAACGTCACCTGTTGAAACAAACTTTGCGCCAAGTCAAAGTTTGTAGCCCGATACGCCGCGTCACCCGCGTTAAACACCAGCCGAAAGTCATTCGTTCGAGCTTCCGCCAGGCTCGAATATTCCTCAAGCGCGTTTGTGTAATTGCCTGCTTCATAATCGCGCAACGCGTCTGCGGGCGAAGCGGAGGCTGCATGCGGCAGGAGCAAAACGCCGATAAACAGCAGAATAGCCGGCGTCACCTTTAAAACCGGAGGCAGTTCGTTCGATTTTGCCACGGGCGGTTCCGCGGGCGGGCGCGCTTCGTTGAAAGCGTACCCAACCGGTTTAGGGATGGATGATTCGCCTGTGGCCTTCTTGCGCTCGCGCAACACCATTTCCACCATCAACAGCAGAATCGCGGGCAACAGAAACCATTGAAAGTGCTCGTGATACTGTTGAATCTTTCTCAGTTCGCCGAGTGATTTGGGCAACGGCGCCAGGCCCCTGTTGTACAGGACGTCCATCGTGTCGGCGCCCCGCAACGGCAGGTAAAATCCGCCGGTCGCCCCGGAAATTTCCCGCAGCAACGTCTCATTCAAGTGCGTTTTAACGACGTTATTGCCGGCGTCGCGAACGTAATCGGAGGTTCCGTCCGGCGCGGTAATCCGGATAAATGCGCCCTCAGTGGTGCCGATGCCGACGGTGAAGATTTTCAAGCCGGCTTTTGAGGCGTTTTTCGCGGCTTCAAGCGCCGCGGCTTCATTGACGTTGTCTTCGCCATCGGTCAGCAACACGAGAGCTTTGTAATGGCCGTTTTCCTTGAAGGCACTCAGCGCGGTATTGATGGCGTTGGCGATGGCCGTGCCGCCTTCGGAAACGGAGTTGACATCCAGGGCCTGGACGCTTTGCTCGAAAGCCGTGTCGTCCACAGTCAGGGGGCATTCCAGAAATGCGTCGCCGGCGAAGGCCTCAAGGGCCAGGCGGTCGGACCCGGCATCCTGCATCAATTCGAGCGCGGCCAGCTTTGCCCGTTCGAGGCGGTCGGGGGCGATGTCCTGGGCCAGCATGGATTTGGAGGTATCGACGGCCACGACGATGTCCAGGCCGTTTTGTTCGACTTCCTGCACATCATACCCCCATTGTGGGCGGGCCAGGGCGACTATCAAAAACGCCACAGCCAGGACCAAAAGCGCATAACGGATTTTCCTGCGGCCGGGCGAAATGCCCACTGTCAGCGCCGAAAGCAACCGGGCCTCGATAAATTGGGCGACGATTTGCTGGCGCGACCGCTCACGCCACCAAAAAAACAGCACCACCGCCGGTGGAATCACCAGCAACAGCCACAGGATATTTGGATTTTCGAAACGCATCTTAAAATTGTGAACCGCGAATCACAGTCTCACGGCAGCCTCCTGAAAACGGTTTGCGCCAGCACAATTTCCAGCAGCAGCAGCCCTGCTCCGCTCGCGATAAACCAGGCAAACAATTCCCTGTATTGCGTGTACTTGTTCAGGACGGATTCGGTCTTCTCCATCTTGTCAATCTCGTTGTAAATGCTCCCCAGCCTTTCGCTGCTGTCGCCGCGATAGAACTGGCCGCCGGTCATTTGCGAAATTTTTTTGAGCCCGTCTTCGTCCGGCAAAAATCCCGGCGGCAAATTGTTTTGTTCGACATATTCCTTGTTGCCCAGGCCGATGGTGTAAATCTTCACGCCCAGCGCCTGCGCGGCTTCGGCGGCGGTAATCGGGTCAATATGCCCGGAGTTGTTTGCGCCGTCGGTCATCAGGACGATAATCCTGCTTTTGGCTTTGACATTGCGGAGCCGGTTTAACGCCGTCGTAATGCCGTCGCCAATGGCCGTGGCGTCCGAATTAATGGTGCCGATCTGAAGCCGGTCGATGTTGTCGAGCAGGTAATCGTGGTCCAAAGTCATCGGAGAGGCGATGAATGCCTGCGCCGCAAAAACGACCAGGCCGATCCGGTCGTCAGGACGTTCGCCCACAAACTTCTCGAGCACGGATTTGGCCATATCAAAACGGTCCACGCTCTGCCCGTTCACCGTGTAGTCCGGCGTCCTCATGCTGCCGGACAAATCGAGCGCGACGACGATGTCAATGCCGCTGGCTTTGACCGACGAGGTGCTGGAAGTCAAGCGCGGCTGGGCCAGCGCAAAAATGAACACGGCCAAAGCCAGCCAGCGCAACGCGCCCAGAAAGCGCCCGGCATTGGACCGGCGCAGTCCCGTCAGTCCCTCCACCAAATTCAGCGAGGAATACAAAAACGCCGGCGGCGCGCCGCGTTTGCCCTTGAGCCAGGCCAGCACAGGCAGCAGGGCCAGCAGCACCAAAAAAATTGGATGAGCCAAAGTCATCTATTTGTGAGTCAATGGGGGTTGGACTGGCGGACGCGATTCGCCGTTTGAATTTTCCGCCGGCTCGGTCTCCTCGACCAGCCGGACCGCGGACGAATGCAATTCCCGCAATTCATTTTCGCCCGGTTCGTATTTGGCAAATTTCACCAGGTCGCAGTTTTCCAAAAACCTGCCAAGACTTTCCTTTTGTTCCTCGGTCAGCAAATTCGTCGCGCTCAGCTCGCGCAAAAATTCTTCCGTGGTCCGCTCCGGCGCGTGAAAGGCGAAACGCTCTTCCAAATACAGCCGCACGGTGTCCGACACCAAAATGCAAAATTCCTTGGGCTGGCCGATGATTTCCAGCGCCTTTTGCAACCTTTGCTTTGCCCGAATGTGCGCCGGGACCAGCGGTTCGGCGGGCACATTCAATCGTGATGTTCTCCACATCTGCCACACGACGAATGCCACGGTCGCCAGGGCCAGCGCGGCAAGCACCGGCCAAAGCCATTCCGTGCCCGTCGGAATATCAATCGGCGGCTTGATATCTTTGATATCGGGGATGGTGTTGGTTGGGGTCACCCTCTCAACCTCCGTCGTTCTCTGGTTTCAAAAAAGTTTCCCAGCGCCGCGCTATAGGCTTCGTCCGTAAGCAATTGGATGGCATCGATGCCGGAAGCACGGAATTGCCGCGCCAGGTCCGCCAATTGCTTTTTGCGCCGCAGGGCGAAGGCGTCGCGGCTGCCGGCATTTGCAGTATTGATTTCCACAATCTCGCCCGTCTCGGCGTCTTCAAACGTGAGCCGGCCCAGGGCGGGCAATTCCATTTCGTAACGGTCGGTAATCTGCACGGTCACGACGTCATGCCGTCGATTGGCCATGCGCAACGCCGTTTGAACGGGCGCGGGCAGCGCGCCGGAACTTTGCGGTGTTTGAAAATCCGAGATAATCACCACAATCGAGCGGTGCGCAAGGACGCGTCCCATAAATTCCAGCGCATGCACCAAATTCGTTTGCCGGCGTTTCGGTTCAAAAAACAGCACCTCGCGAATGACGCGCAGCACGTGGCCTCGGCCCTTGCGCGGTGGAATGAATTTTTCCACTTCATCGGTGAAGAGCAACAGGCCGACTTTATCATTGTTGCGAATGGCCGAAAATGCGAGTACGGACGCGATCTCAGCCGCCAATTCCCGTTTGGATTGCGCTCGCGAACCGAACAAACCCGAGCCGCTCACGTCCACCACGAGCATGAGTGTGAGTTCGCGCTCTTCCACAAACTTTTTGATGAACGGATGGTTCATCCGCGCCGTGACGTTCCAGTCGATCGCCCGCACGTCGTCGCCGGGCTGATATTCGCGCACTTCATCGAAATTCATGCCCTGGCCCTTGAAGACCGAATGATAGGCGCCCGCAAGCGATTCGGTCACGAGCCGGTTCGTGCGAATCTCGATCTGGCGGATTTTTTTAATGATTTCGCGGGGGATCATGGGCTGGGCAGGGGCAAAAAGGCGGCTTGCGCGGCCGGGACCGTGGGATAAATTAATAACATGAGCGCAGAACAGGTTCTGGAAGAAATCAAGAAACTCCCGTTTGAAGAACAACGAGAGGTTTTCGAGCAGCTTCGTGATAAGTTTGAGGTCGAACCCACAGCGGAGCAAATAGCGGAATTTGAGCGGCGCGGCGAGGAGTTACGGCAGCGTCCAGAACGCGGCATTCCATGGGAACAGGTCCGTGCGGAACTAAAGGAGCGAACCAAAAACCGCTGATGCGCCGCCGAATAATTTTCGACACGGAGGCACGGCGCGAATTTGAGGATGCGGTCGTCTGGTATAACCGGCAACAGCCCGGACTGGGTGATCGGTTTGAAGCCGAAATTCATGCCACGTTTTTGCGTATCCTGGCAAACCCCGAAAAATACAGATCGGTCAGCCACAATATCCGTCAAGTCAAAGTTGAAATATTCAATAAATATAGTGTCTATTTTCGACTTGAGCGTGACTTCATCGGTATCGTCTCTGTTTTTCACGGCGCGCGGAACCCTGAGGAACTGCACCGTCGCCTTAAATGAAAAAGAATCGGCGTTGTATCGTGGTCCAAAGGCAACTTGCGGGGGAGATGCCGTTGGATAAATTAGAGGCATGAGTGCGGAACAGATACTCGAAGAAATTCGCCGGATGACCGAACCGGAACGGCGCGAACTCGTCCAGCGAATCTTTGATGAGTTTGCTGAGCTCGATGACGAACTATCGCAGGAACAAATTGCCGAACTTGATCGGCGCGCGGAAGAGGCGCTGGCGCATCCCGAACGTGGTATCCCGTGGGAACAATTACGCGACGAAACGCTTGCTAAATATAAAAAATGAGCTTCCATATCAATCTTCAGCCTCGTCGGCCTTGTGAAAATCAAAGGCTGTTTGAATATCGTCACGACGGCCAAAACCTCGCTTCTCTTTTTCCTGCGTCAACCATTCACTGACGTCATCCCGCCAGCCGCGTTTAGTCATAAAGGCATTCCAAACAAGAATGTCTTCTTCGCCCGGACGGCGCCCGTTTTGAAAGCACCATTCCAATATCTCTTCGTCAGTGCCGCCCAGCAGTGTGCGTTTGACAAGAGTGTCGTAGTCCACATGAAGGAACCGAATGCACCGCCCGTCAAACCCCATACCGCGATTGTAATCCGAAGGCAATTTGCCCTGGGCATGCAAACGGATTTTATCGAGCATTCGTCCAAAAAAGACGATGCCGCCGACTTTCTCGTATGAGCTTCGCAACCCTGGGACTTTCATCTTTCGAACAAATCACGGCACAGGCAATTCATCAAATATTCTCTGGATGACCGATTCGCTCGTTTTCTCCTCGGCCTCAGCCTCGTAGGTGATGGCCACGCGATGGCGCAGCACATCCATGCCGATGCTCTTGACATCCTGCGGCGTCACATAGCCGCGGCCCTTGAGGAAGGCAAACGCCTTGGCCGCCAGCGTCAGGGCAATCGTCGCGCGCGGCGAAGCGCCCAGTTGAATGTATTCTCCCACGGCAATCTTGTATTTGTCCGGCTCACGCGTCGCGCAGACCAGGTCCACGATGTAATCCTTCACTTTATCATCCACGTAAATCTGGTTGATGACTTCACGGGCCTTGAGAATATCTTTGGGATCCACGACCGCCGCAGTCGCGGGCGTGCCGCTGGTTTTAGCCATTAAATCAAGGATTTTTCGTTCCTCATCGCGCGCCGGGTAGCCGATTTTCAATTTCAACATGAACCGGTCTACCTGCGCTTCGGGCAGCGGGTACGTTCCCTCCTGCTCGATCGGGTTTTGCGTGGCCAGCACCAGAAACGGCTCTTCCAGCCGAAACGTTTGGTCGCCAATGGTCACCTGCTTTTCCTGCATCGCTTCCAGCAGCGCGCTTTGCACCTTGGCCGGGGCGCGATTGATTTCGTCCGCCAGAATCAGGTTCGCAAAGATCGGCCCCTTGCGAGTGGTGAACCCGCCCGATTGCGGATTATAAATTTGCGTGCCGATCACGTCCGCGGGCAGCATGTCCGGCGTGAATTGAAGGCGCGAAAATTTGACGCTGATGCACGCCGAGAGCGATTTGACCGCCAGCGTTTTGGCCAGGCCGGGCACGCCCTCCAACAGCACGTGCCCATTGGCCAGCAGCCCAATTACCAGCCGCTCGGTCAAATAACTTTGACCCACGATTACTTTGCCCAGTTCGTTAAACAGCGGATGCGTGAACGCGCCCGCTTCCTTGACTGCTTCGTTTATTGCGGAAATGCCAGTGTTCATTGTTTAAATACAAAAAATGGACAACCAAAATAGCGGCCTGTTCAAAGTAGAAAAGCTGAAAATGTCATCCCCGCCCAAAAGCAAAAATAACCGGCTGAATCCGTTACGTGAACACTACCTCGTCTCCAACACGCAATTCCTTCCCCGCTTCCGACGGCGGCACAGACGTATTAATGGCAAACCGGTAAAAATGATTAAACCGCTGCGCATTGGCCCACGAAGGAAGGCTTTCTTTGCGCCGTTGCATGAATTTTTTTTGAAACTCGGAAACCGGCTGCGCAGTGTCCGGATCGCGCGTGGGCACGACGCAACGCTGGCATGGGTTATGGCCGAAGAAATTCACCTGGCCTATCCGAAACGGTTTCAGTTCGCCCGGCGCGCCAAACAGCGCGTCTTCGCAAAACGGTTCTTCACCCAACAACTCCAAATTTGCGCGAAAACGGCGGCGCGCGCTTTCGATTGTCAGCTCCGGAAACCATCCTTGAATCGCCCGCAGGCTCGCTTCGCTGACGATCGTCGGTCCGAACGCTTCGCGATCGTCAGGAAATCCCTTTTCCGCTTCATGCCGCAACACGACGGCAAAACCAAAAAATTCGCTCAGCCACTTTTCGAGCGGCGGCCGGTCGTCCAATTGAAACTGTTGCGGCGTTTGGCCGTTGGGCCACAGGCGCACCTCCCGCACCTGCGGGTCAAATACGCAGCGCAATTCGTGAACACGCGGTGTTCGTTTGCCGTTCACCACCTTTCCCGCTTCGTCGTAAATGGCAAAAATGCGGTCATTTTCCAAAATACCGCCGGCGGTGAAACGCGCCGACTCGGCCAAAAAACCGTCGAGCGATTTGATAGGGAAAATGACAATGCGGCCCATCTGCACGGCGCGAAAGCAATACTGCAATCATTCCCTCCGTTGCAAATCATTTTTAAATAATTTTGAATTCGGTTGAGTTAAACAGCCCGCTATGGCAGTCTCGCGGGGCGTGAACAAACAGGCGGTCATCTCCTACATCGTGTTCGGCGCTTTGATCGCGTTCAGCATCTATCGCCGCACCCGCCGCAGCATCGGCAAGCAAAAGTTGCGGCCCCGCCGCATCATCGTCCGCCTCGTACTGTACGGTGTCGCCATCTTTTTCATCATCATTGCCGGTCTTCTAAACCCGCTCATATTGCTCGGCTTCGCCGGCGGGATTGCAGGGGGCGTCGCCTTGGGACTGGTTGGCCTGCGGCTGACCAAATTTGAAACGACGGTGGAAGGCCATTTTTACACGCCCGATACGCGTATCGGAGTGGGAGTTTCTTTGTTGCTCACCGGGCGAATCATCTATCGCATGGCGGTCCTCAATAATACCAACGCCGCCGTGGCGGCCGGCCATCCGCCGCCCATGGGAAGCCCGTTGACCTTCTTTATCGCCGGCCTGACGTTCGGCTATTACATGGTCTATTACATTGGCCTGTTTGTTCATACCCATGACAAAACCCCGGCCACCGCGTCAACTGTCCCGCCCGTTCTATCATCGTTACCTCCACCGCCACCTTCCCAGCTTACAATTGATCAAGACAACACGACGCCCGCGTAACAGCAGGTGGCGCTGCCGCTCGTAAATTGTAAATCGTAAATTGCGTGACCGTCCTGGAAACGATCCAAAAAAGCGCTGAATTTCTCACAAAACGCGGCGTCGAATCCCCTCGCCTCCAGGCCGAACTGCTTTGCGCGCACCTCCTGAAAATGCCGCGCATGAAGTTGTACCTGAACTTCGAACGCCCTCTTACCAGCCAGGAAACCGAAATAATCCGGCAATGGATTAAACGGCGCGGCCAGCGCGAGCCCCTTCAGCATATCATCGGTTCAATCTCATTTTGCGGATTTGAAATCGCCGTAGACCGCCGCGCCCTCGTGCCCCGGCCCGAAACCGAGATCCTCGCCGAACTGGGCTGGAGCTTCCTGTCCTCGCTGACCGCAAAGCCTTCCACCGCCCTGGACGTCGGCACCGGCACCGGCTGCATTGCCATTGCCATTGCCGCAAAATGTCCGGATGCCCGGATTATGGCCACCGACCTTTCCACGGACGCCCTCGCGTTGGCCGGAGAAAACGCCGCGAAAAATAACGTGGCCGGCCGGATTGAATTTTTCCACGGCAACGCATTCGCGGCGCTGCCGCCCGGCTCGCAATTTGATTTAATCATCAGCAACCCTCCCTATATTTCCACAGCCGAAATTGAAACCCTCCAGCCCGAAGTACGCGACTTTGACCCGCGCGCGGCCCTGGACGGCGGCGCGGACGGACTGGACTTTTACCGGCTGTTCGCGGCCCAGGCCAAACTGTTGCTGAAACCGGGCGGAAAAATGATGCTCGAGTTTGGTGATGGCCAGGCGGCGGCGATACAAAATATCTTCGAACAACAAAACTGGATTGTCGAAGCCATCAAAGACGATTACAGTCAGCGCGCAAGAATTTTGATCGCATCATGGAAAGTTTCTTAATCAAAGGCGGCCTGCCACTGCGGGGCGAAGTCACCATTAGCGGAAGCAAAAACGCGGCGCTGCCCATTATGGCCGCGACGCTGCTCACCGATGAACCCTGTGTCATCCACGGCGTGCCCGATTTGAGCGACACGCGGTTCATGACCCAAATCCTCAAATCCCTTGGTGCCGACGCCAAAATGGAAGATGGCGCCTTAAGCGTCCGCGCCAGGAAAATCCATGGGCACGCCGATTACGACCTCGTTCGCAAAATGCGCGGATCGATATGCGTGGCCGGGCCATTGTTGGGGCGTCTCCACAAGGCCCAGATTTCCCTGCCCGGCGGCTGTGTCATTGGCGCGCGCCCGATTAACCTGCATTTGAAGGGATTCGAAGCGCTGGGAGCAAAAATCGAAATCAAGGGCGGCTATGTCCATGCCTCGGCAAAAAGATTGACCGGCGGCACGACGTTCCTGGGCGGGCGCGCCGGCTCGACCGTTTTGGGCACCGCCAACGTGATGATGGCTGCGTCCCTCGCCGAGGGAGTGACCGTGATCGAAAGCGCCGCGTGCGAACCGGAAGTGGTGGATCTGGCAAATTTCCTGAACGCCATGGGCGCAAGCATTTCAGGCGCCGGCAGCCCCACCATCACCATCACCGGCGCCAAAAAGCTCCGCGGCGCCGAGCACAGAGTCATCCCCGACCGCATCGAAACGGCGACCTTTGCCATGGCTGCGGCGGCGACCAACGGCGACGTCACCATAAAAAACTGCCGGCCCGACCATTTGCGCGCCGTGATTGATAAATTGAACGAAGCCGGTGTCGTCGTCGAACAGCGCGGCGACACGATGACCATTCGCCGTGGAAAAAAATTAAAGGCCGCGGATGTGACCACGCTTCCCTATTCCGGTTATCCGACCGATGCCCAGGCGCAGATGATGTCGCTGCTCACGCTGGCGCCCGGCATCAGCATCATTACGGAAAGAATTTTCGAATCGCGTTTCATGCATGTGAGCGAATTGGCGCGGTTGGGCGCGGACATCGAGATTGAAGGACCCAGCGCGATTGTCAAAGGCGGCCGGCCACTGAGCGGCGCCCCGGTCATGGCCAGCGATTTGCGCGCCAGCGCGGCGCTTGTCATTGCCGGCCTTGCCGCCAAAGGCCAGACCCAGGTCAACCGCATCTATCACCTGGACCGCGGCTACGAAAAAATGGACGAGAAACTGCGGAAACTCGGGGCGAAAATCCAGCGCGTAGAAGAGAAGTAGGTGGGGCACGGCGCGGGCCGCCGGCGCGGGCGAGTCTATTGGCACGGACTCCACTCATTGCGCCGCTGCACGCGGCGCTACACGGCGCAGCGCGCCGTGTTCCACCACTGCCACTCACGCCGCACTCACAGCCCGCGGCTTCCATTCATGCACGGCCAAAGCTGCTGCTCCCAGCGCGCCGCTATACTCACCCATGGTCGAATTCACAATGGCCGGCACGTCCGCGCCGGATTCCCGCAACAGATCCTGCGCGCATTCCCGCAATGGTTGCAGCATGATTTCACCCAGCAACGTCAGCGGCCCGGCCAGAATCACCCGCGAAGGATTTAACGCAAACGACAATTCACTCACAGCCCAGCCGAGCGTCTCGGCGGCCACCTGGATAATCTCCAGCGTCAGGTGGTCCCGCTGCCGCGCCGCGTCGAGCACGTCCTCAAAATTCAACGGGCGGTCGCGCCGCGAGAGGCACGTCTTCTTGCCCGACTGCCGCGCCCGTTCCAGCGCCGACAAAATGGCCCGGACCGAAGCCACTTCCTGAAGCTCCATTTTTTGGGACGGTTCCCCGTTATTCGAAAAGAAGGCCGCCCCCTTGGACAGTTTTGGGCATATCCAGCGGCCAATTTCGCCCGCACGATTATTGGCGCCGCGCTGGAGCTGGCCGCCGGCCACAATTCCCGCGCCAATGCCGCTGCGAATGCCAATGCACAGCCAATCTTTTTGCGCGCGGCCCTGGCCAAACCACAACTCCGCCAGCGCCATCGAGCGCGCGTTGTTTTCCAAATAGACCGGCACACCAAACTTTTTGGCCAGCGGCGCCGCCAGCGCCACATTCTGCCAGTCGCTGATGTATTTGTAATGAACGGCGATGCCTTTGCTGGGATTCACCAGCCCGGGCACGCCAACACCAATCGCCAAAAGACGACCGTGCTGGTCCGGCAACACCTGCTGAATTGCATGTTCTATTTTATCGATAATGGTCTGCACCGAATCGGATTGGTCGATGCTTTTGTGCGCCTGCTTGAGCGGCCGGTCCGAAAAATCCACAGCCATGGCCATGATGTTGCGCGCCTCGAAGTCTACTCCGATGAATTGCCCGCCATCGGGGTTCAATCGCAGCGCCGTGGGCGGACGCCCCATTTCGAACTCCAGCTTGTCCGGGTCCTCGATGATAAATCCTTCGGCAATCAGGCGCGCGGTATAATTGCCGACAGTCGAAGGGGCGATTTGCAGCTTGCGGGCAAGCGACACCCGCGATATCCCTGGATGCGCCCTGACCTGCTTGAGGATCTCGGATTCCACCGAGGCCATTTGCTGCATGCTGAATTTCATTACTCTAAGTTTCAATAGAAAAGCAAAAAACGCGCAATAATGCAACTGTATTAGAGTGACGCCGGTAACTATGGTAGAGTAGGCGAAGTGAAACGCTGGGGATTGAACTGACCGAAGTTGTCGGTTCCGTTGTTTCACTTCACCCCTCATCAAACCGGACGAACGGATTTCCCGTATCCGGCTTTCCGGGTCGCTTCATCACGAGGCATTCG
>DATJTK010000141.1:0-7356 GCA_035503455.1 Candidatus Sulfotelmatobacter sp. | reverse complement strand
CATCGAACGCCCAACATCGAATAGATGGCTCGCGGCCTTTCCTTCGGCGTTCGGCGTTGGATGTTCGATGTTCGATGTTTTTCGGAAGGGTCATAGCCGAATTGTCCCCACGTTCCCGATTGATGGGGGGACAATTCGCCGGAACCCCTTCAAAAACCCATATTTTTCACACATCTGTTGCGCCGATGGCTTTGGCGAGGCCATTTTTTCGGTGATTTGGGGCACTTTTGGTGCAAAAACCGTGTTTAAAACCCATCTTTTGACCATCGAAAAGGGACAATTCCTCCTTTGCCGATGCCATCGGCGTAAAAGATGCCTGTTTTCCAATCCACCGGAAACAGCGAAGAACCCGACAACCCTGCAACAAATCCGCAATAGAGTCGCAATATTTTGGGAGCGGGCGGTCCCGCCTAAAGGTTTCGGTCAAACCGGAAATTATCTTTTTCCTTTTTCCTTTTTCCTCTTAAATTGCTTCATCCGTGAACGATCTTTTGAGATTGCAACGCCAGCCGCGTGAAATCGCGCGGTGGCAAAAGGCCCAGCAGCAACTCATGGCCGGACGCTACGCCTCCGCGCTTTCCGCCTATCATGATTTGCTCAAGGATTATCCCGGCGTGGCGCAGTTATGGTTCGAGTCCGCCATGGCTGAAGGCCGCGAACTGAACTTCGCGGAAGCCGAAACCGCCCTGGAACACGCCGCTGCAACAGGCCCAAATGACGTTTCCCTGCTCGTTCTCATTGGCCAGGAATATTTTCGGCTCCGGCGCTTTGACCGCGCGCGCACCAGTTTTGAGCGAGCCGTCGCTGCCGACCCGGATTCCGTCCACGCGCTTCTGAGCATGGCCGCATGGTGGGAACGCGAGCGCCGATTGTCCGACGCCATGGAGTGCGTTGATACCTGCCTGTCCCGCCATCCGCAGGAGCCGCAGGTGCTCTATTATCGGGCATTCCTCCTGCATCGCCAGGGCCGCAATGACGAAGCCGCTGCTGCGTTAAGGGACCTCAACACGAACGCGGTCTCTGACCTGAACCTCCAGGTTTCCATTTTTCACCTGACAGGCGTCGTGATGGACGCCCTCGGCCAGTACGACGAGGCCTGGCTTATGCTCGGCGAAGCCAAGGCGCTGGCCAGGAAAATTGCCGACACCGACGCAATGCTCCGCGACTACAACAAATGGGACCGCTGGCGGCGCGATTTGCTGGCCACGCTGACGCCCGAAATTATTCAGCGTTGGCGGCGCGAATCGAATTCGCCGGCGCGGCTTGCGTTCCTGGGCGGGCACCCCCGCAGCGGGACCACGCTCATGGAGCAAATTTTGTCCGCCCATCCGGACATCCGGGCCTTTGATGAACCCGAAGCCTTTCCGCAAGAGGTGCTCAACATTCTTTGCCCCGCCAAAGCCACCAAAGGGCTGACGTTATCCGACCTCAGCGCCTTGTCCGGCGCGCGGCGGGCCGGCCTTCGCAGCCGTTATTTCAAAAGCCTGATGCGTGAAGTGCCCGGTGGAAATGCCACAGGGTTGTTGCTCGACAAAAATCCGTCGCCCACGAATGCGCTGCATCTCTGGTTGCGGCTTTTTCCGGAAGTAAAGGTGATTATCGCCCTGCGCGATCCCCGCGATGTCGTTCTCAGTTGCTACTTTCAGAACCTGCCGCTCAACCCGGCCACTGCCAATTTTCTCTCGATTGAACGGACGGCCAAACACTATGCCGACCTTATGGACGTTTGGCTTCGATTTCGTGATTTGGGCGGCTTTGACTGGATTGAGATGCGCTACCATGAAGTCGTTGCCAATCCGGAAGCCGAAGGGCGGCGTGTGACGGAATTTCTCGGGCTCCAGTGGCATCCGCAACAGGCGAACCATCAGGAAATTTCCGGAAAAAAAATCCTTCATTCACCCAGCTATTCCGAAGCTGCCAAACCCATTTACAAGCAAGCCGTTGACCGCTGGCGGCGCTATGCGTCGATGCTGGAGCCGGCGCAGAAACGATTGGAGCTTTATTGCAGGGCGTTTGGGTATTGAACCCAGCCGACTAAATTCCCTTTGGCTTTTCCGTCGCGTTTAAATGACGAATGCAACGTAAAACAACGGCTTTTCTGAAATTTACGAGCGGGGGTTTTGCGCCCTCAATCCTGTCATACCATTCGGCAATACTCTGCTGAAATGTTTGTTCTGCTCGATCTCTGTCCGGCGAAAATGGGTCTAAAGCGTGGGCAAACCTATCGTAGAGCTCTGCCAGGGCTGCGATTTGATTTGGAGGAAAGTTCTCTTCAGACTTTAAGAATGCATCAATTGAAGCCTGTTGCATTTGTTTCTTAAATCAAGAACTCTGTCGTAATAATATTGGGCTCCGCAAAACGGATGTTTCTCTGTTAAATCACGGAGTCTGTTTGCAAATTTGTCGCAAATTTCGACCATTGCCTTCCAAGCTGTTGCTATTGCCGTTAAATCTTCAACCTTTTTAGTTCCGATGGCAACGATTTTATAAAATGTCAAAAGCTCAGTTTCTAATTGCCTTGCTTCCTGGTGAAATTGGCCGCACAAATCATCAGGAATAGAGGCAATACGCTTGTCAAAATCAACAATACTCGAATCACCGAGTTGTTGCAGTTCAGCAGTTGTGAAGCACTCTTTCATAATGTGATACAAGGTGGTACCTTATATTTGATGTAACATCGCCGAAAATGACGTTGCCGGCAAGGGCGAAAATACGACAAATCCACTGCAGTTATGCCACGCGAAAAGGCCACAGACGTGTGGGCACTGCCATCGTTTGTCCCCTAAATTAGCGCTTCGCCATTTTCCGGAATTAAGGTATATTCCGTGACTTATGCAGTTACCGCGCCGATCCCTTCGAGCGTTATTGCTCCTCATCATCCCGTTATTGTCATGCATCAACGCGCGTGCCCAGGCCAATTTGCCCATCTATAACGGCTACTGCGTCAATGGTTTTCAAAACTATAGTTGGGCGACGGTGAACTTCGCCGCGACGTATGGAGGCAGTAATTGCGTAAGCGTGCTCACGACCAATTACCAGGCTGTTTATTTTGGCCACGCCGACTTTCCGACCGCTCCGTATCGCGCCCTGGACTTCTGGATCAATGGCGGCCCAAGCGGAGGCCAGCCGTTGCAGGTTGGCGGTCCGCTGGACGGCACGCCGCCGGTGCAATATTATATCGGCACCTTGCAGGCAAACACCTGGCAGCACTTTACCATTCCGCTCTCGACCCTTGGCATTCCAAGCGCAACCAACTGCAGCGGCTTCTGGATTCAAGAGGCCGCAAGCGGCCTGGAGCCGGTTTTTTACGTGTCCGGCGTGCAATTGCTCGCCGCTCCAGCGCCGGCCACAGTCCATCTGAATGTCAACGCCGCGAACGTCATTCGCACGGCGGACACGCGATGGTTTGGGTTCAATACTGCCATATATGACAGCGATTTTGACACCGCGACGACCTCCAACCTCCTCAAAGAATGCGGTTGCACCACGTTGCGTTACCCCGGCGGTTCTTTGTCGGACCTTTATAATTGGGCAACTGACAAGTCCACCAATTCTGTTACGACGTGGCCGACGCCGTTTACGAATTTCATCCAAATCGCCACGAACATGGGCGCGCAGGTTTTTATAACGGTCAATTATGGCACTGGGACGTCCAACGAAGCCGCCGCGTGGGTCGCCTCGGCCAATATCACGAACCATTGCAACTTCAAATATTGGGAAATCGGCAACGAAGAGTACGGCCTATGGGAAGCCGACTCCAACTCGTCGCCGCATGATCCCGTCACCTACGCGACACGGGCCGCCGGCTACATTCAATTAATGAAGGCTGCGGACCCCACAATTAAGATTGGCGCCGTCGCCCTGCCCGGAGAGGACAATAGCAATACAAATTATCCTGACGACCTGGTCACAAATCCGGTGACCGGTTTGACCCATTCCGGTTGGACGCCCGCAATGCTGACGACGTTTAAAAAGATGGGAGTTTATCCCGATTTTCTCATCTACCATGACTATCCCGAATACACTAGCAGCGGTTCAAACTCCACTGACAGCGATCCATTGCTGCTGCAAATTGCGGACAACTATTGTCCCAGCGATTTTTCGGATTGGGCGAGCGCGGCGCAGAGTTTCCGGATGCAATTGACGGATTATCTCGGCGGGCCGACCGGTTCGAACATCGAATTGTGCGTGACGGAGAACAACAGCGATTCCGGCGCGGAAGGAAAGCAAATGACGGGCATCGTGAATGGACTTTACCTGGCGGACAGCCTGGGTCAACTCATGCGCACGGAATTTAATTCTCTTATCTGGTGGGACCTGAGAAATGGACCCAGCACGGCCGGTGACTTTGACCCCACTCTCTACGGCTGGCGACCGTTTGGCGATGAGGGAATTACCTGGGGCACGACCAATTATCCCGTGTTCTACGCCGAAAAATTGCTCCAATATTTCGT
Organism: Candidatus Sulfotelmatobacter sp.; assembly: GCA_035503455.1. Lineage (GTDB taxonomy): Bacteria > Verrucomicrobiota > Verrucomicrobiia > Limisphaerales > UBA11358 > UBA11358. The sequence continues at coordinate 2,902 of DATJTK010000141.1, read as the reverse complement.
GCGCGCCGGGGATTCGGTGGTGAGCGCTTCGAGCGATTATTTGCTGCTCTCAGATTATGCGGTGCAGCGGACAAACGGCGCGCTCACACTGCTGGTAATCAACAAAGATGTGACCACAAATTTCAACGCGCAAATCGTGCTGACAAATTATTTGGTCGCGCCGGAGGCGACGATTCAATCCTACGGGATTGCGCAGGACGAGGCCACGCGCACGAACGCGCCGGCGGCGCTTCAGGACATCTCAGAGACCAATTTCCCCGATGCGACGACGAATTTCACTTATTCATTTCCGCCGGGCACTCTGACGCTGTTCACTTTTGAACCAGCCGCGGTGAAGCTGCATTCATCCTTCGTTTCACCGGGAAAATTTGTCCTTCAATATCAAGGCCAGGCCAACGTTCCGTATGTGCTTCAGGAGTCCTCCAATTTGGTGAATTGGATTTCCGTTTCGACCAATACGTCCAGCGGCGGGCTTTCGAACGTAACGAATGCGGCCTCCGGAGGGGAACAGTATTGGCGTGTGGCATGGGTACCGTAGGGAATGCTTTGATTGGCGATCGCTCAGCGTCTTGTGTCAGAAATGAACGGAAATTCCTATACCGTACTTGACGCAACGCGCAATAGGTAACACGCTGGGCGAAATGTGTTGCCCTCCGACCGACGAAGGGCAACCTTCCATATCCCAAATTTCATGCGAAAAAACGTATTGACTGTTAGCCGCTATTCGCCTTGATTTTTGTGTACGCGGGAAATCCACAGCAGCGGCCACGGCCATAAATAATGAATACCAGCGCAAATTCCATTGGAACTGATAAAACAGGCTACAACCGTTTTCTACTCCTTGTGGCCGGATTAGGCGGCCTCCTGTATGGAATTGACGTTGGGATCATTTCGGGCGCGTTGCCGTATTTGCAGGATACTTTCACATTGCCCGATGGGGGGCATCTCAATGCCCAGCAAATCTCTTTCATCGTGGCGGCGGTTTATCTTGGAACCGTCATTTCAACACTTTTTGCCGGTGCGTTAGCGGATCTGTTCGGGCGCCGGACCCTCATGACCATGAGCGGTGTACTGTTTGTGATCAGCGTTCCGATGATAGCAATGGCTCATGGCTATTGGTTGCTTGTTTCCGGGCGCATTTTACAAGGAATCAGCGTCGGCGCGATTGGGATAGCCGGGCCATTATACCTTGCCGAGTGCCTTGGGGCAGCCAGCCGCGGCAAAGGCACAGGTGTTTTTCAATGGTTGTTGGTGACCGGCATAGTCCTGGCATCTCTGGCAAATCTCTATTTCAGCCACCGGGTGGCCGTCGCCATGGATTTGCATGATGCCGCAAAACTGTTTGCCGTCGAAGACAACGCCTGGCGCAGTGTATTTTGGGCTTCGTTGGTGCCCGGACTGTGCTTTGTCCTCGGCACGTTTCTTGTGGCCGAGTCGCCGCGTTGGCTTTTCCGTCGGGGAAAAAAGGAGGCGGCCCGAGTCGCTCTCCTCCGCTCGCGCAACAATGAAGAGGCCGACAGGGAATTGCAGGAAATGGAAGTGACCGTTGCGGAAGAAAAAAATAAGGTCTCCAGCGGTGGCGAAAAAACTCGTGAATCCCTGCTTCAGCGTAAATACCTCATTCCTTTTCTGTTGGCGTGCGTCATCTTGACCTGTAACCAGGCTACGGGCATCAATTCAATTATTGGTTATAATACGCCAATCCTTATTCAGGCTGGTCTGGGCGATAACCTGGCGCACAACGGCTCCGTCATTTTCAATCTCGTTAACTGGTGTTTCACTCCAATCGCCGTGTTTTTGGTGGATCGGATAGGGCGTAAATTTTTGTTATCAGTTGGAACCGCTGGCATCGTACTCTCAATGATTTGTGTGGGGCTGCTCTTTTCGAATACTGAAAAAACACGTGTGGACATCAAAGATAAATTGCAATCCATGGTTTCCACCAACCAGACGCTGACATTGACGTTCAACCAGGATACGGCTCAGAATCTTTTGCCCGCTTCAACGCTTCAACGCTTCAACGCTTCAACGCCATTCACACTGACCGTGATTTATTCTTACGGCGCTTTCAGCGCAGCTACTCCAGCCGAGCGATCAGACGCCTTGACGACCACGCCGATCGAAATCAACCGCGAGGACTGTATTCCCGGAAATAAAGTGCTGGCGTTTGTGAAAAATCCGTTCGCCAGTCTGGACATTGCAAGGACTGCTCCGCTTAAGATTGATAATGCCTATATCATGCCTGTACCGTCGACAAGCAACGGTTGGCTCACAGCCATTGCCATGTATATTTACATGGCCTTCTTTGCCATCGGTCCTGGCGTCTGCGTCTGGCTCGCCCTTTCCGAACTAATGCCGACGCGCATTCGTTCTAACGGCATGAGCATCGCGCTGGTGATCAACCAGATCGTTTCCACTACTATCGCTGCCGTCTTTTTACCTACGGTGGGCCAATACGGGTATTCAAGGATGTTCTTCTTCTTCGCCGGTTGCACGATAATCTATTTCATTACCGCCGCATTCTTCCTTCCGGAAACAAAAGGCAAAACTCTTGAAGAAATCGAGGAATATTTTGAAGGCAAAACGGCCGCCGCCAACACCCGCGAAATGGTGAAAAAATAAACTTTTTAATGGACCGCCCGAATCCGAGAGAGCAAGAGCGGAGAGAAAGCCGCAGATCAGATTCGCGCTATCGCGCGGCTCCGCAGTCAGCGGCAAGGTCGTGGGGGCGATTTACCCAGGGCGGCGCGCTCCAAGAGTCGCGCTTGCCCTGGGCTATTATCGGTCGCCCTGCAGCAGCCCGCGAAGGGTGTGTTACTCGTGCGTGAAAGTCGCACCCGTCGAATTAGGCGGTTCACGACGGAACGGCCAGGTGCCTGTTCAGCCGCGAGGCTGAAGGGGA
>DATJTK010000140.1:0-37484 GCA_035503455.1 Candidatus Sulfotelmatobacter sp. | reverse complement strand
CATCTTTAAGGATGACCAGGACCGCCGCTGCTTTATGGATACTCTGGGAGAAGCGTGCGAGAAAACGGGGTGGCAAATTCATGCCTGGTGCCTGATGCCCAATCATTTTCATCTCGTGGTCGAAACACCGCAGGGCAATCTTGTGGCCGGCATCACACCTTAACCACTCGCTATTCCCCGGCGTGGCTACTATTCGGACGAACTATCCGGTTAAACCGATTATTATCACGCAGCCTTATTGGAAGTAATTTGGAAATTGAATCTCCTCATGGAGCAAAGAATGAACAATCATCAAACCATAACCACTACAGCGGGATAATCCGTGTCTGTCCATGTTCGTCCGTGTCGGTCGGATTTCCTCGCCACCCCTCGATTCGTTTAAAAAACCCTAAACATTCACTAATCGAAAATCGAAATCGAATTTTCGCCGAAAAAAGCCTGAATCGTTCGTTTAGACAAAATCTTCAAATTCGCGAACAGAATCGCGTTTGTTTAGCCAGCATTTAGCTTTGTTTAGCATTTTATTTATACCCGTTTATTTCCGGATTTCACGCACACCGTTTTTTACTAAACAAAGCCGTTCTGTAGGGTAGGCATCCTGCCTGCCGGTAACGGCGGCTTCTAGCCGCCAGTCCCCCAAAACCTGCCCGGCGTAGCCTTAGCCAAGACGGGTCCATAAATCCAACAATCCAACAATCCAGCAAGCCAACTTCTGGTCATCCATCCATCCAATTCTCCACTGCGCTCACAATTTACACCTCCCGAGACTGTTTTCCTCAAATCTGCCAATAAAAACGCACTATTCGACCCTCTTTCGACCCGAATTTACAGTTTGCCCACCTATACACACAATTTTGTAAACTCACCTCTTTTAGGTAGCGTAGTCCTCGGCTGCGGGCTCGAGCACCCACAAAATGTGCAATGGTACCGGACGCCTCCGGCATTCGATGTTCGATGTTCGATGTTTTCCGATTACTTCCATTTCCCATCCTCCATCTTCGCCCCGCCTCCGACGCCGTTTCCTCAAATTCTTCAATTTCCCCAATAAAACGTCGAATCCAGGCCTCGTTTCCAGTTTCCCCGCCTATACCCAAAAAAAATGTGCGTAGGGTGTCGGGCATTCGATGTTCAGTGTTCGACGTTCGATGTTCGACGTTTTCCCACCAATCCACCAATCCACTTATCCATTAATCCAATAGCCGCTCACCGCACCAGCGTTCCCACCTTCTCACCCAGCACCACGCGTTTTAGGTTATGTGGCTTCGAAAAATCAAAGACAATAATGGGCATTTTATTGTCCATGCAGAGAGAAAACGCGGTTGAATCCATGACTTTCAACTGCCGTTGAAGGGCGTCCAGGTAGGTTATTTCCGAAAATCTTTTGGCGCCCGGATTCTTTTTGGGATCACAATCGTAGATGCCATCCACCTTGGTCGCTTTCAATATGACTTCGGCGCCGATCTCATTGGCCCGCAGCGCGGCGGCTGTGTCCGTGGAAAAGTAAGGGTTGCCGGTGCCGCCGCCAAAGATGACGACGCGTTTTTTTTCCATGTGCCGAACCGCCCGCCGCCGAATGAACGGTTCGGCGACCTGGGCCATCGTAATAGCGCTTTGGACGCGGGTAGGGCACCCAAGCTTTTCCAGGGCGTCCTGAAGCGCGAGAGCATTGATGATGGTGGCCAGCATCCCCATGTAATCGCCTGTGGCGCGCTCGATGCCGTGCTCGCTGCCGGTCAGGCCCCGAAAGATATTGCCGCCGCCCACCACAACGACGACCTGGACGCCCAGTGCCCGAACTTCACAGACCTGTTTTGCCATGTGGAGCACCGCCGGCGCCGAAATACCCATGCCCTGCGCATCGCCGAGCGATTCTCCGCTCAATTTGAGCAGAATTCTCGAAAATTTGGGCTTTTTAGTGACGGTCATAGAAAGTACAAAACGCAAACATGGGCCAATCTTGTAACAGTCCAAAGCCGCAAGGTCAAATCAAGACAGAACTCGGAAACATCGAACATCGAACATCGAACGCTGAACATCGAATGCCTGAAACGCGAGCGCTGTAGCGCTCGCCTGGCGGACGGGCACGTCCGGCCCTACCAAGCTGGACGTTGGACGCTGGACCTCGAATTCGATGTTCGGCGTTGGATGTTCGATGTTCGATGTTCGATGTTATGGCGCTTGAATAATTCTTTTCCTTCGTTCCTGCATTCCTCATTGTTTGTAATCTGCGAAAATCTGCGAAATCTGCGGATAAAATCCCCTCGATGTTCGATGTTCACAGGAACGGCGAAAAAAGCCGTGTGGCCGCATCGAGCAATCTCCCGCCAATGGGTCTTCCATCCACTTCCTCAAGGGTCACTTCCCGCGCTCCTTGAAGCTTTTTTTCCACGATTTTTGCCATCTGACGCGCAAAATCCCGGCCGTAACATTCTACATTCAATTCAAAATTGAGCCGCAGACTCCGTGCGTCCCAGTTGGCCGACCCCAGTAAAACCCAGTGGCCATCGACAATCATCAGCTTGGAATGATCAAAGGGCGGGCGCGTCAGCCAGAGTCGGCAGCCCCGTTCAAGAACCTGCCACCACATGGATCGCGACGCCCACTGGACAAACGGCAAATTGTTCTTCGCAGGCAGGACGATGTCCACACGCACGCCGCGCAATGCGGCAAGATTAAGCCCGGTGACAATGGCAGGGTCCGGCAGGAAATAGGGCGTCACAACCTGGACAGATGTTTGGGCCTCGGCCAGAGCGGCGAGGAGCGTCCAGCGCAACTTTTCAAAATCGGCATCCGGTCCGTCCGTGATGACCCGCGCCACAACATCGCCGGTTTCCGCGATATCGGGAAACCAATCCCCGCCATCAAGGATTTCACCGGTCACAAATGCCCAATCATTGACAAAGGCTTCCTGTAATTGCACAACCACCGGTCCGGTGAACCGAAACTGGAGGTCTTGAATGGGTTGCCGGGGCTTTTCCGCAAGCACGTTTCCGTGACGAATGTTGATGCCCCCACTGAACGCAATCCGCCCGTCAACAGCGAGTATTTTGCGGTGATTGCGAAGGTTAATGGTCGCGACCCGCCACGGCGCAAAAATTGAGGATGGAAGAAAACGCGCGCATGGGATCTTTTCGTGCCGCAGCCTGCGGATGATGGACGGCCACGAATAACGCGCGCCGGCGGCGTCGACCAGCACGCGGACCTTGAGGCCGCGTTTGACGGCGCGTCCGAGCGCCGCAACAAATTGACGGCCGCTGGCGTCATTATCAAAAATGTAGGTGCAAAGAGAAATGCTCGTTTTCGCCGATTCAATGGCCGATAGCATTGCGGGAAATGCCTCATCACCGTTCATGAGCGGTTGAATCGAGTTTCCGGGCATCAGGGGCTGCGCGACAACCCGGCTGACGACGCGGGAGAGCATTTTCAGATGCTGCGCCTCGATTTGTTCCGGTTCGCCGAAGTTTTCGGGAATCGTCCGGTTTACAGCGTTGTGAACGCCGAGCGAAACAGCCCGGCGGCGGATGCGATTGATGCCCAGTGTGATATACAGGAGCGGACCGAATCCCGGAACGAGCCAAACGATCCCCAGCCAAAGGGCCGCAGCGCGTGGATCACGCTTGTGGAGCAGGGCGTGAGCCGAAGTAAATACGGCCGCCAGTGTAAAAACGATGGTCAGGTCCGGCCAATACCTGGAGATTAATTCTAGTGTAGTGTTCCACACTGGCCGGTTCATTGGCAAAAACACTATGGCAAGCATTCGCCCGACGCGAGCACTTTAGTGTCCCAGGCTCACTCCAATTCGTCAATTTTTGCCGCAAGAATGAAATCATTCTCGCTCAAGCCTTGGATAGAATGGGTCCAAATCTGAATCCGCGCCTTGCCCCAGGTAAAATAAATGTCCGGATGATGGTTTTGCCCATCGGCGACTTCGCCAACGCGGTTGACAAATTTCAGCGCGTGGGCGAAGTCGGGAAACTTGAATTGTTTTTCCAACCGTTGTTCATCGAGGACCTGCCATCCGCTTTTGAGGCGGCTTTGCATCTGTTTCAGCGCATCGCCTTTGAGCGGTGGCGTCCCACCCGCGCACGGTTTGCACTCCTTTTTTGCAAGGTCTGAACTCATCGCCTCCACTCTCGCACACGGAGAGATGACGCGCCACTATCGGCCGAGAATTTCCCGCGCGGCGCGCAGGCCGGATTCCAAAGCGCCAAAAACAGTTCCGGTCTGGGCATCCTTCACTGTGGCTTCTCCGGCAAAAAACAGTGTGCCGGCCACAGGCGCAGCCAGAAGCTTTGGCAGATCCATGCCGTTGACGGGGATATAACTGTAGACGCCGCGTATGTCAGGATCTCTGGCCCAATTATAATAATGGAAAGCCAAAAGGCGTCGGCGAAGAACAGAAACCGGGCTGCCCTCAAAAAGGATCCTGGAAAGTATTTCCAGGCCCGTTTGGCAAAGCCGGTTGGTCGAATATCCCAAAACCGCATCGGCATGCGTTCCACCGGCCCATCCGGTGACAATCGGTCCGCGCGCGTCGCTCCACCATGTTGGAATGGGCGCGTCCGGAACGTGAATGAATCCGAAATCGTCCCACGATTTCTCTTTGAATTGGAGAATGATCTTAACGACGTTCCCGAATTCCAATCCGGTTGCCGCTTCGATTTTCTCGGGCAATGACGGCTCAAATTTCACGTCGCCGGTCTTCAGCACTCCAACCGGCAAGGTGACAAGAGCGGCACAGGCTTGATATATTTTTTCTCGTCCGGCCACCTTGGCGAGCACCTCGGTCTTCCCCTTTTCCCAACGAATTCGCCGGACTTTGGCCCGCCAAACCAAATGCCCGCCATGGGCTTTGATTTCACGGACAAAATAGTCCACGAGCGCGGAATAGCCCTCTGCAACGCGCGATTGCCTGTCCATGTGCATCCGTTCGCCGGAATATTCCGCGCGGCGGCACGCGTGGGCGCTGATACGGTCGGTGTGGGCGGCATCGAAACCGGTTATGAAATTCTTAACCAATCTTCGCGTGTGGTCATCGAGCGACTGCCCTGCGAGAAAAGCATCCATCGAACAATCCGGCGCATGGATGTCCACGCGATTGATGACATCGGAAATAAGCTTCCAGCTATTCTCACGATGAAATTTGCTGTCTTCGAGGGTCCGGTGCGTGTCGGGTACCGTTTGCGTGGAAAGGCCTGCCTGCTGGATGGCTTCAAGAAGTGGTTTGCTGCAACCATGAACAAATTCCGCGCCCAATTCGATCGGCACGCCGTTGTGCAGAATCGTTTGAATCCGTCCGCCGAAGCGGCGTTTAGCCTCCAATACCGTTGTGGAAATATTGTGTCTGGCAAGTTCCAGTGCGGCGGCCAGTCCGGCAATGCCTCCGCCAATGATGACAGCCGCACGGGTATTCATCCGGCGTCATTTATTGAATGGGAAAAATGGCTTGGGAGCGTGCACCCTGGACCCAACGTCTTTGGACAGGTTCCAAGTGAAATGACAGTTCTCACAATAGCTCTCGTGCTCAATGATGCGGAATATGATTCCAAGATGGAGCGCCACTGTAGGCAAAAAGAATCGCCGCGTCATCTGCGGATAATTCACGCGCAACGAGCCGCAAGAGGGACAGTGTATCGCCTTTTCCAAAATGGGAGGATGGTTCTCATCCATGGCGCGGACCGCACTCTCGAAGTGGTCCCTGCGCACCTGTACGCGATGGGTGACGCGCGGCGGGCACAGGAACAAAAAACTCTGGAGCAATTTGTCATTGTAAACGCGAGCGTCAATGTCCCGGTCACGGAAGAAAGTTTCAAGAATACGTCCCTCCTTGATGTCCTCAAAGACGGCCACGTTGACCCATGGCTGGTGCTTGTGAGAATTCATACCTATCTATCGTCCTGTAATCCGCCGCCGTCAAGGGCCAAATAACACTGAAATTTCCGAAAAGTTTTATTGCAAAACTGCGAATTTTAAGTAAAAAATGAGGGACGACGGCGTTTCGGGAATTAATGACGAATATTAGCAGTGACCTATCGGAAGAAACACGGCGCGCGGAAGTTCAAATCTCAGCGCCGCCGGCACAAGGCCTTTACGACCCGCAATTCGAGCACGATGCCTGTGGCCTGGGCTTCGTAGTCCATATGAAGGGACAAAAATCCCATCAATTGGTCACCGACGCCCTGAAAATCCTGGTCAACCTGGACCATCGCGGCGCCTGCGGCTGCGAGGCAAACACGGGGGACGGAGCCGGAATTCTCATTCAACTGCCCCACGAGTTCCTGTCGATTCAAACCAGCAAGCTCGGTTTCAAACTTCCTGCGCCCGGGAAATACGGCGTTGGAATGATCTTTTTGCCGAAACACAAGGCTGAACGCGAGAATATCCGGCGCGAATTTGAAAAAGTCATTACGGACGAGGGCCAGACGGTCCTGGGCTGGCGGGACGTGCCTACCGACAATTCGTCGCTTGGGAAAACGGCGGTCGCCGCCGAGCCATTCATGGCCCAGGTGTTTGTCGAACGTCACCCGGACCTGACGGAGCAGGCATTCGAGCGAAAGCTCTTTGTCATTCGCAAGATTGCAGAGCAGAAAATTCGTTACAGCGGGAAAATTGCCGGCGGAAGATTCTTTTATGTCTCAAGCCTGTCGGCGCATACATGCATTTACAAGGGCATGCTCATGTCCGGACAGGTGGAGCTCTATTACCCGGACCTGAGCGACCCGACAATGACCACGGCGCTGGCCCTGGTCCATTCGCGGTTTTCCACGAACACGTTCCCAAGCTGGGACCGCGCGCATCCGAACCGTTACATCGCGCACAATGGCGAAATCAATACCTTGCGCGGAAACGTCAATTGGATGCGCGCCGCGCAGGCGAATTTCAAATCGCCATTGTTCGGCAACGACATCAAAAAGATTGTTCCCGTCATTAATACCGACGGCAGTGATTCGGCCCAGTTTGATAATTGCGTGGAGTTGCTCGTCATGGCAGGCCGCGAATTGCCGCACGCGATGATGATGATGATTCCGGAACCGTGGGAAAACCACGAGAGCATGGACCCGGAACGGCGCGCCTTTTATGAATTTCATTCGTGCCTGATGGAACCGTGGGATGGCCCCGCGTCCATGGCGTTTACGGATGGCCGCGTCATCGGCGCCTGCCTGGACCGCAACGGACTGCGTCCATCGCGTTACTACGTCACGAAAGACGACCTGGTCATTATGGCATCGGAAGCCGGCGTTCTGCCGGTGGCGCCCGAGCGGGTGTTGCAAAAGGGCCGGCTGCAGCCCGGCAGAATGTTTTTGGTGGACATCGGCGAAGGGCGAATTGTCGCAGACGAAGAGCTGAAGAAAAAATACGCCAGCGCCCATCCGTATAAGAAATGGCTGGACGAGCACCACGTGCTTCTGGAGAACCTGCCCGAGCCGTCACACTCGACGGCGCCCGATCACCGGAAAATTCTTCAGAGGCAACAGGCCTTCGGCTACACATTCGAGGATTTGCGGTTCATCATCGGGCCCATGGGTAGCGACGGCGTGCAGCCGCTGGGCTCCATGGGAACGGATACGCCGCTGGCGGTGCTCTCAAATAAACCGCAGTTGCTTTACAATTATTTCAAGCAACTCTTTGCGCAGGTGACCAACCCGCCGATTGACCCAATCCGCGAGGAAATCATCACGTCAACGGAAACCATGGCCGGCGCGAGGGGAGGGCTGCTCAACCCAACACCCGAAAGCTGCAGCCTCATCAAATTGAAGCATCCCATTCTCACGAACGAAGAATTGGAAAAGCTGCGCGGCGTGGATGGAAAACCGTTCAAGTCCGTCACGCTGCCGATTTTGTTCAAGGCGGCGGGCGGGGCAGACGGTCTTAAAACTGCGCTTGAGAAATTGTTTTCGGATGCGGACAAGGCCATTTCGAGTAGCGCGAACATTTTGATTTTGTCAGACCGGAATATTTCTGCCGAGTCGGCGCCGATTCCCGCGCTGCTGGCGGTTTCCGGGTTGCACCACCACTTGATCCGCGCAGGCACGCGCGGAAAGACCGGCGTCGTGCTTGAGTCCGGCGAACCGCGCGAAGTCCATCATTTCGCGCTGCTCATCGGCTACGGCTGCAGCGCCATCAATCCATACCTGGCATTTGCCACGCTTGACGACTTGATCCTGCAGGGGTTGCTGACCAAAACTGATCATAAAACGGCGATAAAGAAATACATCAAGGCCGTGGTCAAGGGGGTTGTGAAGACAATGGCAAAAATGGGGATTTCAACCATCCAAAGCTATCGCGGCGCGCAGATCTTTGAAGCGGTGGGCCTCAATAGCGACGTAATCGACAAGTATTTTACCTGGACGTCTTCACGCATCCAGGGTGCGGGCCTTGACGTCATTGCCGCGGAAGCGCTGGCGCGGCATCGCCATGCGTTTCCTGACCGCCCAGTCAATGGAATATTGGAACCGGGCGGCCAATATCAGTGGCGCGACGGCGGTGAGTTTCATTTGTTCAACCCCCAGACCGTTCACCGTTTACAAAACGCCTGCCGGACCGGAAGCTACAAAATCTTCCAGGAATACGCCGAAACGGTTAACAACCAGGCAAAAAACCTCTGTACGTTGCGCGGGTTGTTGGAATTTAAATTTGCTGACAAGCCGCTGCCGATCGAGGAAGTTGAATCGGTCGAGGCAATCGTGAAACGGTTTAAAACCGGCGCGATGAGTTATGGCTCCATCTCGAAGGAAGCGCACGAAGCGTTGGCCATTGCCATGAACCGCATCGGCGGAAAATCCAACACTGGCGAAGGTGGCGAAGACCCCGAACGGTATGTTTGGAAGAACGACAAGGGCGACTCCAAAAATTCGGCAATTAAACAGGTGGCCAGTGGACGCTTTGGCGTCACAAGCCATTACCTGGTAAACGCCAATGAGCTGCAAATTAAGATGGCTCAGGGCGCCAAGCCGGGGGAGGGTGGGGAACTGCCCGGCAAAAAAGTTTATCCGCCCATCGCAAAGGTGCGCGGGACAACCGCTGGTGTCGGCCTGATTTCGCCGCCTCCGCATCATGACATTTATTCGATCGAGGATTTGGCGGAGCTTATCCACGATTTGAAGAATTCAAACCGCAACGCGCGTGTAAGCGTCAAGCTGGTGGCGGAAGTGGGCGTGGGGACTATCGCCGCAGGAGTGGCAAAAGCGCATGCGGATGTCGTGCTGATTTCCGGACATGACGGTGGCACCGGCGCTTCGCCGCTGTCTTCCATCAAACACGCAGGGGGACCGTGGGAACTCGGCCTGGCGGAAACGCACCAGACATTGGTGCTGAACAATCTGCGCAGCCGTATCTACGTTGAAACGGACGGACAATTGAAGACCGGACGCGATGTCGCTGTTGCGGCGTTGCTGGGCGCAGAGGAATTTGGTTTTGCCAGCGCCCCGTTGGTCGTGCTGGGCTGCATTATGATGCGCGTGTGCCACCTGAATACATGCCCCGTGGGCGTGGCCACCCAGGACCCGAGGTTGCGCGAACGATTTGCCGGCAATCCCGATCACGTCGTTAATTTCATGCGTTTCATCGCGCAGGAATTGCGCGAAATTATGGCCAAACTCGGCTTCCGGACGCTTAACGAAATGATTGGCCGGACGGACAAATTGATTCCATGGAAGGCAATTGATCATTGGAAGGCGCAAGGGCTCGACCTCACGTCAATTCTGCATCAGCCGAATGTCCCGCCGGACGTTGGCCGTTACCGTCAGCAGGACCAGGACCACGGCCTGGACAAGTCGCTGGACGTGACAAAGCTGCTGGAAATCTGCAAACCGGCCATCGAACACGGCGAAAAGGTGCGGGCCAAACTGCCCATTATCAACGTGAACCGTGTTGTTGGCACGATCACGGGCAGCGAAATTACGAAGAAACACGGGCCAAATGGATTGGCCGAGGACACCGTGCATCTCAAGTTTGCCGGCAGCGCCGGACAAAGTTTTGGCGCATTTGTGCCGCGCGGCATGACACTGGAACTTGAAGGCGACGCCAACGACTATTTTGGCAAAGGTCTCAGCGGCGGCAAGCTAATCGTTTATCCTCCCGCCGGTTCCACATTTGTGCCGGAGGAAAACATTATCATCGGGAACGTTGCGCTCTACGGCGCGACCAGCGGCGAAATTTTTGTCCGCGGCATGGCCGGCGAACGTTTCGGAGTCCGCAATTCAGGGGTAAACGCAGTTGTCGAAGCGGTGGGCGATCATGGCTGCGAATACATGACCGGTGGCAGGGTTGTGGTGCTGGGCAGGACCGGACGCAATTTTGCAGCCGGCATGAGCGGCGGTATAGCCTATGTTCTTGATGAGGCGGGCGATTTTCGGTCGCGTTGCAACATGGAATTGGTTGGGTTGGAGAAACTAACTGACGCCGATGAGACTGAGGCCGTCTGGAAATTAATCCAACGCCATCAGACGTACACCGGCAGCGAGCGCGCCGCGAAGATTTTGGCCGCCTGGAACAGCTATGTTCCCAGGTTCGTCAAAGTGTTGCCGAAGGATTATGCCCGTGTTTTGGAGGAACTGAAAAAGGCCGAATCAAAGGGGTTGACCGGCGACGAAGCCATCATGGCCGCGTTTGAAGAAAACATTCGCGACGTGGCCCGCGTCGGCGGCGGTTGATCCGCAGATTACGCAGATGAACGCAGATTCTCAGAAGGCAAATAGAGATCCGCAGACTTATGCAATCATAGGTGCGGCGATGGAAGTTCATCGCGAATTGGGCCCGGGTTTTTTAGAGGCCGTTTACCAGGAGGCGCTCGCCATCGAGCTTGAAGCAAGAAATATTTCATATCAGCGCGAGGTTGCCTTGCCTGTCTTTTACAAAGAGCGGCGTCTTAAGTCCGGTTATCGCACTGATTTTATTTGCTATGAAGAGATCATCGTTGAATTGAAAGCGCTAAGTCAACTCACCGGCGTGGACGATGCGCAATTGATCAATGCGCTGAACGTTACGAGGTATAACCGCGGCCTTTTATTCAACTTTGGGGCCTCTAGCCTGGAGTATAGGCGTCGCGTAGAAAATCTGCGTGAATCTGCGGAATCTGCGGATAAAATAAAAAACATTAATCTTACAGGAGTATCAATTGGGTAAGCCAACAGGATTTCTAGAAATAGACCGCGAACTGCCGAAGGACCGTCCGCCGCTGGATCGCGTCCACGATTGGAAGGAATTTCATTTGCATCAACCCGAGGCGGACCTGAAAAAGCAGGGAGCCCGCTGCATGGATTGCGGCATTCCGTTCTGCCATCAGGGCCAGCTTGTCAGCGGAATGGCCAGCGGTTGTCCAATACATAATCTGATCCCGGAATGGAATGATTTGGTGTATCGCGGGCTGTGGAAGGAAGCGCTCGACCGGCTGCACAAAACTAATAATTTCCCGGAATTTACCGGCCGCGTCTGCCCTGCGCCGTGCGAAGGTTCATGCGTGCTGGGAATCAACGCGCCGCCCGTCACGATTAAAAACATCGAGTGCGCCATTGCGGACCACGGGTGGGAAATGGGATGGATTACGCCCGAACCGCCGAAAAAGCGCACGGGCAAAACTGTGGCTGTGGTCGGCTCCGGCCCGGCGGGCTTGAGCGCTGCCGCCCAATTAAACAAGGCCGGACATCTCGTCACGGTTTTCGAACGGGCAGACCGTCCCGGCGGCCTGCTCATGTACGGCATTCCAAATCCAAAGCTGGACAAAAACGAAGTCGTTTTACGCCGAATCAAACAGCTCGAAGCCGAAGGAATTCAATTTATTTGCAATACAGACGTCGGCGGGAATTATCCGGCGGAAAAATTGCTGAAAGAATTTGACGCCGTAATTCTGGCCACCGGCGCCACCAAACCGCGTGATTTATCCGTTCCCGGGCGCGAATTCAAAGGAATCCATTTTGCGATGGAATTTCTCACCGCCAATACGAAAAGCATTTTGGACGGCCATAAGAACGGCAGCTTCATCGACGCGGCCGGCAAGAACGTCGTGGTAATCGGTGGCGGCGACACCGGGACCGATTGCGTCGCCACCTCAATGCGACACAATTGCCGGTCGCTCGTTCAAGTGGAAATTCTGCCCAAACCGCCCCTGGAACGCGCCAGGGACAATCCCTGGCCGGAATGGCCGAAAGTCTATCGTTTGGATTATGGCCAGGAGGAAGCTGCGGCGAAATTTGGAGAAGATCCGCGCGTCTATTTAACGACCGCGACGAAATTCGAGGGTGATGGCCATGTCAAGGCGGTCCACACCGTCGTGGTGGGATGGGAGCGCAATGACAAAGGGCAGTTTATCCCGAGGCACGTCCCCGGCACGGAACGGGTTCTGCCGGCGGACTTGGTCTTGCTTGCCATGGGATTCCTTGGACCCGAACAGCCGTTGCTGGATGCGCTCGGCGTCGACCGAGACACCCGCTCAAACGTCAAAGCAGAATTCGAAAAGTATGGCACGAACCATCCGAAAGTGTTTGCCTGCGGCGATTGCCGGCGGGGACAAAGCCTTGTCGTATGGGCCTTCAACGAAGGCCGCGGCGCCGCCCGCGAATGCGACCGCTTCCTGATGGGGCAGACGGATCTGCCGTAGCGTTTTCAATCAGGATTCCTTGGTGCTTACGGATACCGGGCCGAAGTATGAGAAGTGATCCAATAGACATCTGGATCGTGGGTACAGACAACACTTCGCTTTTGCTTTGACAGGCGCAACGCCGGATGATGCACATTGGGCACTGACTGTGAATATTTGGAGACCCCGTTGACGACGATTGTGCAGCCCGTCATCGAGATGTGCGCCGTGGCGTGGGATTTCCTCCGGCGACGGATCGAATCCTATGATATCAAACGGCAGGGAACCGTATTAAGGCCAGAATTAGTGATCCGTAAATCCGCCAGCCGCGCCGCCTGAAAGCCGATTATGAGGCGGCAACGGCCGCTTCGACCTGCCCATTTGAATGGCTGACTTCAAGAAGCGTTTCGTGGAGACGTTGAATGCTGGGGGGCTTTTCAATGACAGCGTCCACTTCGGATATTTTTTCCGCGTCCTGCCGGATTTCAGCGCCCCATCCCGTCAACATGATGACAGGGGTTTTAGGCGATTCGGCCTTGATAGCCTTGGCAACCTGGCGCCCGTCAATTTCCGGCATGCCCAGGTCGGTGATGACCGCCTGGAAGGGCAGATTGCCCGTTTTGGCGGCGCGAAACAATTCCAGGCCCTCTTGGCCGTTTGGCGCGGTGGTGATCCGATGGCCAAACGGCGAGAGACAATTAGTCAATAGTTGCAATACATGTTTCTCGTCGTCGATGCACAAAATTCTAAGCGCGCGCGTTGACTCGCTTGCCGCAGCGGCGTCCTCCCCGGATTTTTGGGCCTCCTTTCGGAAGGGAAACGTGAGACGGACGCTGGTTCCCTTGCCGGGCGAACTTTCAATATCGATGGTGCCTTCGTGGCGCTGCATCATGCCATAGACCATTGCCAGTCCAAGCCCGCTGCCTCCCCGCTGAATTTTGGTTGAGAAAAACGGCTCCAGACAGCGGCGCCGCGTTTTTTCGTCCATGCCCACTCCATCGTCGCGGACTTCGATTTGAAGCGCGCGCTCCCCATCACTGTTCCCTTTGGTCCCGGGCCGGCTGACCGACCGCGTAATCAGCGAAATGGTCCCGCCGTAAGGCATGGCATCCAGAGAATTGAAAATCAGATTGATCAACGCTTCCCGAAGCTCGCTTGGGTCGCCCATGATCCGCGGCATGTCCGCTTCGAATTCAGATTTGACGTTGATCGACACGCCTTCGCGCTGGCAAACATCCCGCCAGCGGGGGCGTGTCAGGCCGATAACTTCCTTGACGATTTCGTTGATGTTGACTTTTGACAGCGGTTCGGAGTCTTCGCGCCGGCGGTAGAAATCCCTCATGCGGGCGACAATATGCGCGATGTCCACGCCGGATTTGTTAATGGCTTGAAGATATTCGCGCGTGGTCTCGGCCGAAATACTCTGTTTGTTCAGGAGCAATTCGGAATAGGCAGTGATCGGTGACAGGGCGTTGTTGATGTCGTGGGCGATGCCGCTGGCCATTTGCCCGAGGGCGCGCAGGCGTTCCTGTTGCACCACCACCTGCTGCGTCCGGCGCAGTTCCTCGTACGCAGTTTGCAAGCCCGCCGCCAGGCGCACCTGGTCGTAAAGATTCCGGCATTGTTCCTCCGCGGAGAGCATCTTGACCTGCAACGCCTCTTTTTCCGAACGCACGGTGGCAATTTCCGCGATGATGCGTTCCGCGTTGAATCTCGCCTCCTCAAGCACAAGGACCACCATACTGACTGCAATAAAAAGTTGCAGCACCGCCGCGATAAAGAACGCCGCACCCGTCAAATCCGAGTACAACTCCGCGAACGGATAGCTGCCCAGGTAAAGGCCCCACAACATGAAGCCCATAGACAACATGCCTGCGCCAACGAACGGCATTTTTTTGCGGAGGCGGTAAAAGCAGACCCCGCCAAATATGCTGCTCAGCCCAATTAGCATGAAAACCGGCAATTCAGTTCCAAAATGGTTCTGCGCCAGGGCTTGCGGGCTTACAGCAGTCCATGCCAGCAGGAACACCATAAACAAGCCCAACAACGTCTGTCGGACAACGATATTCAGGAATCGAAGGCTTCCCCAGAGGAGAAAAACCGCGGAAATCGCCACGCACCATTGTTTAAGAACGAAGATAATCTCCTGGATAGTGGAATCATGTATTTTGGTCTTAACGGCTTCCAGGCTCAGTGTCAACCATAGCGCGTAAAACAGCCAGGCGACCGTCCAAATTGTAAAGTATTCGCGCTTTGTATAACGGTTAAGATAAAAGAACAAGCCGACCAGCATCCAAACGCTCAACAGCGAAACCATCATGGCCGCAGGCACATACGCCTCCGGGAATAGATCAAGGGCCGCTGGATTCATATTTTAGGTAATATATTTACCTTTTAATTTTGCCAAAAAGTTCGCAAATTGTGTGCCAATCTACGCTTTAATTTGGATCTGGGACGGGAGGCGTGTTTTGGCGAGTGTGCTCCGGCGTTGGGGCGGACCGAAAATTGAACAATTTAGGCTGGCAGCAGTCTCCTATTTCAATAGAATGTATTTTGTTTCGAATTCCTTGTGAGGAAGCCTTTATTCATGATTTTACGTTCCATCATTTTCACGCTGGCGCTGGCAGTTTTGCCCGCGCTGGCCGACGAATCCCAGTTCACCGCCGCCGAATGGAGCCCAGTTGACCTGAAGAAGGTCATGGCCGCCGCCGCCGCTATCACGCCCGACAAGTACCCGAATTGCGATTCGGCGATCGTCGACCAAAATAGCGTCCGGGACTATCATGCCGATGGCACAGGCGCCTGCCAGGACGAAACGTTCACCAAAGTTCTTACGGAAAAGGGCCGGCGCGATAACCGCGAATTGTCCTTCTTTTTCATGCTGCCGTACTGGACCGAAGAGGTCGCAAAGGTCGAAGTCATTAAGCCGGATGGGACCATTGTGCCCGTGGACGTGGCGGCCAATTCCAAAGAGTCCATTGATGACAGCCAAATGTCGGAAAACATTTACGACGCCAATGATCGCATCCTGACCGTAAACATTCCGCAACTCGATGTCGGTGACACCGTCCATGTCATTTCAAGGCAGATTATCCACCGCTCTATCATGCCCAACGAATATGACGAGGAGAACGTCTTTGAAGGCACCAGCTATATTCATCATTGGTCGTACGTCGTTCACGCGCCGGCAAACCTGCCGTTGGTCAGCACGGCGTTGCGTGACCAGATTCCCGGCACCATCACCGCGTCGACGGTCACCAATGGGGACGAGATTGTTTACAACTGGGAAGTAAATAATGTGCAGCGAATGTTCGATGAACCCGATATGCCGCCGTACGACATGGTTTTGCAGCGGCTCTTCGTCAGCACCGTTCCTAAATGGCAGGATATCTCGAAATGGTATTGGAACCTCAGCAAGCCGCACCTGGACATGACCACCCCGGAAATGAAGCAAACCGTTGACGAGCTTACTGCCAACGCCCCCACCGATTTGGACAAGGTGAAGGCCATATTCTACTACGTTTCCAAAAACATCCGTTATACGGGGGAGACTCTGGAAACAAACCGTCCCGGCTTCGAACCTCATGACGTCTGCATTACCTTCAACAAGAAATACGGCGTCTGCCGCGACAAGGCCGGGTTGCTGGTTGCCATGTTGCGACTTGCGGGTTTCCAGGCATATCCGGTCCTCATCAACATCGGCGCCATACGGGATATGCACGTGCCGCAACCGGATTTTGATCACGCGATCACCTGCGTCGAACTGAAAAAGGGCGAATACACGTTGATGGACTCGACCGATGAAAACACTCGCGATCTCCTTCCGTCGTACGATTGCAATCGCAGCTATTTGGTCTGCCGGCCCGAAGGCGAAACGCTGCGCCTGAGTCCGGTTCCATCCCCGGATAAACACATGCTCTATGTCAAGACGACCGGCATTCTTGATGCCAATGGCGTCCTTGACGCCACTTCAGAATTGTCCTTTGAAGGCGTGAATGACGATGCCTATCGCAATCATCTGTCGCATTTGAAACCGGACGAGCAAAAGGATTTTTTTGAAGGACGGCTCAAAGAATCCATCCCTGGCGCCCGGCTCATTTCCTATCGTCTGACCCCTGAAAACATAGTCGACACATCCATCCCGCTTCATGTGGAATTGAAATTTAGCGCTGTCGGTTTGACAGCAAACGGCGGAGGCAAATCCGTCGTCAGTCTGCCCTTGATTTCACGGGGTTTGGGCGTGGCCAACCGCATTCTTCTGGGCGACGTCGGACTGCAAAAGAGGAAATATCCTTTGATCATCGAGACGACTTGCGGGGTCCGTGAAGACATGTCCCTTAAATTGACCGGCGGATTCGCCGCGCCGCTGGAGATCCCGGAACTTTCTTCGGTCAACGACGGTTCCATGAGCTACAGCGAGAACGTCTCGTGCGCGAATAACTCCCTCGAATGCTCGCGCGAACTCAAGCTCAAGACCGTCGAGTTTTCGCCCGCCCAATATTCCAAATTGAAGCAGGCGCTCAAGGACATGGCGTATGACGGCCGCAAAAACCTCATCATGGCCCTGGAAAAGAACAATATTCCAAACGCCCTGGCCGCGGGCGACAGTCCCGAGCCGCCCCTGGATTCCAGTGCCAGAATATTGGACAGCGAGAAATCGCTGACGGTGACCGACGCGCACACGGCGGTCTATCGAGTGAAATACTCCAAACGCATAATCACATACGAAGGCAAAATTCGCGAATCCGAAGTGAAAATTAATTACAATCCCGCGTGCGAACAGGCGCGAATCATCCATGCCGACGTTATTTCGAAAGACGGGACGCGCCAGGAGATTTCACCTGCGGAAATCAATTTTATGGACCAGGGTTGGAACAGCGGCGCGCGTCGCTACACCGGCGGCAAAGTGCTCGTGGCCAGCCTGCCCGGTGTGGACATCGGCTCAACCATCGAAGTCGAGTTTGAAATCACCATGAAAGGCATGCCGTTTCTGAGCGGCTTTGAGCCTTTCCAATTTCCCGACGACCTGGATGCCAAATCCTTTGTGATGACAGCGCCCAGCGGCCTGAAAATTCAAAAGCTTGTCAGCGGCCCAAGGGGCATTGTCAAGGAACACGACACTGCGAAGCAGGACGGGCAGACCTTCGAATGGCGGGCAAACGGCGTCAAACCCCTGCCGTCGGAACCTGATGTGCCGCCCGATTGGAATTATCAGGCCGGTGTCTCTTATTTCGTGGGAGATCCCGCCGATTACTGGAAAGCGCTCAGTGATGCGATGCTCGAACACGCGCATCGTGCCACCAACGCCGCCGCCATGGCGAAACAACTGACCGCGTCAGCCAAAACAAAGTCTGATGCCCTGAAAGCCATTCGCGATTTTATAGCCGAAAACATCCGTGTGGCGGGCCCATCGTTTACCGATTTGCCATTGAGCGAGTTGTCCGACGCGGATACCACTCTCAACGACGGATACGGCCACGCCGCGGATTGTGCAATCCTGTATTATGCTATGCTCAAAGCCGCGGGCTTTAACCCCGAATTCATCATGGCATCCGATTTGCCGCCTGTTGCCGCTCTCGCAAAAGTGGCGCGCACATTCCCGCTTCCCGATGAGTTCCAATCGCCGCTCGTAAAAGTCACCGTGGATGGCGAGGATTATTACTTGAATGACGAAGACCAGTACGCGCATTTGGGCACGACGTCCAGCAATGGCAAGCTTGCGCTCGCCCTTGCGGACCAAAAGCTTTTCACCATCCACGTTCCGCACGGTTGCGGCAATAAGATTGAGACGGATTACGCGGTATCGCTCGACAAAGACGGGAAGGCGCAAATTGAAATATCACGCTGGTTCTACGGCCAAAGCTACGACGATAACAACGAATTCTTCTCTGAATTGCCGCCGGAAGAGCGCGAACATTATTTCCAGGAAGCCGTTACGCGCGTAGGGCAGGGCGCCCGGCCCGTTAGCGATTTGACCACCAAATTCGATGCCTATCCGGGTCTCGAACGGTTCACCGTCAAAATGGACAACTTCGCTGTCGCGGACGGAAAATATTTTTACTTTAACCTTCCGTTTACCGGGTCCCTCTTTGACTCGCTCGCGGACCATCGGACCTTGCCGTTGTTCGTTCCGGAAGCTGACGAGAATGATTTTCGCGCTGAAATTCAATTGCCCGGTGGTTACCACGAGACGGGCATCGCGCCGAAGGATGAAAAACTGGTCGCCCCCGGCGGTTCCGAAGCCCGCATCACCCAAACCGACCGCGACGGAAAATGCGTCGTCAGCGAGCAATTTGATCTGACGCCCGGCATTATCAAACCGGAGGACTATTCCGACTTGTTGAACATTCAGTCGGCCCTCGGCCAAAAATCGGCGACGACATTCCTGCTGGAGCAGGAATAGTATTGGATCAATTGTTTCAGACTGAGAGTTATCTTGCTTTATTGAACATTGTTTGCCTATAATGCTGGAAAGGCAATCGATGCATACCGGAAAACAGACTCTTTTCGTAATGAGTATTTTGTTTGGCTGTGCGGTTCGATTCGCGTCGGCCCAAACATGGTTCCAGACCAGCTTAAGTTCCGGATGTATTTGGAGTTCGGTGGCTTTGTCTGCCGACGGTACCAGGGTGGTGGCCGGTATCAATCATCTGGACGAAGATCTTCAGGACGGTCAAGGGGGAATTTGGATTTCCACCAACTCTGGAACTTCGTGGTCATTGAGCGGCGCGCCGGGCGCGGCCTGGATTTCTGTGGGGTCTTCAGCGGATGGGAATAGGCTGGTCGCCGTATCCAGTGATGAGGACTTTGTTCCCGAAGACTACGATTATGGGATATATACCTCCACCAATGGTGGGCTCTCATGGAACCTGACCAGTGCTCCAACCAACAATTGGATCTCAGTCGCCTCTTCTGCTGACGGGATGAAACTGGTTGCCGCGGCAAGCTTTGGCTCGATTTATACTTCCACAAATGGCGGCGGCACGTGGACAATCGGTGGGGTCGCCAACACTTGGGCAGGAGTAACTTCCTCGGCAGATGGAACCAGGCTGGCCGCAGTTTCCCATCTTGATTTTGGCAGTGCCAACCCCAACTACGGGTTGATTTTTACTTCAACAAACTCGGGAGCTTCCTGGACACCAACCGCTGCTCCAGCAAAGAATTGGGATTGCATCGCATCTTCGGCGGACGGAACCAGGCTGATCGCAGGCGTTTTAAGTGGATCGGGCAGCGTGGCGACTTCGACAAACGGCGGGGTCACCTGGGCTACAAATAATGTGCCGATTACCGGTTGCTATTCAGTCGCTTCATCTGCCGATGGGTCCATACTGACTGCTTTGGAAAATGGAGGACCAGTTTGTCTTTCCACGAACGCCGGAGGAACCTGGATAACGAACAACGTTCCCAGTGATTATTGGAGATCAGCCGCAATAGCAGCCGATGGTAACAGGCTATTTGCGATAGCAGAGAGCGGCGGCCTCTGGACATCACAAATGACGCCGTCGCCTTTAATTCAAGCCGGGGCAGCGAATGGGAATATGACCTTGTGCTGGCTTGTGCCTTCAACGAATCTTATCCTTCAGGAAAGCCCTGATTTGGTAAACTGGTCAGACATTTCAATTGCGCCGGTTCTGGACCTGACAAACCTGAATGATCAACTTGTTTTAGGGATGACGAATTCCAGCGCGTTTTTCCGCCTCATTGCACCCTAATCTTTGGATCGCATTATACTGGTCAAAGGACTAGACTAAGCTTGTGCAGGGATCGTCAAAAATCCAAAGTCTCTACGTTCACGTTCCGTTTTGCGCGAAGAAATGCTCGTATTGCGCTTTTTATTCGGAGGAATCTTCCGGCGAATTGATGGACCGCTATGTCGCCGCGCTCGTCCGCGAAATCGAGATCGTCTCCAGCGACCTCAAGCCGCGCACGATTTTTTTCGGAGGCGGGACGCCTTCCCTGCTGAACCTGCGCCAATGGCAGTCCATCCTGCGGGCGATGGAGAAGTTTGATTTGCTGGGCGCGGAGGAATGGACGGTCGAGTGCAATCCGGCCACGGTATCCCTGGACAAGGCAAAGCTGCTCCGGGACTTCGGCGTCAACCGCATTTCCATGGGAGTGCAATCGCTTGATGAACAACTGCTGGACCGCCTGGGGCGAATCCACTCACGGGAGCAGGTTTTTAAATCATTCGATATCCTGCGCGCGGCCGGTTTTGAAAATCTTAACCTGGACCTGATGTTCGCCATTCCTGGCCAGACAATGGAGATTTGGCGCAAGACATTGCGCCAGGCGCTAGAGTTGCAGAGCGAACACTTGTCCACCTACGAAGTCATTTACGAAGACGACACGCCGCTGTTTCACCAGCTTCAGGCCGGCGAATTTTCCGTGGATGAAGAACTCGCCTGCGACATGTACGACGAACTCGTCGCTCATGTGTCGGCCGCCGGCTTCAAGCAATATGAAATTGCAAACTTCGCCCGGGGGGCAGAGGAATCGATGGAAACTCAGATTCCGCAGTTCGCCTGCCGCCACAACGTCAATTACTGGCGCGGAGGCTCGTTCTATGGCCTCGGCCCGGGGGCGACAGGCTACGTGCGGGGCGCGCGGGCAAAAAATTGGGCCAACACGCAGCTTTACTGTGAGCAACTGGAAAAGGGGCGGCGCGCCATCGAATCGATTGAGGAACTGCCGCCGCTCAAGCGGGCAGGGGAGACTGCGGCATTTGGCCTGCGAATGAACGCCGGTTGGCCGTTCGAGGAATTCCGCCGCGCTACCAGTTTCGATTTGCGGGAAGAATGGAAATCAGAAATGGAAGAACTGGTGAAAAGAAACTGGGCCGCCCGTGATGAAAACCGGTTTCAACTCACTTCAGAAGGGCTCCGCTTCGCGGACGCTGCGGCGGAATTATTTTTGCGCTGAGGCAACAATCCATCTCGTCTACAGGCAGGCGGCGCGGCAGCGCCGCCCTACCGCGATATCCAATTTGGCTTAAGTGAGCTTGTCGCCTTCCAACCCACCGGCAAAGTCCTTTCCCTTGTCGCTCGGGGCGCGTTTGCCACAAAGAAAACCCCACGCGATAAATGCCGTCATTAGAGCGATGCCGCCGCAAATCAGGTAGGGCAGGGCGGGATGAACGAAAAACAGGCTGCCGGCAAAAATAGGGCCAAGAATCCGCGCCAGCGCTCCGAAACTTTGCGCCACGCCAAGGTTCGCGCCCTGTTCGTGCGGAGAAGAGTTCAGTGAAATCATCCCGAACACGGGCGGGCGATTCAGTCCCGAGCCGATGGCGAGCAATGCCAGGACAATCAAAATCGTCGTCAAATCTTTTGCGTACGGCAACCCCGCCAAACCGGCGGCAAAAACGAGGAGACTGATAAAAATGAGGTTCGGTTCGCCGAATTTCTTCACCAGGCGGCCAATGACTCCTTGCACCAGCGCGGCAATCACGCCGGCGTACGTAAAGAAATAGCCGATGCGATTGGCAACATTCGTTTGGTTTGCCAGGAACCGATCCTTGGCCAACAATGGAAAAGTGGATTCAAAACAGGTAAAACAAAACGTCGCCAGAAAAAAGATGGCGATAAGCAGACCCATTCGCGGTTGAGCCAGCGTGTGGCCCCATTGCGCAAATTTCGGCCGGGTGACGACCGGTCCCGTTCCCGGCTTGCGGCTCTCGCCAAGAATTACCCAGCCCAGAAGAAAATTGGCGAAGCAAAAAGCGGAAGCCACCCAGCCAGGCGCCTGGTTGGTGTGGAAAATATCGATCGAGAAGGCGCCGATTGCAGGACCGAAAATGAATCCAAGCCCGAACGCCATTCCAATAAGTCCCATTCGCGCCGAACGCTTCTCGGGCGGCGAAACATCGGCAATATACGCCGATGCAACCGACAAATTTGCTCCGCAGACGCCCGCGAATATTCGGGAGGCCAAAATCCAGAGCAAACCGGCCGTTCCGCTCAAGCTTGAAGCAAAACCAAAAAGCGCATAGGAACCGGCCGCGCCCAGATTGCTTATAAGCATTACCGGGCGGCGGCCAATCCGGTCGGAAAGGCGTCCCCAGGCCGGCGCAAAAAGAAATTGCATGAGCGAAAACGAGGCGATGATTCCGCCGATAATGAGGCCCCTGGCCCTAAAACCCGGCTGAAAATTTGCTTCCGCGTATCCTGGCAACAGAGGGAGCACGATGCCAAAGCCCACGAGGTCAATGAAGACCGATAAAAAAATAACCAGTAATGACGGTTTGCGATTCACAATAAACCCTTGAAGTTTAACTCTATTCCACCGAAGTCAAAGTGAAAAGAAAGCATAAAACCTTTTTCTCTCTCATTGACATCTTAAATTTTTGAATTGGCCACTTATCACCTGTCATTCTAATCTATCGCCCACATGGAAATTACCATAAAGCCAGTCAGGCCCGAAGACATTGCGGACATGCTGGAAATGATCAAAGAGCTGGCCCGCTTTGAGCGCCTTGAGCG
This sequence comes from Candidatus Sulfotelmatobacter sp., assembly GCA_035503455.1. Taxonomy (GTDB): domain Bacteria; phylum Verrucomicrobiota; class Verrucomicrobiia; order Limisphaerales; family UBA11358; genus UBA11358. The sequence goes on along the minus strand of DATJTK010000140.1, from coordinate 14,432 downwards.
TGAAGTTCAGGCCACTGCCGAATTATTGAACCGCGCCTTTTTTGACCAGCCGCCGGCGGCGGGCGCGCTGTTTGCCCGCTGTGATGGCGAAGCCGCGGGGTACGCCATTTACTTTTTTACCTTTTCGAGTTTCCTGGCGCGCGCAGGCATCTGGCTTGAAGACATTTATGTGAAACCCAAATTCCGCAAACGCGGTTTGGGCCGTGAATTAATCGAGGCGGTTGCCAAAGTCGGGGTGGAACGCAATTGCGGTCGATATGAATGGATCGCGCTGAACTGGAACGAACGGGCGCTGGATTTTTATCAAAGCATCGGCGCGCGCGCTATGAAGGAATGGGTCTTTCATCGCATGAATCCGGCGGAGCTCAAGCGGCTTGGAGAGCGGTAGGACGGAAAGTTGAAGCGTTGACCCGCCTTCGCAAAAGCTACGGCGCGGCGAGAGCGGAACTACACGGTCGGCATCCGAAAGTTCCTGAGAGGTGATCCTGTTCGCTTTTTCCTTCCCAATTCCGCCTATTTGATAGATTATCCTGCGACATCGTATGTTTACCGGCACTTATACAGCAATCGTAACGCCGTTCAAAAATGGCAAAATTGATGAAGCTGCGCTCGAACGTTTTATTGACTTTCAAATCAAGGGCCGTGTGGATGGCTTAGTCCCTGCCGGAACCACCGGCGAATCTTCCACACTGGGCTATCAGGAAAACATTGATGTGGTGGCGCGCGCCGTCAAATTCGCGCGAGGCAAAATCAAAATCATTGCAGGCACCGGCGCCAATGCCACTGCCGAGGCGACGTATTTGACCCGAGCGGCCGAAGAAGCCGGCGCGGATGCCTCCCTGCAGGTGGCGCCCTATTACAACAGGCCGACTCAGGAAGGCCTGCATCAGCATTTTAAAGCCGTGGCCAGCGTGACCAGCCTGCCCATTCTGCTCTACAACATTCCCGGCCGGTGCGGCGTCGAAATCGCCATTGACACCGTCAAACGGCTGGCAGAAAGCTGCAAGAACATCGTCGGCATTAAAGAATCCGCCGGGAGTTGTGACCGCGTCTCGCAACTGCGCGCGGCGCTCGGGCCGGATTTTGTAATTTTGAGCGGCGACGATTCCCTGATCCTGCCGTTCATGTCAGTGGGCGCTCAAGGCGTCATCAGCGTGGCGTCGAATATTATTCCCCGTGAGATTTCGGAAATGGTCAAACTATTCCGAGCCGGCAAACCTGCGGCGGCCCTGCGCATTCATGAAAAATATTATCCGTTGATCAAGGACTTGTTCATCGAAACCAATCCCACTCCGGTCAAAGCGGCATTGGCGATGATGAAGTTTATCACCGAGGAATATCGGCTGCCACTTGTCCCCATGGACCCGGAAAACCGGAACGCCCTGCGCGCCACGATGAAACGGTGCGGCATATTGAAATAAACATGACCAAAGCCATTATCACCGGGGCCGCGGGACGAATGGGGCGGGCGCTTGCCGCCTGCGCGAAAAATTTTTCCGATATCGAAATTGTCAGCCAACTCGGCCGTGGAGACGATTTGAACCAAACGATTTCAAAGGCCGATGTTGTCGTTGACTTCAGTTTACACACAGCCACGGTGGCAATCGCCGATATTTGCGCCAGGAACAAAAAGGCCATTGTCATTGGAACCACGGGACATTCTGATGCCGAAAGAGACGCAATAGCCGCTTTTCAATCCTCCATTCCAATGGTTTGTGCGTCCAATTTTTCAACCGGAGTCAACACCCTGTTTTGGCTTACTCGCAAAGCGGCCGAAATTCTGGGGCCGGATTACGACCTCGAAGTCGTGGAAATGCATCATCGCATGAAAAAAGATGCCCCCAGCGGAACTGCCAAAACACTGGCTGAAATCCTGGCCGGGGTCCGGAAATTGCAGTTGGATAAAGCAGCCCGCTACGGGCGCACCGGCATTGTCGGCGGGCGGACGCAATCCGAAATTGGCATCCATTCCATTCGCGGCGGCGACGTCGTCGGTGACCATACTGTTATCTTTGCCAATGCGGGCGAGCGTCTGGAACTGACGCACAAAGCGTCCAGCCGAGAAACATTTGCCAATGGCGCGCTCCGCGCCGCGCTTTGGGTTGTGCGGCAGAAACCGGGCATTTACGATATGCAGGATGTGCTCGGGCTGAAATGACCCGGAAAGAAACGGTGGACGAGTTCGACAAAAATGGATTTGAAATCCTAAAAGACGTTTTCCCGCCGGAACGTTGTGACGCTTTAGCCGGCGAACTTTCCGCGATGCATCATCAACGGACAAAATCGGCCAAAACCAGGCTTGGGGGCGTGAGAAATCTTCTTCGGCTTTTGCCCCGAATCAATGACGTCGCGAATTCGTCTGAAATCATGGATGTATTGAAGAAGCATCTCACAAAACCTGCATTTCCGGTTCGCGCGCTTTTCTTCGATAAAACGGCTGACGCCAATTGGCGCGTTGCGTGGCATCAGGATTTGACGATCGCCGTTGCAGAAAGAATCGAAACGCCGGAATTTGAAGCGTGGTCAATCAAGGAAGAAATCCATCACGTACACCCACCCACCCGCATCTTGGAAGGAATGGCGACCGTTCGTCTGCACCTCGACGATTGCCATGCTCAAAATGGCGCCCTGAAGGTCATACCCGGTTCGCATCTGGAAGGTAAATTGAATGCGTCTCAAATTAAAGACCGGCTGGAGAATGGGAACGCTTGCGTTTGTGAGGTGCCGAAGGGCGGGGCGATGCTGATGCGGCCTTTGCTTCTACACGCTTCCTCGCCGGCGGAGAACCCGTCGCATCGTCGCGTCCTTCACATCGAGTATGCGACCGACGAATTGCCGAACGGACTAAGATGGTTTGAGAGACAATGAACCAGAACCTTGCAGTTGTTGCCCTCGGTTCGAATCTCGGCGATTCGCAGCAAATCGTGCTCAATGCGATGACCCGGCTCGAGAATTTTTCCAACGAACCGCTCTTGAAATCCTCGCTGTGGCAGACATCGCCGGTCGATTGTCCACCGGATTCACCAAAATTTGTGAATGCGGTCGTCGCCCTTGTCCCCAAACCAGGCGAGACACCGGAATCGTTGTTGCAGAAACTGCAGGCACTTGAAAAGGAATTCGGGAGAGCGCCGAAACAAATTCTGAACGAGCCACGGCCGCTGGACTTGGATTTAATCGCTTTTGGCCAGGAAACACGCCGTACAGAAAATGTGATCCTGCCACATCCGCGCGCGCATTTGCGAAAGTTTGTTTTGCAGCCGCTGACTGAAATTGCGCCAGGATTTGTGCTGGCGGGGCGGGGGAAGACGGTCTTGGAACTGCTGGCCGAGCTGACCTCGTCAGATGAAACGGTAGTCAGGGTCGAGGAAAGAACGTGAGAGCGTGAGAGTTCAGACCGTGAGAGTTGGAAAACATCGAACATCGAAGTGGCAGCGCCACCGGCGATCGGAACACTGAACATCGAAAGCCAGATGGAGACTCGCACGCACCAGGGGCGCGTGCCTTAGCGGACGGGCACGTCCGCCCTACCAGTGCCAGGTGACACATTTTTTGTGTGTAGAAAAAGAAACGGAGAAACGGGAGTGGGGGATCGCATTTTATTGGAGATATTAAAGAATTTGAGGAAACGGCAAAGGAGGCGGGGCGAGGATGGAGGATTGAAGATGGAAGATTGGAGTAATTGGAAAACATCGAACATCGAACATCGAACGCCCAACATCGAATGCAAAGACAGCACCGAGACGGTGCTTGAACCGGGTCGCAGCGCCACTTGCCAAGGCGAGACGCCTACGCTACGGCCGTTGCACATTTTTTGTGTATAAGGAAGTAAATTTGTAAACGAGGCCCAATGAGGGGCCAAATTGTGGGTTTTCATTGGGAAAATTGGCGAAATGAGGGATGTAAACGCGACACAGCAGGAATGTCGCGCGAAGTTCTCGAAGAACGCGAAGGAAGGTGAGGCAGGACGACGGGTGAAGGCCCCCGGTTGCGCCCCTGCATGGGGCGCGGTCCGGATTAAATTTGGGCAAAGGTGGCAGCGCCACTGGCATGCAGCTCTTGCGCTACCTAATTGTCCCCTTTGATGATCGAAAAAATGGGCTTTAGACACGGTTTTTCCAGCAAAAAGCGCCCTAATTTTCTCTCTTTGCAGAACGGCGGAAAATTTTACCCGCGTAAAATATAGGGTTTTTGCGAATTGTCCCCCCATCAATCGGGAACGTGGGGACAATTGCGCTTCGCGCACGTTGAAGCGTTGAAGGGTTGAAGCGTTGAAACGTGCGGAATGGCGCATGAGTGCCAAGTGGCAGGACGGGGCAAAGATGGAAGATGGAAGATGGAAGATGGCGCGGCACGTCGCTGAATTCGAACAATGAAGGAAGTAACCGAGCCCTGACCGTGCGGGAGCGGTTCTCCGTCGGCTTGCGCCGCCGGCGCGCCAAGGGTGACGGAATTTCCGAATCCCAAAAATCCATTGATCCAACAATCCAATAATCCAATGTCTGATGGTCATGGTAGCAGTTTCTCAGGTTGTTTGACGGTTACAAGAACTAGATTTGGAACCCCAAAAAAGTTCAATGGTGGCGCGGGGTTTTAGGGACAGAAATTTTGAATTTCATTTTTTGCGGTAACCACGAAATACACGGAATACTCGAAAAGAACTCTTTGACAGGATGAACAGGATTGACAGGATGGGCGAAGATAGGAGATGGAAGATGGACCCGTCTTCGCTCGGAGCTACGCCGGGCGAGTTGGTGGGGACTGGCGGCTGGAAGCCGCCGTAACCGGGTGGCAGCGCCACTTGCCAAGGCGGGATGCCTGCCCTACAGAACAGCTTCATTTAGTAAAAAATGGTGTGCGTGAAAACCGGAAATAAACGGGTATAAATAAAGTGCTAAACGAACTTGATTGCGGGCTAAACGAACGCTGGTTTCTGAGGAGATTTGCACATCTGCGCTAAACGAACGGCACGGGCGATTTCTGTCGAAAAAGCGGTTTCGATTACTGAAAGTTTAGGGTTTTTTAAACGAATTCGGCTGCGCTACGTCCCGAATATCCGCTGGTGCTCGAGCATGACGTAGCGGTCGGTCATTCCGGCGATGTAATCGCATACGGCGCGATGCAATCCGCTCTTTTTAACTCGCTTTTGCGAACCTTCGCCGATTTTATTGGGATGTTTCAGGAAATAATAAAATAGTTCTTCGAGCATTTTCACGGCGCGCATGTTTGGCTCGTGAACCACGGGATTGAAATAGAGGTTTTTATAAAGATAGTCTCTTAATTCCAGGTTGAGTTTGCGGCGGGCGGGACTGTGTTGAATCAGCGCCCTGGGAAACCGCCGGGCATCGTCCGCGGAATTTATCTTTGCGGCGAGGATCAGCGGTTCACTGGTCTCGACCACGTCATGAATTTGCATATCGATGACCGTTCGGATGATAAAGTACCGACGGCATTCATCGGGCAAATCTCCGTGCGCCTTTTTCATCAGGCGCGCCGCCTGCGCGAAAATACGGACGTTTTGAATGAGATGTTTTTCCGATAGCAGACCGGATTCAAGCCCGTCGTCCAGGTCATGACTATAATATGTGATCTCATCCGCGAGGTTCGCAATTTGCGCTTCGAGGGATGAATTTTTGGCTTCAAAACCCTTCTGTTTGTCAGGGTGGTCGTAGGAAGTGTAGTGTTTGGCCAGGCCTTCGCGGACTTCCCATGTGAGATTGAGGCCGGGAAAATCAGGATATTTCTGCTCAAGCAATTCGACGATGCGCAGGCTGTGCTGGTTGTGCTCGAAGCCGCCGTGCCCTTTCATCAGGCGCGCCAACACGGTTTCGCCCTTATGGCCGAAGGGCGAATGACCCAGGTCGTGGGCGAGGGCGATGGTTTCCGCAAGGTCGGAATTCAATTTCAGGGCGCTGGCGATGTTGCGCGAAACTGCGGCGACTTCAATCGTGTGTGTGAGCCGGGTGCGGAGATGGTCGCCCGTCCCGTTGAGAAAGACCTGGGTTTTGTATTCCAGCCGCCGAAAAGCCCGGGAATGAATGACGCGGTCGCGATCGCGCTGGTACTGCGTGCGCCAATCCGGAGCCGGCTCGACGTATTCGCGTCCGCGTGTCTCTGCGCTCAATTGGGCGTAGGGAGCGAGGATTTGGCGTTCGATTTCTTCGAGTTGCTCTCGGGTTCGAGGCATCAGGAGATTAAAGAGGAAAGACTGAAGGGGTAAAAGAGAAATCGTGCCTGGGCTGAGTGATCGTTGAAGTGTTGAAGAGTTAAGGCGTTGAAGCGGATTGCGTTCGTACGGACCGGCGCGATATTAGCGAATCGACGACGAATCACGACTAGCGGGTTTGGAAACCCGCGATTGGCTCGCTCGCTCCCGCTCGCTCGGCCCTTCGGGCCTTGCCTTCGCTTCGCTCCGGCAATCCCTTTCGCGGCTTCCCAAGCCGCTCAAGTCGGCAGGTTTGGAAACCTGCGCTACCGGTCATCAATTCGCCAACAGTTCCTGGACGGAGATACCGCGCAATGCGAACAGCCGGCGGATGGTTTCTTCGATTAAATTGTTTGGGCAACTGGCGCCTGCGGTCACGCCCACGGTAATTTTGCCCTGCGGCAACCAGTCATGGGTTTCCACCTCGGCGCGAATGTGCTGGTTATAGTGACGGATGAGGCTGCCGGACTCCATTTTCGCCGCGTTTTTGATAAAATAAGTCGGCAATTTTGCCTCGCCCATTTCTGCAAGGTGTGAGGTATTTGATGAATTATAACCGCCCACGACGATGAGGAGGCTCATCGGCTCCTGCAACAGCTTTTCCAGGGCGTCCTGCCGGTCCTGGGTGGCGCCGCAAATGGTGTCGAAAAATCGGAAATGCCGGTCAATTTCGACTTCGCCATATTTTTTGATCATGGCGGCCTTGAACCGGCGCTGGACTTCCTCGGTTTCCCCGCGGAGCATCGTGGTTTGATTCGCCACGCCAATGGCCTGCAGATGAAGGTCGGGATCGAATCCCTCGGAATAGGCGCCCTTAAATTTTTCAAGCAATTCCGATTTGTCGCCGCCATTTAAAATGTAGTTACAGACGTAGTCGGTTTCGGCGAGATTGAATACGACCAAATAATGGCCGCTGCCGTATGCGCGGGCCTGGGAGGTAGTGGCCTTGGTTTCCTCGTGTTTTGCTTTTCCGTGTATAATGCTGGTGACACTTTCCTGGGAATATTGGCGCACCCGTTTCCATACGCTCATGACGTCGCCGCAGGTTGTGTCCACGAGATTGCATCCTTTGGCTTCCAGTTTTTTCCGGGTCCCGACTTCGGTGCCAAATGCCGGAATGATGACCACGTCCTCGGCCCGGAGTTTTTCCAATTCCATGTCGGTTGGCTTGGGGGAAATGATTTGGATTCCCATATTACGAATCTGGTCGTTGACCTCGGGATTATGAATGATCTCGCCCAAAAGATAGATGGGTTTGGGAGGGGGAAAATACTTTCGCGCGGCGTAAGCGAGGTCAATGGCGCGCTCGACGCCATAACAAAAACCGAATTCTTTGGCCAGTTTCACAGACAAATCGCCTGAGGAGATAACGCCGCCGTTGGCACGAATCCGCTCGACCAATTCACTGCGATAATGGGACAGCACCTGCGCCTGGACCGCTTCCAGAATGTCCGGGCGGCGGAGATTGATCTTTTTTGGCGCCGATGGCGCTTCAGTTGACATGGCAGGATTAATTTAGCAGCCATGGGCCAAACCGTAAAGGCGGTTTCGCGGGGTAGGACGGACTGGCCCAAATGGCTCTCCCTCCCCATGAACCGCAACATTCTCGTTCGGACGATTCTCCCTCACCCCAGCCCTCTCCCGATGGGAGCCCGCTGGGAGAGGGAGAATCATCGTTCGATGGTTTGACACGGCGAACAATTATCCCGGTTCAGGGGTTCAATGCGCGAAGTTTTCCCTGGGCGAATTCTCACCCCAGCCCTTTCCCGGTCCACTTATCGTCGAATTGCGTTTGTTGTGACTTTTAGTTCGGAAGAATTAGAAAAACAGCAAATAAAGGCATTTTTTTCAGAACCTTTCTCTGCCATTTCTGTATTAATAATTGGAGTCGGAATAAAAAGACAAATGAATCCTGTTACCTTTTTGGATGGGCGCACATATAAAGAGGCAATGAGCGATACGCCTGATTTCGAACTGCTGGAGCAATTCGCCCGGGACCAGTCCGAGGCGGCTTTTGCCGAACTGGTGGAGCGGCATCTTGGCCTGGTTTATTCGATGGCCTTTCGGAAGACCGAGAATCCCCAGCATGCCGAGGACATCACACAGGCGGTGTTCATGATACTGGCGCGCAAGGCCGGTTCGCTTGGCCCGAAAACGGTGCTGCCGGGCTGGCTTTACCACACAGCGCGCCTCACGGCGGCGAATTTTCAACGGGCGGAATGGCGCCGCATCCGCCGCGAACAGGAGGCATTCATGCAGTCTACAACCAATGAATCGGCGCCGGACGCCTTGTGGCGTGAGCTGTCCCCGCTGCTGGAGGACGCGATGGCCGGCCTGGGGGCAACCGACCGGGACGCTATTGTGCTGCGTTTTTTTCAGAACCACAGCCTGGCGGAGGTGGGCATGGCAATAGGCGCAAGCGAGGACGCGGCAAAAATGCGTGTGAATCGCGCGCTGGAAAAGCTGCGAAAATTTTTCTACAAACGAGGGGTTGTTTCCACGACGGCGATTATTGCCGGGGCGATTGCCGCCAATTCCGTTCAGGCCGCGCCTGCAGGCCTGGCACAAACCATTTCCGCCGTGACAGTGGCCAAAGGCTCTGCTGCTTCGGCTTCAACCTTAATGCTGGTGAAGGGAGCATTGAAAGTTATGGCCTGGTCCAAAGCCAGGACCGTTGCCATAACCTCGGCGGCGTTTCTTTTTACAGCCAGCAGCGTGAGTTTTTTCACATTCGGTTCGTTTCACGAGCCCGATTATCCCGGCATTGAAGACACGACTTGGGAAGGCAACTTTCCACTCGGCGGCACGGGTGTTAACAAAGGGGAAACAACCAGCACTCGTATTGTGCTGAAATTATCGAAAAAGGGCGGCGAATACACCGCCAATTATGACGCCATCGACCTGGGACGAACAGATTTGCCGGTGTCCAGGGTCATTTATGATTTCCCGGACGTAGAAATCGACGTCAATCCAACGAGGAATGCGGTGTACCGGGGAAAAGTAGACGTCTCCGGGACGAAGATGCATTTCGGTATCCTGACCCTGAGAAAGACCACCTCGCCACACACTTACACGCCACTGGCGGAATCGGATTTTGCGCCACATGCCGGCGCGGATTTACAGGGATATTGGAAGGGCGAAATCCTTGCGCCGGGCAAGTACCCCGATGGATTGGGGGCGCTTCAGTTGGCCAATGTGAACGGCAAACCGAATGATGGATCAGTTTTTCTGCCAATAAACCTAAAAATTGCCGGGGAACCCGATGGGACCCTTCGCGCCGAGGTGGACAGTCCGATGCAAGGCGCATACGGGCAACCTGCCTCTGTGACGGTTCGGGACGGAACAATAAAACTGGCGCTCAACTCCAATGCAGGCATGTTCCGCGGCGCCCTTGACAGCTCAGGACAGGAGTTGACTGGATCATGGATTCAGGGCGGTAAATCCTTTACGGCCACTTTTAAACGCGCGAACTACCTGGCCGAACTGGAGCGGCTTGAGGAAGAAGATTTTTCGTACACATCCCCCTCAGATTTGCAAGGACATTGGAAAGGAACCTGGGACTGGGTGATAGGGACAACAACAATCAAGATGCGATTCGAACTGGATATTGCGAAAATGCCGGATGGCACTTATTCGGCGACGCTCGCGAGCCCGGACCAGTTTGGAAATGATAAGCCCATGCCGGCTTCAAGTTTTGAATATTCGCCGCCAAACGTGCATGGGGAATGGAAATGGGCAGGTGGCGTATATGACGGCCAGCTTAAAGACGGCAAGATTGTCGGCACCTGGCAGGAAGGCGGAGGAGGATTTTCTTTGGTCTTTGAAAGAAAAGCCGAATAACCAAAAAATAGAATGAAAAAACCGCTTGCCGGCCTATTGATTTTCGCAGGATGCGCCATTGCCCTGCTGCTGTTTATTGGCACAACGGCTACTGTAGTAAATGTATTATTGCCCGCGCCGGACATTCAAGGCACGTGGGAAGGGAGGATGAGTCTGCCTGGCTACGGCCTTCACAGGCGGGAATCGCCAAAGACGACCCTCATCGTGAGGATCATCCGGGTGAACGGTCTATATCAAGCGACTATGGACAATATAGGCCTGGGCTCCCAGGACGTCCCATTTGACACGTTCACTTACAAATATCCTTATGTGGAGGGCGAAATCAGCACCTCGACGAATGACGATTTCTCCTTTGTGGCCAAAGTCAGTCATTCCGGCAATAAAATGACGTGGAAAGCCTGGGAAAACAACCTTAACCTGGCCCCGACGGTCTTCAGTCGAACGACCCATCCGACTCCATTTCCCGAACCGTTGACCGACAGCGAATTTGCGCCGCGCGCCGATTCGCCTTTGCAAGGTTTTTGGGTCGGCAGGATTGGCTTTCGAAAGAAAGCGCTTCACATTCAACTTAAAATTGCCGAGGCATCCGATGGAACCTATCGCGCTGAATTCTACGATCCCGATCAGTGCACGAATCGATTTCCCGCCACGGTGAGTTATGATGGAGGCACCGTCAAAGTCACGCTCATGGCCAATTACGGCATGTTTGAAGGCTGGTTGCGTGACGGGGGCAAACAACTGGTCGGTAATTGGGTTCAATATGGGGGGCGCACGGCAACCACCTTAACGAACGCGGATTATTCAGAATATGAGGCTCGAGAATATGAGGCCCAGTCAGCAAAATAATTGTCACTTTTTGCCGTTGGGCGGACACTTATCATTGAGTCGTTCGAAATGGTTGCTATTAATAAAGTCATGCCGATACCGGCCTAATATGCGTCTCAGTCAATCAGTTTTCGGTTCCCATGTTTGACCCAAAGTCAATTGCGAGGAATCCCGCGTTTTGGGCAATCACCATCGCTGTCTGTTTTTTTGTCATCAACCTGGCACAAATCGGGCGTTACGGCTTGAGCTGGGACGAGCCGAATGGAATGGAACGTGGCCACGAAACCGTCGCCCTGGTCGTCGGGACGATTTGGCCGGCAAGCGGAATGGCAAGCGATTACACGGCTGATGAAATTCACCTTCATCCCTCCTTCTATGCCACCTGCAATTACGGCGTCTCCCAGGCTTTGACCCAATGGTTCGGCTGGCAACCGATCCCCGCGGGCCATTTCCTCAATCTGCTGACCGCCAGCGCCGGGCTGGTGGTGCTCTTTTATCTTGGAACGCTTCTTTTTAGCCCGGTAGTGGGCCTGGTGGCGGAAATTTTCATGGTGCTTTTCCCTCGCTTTATCGCCCATGCCCATTTTAATGCGAAAGACGTGCCGGCGATGGTGTTTGGCACATTGGCCCTGTTGCTCCTGAATGTCGCCGCCCGCAAGGGACAGGTCCGATATTGGATTTTGGCCGGGCTGGGAGTGGCTGTGGCCGCTACCACAAAATTGGACGGGCTTTTTATTCTGCCCATCTTTCTGGTCCCGTGGCTGATCAAAATTTTGCGGTCGGAGAACCGGCTCGCCGAGTTGCGGAATATCGGATGGTTCCTGGGCGCCACGGCCCTTTTCATATACCTGCTATGGCCGGAACTGTGGCAGAACCCGCTGCATCTGTTTCAGTCTGTTGCCAGTTTCACCGGAGGCTGGGGCGAGGCGCCGTTCTGGGATATCGCGTACTTCGGTCACGTTTATCCCAACCGTCATCTTCCCTGGCATTATGATGTCATGAATTTCATTGCGGCCACGCCGCTGATATTGCTGGTGGCCGCGGGCGCCGGGATGGCCTGGTCGTTGCGGAGCCTGATTCTCCGGCAGGATTCATTCAAGCACGGGCTTTTGTGGTGCTGGATTTTGTTTCCCGTGGTGCCCCGGATGTTGCCAGGGATTATCCGGTATGATGGGATGCGGCATATATTTCTAATTGTGCCTGCTGTGGCGATAATGGCCGGGTTGGCCGTGGAGCAATTGCTGGTGCGCTGGCGCGGCCGGGCCGGCTACAAGCTGGCGGCTCCGATTGCTTTTTGCGGTGTGCTTATCTGGTCGGGCTGGCAAATCCTCGAATGTCATCCTTACGAAGGATTTTACCTGAACGAAGCCGTGCGCGCAGTGATTCCCGCGCGGAGACTTTCCAGGTATTTTGATTTTAACGGCTGGGGGACGCCCTACACCCAGGGCGTCAAGTGGGTCAACGCCCACGCGCCGTTTCATGCCAGCGTTTCAGTAGGGGACTTCTCCTCAGCCGCTATCTTTGAGGGTCTGCGGGAGGACCTCGTCATGAGTCAGGACATGGACAATGCCGACTATACGTTGCGGGCGTGGAATGGAGCGGTGCCGGCCAAAATTCATGAAACTCCTGAGTTTTCCGAGTGTTGTTACGGCGTGGACCTTTTGTGCGTTTATAAGCATATCAGCAAATGAAAACCCAGGTACTCAACTATTCAAGCGACTGCAGCGATTCAACTCGTACTTGCCGGGGCACAGAGCCGCCTAAAGGCGGGACACCAAACAGTCTGCCCACCGGCGCATTCACGCTCATCGAATTGCTGGTGGTCATCGCCATCATCGCGATATTAGCCGCGGTGTTGATGCCGGTACTTTCCGCCGCACAAAAGCGCGGCGCGCAGGCCGCGTGCATCAACAACCAAAAGCAACTTGGTTTAGGCATGCAAATCTATGTGAATGACAATACCGGCATTTTCCCGGGAATCGCCTCTCGCATATACGGCTTTCAACCGATGGATTGGATTTATTGGCGAACCAATTCCGCCCTTTATCCAACGTTCGACAAGAGCCCAATCGTGATAGCGGTTCCCGGGCTCAAACCCGCGACAGTTCGATGTCCCCTGGACAATAATGATGCCGACCGGCTCAGTGTTAATTATGGCGACAGTTATGGCCCGTATCTTTACAGTTACAGTCTGACCGGCTTCGGAACGGATTTGGACCCGGGCGTCGATGTTGGCCTGTCCTCACTCGTCGCCAGTTCTGGCGGCAATCCTGTGGCTTATACCTTCAACGAGACGAGCGTCAGAAATCCAGCGGGAAAAATCATGATGGCCGAAGAGCCAGGAACATTGAGCGCGAGCGATGGTTCCTGGGGATCTTTGATCAATGACGGGCGCTGGGACCCGACGCCGGGCGCCGACCCATTAACGACGCGCCACGGAGGCAAGGCCGATATCACCTTCGTCGATGGACACGTTGAACCGGAAAACCAGGCTTTTGGACAAAATCCTAATAATAGTGTTCCCGGAATATGAACCGGTCTTTATCCCTTCTCAATGCACGCATACGCATTGTGATTGTGAATGCTCTCAAAATTCTCGGCTTCCACTTTGTACCAGGTGACGCGTGAATCCGCATTCAATTTTACGGCAACGTTTCTCACCAAGTCCTCAACAAAAACCGGATTTTCGTATGCCCGCTCGGTCACGGCTTTTTCGTCCTGCCGTTTCAGCAATGCGTAAAGCTCGGAACTTGCCGAACTTTCGATGACTTCAATGACGTCCTCGATCCAGACAATTTCCTGGGAACGGATTTGCACGGTCACTTCACCGCGCTGATTGTGCGCGCCGTATTTGGCGATCGCCTTGGAGCAGGGGCAGAGGGTGGTCACGTTTGCCTTGACCGTCAGCGCAAAGTCAATGTCGCCATTTCTCGCCGAGGCGTCAAAACGCGCAACATAATCCATCAGGCTTTCCTGCTGCGACACCGGGGATTTCTTGGACATGAAATAGGGAAATTCGATTTCCAGGTGCGCGGTGGCGGCATTCAACTTTTTTTGCATGGCCCGCAGGATGTCGTTGATGTTTTCCACATGGATGCTGCCGCCATGGGCGTTGAGGACCTCGATGAACCGGCTCATGTGCGTGCCTTTAAAATGGTGCGGCAAATCGACAAACATGCCGATCGTGGCAATCGTATTTTGAAAGGCCCGGGCCTTGTCGCGTACCTGGATTGGAAAACGCAAACCGCGCACACCGACTTTGTCGATCCGCAATTTCCGAAAGTCGGGCTCATTTTGTTTGTCGTGCAACCGGTGAACTGCCAGCCGTTTGCCCGTTCTCACTGCGCCTGCGGCGCCGCTGGTTCTTGGCATAAGATAACATTAGCAGGTGCGCGGTAATTGGCAAACCCCGATCCGGGTGTTCGGGTAGAGTAGGCGAAGTGAAACGCTGGGGATTGAACTGACCGAAGTTGTCGGTTCCGTTGTTTCACTTCACCCCTCATCAAACCGGACGAACGGATTTCCCGTATCCGGCTTTCCGGGTCGCTTCATCACGAGGCATTCG
>DATJTK010000139.1:0-35155 GCA_035503455.1 Candidatus Sulfotelmatobacter sp. | reverse complement strand
GAATGCCTCGTGATGAAGCGACCCGGAAAGCCGGATACGGGAAATCCGTTCGTCCGGTTTGATGAGGGGTGAAGTGAAACAACGGAACCGACAACTTCGGTCAGTTCAATCCCCAGCGTTTCACTTCGCCTACTCTACCCCACGTGTTGCGTGATGTGCTGCAATAAACAGTGTCACAGTACTTGACGCAGTGCGCAATCCCGGCGAAGCTGACGGCTGGAGGTTGACAGCTTAAAAATTATTGAAAACATTAGCCCCGGCGAATACGTGAAAAATTTCACAAACTTTTCTTGCCAGCGGGCCGGCAGATTCATTAGCATATGCGCCGCGTTGAAACAGATTCATTTTTTCGGGTTGTTTTGAATTGAGGAAGTGGTCGCGCTGCGGCGCTCCCAACTATTTTAGATGTCAGCAATTTTTCCGAAGTGGACAAACTGGTTGCCGTTGATTTTAGGCGTCGGCGCGGCATTGAGTGCCGGGGCCGTGACCGCTGGCGTCACTTATTATTTCACGCCCAAATATACCAACATTGGCTATCAACCGGTCCAGCCAGTGCCTTTTTCTCACAAAGTCCATGCGGGGGAATTGGGAATCGATTGCCGTTACTGCCACAATGGAGTTGAAAGGTCATGGTTTTCGAACCTGCCCGGCGCATCCACGTGTATGAACTGTCACAGCACGGTTCTCAAAGATGATCCGCGCCTGGCCATCGTTCGCGAAAGCGCTTCGACGGGCAAGCCCATTACATGGATTCAAATCCATCACCTTCCCGAATACGCTTACTTCAACCATTCCGTCCACGTTGCGCGCGGTATTAGCTGCGTGGAATGCCACGGGCGCGTGGATCAAATGGATGAAGTGCGTCAGGACAAACCGTTGAGCATGAAATTCTGCTTAAATTGCCATCGTGATCCGGCTGCCAGTATTCGTCCGCCATCCAAAGTGACAGATTTGGGCTGGCAATGGAGCTCAGACTCGCAAAAGAACGAGGAAATGCAGCTACATTTTGGAACCAATGCCGTGCATGCATGGAACGTGCGAACACGGGAAAGCTGCTCGACATGCCATCGGTAACGTTATAGAAATGAAGAATTCCACCAATTCAACGCCTGAAATGAGCGGTCGCCGTTATTGGCGGAGCCTGGATGAACTGGCGGATACGCCGGAGTTCAAGGAATGGCTGCATCGCGAATTTCCAAAAGGGGCGAGCGAATGGGTAGACGATACGTCACGTCGGCACTTTTTGAAGATCATGTCCGCGTCGTTCATGCTGGCCGGGCTTGGATTGGCTGGCGCGGGTTGCCGCCGACCCCTGGAACAGCTGGAACCATTTGGAAAACAGCCGGAAAATTACGTTTTTGGCACGCTTGAATACTACGCCACGGCAATGCCCACGCGCATGGGCGCAATTCCGCTGGTGGTGCGGGCGTACGATAACCGGCCAATAAAAATCGAAGGCAATGCGATGTTCCCCGGCAGCAACGGCGGCACGGACCGTTACGCCCAGGCTTCGATTCTCAATCTTTACGATCCGGACCGCGCGCGGCGTTATCTTGCAGGCGACAAAGAGGTTTCGCGCGATGATGCGCTAAAATTCCTCGACGATTTATCATCACAAATGGCCTCGAACGACGGCCAGGGGGCAGCGTTCCTGGCCGAAAGCAGCACTTCACCGTCCCGCGCCCGCCTGCAAAAAGCCATCGCGCGAAAGTTCCCGAAATCGCAATGGTTCACATTTGACGCGATTGATTCGGCGATTCACCAAAAGGCTGCCACGCTGGCATTTGGCCGGCCGGTAAAGCCCGAATTTAATTTCAATAAGGCAAAGGTCATTCTCTCGCTCGATTGCGATTTCATTGGCGGCGAAGACGACGCGCACAATCACATCCGAAAGTTCACCGCCAGTCGCAAGCCGGGTGAAGACATGAGCCGCCTTTACGCCATCGAGTCGCTCTTTACGCTGACGGGCGCAAATGCGGACCATCGGTTGCGGGTTGCGGCCAGTCTCGTCGGAGCCATTGCGGCTGCCGTAGCAGCCCAGGCAAATGTCGGAACAGCTTCAATGCCCGCAGGCGTTGACCCAGGTTGGGTGAGCCAATGCGCAAAGGATTTAATTGCGGCAGGGGAAAATGCTCTGGTGGTTGCCGGCCAGCGGCAGCCGATGGAAGTTCACTTGCTTGCTTACGCCATCAATTCGGCGTTGGGCGCCATTGGCGGCACAGTCACGCTTCACGAGGCGCAAGAAATTCCCGAAGGCGATTTGGCCAGCGCGACGCCCGATACACTGATCATTCTGGGCGGCAACCCGGCTTATGTTTTGAACAAACTCGGGGCGGGCAAACCCCAAAAAGTCGTCCGGCTGGGTTATTATGAGGACGAAACGGCCGCCGTCAGCGATTGGCATTTTCCGGCAGCGCATTATCTCGAATCGTGGGGCGATGCCCGAACTGGCGATGGAACGCTGGTTCCGATTCAACCGCTCATTCAACCGCTGTTTGGCGGGATGACGGATTTGGAATTTTTGGCCCGAATTGCGGGCGAATCGCAGACCAATCCTTACGACATCGTCAGGGCGACGTTTGGCCATTCGGACGAAGAGTGGAAGGCTTTCCTGTTTAGTGGGTTTCGAAAAGGCGCAACCAGGGCGGTGAAGCCGTCGTTCAGAGGCACTCCCCCTTCGCTGCCAGCGCCAGCCGCTTCCTCGGCCAGCAGCCTGGAAGTTGTCTTCTACCGCGATGCCAAAATGGATGACGGTTTTTACGCCAACAATGGCTGGATGCAGGAATTGCCGGACCCTGTCACAAAGATTACCTGGGACAACGCCGTATTAGTGAGCCATAAAACCGCGCGCGAAATGGATTTGCGAAACGGCGACATGGTCGAAATCACGCTTAATGGCCGGACGGTTACAGGCCCAATTTGGACGCAGCCCGGCATGGCGGATTATTCCCTGGGACTGGCCCTCGGTTATGGGCGAGTCAAGTCTGGCCGCGTCGGCACCGGTGTGGGCTTCAACGCTTATAAAATTTTCAACGGTAAATACGTTGAAACCGGCGCGACGATTCGCAAGACAGGAGCGACGTATGTCATCGTGACCACGCAATCGCATTGGTCCATGGAAGGCCGTCCGGCGGTGCGCGAAGCAAATTTGAGCGAATTCCTGGCGGCAGCTCATCATGAACCGAAACCCGAGAATATCGCCGAAGAATTTAAGGACAAAGAACCGCCGGTAGTCGCACCGCTGTATCCCAACCCGTTTGACGAGGCGGCGAAAACGGCGTTTCAGCAATGGGGAATGGTCGTGGATTTGGGTTCGTGCGTCGGCTGCGGCACGTGCGTGCTGGCCTGCCAGAGCGAGAATAATATTCCCATCGTTGGCAAAGACCAGGTTTCGCGCGGACGCGAAATGCACTGGATGCGGGTTGACCGTTACTACACGACAGACCCGAAGCGAAAGCACGATCCATCGCTCCTGGATCCGAATGCCGACGAGAACAAGTCCGACGACGAACAACAGTTTGAGAATTGGATTGAAGACGTGCAGGCGGTGACGCAGCCGATGTTCTGCCAGATGTGCGAGGCGGCGCCATGCGAAAACGTTTGTCCGGTCAACGCCACGTCGCATGACGAAGAGGGGCTGAACGTGATGACGTACAACCGTTGCATCGGCACGCGTTATTGCTCAAACAATTGCCCGTACAAAGTCCGCCGGTTCAATTATTTCGACTACAACAAGCGTCCGCTCGAAGATCTGAAAGGGCCGCTCTATCCGACACCCATTTTGCACTCAACCGACGGCAAATGGGACTTGGCAACGTGGTGGAAAGACCGCGGGGCGCCGATGCGTTCGGAGGACGAATGGGACCTTATTAAGCTGTCCAAAAACCCGGACGTGACCGTGCGCATGCGTGGCGTCATGGAAAAATGCACGTATTGCGTGCAGCGCATCCAGCAGGCCGAAATCGCCCAAAAGGTCAAAGCCGGAGCATCGGACAAAGTCCGTTTGGTGGAAGCTGAAGGCACAATTCCGAAGACGGCGTGCCAGCAAGCTTGCCCGGCTGGAGCCATTGTGTTTGGAGATATTACAGATCCGAAGAGCACAGTGTCGCTTTGGAAGAACCAGCCGCGAAATTATGCGGTGTTGGCTGATTTGCTGACGAAACCACGCACGTCGTACCTGGCGCGCGTCCGCAATCCAAATCCCGCGATGCCGGACTATCACGCGCCCTACAGCACGGAAGAATACAAAGCAGCCGGGGGCCAGCTTGTGGCGCCGGAAAAGAGTTAACGCGAAGAATCCATGGCTGAATCCGCTACACAATTTGAATCGCGCCCAAAGACAGAGGCGCTGGAATCGCTGGCGCCGCCGGCTGAACTGCGGCGCATGACGCCCGTGCCCCGGCAAAACCTGGGCTGGCTGACCGACAAGCTCACTGCGTTTAACGACGGCAAAACGCCCCTGTGGTGGTGGATCCTGTTTTTGCCGGCGGCCTTCGGTGCGACGGTTGTTTTGCCTGTCTCATTGGTTTACAAGATTTCCTCCGGCGTCGGCGTTTGGGGAAATAACATGCCTGTCATGTGGGGTTGGGACATCATCAATTTCGTGTGGTGGGTTGGTGTGGCGCACGCGGGCACTCTCATTTCAGCGATGTTATTTCTCACGCGGCAGCATTGGCGTACCGTGATTGGCCGCGCTGCGGAGGCAATGACCGTTTTTTCCGTCATGATGGCCGGGTTGTATCCGGGCATTCACGTCGGACGTTCATGGTTCGATTGGTTCATGTTTCCGATACCTACCTACGAAGGCATGTGGCCAAACTTTCGTTCGCCGCTGATGTGGGACGTGTTTGCAGTTAATACCTATCTGATCATTTCAACGACGTTCTGGTACATGGGTTTGATTCCGGATTTGGCGTTGATGCGCGATCGCGCCAAAACGCCCGTGAAAAAATTCCTCTATGGCGTTTTCGCCCTGGGTTGGACCGGTTCAGCGCGGCAGTGGCACAATTTCGAAAAGGCGTATCTCGTTTTGTCCGGTCTGGCTACTCTGCTGGTGTTCACGGTGAGTTCTATCGTCGGTATGGACTTCGCCACGGCTCAAATTGCCGGCTGGCACGAAACGATTTTCCCATTCTATTTCGTGGCCGGCGCCGTGACCTGCGGTTTTGGCATGATTCTGGTGTTGCTCATCCCATTGCGCAAGTGGTGCGGTTTGGAGGAAATTATTACCCTGGAGCACATTGAAAAGATTTGCAAAATGACGCTGATGATGTCCTGCATCATGGGTTACATCTACCTCGTGGAGTTTTTCATCGCCTGGTATTCGGGCAATCCCTACGACGCCTGGGTCTTCGGCCACCGTATGTTTGGCCATCAATACTGGTATGGTGGCTGGATGATGATTGTCGTCAACGCATCGTTGCCGCAATTGTTCTGGATCAAATGGGTTCGGCGAAACCTTTGGCTCGTCTTCACCATCGCGTTCCTGTTGAACATCGGCATGTGGTTCGAGCGCTTCGTCATCATCGTCGGCTCCTTGTACCAGGATTTTCTGCCGGCCAACTGGGGCGTCTATTTTCCCACCTGGGTGGACGTCGCCGTGTATGTCGGCACGCTGGGGACATTTTTCATGCTCTATCTGTTGTTCGTGCGGTTCCTGCCGATGATCCCGATTTCTGAAGTCAAAGGTGTCTCCCCCGAAGCCGATCCGCATCGTCCGGTGAAAGCATTGAAAGGAGGCAAGCCGTGAGTGACAAAAATTACGGCATGTCCGCCGAATTCGATTCGGCTGCGGCGGTCTTGTCCGCTGCGGAAAAAGTGCGGGACGCCGGCTACAAGCGCTGGGATGTTTTCTCTCCCTTCCCGATCCATGGTCTCGACAAGGTAATGGGTCTGGGGAATTCCAAGGTCGGCTGGTTCTCGTTCCTTTTCGGCGGGGGCGCCTTCATCGGCACAATGCTCATGATTTGGTACATGAACGATTTTGATTACCCGATTAACATCGGCGGGAAACCAATGTTCAGCCCGCCGATGTCCGTGGTGCCGTCCTACATCCTTTTGGTGCTAATGGCGGGCCTGGGAACATTTATCGGCATGGTCGCGCTGAACGAACTGCCGCGCCATCATCATCCGTTATTTGCGAAAAAGCGTTTTGAACTGGTGTCACGCGACAAATTCTTTCTGGTTATTGGTTCAAACGATCCAAAATTTTCTGAAACGGAAACGCGCAAGCTGCTCGAGGACCTCGGCGGCGGCCACATAGAAATCGTGGAGGACAAATAATGCGCGACGCCATTTCCATCCTTATCTCGTTTGCGCTCATTGGCGCGGCGCTCGGCGCGGCTGTCGTGGGTATTGCCGGGTTTCGCGGCGGGCTTTCCCGCAAACCGCCGATTCAGATTTTTGCGGACATGGACAATCAGGCGAAATTGCAGCCCCAGAGGCCGGCCAACATCGTGGCCAATGGCATTAGCTCCCAATTGCCGATTGCAGGGACTGTCGCGCGGAGCCAGCCGATTCAAACGGTGGATGGCCCGGTTTACTTGTTCCAGGACGCGCCGGTAAATACCGGGAGAATCGCAGGCACGACGAATTTTATCGAAACCAACCCGCTCCCCGTCGATGGTCGTTTGCTCGCGCGAGGCCGCGACCGCTTTGATATTTATTGCTCGCCCTGCCACGGCCGGCTCGGCGACGGCAACGGCATCACCAAAAAAATTGGCGACATGCCCGCTGTGGCGAACCTGCATGATGAAAGAATCGTGACCATGCCGGACGGGGAAATTTTTGACACCATCACACATGGGAAAAATACCATGGGCGCTTACGGCCCGCTCGTTCCCACGCAGGATCGCTGGGCCATCGTAGCCTATCTGCGGGCCTTGCAACTGAGCTGGCTGGGCACAACGAATGATTTGTCCGCGGATCAACAAGCCGCGTTGAAATAATGAAACACGAAAGAGAAGATCTGCCGCCGCCGCTGGATTTGTCCATCTGGCGGGGCCTGCCGACCGTTTTGATGGTCATCGGCGGAATTCTGTCCCTGATCGGGCTTTTCTCGACTCCGAAGCGCTTTGGCCAGGAGTTTGGTTATTGCTGGCTGACGGCGTTCATGTTCTTTTTGACATTGAGCCTCGGCGGCCTGTTCCTGGCCATGATCCACCATTTGACGGACGCGGGTTGGTCTGTGGCGACACGCCGTTTTTGCGAGCATATTGGCTCACTTCTCTTTCCGTGGCTGGCGATTTTGTTCATTCCCATCGCTTTTTTGCTGGCGCGGCAAATTTATCCCTGGTTGCGGCTGGCGAGCGATATCCCTGCGGGCGACCGCGCCCTCGCCGCAAAAATGCCGCTGTTCACGTATCCAGGCTTTATCGTGGTTTCAGCGATTTTCTTCGGCATCTGGTGGCTGTTGACGGCGCGCATCAATTATTGGTCCCTGCGGCAGGACGTGACGGGCGACGCTCTTTGCACTCGCAAAATGCGTTTTCATTCCGGCTGGGGAATCCTGGCATTCGCCGCTACGGTGACAATAGCGCCGACGATCTGGATGCAGTCGTTGCAGTACCAATGGTCTTCGACGATTTACGGCCTGTACATGTTTGCTTCGTGCGGATGGGTCGCGCTGGCCACGGCGTACATCATCGCGGCGATTCTGTATCGTCAGCGGGTGATCACGGATGTGATGAAAGACAACCAGTTTTATTATCTGGGCGTCCTGTTCTTTGCCTTCACGCTGCTTCAGGCGTACTTTGAATTCGCGCAATACTTCGTTATCTGGAACGGCAACGTGCCGGATGAAACATTTTGGTATCTGATGCGTGAGAACGGCTCCTGGTGGGGCGTCAACATGCTCCTGATTTTCGGCCATTTCTTCGTGCCGTTCATCGTGCTGCTGCCGGCCCGGGTGAAATTGAACTTTAAAGTCATGGTGCCGGTTTGCCTGTGGGCATGGGCAATGCATTACCTGGACCTGGCGTTCAACATTTACCCGGTCATCCATACGGAGACGTACCCCATCCACTGGATTTGGCTGCAGTTCGGCTGCTTTATCTTCATGACTGGATTTCTTGGCTGGGCGTTTCTTAAGAAATTCCTCCGCTATCCGCCTTATCCGCAACGCGACCCGCGCATCCTGGAAGCGATGGGTGTGGTCCACGAGCCGGAAGAATTGCCCGACACCATTCCCAACGGAGGCTCTCGATGAATCCAGGTCAAAACCCGGCCGATATATCGAATATTAACCACGCTTCCGGCGCGGCGGTCGGGTACATTTTTGGAAGCCTCATTTTCATCGTGTTGGTCGTGATTGTGAAATTGAGCGCGACAGTGCCGGCCATCGACGCTAATCGCGCGGCAACCATCTCCAGCGCCTTGTATGACATCCGGACCAACGAAATTGCCTCACTCGACACCCCGGCGTGGATTGACCGCAGCCGCGGCATTGTCCGCCTGCCCATCGCAACCGCCGAGCAACTGGCCGCCCATGAATGGAGCAATCCTGCACAGGCCCGCGCGGACCTGATAGCGCGCGCCCAGCGCGCAACCGCCCCGGTAAAACCAGCGGCTAATCCTTTCGAATGAACGAGATCGAGAAAAAATATTCCGCCATTGACGCCTCGTGCCGTTTGCCGCTGCTCGTGCTGTTTGGGGTCGCGTCTCTTTGGCTTGTCATTGGCCTTGCGCTGGAGATCATTGCTTCGCTGGCATTTCACAAACCGGACTTGTTTGCGGGTTGTCCGTTTTTGACCTATGGCCGTGTCCTGCCTGCTGCAAACAACGCTATCCTCTACGGCTTTGCCATGCCTGCGGCACTTGGCGTCGTGTTGTGGATTTTTGCCCGGCTAAGCGAAAGTGAGCTCCTGCTTCCGCTCGTGCCCATCGTCGCGGCCAACATCTGGTTCCTGGCTGTATTAATCGGCGTTGTTGGAATTTTGATTGGCGACAGCACCGGATTCACGTGGCTGGAATTTCCCCGTTCGGGTTCCATTTTGCTTTTCGCCGCATTTTTGCTGATCGCCATTTCCGCAATGGCTACGTTCGGGGCGCGGCGCGAGCGTGTGTTAAAGCCGCCGCATTGGTTTCTTCTGGCCGCGTTGTTTTGGTTTCCGTGGATTTATTCCAGTGCGAACCTGTTCCTGATCGCATGGCCAGTCCGCGGAGTGGCCCAGGCCGTCATTGGCTGGTGGTATTCGAACAACCTGATCTACGTTTGGCTTGCGCTCGTCGGTTTGGGTGTGGCCTTTTACCTTTTGCCGAAAATCGCGGGACGTCCCTTGCAGAGCCAATACTTCGCCTTATTTGGATTTTGGACGTTTGTCCTGTTTGCTCCCTGGTGCGGCATTCCACAGGGCGCGCCTGTGCCATCATGGCTCCCAACGGCCAGCACCGTGGCCGCATTCCTAATGGCGGTTCCCCTGATCGCAATAGCCATCGTCTTCGTCAACACCATCCGCGGCGTGAACATCGAGTGCAAAGGCGGCCCGTATTGCTATGCGAAATTTGCAATGGCCATTTTCATCCTGAATGAGGCTGTGATGCTGATTGCAACAGGATGCCCTCATTGCAACGCCGTCGTAGGAATGACCTGGTTCATGCCGGCGCAGGTCTATCTTCAAATTTTCGGCTTCTTTGCCATCGTCATTTGCGGGGCGGCATACGAGTCATTGCCGGGGGTTATGGGATTTGAATTGCCGTTTCGCAGTTTCGTCCGCTTTCAACACTGGTGCTTCATCGTTGGGTCGGTGCTTGTGGCCTTGCTGTTGGCCATTTGTGGTATTGAACAAGGATTAAAAATGCAAAATCCGGAAATTCATTGGCACGATATAACGGCGGGAACCCTCAACTATCTCAAATTCAGCACGCTGGGTCTTTGTTTGCTCCTGCTGGGCAGCCTGATGTTTGCCGCCAACATTTTCGCCGCGACCTCGACATGGCTGACCCGGCAGGCGAAAGCCGTAGCTGCTTCACTTACTGAGTCGTTTGAAGCTGAGGAGGTGAAATCGTGAAAACCGGTTTCCGCATCTTTCTTGGGACGCTCTTCGTGCTTGGCCTTTCCTGGTGCGGCTTTGTGCTCGGTCCAGTCCTGCAATTAGGGACTCAAGGACAAGCGGCCGTTCTAAACTCTTCGGATATTTATCCGAACCAGCGTCCCGGCGCCGCTACGCTGGGTTTGCAGGTCTATCGCGCCAATGGCTGCGCCGCCTGTCACACGACGCAAATTGGCCAGGACGGCGTGGTTTGCGACGTGGTTTTGACCGGCGCCGGCAGCGATCCGGCCGCCGTAAGCAACCTGATTTCCAGCTTGAAACTGACTGGCCTTTCGAAAGACGAGGCCGACGCCGTTTCCGGCCAAATTACCGCCGCGGGCGGCAAGTCCGAGACGCACATCGTCCCGGTCGGGCCGGACATTTCGCGGGGATGGGGAATGCGCCACAGCGTGGCCGAGGATTTTCTTTGGGACAATCCCGTCCAGCTTGGGAGCATTCGAGTGGGACCAGACCTGGCCAACGTGGGCATGCGCTATCCCCTGGATTGGCAGTTGCTCCATCTCTACGCACCCCAAAGCCAGGTAAAAGATTCAATGATGCCGCCATTCCGCTATCTGTTTAAGGTCCAAAAAATCGGCGCAACACCGTCGCCGGACGCGCTGCAACTGCCGGAAGGTTTCGGCCCGCCCGCCGGGTACGAGGTGGTCCCTACTGAAGACGCAAACAATCTCGCGGCATACCTGGTGAGCCTGCGTGCGGACGTGTCGTTGTACGATGCGCCGTTTACGACGGCATCCGCGCCGAGTACTGGAACGCACAAATAATGAGTGACGATTTGAAAAACAGTTCGCAGACGCCCGAAGGACAGAAAAGTCCGACGGCGCCGGTATGGATTTTTGCGCTGACTCTGTTGCTTCTGTTCATCGGCGGCGTTTATTTCGACCGTCACAGCGGCTGGTTCGACGCGCAAGTGTATGCGCCATATCAGTCCAGCGACGAATTGGCTTCGTATCAGCCCATTGCCGGCGCTGGAGCGGTATTGCTGGAAGGCAAACGGACCTACGAGGCGACTTGCGCCTCCTGCCACGGTGCAGATGGGTTAGGCAAACCGGGTCAGTACCCGCCGCTGGCGGGCTCGGAATGGGTCAATGCCAGCAGCTTCAAACGTGTCGAAGAAATCCCTCAACTCGGCATCAGCGGTGAAATCCACGTTGCCGGCCAGGATTGGAATTCCCAAATGCTGCCCATGGGCGCGGCGTTGTCAGATGCAGACCTCGCTGCCGTGCTGACCTACATTCGCCATTCCTGGGGCAATAATGGCAGCGAAGTCGACGCAAGCGACATAAAAGCCATGCGGGCCCTCGTCGCCGGCCATCCGGCCCTTAGCGGAGAAGCTGGCCTCAAGGCGATTAAAGAGTAAGCATTGGATCTTTGGACCTTGATGTTTCTCTGGACGCTGGGGCTTGGAGTTTGGATGTTTACGCCTCAGCCGGTTTCTTCTTTGAAGATGCCAGCATTCCATCAACAGAAGGCGGGCCGGCCCTTCCAAAAACCGACGCTGCCAGGCACGACGATGCTCGAAAAGATGCCGGCGATTTCCTGGTCATTTGTCACTTGAACGTCCCTGCCCATGGACTCGCAGATTCGTCAGTTAAATCGAAATCACGACTTTCCCAAAATGCTTTCCGCTTTGCAAATACTGATACGCGGCCGGCGTATCATGAAAATCAAATACCTTGTCCACGACCGGCTGGGTCCTGTGTAAAATCATTGCCCGGTTCATGGCCTCAAACATTTCGCTACTGCCTACGCGGATGCCCCGAATCACCGCTGACCTGCCGAGAATCGCGCCGAGCGAAACCTCGCTGGTAAATCCGCTGACGCCGCCGATGATGTGAATCTGTCCGCCGATTGCCAGAGAAGCCAGCGATTTGCCGAGCGTGTTTTGTCCGCCCACTTCAATCACATGGTCCGCGCCCGCCTTGTTCGTCAGCCGGTACACTTCTTTTTCCCAATCCGGCGTGGAATGATAATTAATCGTTTCATCCGCGCCCAATGCCCTTGCCCGGGCCAGCTTTTCATCGCTCCCCGACGTGATAATCACGCGCGCGCCGTGCATTTTTGCAAATTGCAGCGCGAAGATGGAAACCCCGCCCGTGCCCAGCAAAAGGACCGTTTCATCGGCGGAGACATTTCCAACCGTGACCAGTGCGTGCCATGCGGTAAGTCCCGCGCAGGGCAACGTGGCCGCTTCGGCAAAACTCATGTGAGGCGGAATGGGGATCACGCCGTCTTCGGCAAGAGCCACAGATTCCGCCAGCATTCCATCCAGCTCGCCGCCCAAAGCCGTATGTCCCATTTCGCGCTGAAAAGTCCCGGTATGCCAGCCCTGAAAAAACAAGCCGGCTACGCGGTCGCCCGGTTTCCACCGCGTCACGCCTTCACCGATGGCGACAATGTCCCCCGCGCCGTCAGAAAGCGGGACGATAGGCAAACGCATCTCGCCGTAACGCCCCGTGAGCACCATAAGGTCACGGTAATTGAGCGAAGTTGCCCGCACACGGACGACGACCTTGCCGGGACCCGCCTTTAGCTCCGGCAATTCCACCAGACGCAATCGCGGTTCCCCTGATTCAAAAATTTTGTATGCTTTCATGCGTTCCTCTCAACTCAGGCAAGCCAAACAAACTGTATCACTCCCGCTGAAAGTCAAATCGCAAACCAAAAATCATTTTAAACTTCGCTCATTTTCAGGCATCATCTTCAACCATGAACAAAAAACAGTCCGCTGACCCGCTTCGTCCCTATTCGAGCATCCTGCTCGACGGCGATGAGCGCGCTGCCGCCCGCGCGATGCTTTATCCGGTCGGCTTCAAAGAAGAAGACTTCAAAAAACCCATCGTCGGTGTCGCTTCCACCTGGAGCAATGTCACGCCCTGCAACATGCACATTGACAAACTCGCGCTCGAAGCCGAGCACGGCGCGAACGAAGCCGGCGGCAAAGCCATCGTCTTTAATACCATCACTATCTCCGACGGCATTTCGATGGGCAGCGAAGGCATGAAATATTCACTCGTCTCGCGCGAAGTCATCGCGGACTCGATCGAAACGGTGGTTGGCTGCGCCGGAATGGACGGATTTGTGGCCATCGGTGGTTGTGATAAAAACATGCCCGGTGCGTTGATTGCCATCGCGCGCATGAATCGCGCCGCCGTTTTCGTATACGGCGGAACGATTTTGCCCGGTTGCCTGGCCAATAATCCGGAGCGCAAGCTGGACGTCGTTTCCGTGTTTGAAGCTATCGGCGCCCACGCCAATAAGAAGATTTCAGACGAAGAATTTCGCGCCGTCGAGCAATGCGCCATTCCCGGCCCCGGTTCGTGCGGCGGAATGTACACCGCCAACACCATGGCCAGCGCCATCGAAGCGCTCGGAATGAGCCTGCCCAACAGCTCCGCCCAAAACGCGGTGTCCGATGCGAAAAAGGACGATTCCCGCCGCGCCGGCGCATGCGTCGTGGAGATGCTCAAACGCGGTATCCGGCCTCTCGACATCTTGACGAAGAAAGCTTTTGAAAACGCTATCACCGTTGTTATCGCCCTCGGCGGTTCGACCAATGCCGTTCTTCATTTGCTGGCTATCGCCCATGCGGCAAAGGTCAAGCTGACGCTCGACGATTTTACACGCGTTGGCAAACGCGTCCCCGTGCTGGCCGATTTGAAACCCAGCGGCAAACACCTGATGAGCGAAGTTGTCGCCATCGGCGGCATTCGTCCGCTCATGAAAATGCTCCTGGACAAAGGCCTGTTGCACGGCGACGCCCTGACTGTGACGGGTGAAACCATGGCGCAAACATTGGCCGGCGTGAAACCTTATCCGCCCGGACAGACGATCATCCAACCGTTTGATCGGCCCGTTAAACCGGACAGCCACCTTGTCATTCTTCGCGGCAACCTCGCGCCCGAAGGCGCCGTGGCCAAAATCACCGGCAAGGAAGGTCTCCAATTCACCGGACGCGCGCGTGTCTTCAACTCCGAGGAATCCGCACTGGAAAAAATTCTCGACGGCTCGATCGTCAAAGGCGACGTCGTCGTTATCCGTTTTGAAGGTCCGCGAGGCGGCCCCGGAATGCGCGAAATGCTTTCTCCCACCTCCGCCATCATGGGACGGGGACTTGGCAAAGATGTCGCCCTCATTACCGACGGACGTTTCAGCGGCGGCAGCCACGGCTTCGTCGTTGGCCATATCACCCCGGAAGCATACTCGGGTGGTCCGCTCGCGATCGTGAAAAATGGCGACCGCATCACCATTGATGCTGCGAAACGGCAAATCAATCTCGAAATCCCCTCCGCCGAACTCAAAATACGCCTCAAAGCGTGGCGCGCACCGAAGCCGCGTTACATGCGCGGTGTGCTCGCAAAATATGCGGCGCACGTGGCCACGGCGTCTAATGGGGCTGTGACTGACAGAGATTTGGAGTTATAGTACGATGAAACATGAATGCCGCGGCTGCACTGAACGAACAAATCCAACGATATCGCCAGATGACAGGCGAGCAGCGATTGAGAATCGCCCTGGAGCTGCACGAGATGTCTTGTGAAATTGCGCGGGAAGGAATTCGCAGGCAGCACCCAAATGCCGGTGAAGCTGAAGTTGAAAGCTTGTTACACGCCCGCCTCAGGCTGGCGCGCGGCGAATGAATGAGCAAGAACTGCTTGCGGATTGTTTGCGACGATTAAACCGGAGCGGCATCACCTACTACCTGACCGGCTCGATGGCGAGCAATTTTTGGGGCATTCCGCGCACGACGCATGATTTGGATTTTGTCATCCAATTGCCAATGGCGGCTGTGACGCGCATCGTTCAGGAATTCAGCGGGGACTATTATATTCAAGAATCGGACGTACGCGCCGCGTATCTGCCGCCGCATCAGTTCAACGCAATTGATACCCGCTCGGCGTTAAAGGTGGATTTCTGGCTCCCAAAACCGGAGCCGTTCGATCGCGAAATGTTGAGACGCCGTGTTCCAATCACTTTGTTGGCTGAACCAGCATGGATTGCTACCGCGGAAGACGTGATCCTGCATAAGTTGATTTGGAATCGTATTTCCCCTTCTGAACGGCAGCTGGCCGATGCAGCGGGAATTCTTGCTGTGCAGGCCAGCGCGTTGGACATACCTTACCTGAAGCAATGGGCAGCGCAATTGGAACTCAGCGGCGAGTTGGAAAAGCTCCTGAGCGGTAAAATCAAACCGAAGCAAACTTGAACAAAGGCCAGATAGCGATTGCGCGCGCTTTTAAAAACCGATACACATTAAGCATATGAAACATCAGCTCGATTTCGAAAAACCGATCATCGAACTGCAAAAAAAGCTGGAGGAGTTGCGTGAGCATCCCGAAAAGCATTCCCTGGGCATCAGTTTTGAAGAGGAAATTCAAATCATCGAAAGAAAGCTCGATGAAACACGCCGCCAGATTTTTTCCAATTTGACTCCCTGGCAACGCGTCCAGTTGGCCCGGCATCCGCAACGGCCCTACACGCTTGATTACGTCAAGCACGCGTTCACCGGTTTTCAGGAACTCCATGGCGACCGCTGTTTCGCCGAAGACCACGCCATGGTGGGCGGATTCGCCAAACTGGGCGAACACCGCGTCATGGTCATCGGCATCCAAAAAGGGCGCGATACCAGGGAAAACATCATGCGAAATTTTGGAATGGCCCACCCTGAAGGCTATCGAAAGGCCCTGCGCCTGATGCGGCTGGCAAATAAATTTGGACTGCCCATCCTCACGATGATCGACACTTCCGGCGCATATCCCGGCGTCGCGGCCGAGGAACGGCACATCGCCGAAGCCATCGCTGTGAACTTGCGCGAAATGATGCTGTTGGAAGTTCCCATCGTGGCCACAGTCATCGGAGAAGGCGGCAGCGGCGGCGCCCTGGGCATTGGCGTGGCGGACCGCGTTTTGATCATGGAAAACGCCTATTATTCCGTCATTTCCCCGGAAGGCTGCGCGGCCATCCTGTGGAAGGACCGCTCGGCCACGGCCAAGGCCGCTGCTGCGCTTAGAATTACCGCGCGCGAATTGTTTGAACTCAAGTTTGTGGACGAGATTATCCCGGAACCCGCGGGTGGTGCGCACACCGACACAGCCGCCACCGCGGAGAATTTCAAGACCCACTGCCTCAAACATTTGGAAGAAGTGATGGCGTTGCCCGTGGCCGACCGGCTCAAAAAGCGTTACGAAAAGTTTCGCGCCATCGGCCAGTACAACGAAAAGGTAAAAGTGGAAGCCGACGAAGTGCCACGGGCCGCGGCATGAGAACTCAGTGCCATGAGCGCCATTGAGAGCGTCAGTTAGAACACGTAAGTGAACGAAGCAAAACAAGCCCGCCGGGAAATGCTGTTGGTCAATGGCCGGGAAGTTCCAGTTGCAGTTGTACGGAGCCGCCGGGCCCGTCGCTATGTCTTGCGCCTGCGGGAGGATGGCCTGGCCCGGCTGACAATTCCGCGCAACGGCTCAGCGAGGGAAGGATGGGAATTTGCGCAACGGCAGCGATCGTGGCTTGAACGCCAATTGCAATACCTTGCCTCACGTCCGGTTCGGCCAAAAGAATGGCGTCTCGGAACCGAAATTCTCTTTCGAGGCGAGAAGTTAAAAATCGAAGCTCTAATTGATTCGCGATTCGCCTGTGAGCCCGCCAACGTCGTCCAAATCGGCCAACCGCCGGCGTATGTTTCTCCCTCTCCTGGGGGTGAGGGTAGTCGTCAAACTGACTTCCTTCCACAGCTATCACCCAAACGCGTCCCGGACAATCCGCAGTTCCCAAATACTATTCGAGTTGGCGGCGAGCTAATCTCCATCGTCGATCCCACCGCTGATTTACGCCCGGCAATCGAGCGCCACCTCCGGGCGCTGGCCGCAAAGGAACTGCCCACGCGGACGTTCGAATTCGCCGCATTGCACAAATTATCCGTGAGCCGTGTTACTATCCGCGCCCAACGTTCCCGCTGGGGTTCCTGTTCCTTCAAAGGCGTTATTTCATTGAACTGGCGACTCATTCAAACACCGCCCTTTGTCCGTGATTACATTATTCTTCACGAACTGATGCATTTGCGGCAGATGAATCACTCCGCTCGATTTTGGAGGGAAGTTGAGCGCGTGTGTCCCGATTTCAGGACCGCCAAACGATGGTTGAAAGAAAATCCGGGACTGCTGGATTCGCGACCATAGAGTAGCGTTTTGTCACGCGGCTTCGGCAAATCCCTCGATATCTCTCTGGTCATGCTCATTAAGCTGAAGCCTGGCAGCGGCGACGACGTCGTCGAGTTGGCCTGGCTTGCGGGCGCCGACTATCGCCGCAGTCACATCCGGGTTGTGCAAGGTCCAGGCAATCGCGACGGCACCCGGCGAGCAATTGTACCGCTTCCCGATAGCGCGCAGCCGTTCCGCAAGTTCCAAATTGGCTGTCACTTTTGGCTCATTAAAATCGGGATGATGTTTGCGCCAATCATCATTGGGCAACCCGGCTATCCGTTCCCGGGTCATAGCGCCGCTTAAAAGGCCGGAAGCCATCGGTGAATAGACGATCACACCTATGCCCTGGCTGCCGCAATACGGCAGAATCTCTTCTTCAACCTCCCGGTGAATAAGCGAATAGGGCGGCTGCAACGAAGCAATCGGCGCAATTGCCTCCGCTTGCTCCATTTGCTGGACATTGAAATTGGAAACGCCAATCCAGCGGACTTTGCCCTCGCTTCGCAATTCGGCCATCGCACTCCATCCTTCCTCAAGCTCGGCTATATTCTCGACCGGCCAGTGAATTTGATAGAGATCAATCACGTCCGTATTCAGACGGCGCAAGCTGTCCTCGCATTCAAGGCGGATGGAAGATGCCGTCAGGTCACTATGGGTTTGTCTTTGGGCGTCCCAACGGAGGCCGCACTTGGTGAATACATACGGTTGCGGGCCGGACCATGATCCCAGGGCCCTCGCAACGATCTCTTCGGAATGTCCTGTGCCGTAGACCGCCGCCGTGTCTATCCAGTTTATTCCCAATTCCAGCGCGCGATGAATTGCGGCAATCGAGTCATCATCACTTTGTTTTCCCCAGGCGAATTGCCAGCCGCCGCCGCCGATGGCCCATGAGCCAAAGCCCACCGGCGTGATATATAAATCAGAATCTCCCAATTGTTTTGTTTTCATACCATCCCTTTCAGCTTTGTTTTAATGATTTTTGTAGATGACCGAATAAATTCTTGTGCCCCTCACCCTCTCGGCCAGCAAGGCGATAGGCTCACCTTTTGCATAGAGCGTGCCAACGAATGCGGCCAGGGTCGGAAGACTCTTTGGCTGACGAACCCAGGGCCAACCCGGGTTCCATTGCCGATTGCATGCTGCTGAAGTTCTTTTTCGCGGATTCTGCAATGAGTCGAAAACTTCGTCACGGGGCGTTGAATTTGCGGCTCCATGATGTGTAGTGTAGACTTTCGACGACAGCCGTCCGTTTTGCCGCCCGTCGATAACTGAAATAGAGGTTTTGCGTGGCGGCGCCGGAATATGAACGGCTGAAATCAAGGAACTCATGAACGGAGGTTCGAGCTTATGAATATCAATGTGACCGTTGATGGCGCCGTCGTAGAAGCCAGGCCCATGGAGCGCATCCTGGAATTACTGAACCGCATCGGCAGGCAAATTCCCCAGGTTTGTTACCATCCCCAACTCGGCCCGATTCAAACGTGTGATACCTGCATGGTCGAGGCAAACGGAAAACTTGTCCGCGCGTGCGCGACCGTGGTCGAAGCCGAAATGAAGATTTCAACCGCTTCGGGGCCCGCAACAGCGGCCCAACGCGAAGCCTTTGACCGGATCTTATCCGACCACATGCTGTATTGCACCGTGTGCGACAACAATAATGGGAATTGCACGGTCCATAACACCACCAAACTGCTGGCGGTCGAACATCAACATATCCCGTTTAAACCAAAACCTTATGATGTTGATTCAACCAATCCATTTTATCGCTACGATCCCAGCCAATGTATCCTTTGCGGAAGGTGCGTGGAGGCTTGCCAGAATGTTGAAGTCAATGAAACACTCAGCATCGATTGGAACGACCCGAACCCCCGCGTCCTCTGGGACGGAGGGAAGGAGATCGGCGAATCGAGCTGTGTTTCCTGTGGCCATTGCGTCACCGTCTGCCCGTGCAATGCCCTGATGGAAAAATCCATGCTCGGCCATGCGGGATTTTTGTCCGGCCTGCCAAAGTTGGCTCTCGACGGAATGATTGACATCGTCAAGGCGGTCGAACCGGACATGGGCTACGGCGCAATCCTCAAAGTTTCTGAGTCCGAGTCAGCGATGCGGGATTCGCGCATTCGTCGAACCAAGACTGTATGCACCTTTTGTGGGGTGGGCTGCAGCTTTGATATTTGGACCAAAGACCGGCACATCCTGAAGGTTTCCCCTTCCGAAGGCCCGGTCAATGGAATTTCGACGTGCATCAAAGGCAAGTTCGGCTGGGATTTTGTGAACAGCGCCGACCGGCTTACTCAACCGTTGATTCGCGAGGATGGGAAGTTTCGCCCGGCAAGTTGGGATGAAGCTTTGAATTTGATAGCCCGGCGGTTCAACGAAATTAAAGCCCGGACCGGGCCGGATTCGCTGGCTTTTATCTCGTCATCCAAGTGCACCAACGAAGAAAGTTATTTGATGCAGAAACTGGCGCGCGCTGTGATTGGCACAAATAACATGGACAACTGCTCCCGCTATTGCCAGGCGCCTGCTACCGAGGGTCTTTTTCGCACGGTGGGTTATGGAGGAGATTCGGGTTCCATTCACGACATGGAACACGCGGACCTCGTAATCATCATTGGCAGCAATACAGCGGAGAGCCACCCGGTATACGCCACGCGCGTTAAGCGGCCGCACAAACTGCGCGGCCAAAAACTCATTGTTTTCGATTTGCGCGAAAATGAAATGGCCCGGCGCGCGGACTTGTTCCTAAGCCCAAAGCCGGGAAGCGACCTGGTATGGCTTTCCGCAATCACCGGTTACATTTTGGAAAACGGACTGGCCAAAACTTCGTTCCTCGAGAAATGGGCAAACGGCATGGAGGAATACAAAAAGAGTCTTAAACCCTTTACGCTGGAGTTCGCCTCGGAAAAATGCGGCATTCCCGTTGAAACGTTGAAGCGGGTCGCGCGCATGATTGTGGAGGCGGACAAAGTCTGCATTCTTTGGGCGATGGGTGTGACCCAGCACAGCATGGGTTCGGACACTTCGACAGCGATTTCGAATCTGCTGCTCGTGACCGGCAACTACATGCGGCCCGGCACCGGCGCCTATCCTTTGCGGGGACACAACAATGTCCAGGGCGCCAGCGACCACGGCGCGATGCCCGACTTTCTGCCCGGTTACCAGTCGGTGAACGATCCCGACGTGCGGACGCGCTTCGAAGCCATGTGGAAAGTCAGGCTGCCGTCCAGCAAAGGCCTCGATAACCACGAGATGATTGATGCGATTCACCAGGGCAAGCTCAAGGCCATGTATTTGTTCGGCGAGGAAATCAGCCTTGTCGATTCCAATTCCAACGTCGTCAACGACGGCCTGTGCAAGCTCGAATTCTTTGTGGTTCAGGATATTTTTTTCAGCGTCACATGTCGCTATGCCGATGTTATTTTGCCGGCCAGTCCCAGCTTTGAAAAAGAAGGAACCTTTACCAATACCGAAAGGCGCATCCAGAGGCTTTACCAGGTCTTTGAGCCTTTGGGCGAAAGCCGCCCTGACTGGCGAATCATCCAGGACGTTGCCAACAGCCTTGGCGCCGGCTGGCATTACAAACATCCATCCGAGATTTACGACGAAATTGCCTCGTTGACCCCGCTCTTCGCCGGTGTCAATTACGAACGGCTCGAGGGCTATAAGTCATTGCAATGGCCGGTGGCCGCGGATGGCACCGACCAGCCCGTGCTGTACACAAAACAGTTCAATTTTCCGGACGGCAAAGCCAGACTCTATCCGCTTTCCTATTCCGCGCCAACCGAACCGCCCGATGAAGAATTTGATCTGCATCTAAACAACGGCCGGCTGCTCGAGCATTTTCACGAGGGCAATCTCACGTACCGCGACCCGGGAATCCGTCTGAAGACCCCGGACACTTTTGTAGAAGTCTCGCCCGAACTGGCATCCGAGCGTGGAATCCAGAGCGGGACCTGGGTGCAACTCATCTCGCGTCATGGACAGGTCCGCGTGCGCGCACTGGTGACAGACCGGGTGCACGGACATGAGCTTTACATGCCTATGAATTCCGCCGAGCGTCCCGTGAACCGCCTCACGAGCAGCAATACGGACACAGCTACGCACACGCCGGCTTACAAGGAAACCGCTGTCCAGCTTCACGTGCTCCCGGAAGTGGGCGAAAGCCCGTTACCGCGCATCAATCATCGGTTCGGCCATCCTACTCCGCAAGACGGAGTCCAGGTTGAGCGAAAATGGAAACGCCCGGGTTATCAAATGCCGGGGAATAATCATCATTGATTTTAAACCTTCAACCCCAATTTATTTTATGGCTCAGCCCATTCTTTTAGACGTGCCGGTCCGTGACCCACGCATTGAACTGCAAACCCGGCTCGAAAACGCGCCGCTGGAACACGCTGAAGCGTTGTTGTCCGCCTATGAAGTGTTACAAGGACTTCATGATCGTGGCGTGCTCGACCTGATGCGCGGAGCGCTCGGCTCGAGCGACAAAGTATTGGAAATCTTCGTGAATGCGATGAATACGCCCGGATCCGTCCGCGGAATTCGAAACGCCATTGTCCTGGCGACGATCCTCGGCGAGGTGGAACCCGAATTAGTCGAAAGTTTCGCACGGTCGTTGCCTGAAGCCATCGCCGTGACGAAGGCGCACGAAGCTAAACCACCGGGATTCTGGACAATCCTGAAACAATTTGGGAGCCGCGACTTTCGGCGGGGTTTAGTCCTTGTGAATTCCCTGCTCGAAGCATTTGGAAGGAACCTTCCTCATGAACAACCCGGCCGTGACAAGGATTCATCGGATTTGAAAAATCGCTGATATTATAATTTGCTGGCCGTTTTCGTGCGGCGTAAAGTGGTAACGCCAAAGGAGAGGGAAAGATATGTGGATCATAAGCCTTGCTCTGCGTCGCCCCTATACGTTTGTTGTTGCAGCTTTGTTGCTGCTGTTGGTCACTCCGCTCGTACTGATTAAAACTCCCACCGATATTTTCCCCGCCATCAATATTCCCGTCGTCAGCGTCATTTGGCAATACACGGGTCTGACGGCCGAGGACGTGGAACAACGCATCGTTTACCCTGATGAACGCGCCCTGACGACCACCGTCAATAATATTGAACATATTGAATCCACTTCGTATGACAGCGTGGGTGTCGTAAAAATTTTCTTCCAGCCTGGCGCTTCGATCAATAGCGCTTTGGCCCAGGTTACAGCCCAATCACAATCCATCCTTAAGCAGATGCCTCCGGGAACAACGCCGCCACTGATTATCCAGTACAGCGCTTCGACGGTTCCCATCCTCCAGTTTGGCATCGGCGGTTCTACCCTGTCCGAACAGCAAATTTACGATATCGCGCTCAATACGATCCGGGTCGGCCTTATCAGCGTGCCGGGCGCCGGCGTACCGCTGCCGTATGGCGGAAAAGTCCGCGTTGTCGCGGTGGATTTGATTCTTAGGGCCCTGGAATCTCAGAACCTTTCAGAACAGGATGTCGCGAGTGCCCTGACGTCGCAGAACCTGGTCTATCCCAGTGGCACAGCCAAAATTGGCGACAACGAATATCCCATAGACCTCAACACAAGCCCGCAGCTCATCGATCGGATCAATAATCTGCCGATAAAAACCGTTAATGGAACGGTCATCTACATCCGTGATGTCGCCGAGGTCCACGACGGTTACATGCCGCAGCAAAACATGGTGCGGTTGGATGGCGTCAACAGCGTGCTCATCAGCGTGTTGAAAACCGGGAACGCCTCGACCCTCCAGGTCGCCAGCGGAGTCAAAGCCGCCATGGCAAACGTTCTCCGGACAGTTACCCAAGACGTGCAAGTGAAGCTATTTGGCGATCAATCGCTCTTCGTGAAGGCCGCCGTCACCGGTGTCGCGCGGGAAGGAGTCATCGCCGCGGCGCTGACAGCCACGATGATCCTGTTGTTTCTCGGTTCCTGGCGCAATACTCTTATTGTCGCCATATCCATTCCTCTGTCTGTTCTTACCTCGTTGGCCATTCTCAGTGCACTGGGCGAGACGATTAATTTAATGACCCTCGGCGGGCTCGCCCTCTCCGTCGGTATTCTCGTGGATGACGCAACGGTAACCATCGAAAACGTTGAACGGCATCTGCACATGGGAGAACCGCTGAAAGACGCCATCCTGACGGGCGCAGGTGAAATCGCCCTCCCGGCGATGGTTTCCAGCGTGTGCATCTGCATCGTTTTTGTGCCGATGTTCTTTCTTTCCGGCGTAGCGCGCTTTTTGTTTGTGCCGTTGGCAGAAGCAGTCGTCTTCGCGGTGCTGGCGTCATATATATGGTCCCGCACGTTGGTGCCAACATTGATCATGTGGCTTGCTCGCGGCGAGGAGCGTTCTTCCTCGACCAATCCTCGCAAATGGGTCGGGCATGCAATCAGTTTCCAAAAACGATTTGAAAAATCTTTTGACCGTCTCCGTGAATCCTATCGCGCGTTATTGGCAACGGTGCTGGTCCGGCGGGCTCGATTTGCCGGTGGTTTCCTGTCGTTTTGCATAGGTTCAACGATCCTCGTTATCTTTATCGGCCAGGATTTTTTCCCCAGTGTAGATGCCGGCATCTTTGAGTTGCACGTTCGCGCGAGCACCGGCACCAGGATCGAAGAGACCGCGGTTTTGATTGACCGGGTTGAAGATGTAATCCGGCAGGTCGTCCCGCCCCGGCAGATGCAGGGTATTGTCGACAACATTGGCCTCCCGGTTTCCGGCATCAATCTCAGTTATAATAACAGCGGTACAGCCGGAACCGCCGACGCGGATATTATCGTCTCGCTTAATCCGGGCCACAGACCGACGGCCGATTACGTGCGGCAGTTGCGATTGTTGCTGCACCATAAATTTCCCGGCGTCACCTTCTATTTTCTTCCGGCGGATATTATCAGCCAGACCATCAACTTTGGCTTGCCGGCGCCGTTGGATATCGAAGTGCTTGGGCGAAATCTCCCCGCAAACCATCAAATCGCCGCGGATATTGCGGACAAAATTTCCCATGTTCCCGGTGTAGTGGACAGCCGGATACAGCAGCCCGCGGATTTGCCGCGCTTCGAGTTCGCCATTGACCGGACCACCGCATCCGAAGTGGGTCTTTCGGAAAAGGATATTGCCGGCTCCGTCCTGCTGAATTTAAGCGGCAGTACGCAAGTCCAGCCAACATTTTGGCTCGATCCCTACGTAGGCGTCCAATATCTGCTCAACATCCAGGTGCCCCAATACAAGATGACTTCCATCGCCGATTTGAATTCCATGCCGGTCAGCGCCGGTGTTCCCGGCACCGGGAACGAACAGTTGCTGGGAAATCTCGCTCATTATTGGCGGACAAACAGCCAGGCGATTTATTCGCATTATAACCTGGTTCCGGTATTGGACATCTATGGCGCCGTTGACCATCGGGATCT
Source organism: Candidatus Sulfotelmatobacter sp. (assembly GCA_035503455.1). Classification (GTDB taxonomy): domain Bacteria; phylum Verrucomicrobiota; class Verrucomicrobiia; order Limisphaerales; family UBA11358; genus UBA11358. The sequence goes on along the minus strand of DATJTK010000139.1, from coordinate 10,484 downwards.
GGGCAGCGTCCTCAAGAGCCTCGATTTAATCGTTGCCAAAGAACGAAAATCCCTGCCCCACGGCAGTTCAATCACGGTGCGAGGCCAGGCCGATACGATGCGCTCCAGTTTTCGGGGACTGGAGATAGGCTTCGTAGGCGCAATTTTGCTTATCTACCTGCTGCTGGTGATTAATTTCCAGAGTTGGCTGGACCCGTTTATCATTCTCACCGCCGTGACCGGTGCGTTGGCGGGCTGTATGTGGGCGATCTATCTCACCGGGTTAACCTTGAGCGTTCCAGCCATGATGGGAACCATCATGTCCCTGGGCGTAGGCACGGCCAATTCGGTTCTGGTCGTGACCTTCGCACGCCGCGGTTTGCAGAATGGGTTGCCGCCGCAACAAGCGGCATTGGAAGCCGGCGCCGCGCGATTGCGCCCGGTCATGATGACGGCGCTTGCCATGATCATCGGCATGATTCCAATGGCTTTGGGCCTTGGCGAAGGCGGGGAGCAAAACGCGCCGCTGGGCCGGGCGGTGATTGGCGGGCTGGCCGTCGCAACCTTTGCCACGTTGCTGTTTGTTCCGGTCGTTTTCACGACCATCCATGAATGGATTCACGGTTCAGCGGCTAACATCACTCACCAAATAAATTTTCCATGAACAATGCTGACAACAAGGAACCCTTTCCGGCCCCTCAACCGCGAGAGAATCCGGTTGAACAATCTGCTCGAAATCCCGGACCCAAGCGCAGGTTTTTGCTCTTGTTGGGAATCGTGATAGTTATCGGGCTGATCGTGGGTTTCATTCCACGCTGGCTGGAACATCGCAAAGCGATTTCAACTGAAATGGAGATGGCCATTCCGGTTGTGTCCGTGGTTTCCCCGGTGTGGACAACCAATACCGCGGGGCTTATTCTCCCGGCGGAGATTCGTCCCTGGCTCGAGGCGTCCATTTACGCGCAGGCAAGCGGTTATTTGAAAGACTGGCTTGTTGATATTGGCGCTCACGTCCAGGCCGGCCAATTGCTGGCCGAAATTGAATCTCCGGATTTGGACCAACAACTCGATCAGGCCAAAGCGGAACTTGTCCTCGCCCAGGCCAATCTTGAACTCGCCGAAATTACCGATAAACGCTACCAGCTATTATTGAAAACGGCCTCCGTCTCCAAACAGGAAGCCGCCGAAAAATCCGCCGGTCGTGAAATTGCCGCGGCCAGCGTCCAGGCGGATCTCTCCAAAGTGCGGGGGCTGGAACAATTGGTTTCGTTTGAGCGGGTTGTGGCGCCTTTTAAGGGCACGATTACCGTGCGCAATGTAGACAACGGTGACCTCATCGTTGCGGGCGCCGGTGGAAAGCAATTGTTCCATATTGCGCAAACGGACAAATTGCGTGTCTATGTTCGCGTGCCGGAAACGTTCGCTTCAGCCGTCGCTCCCGGCCAGACGGGGACGCTGACTACTCCGGTTGCGCCGGGCAAAAGTTTCACCGCGACGGTCATAACGTCGTCCGAATCCATCTCCGGCACTTCGCGAACGTTGCTTGTCGAACTCGAATTGGACAACTCGCAGCACCAACTGTTGCCTTACAGCTTCGGCCAGGTAAATCTGAAACAAGTGGGACCCGAACATGTTTTGAGCCTGCCGTCGAACACCTTGATATTCAGAGCCCAGGGACTGCAAGTGGCCGTCGTACGCCCGGACAGCACGGTGGAACTGCGTTCCATCCAGGTTGGACGCGATTTTGGACAGACGATCAATATCCTGGGTGGCGTTATAACGTCTGACCGCGTGGTTGTAAATCCACCCGATTCACTGATGAACGGCTCGCAAGTGCAAGTCCAAACGCAAACACAAAACACGTCACAGAAATAATATGCTGATTCGATCAGCCATTTCACGACTCGCCATTGCGGGTATAGCTTTGGCTGTTCTCCAGGGATGCGCCGTTGGGCCGAATTACGTTCGGCCCGCGCCCACGGCTGTTCCGGCACAATTTGCCGGAGCCGCGGGCATTTGGAAGGTGGCGCAACCACGCGCCCAGCTTCCCAGGGGCAACTGGTGGGAAATGTTTGGCGATCCAGAACTCAATTCCCTCGAAGAGCAGGCCCTTGCGTCCAATCAGCAGCTCGAGGCGGCCGTGCAACGTTTTTTCGAGGCGCGGGACACCGTGGCTCAGACCAGGTCGGGACTCTTCCCCGACCTGTCGCTCCCGGCGTCGTTTGAGCACAACCGCATATCGCCCAATAGACCCCGCATCGCAACCGGGTTGCCGATCGGCCATCCGACCACCTACAATGACTTTATTACGGGGCTTGATCTGGGTTACGAAGTGGATCTCTGGGGCCTCGTGCGGCGCAGCGTGGAGTCCTCCCGGGCTCAGTTTCAGGCCACCGCCGATGACCTTGGGACCCTGCAGCTGGAAATCCAGGCCGACGTGGCTGTGGATTATTTCAGCCTGCGCGCCCTGGATGCAGAGCAAGCGGTCCTCACTTCGAGCGTTTCGGTGTTCAGCAAATCGTACAACTTGACGACCAACCGTTTTGCCGGCGGATTGGGCAACGAACTGGAAGTCGCCCAGGCGCAGACCGTGCTCGAAAACACGGAGGCCCAGGTACCCGTTGTGGCGCTGGATCGCGCGCGCTTTGAGCACGCCCTGGCGCTATTGGTCGGACAACCAGCCTCTACTTTCCGGCTCCCGGTGCGTGTCCTTTCCGGCGCGCCTCCTGTGATTCCGCCTGGACTGCCCTCGGAATTGCTGGAGCGCAGGCCTGATATTTCGGCCGCTGAACGCCATATGGCGGCGGCAAACGCCGAAATCGGCGTGGCCCGGGCGGCCTTTTTCCCCTCGGTCCAATTGAACGGGCTCGCCGGTTTCGAGAGCCTTAGCGTCGGCACCTTCTTGTACTGGCCCAGTCGATTTTGGGCAGTGGGACCCACGGTGAACGCGCCGCTGTTTGAAGGCGGCAGACTCCGCGCAAACCTGCATCTGGCGCAGGCCACTTATCAGGAAATCATCGACAACTACCGGCAAACCGTTCTGGCCGCCTTTCAGGATGTCGAAGACAACCTCGCCGCCCAGAATCTTCTGGCCAGCCAGTACGCAATACAAAGCCGGGCTTTGATGGCCGCGCGACGGCAACTGAACGCAGCCAACGACCGTTACCAGGATGGGTTGGTGACATATCTCGAAGTGGCGACCGCTGAGACCACCGAGTTGACCATCGAATTCAGCACCGTGCAACTGCGCGGCCAGCAGTTCGTCGCGGCCGTCACGCTGGTGAAAGCGCTCGGAGGCAGCTGGCAACCGCCGATGAACGCCCAGGCGGCGCGATGACGCGCAAAATATGCACGGGCGCAGATGAATCATTCCGCTCGATTTTGGAAGGAAGTTAGGCGAGTCTATCCGGATTACAGGAGAACCAAACTATGGTTGAAAGAAAATCCGGGGCCGCTGGAGCAGCGATGAAATCGTTGACCGAATATCTCACGTTTGAAGTGCCGGGGCGGCGCGGGTTCGTGAATATCACCGGCACAATCGCGGCGCTCGTCACCAAAAGCGGCGTGCAGGAAGGCCTTTGCCTCGTCAACGCCATGCACATCACCGCCTCTGTCTTCATCAACGACGCCGAGGACGGCCTGCTCAATGATTATGAAACCTGGCTCGAAAAACTCGCGCCGCACGAACCGGTCTCTCAGTACCGCCATAACCTGACCGGCGAAGACAACGCCGACGCGCACTTAAAACGCCAGGTCATGGGGCGCGAAGTCGTCGTGGCGATTACGAAGGGCAAACTCGATTTCGGTCCCTGGGAGCAGATTTTTTATGGGGAATTTGACGGGCGCAGGCGCAAGCGGGTTCTGGTTAAGATAATCGGGGGATGAGTTTGGGGAAAGTGGTTGTTATAGAAATGGCGGCGGTCAGGACTATAGCTGGCGGATTGACAAGATGCCCAAGCCACTTGACAATGCGGGAAATCTGGGGAATGAACCATCTGTCAAATGCATCCCGTCATAGACTCTTGAGCCGCCGAGTCGCAGCCTATTTCTGTATTATCTTGGGCTTTCTATTCGCCGTCGGATGCTCGACAATGGAACTGAGGCACCAACCCGTATTACTTCCGCCTGAGGCTGGAGCACACGTGTCCTTTCAAGGCGTGACACAAGCTGGAGAAGAGACGCATTCGCTGGAGGTTCGGCGTCTCGCGTATTACGACCCCCATGAAAAACACATGGTCATTTCATATTTTGACTACGTTGTTTACGTCGCAGGGAGCGTCTACGGGCCAGAGATTTTAGAGAAGGTTGACGGCGGCGCAGGGTACTTGGTTAGGATGGCGCCAGACAGTATCAATATCGTGGAGATTTACTACACTGCCGGTGCGCATACAGATATGCGAGAGCGGTGGAAGCTACTCGGCTACACAGCGGAGCTCCAAGAGCAAAAGGAGATCGAGTGGTATCAGAGACCAAAAGAATAAGGTTCTGTGACCCCGTGCCCTTGAAGACCCGGACTTTCACTACCACTCAATGTTGTCCAATTCCGGGTCCTCGTCCCAGGCTTTCTGTTTTAGTTCGGGCGTCAACATTTTTGTGGGCTCATGATTCGGACGGTATAAATACATAATCCAGACGGGGGGAAGAGTTGAATCAGTTATAAAGGAGTTTCCATTCCAAATATAAAAGCGATGCACCCAAAAATTGTGGTTTCGGCCATCAATCGACGTTGCTCCCCTGAACGAGGTCTGAACTAGACGAAACTGCTTCGTTGCCGGGTCAATCACAAGGTCAGCCGCGGTGAGATCCATGGTTCGTATTCGCGTAAATTTGTAACCGTTTCCATTTCCGTCTCCATCCGAAAATGCGAAAACCCCCGTGCAATATTCCGCAGCAAGACCGCAACCGCCGCTGTACTGGACAGCGACGAAATCCGGTTTTCCGTCGCCGTTAATGTCCCCCGAATAAACGTAGGAAAAACCGAGGACAGGTGTGTTCCAACTATACGTTTTATAAGCGGTTCCGTCGGGGAGCCGAAGAATGACCGTGGCAAAGTCGGAATTAGAATCGCATGCCTCCTGTACAGTTGGAAAACGAGTTGGATCGGTTGGGTGTACCCAAATGTTCGATGCCGTTTCGACATAGGCAATCATGGGCCAGCGGGGCCAGGGCTTCCCATTATAATACGGCTTGTAATCCGCCAGCGACACTTCATTCGTGTCTGCTAACGCCCCTGCGCACGAAAACAAGGAAAAGATCCCAAACAATAACCGGCACATATGCCGCTCAATCTATTTTTTGAACCTGATAATTGCTGTATGGCTTGGCCCGCGTACAGCACGGACCGTCTTCCCGATTTTCCTAATGCGCCAAACCTTTTGCAAGCGATCATTAATAATTCCACCATCAATTTCCAAAGCCGCTTCATTGATGGCTGGTGGCATGCAGTTCGAGCCAGCCCAGGTCGCCGGGATTATTTTCTGCCAGGGTCCCAACGGGAGACGCCCATTTGTCGCACATCGCCTGTTGAGGCGTGATGATATTGGCATTGGGAGGATCATTCCCCTCTTTTGTTTTTCAAATTGTTCACGGAAATGGAGATCAACGGTCACGACAACGACACCCATTACTTGCGCGTGTATATCGCGCATTTGAGGGAGAAAATTGAAAAAATCCGGAACAGCCCGAATTGATTCTTACGGAATTGAGCGTTGGATATCGGTTGTTTCAGGCATGATTATTTTGACGCCGCCCGGTTAACACTTAAATTGATTACATTCAAAAACTTGGTATCTGTGTTAACCCCCTGTTAACCCTTTGTTAATGGTTTGTTAACCCTTTTTCCACCTCATACCCTCTCTTACTCACGGTTGGAGTTTCAACGCCCTGCTAACACCCGCTCCAGAATGGGGCCCCCGACAGTAAGCACAGGACAATCAGAGTTACAAATCCAATGCCCACGGAAAACAAAAGACCAATAAAAGCGATTCCTTTTGCCAGGGCGCTCTCGGCGATCAGGTTGCCCACGAATCCCATGATTAAACTCACAATTTGGACAATTAAAGCGCCCGCAAGAATCAATCTTCCGGCGGAAGCGTAGGTTTCATTCGAACAGGAATGGTTCAAGAAGGAAAACGACGCGTAAACAGCCAGCGCGCTGGCCGGAGGAGCGTAAAAGCTGAACCAGACTGCTTTCCAGGCGAAGGCCTGTTTCGAGTCAACTAGTTTGTCGGTTTCCTTCATTTTCGGCCAATTAATAGCAGCTTCCACACCGTCTCCTAACGCTTCAACGATCCTCACTGCGGCAATTTGAAGGATTTGGCGATTCGGTCGAAGACCGGCGCGTTATGGTCAAAAAGAGCGCCTCCGCTCCACGCCAAAATTTGAATGGTATAGTTGGCGTCGGCATAGACGTAGACGCGATATTTGATATGGGCATAGCTGATGGTTGCGTCCACGTCATAGGTCAGCCAGGAGTGTGAATCAATGTCGATTGGCTGAACATCTGTGAAAGTACATTCGGCAGCCTTTTCCTTGAAATGTTTTTGTGAGATGTCACAGATGTGTTGAGGGGTGCCCAGCCCGACGCCTTCGGCAATAATTCCAAGGTAGGCGCTATCGTGATAAACAAATAGATTATCATATTGCCGCAACGACGTCTTCTTTTGCCATTCGTCGATCGATGGAAGTGAAATTTGGTAAGGCAACGCATTGCCGGATATTGGTGTCATGTCGGCTGTCAGGAGTTGGGAGGGTTCACCGCGGCGGGCGGCGCTGATTTCAGAGGAGCGATTCAAGCCGCGCTTGAAGCCGGCGACAAATGCAAAGACCATGAACACCAAAAACAGGGCGAACGGCACGCCGGAAAGGGACGCAGCGACGATCCAGCCCGGGCGACGAGTCGTGGTCGCCTTAACCAGCGAGACGACAAAAAAAACCATCAGGCCGAGAACGAGCGAGAAAAAAATGATGATTCCGGCGATGACGCCGGCTTGATATGCGGGTGATGATTGGGTCATAAAAATCCTGTTAGAATAGTCTCTGCTGTCCGCCAGTCACGGCCTTTATTCCGAGTTTCTTGAACCCTAACTCGGTTGCAACGCGTCCTTGCGGCGTGCGGTTCAGGTATCCCTCCATGATCAAATACGGTTCGTAGACTTCCTCGATCGTGTCCGGTTCTTCGCCCACGGCTACGGCCAGTGAATTGACGCCCACGGGTCCGCCCCCGAATTTTACGACGATGGTTTCCAGAATCCGTTTGTCCATTTCGTCGAGTCCGTTCTGGTCAATCTCCAGCATGGCCAGCGCTTTGTCAGCGACCGGCGCCGTGATTTTTCCGTCATGCCGCACCTCGGCATAATCGCGGACACGCCGCAGTAAATTATTGGCGATGCGCGGCGTCCCCCGGCTTCGCCTGGCGATTTCATGCGCGCCGGATGGTTCGATTTGGACGTTCAATAAATTCGCCGAGCGCAGCACGATTTTTTCCAGGTCTTCAGCGGTGTAATAATCCAGCCGCTCACGAACGGCAAATCGCGTCAGCAACGGCGCGCTCAACAGCCCGCTACGCGTCGTGGCGCCGATGAGTGTGAACCGCGGAAGATTCAGGCGCACGCTGCGCGCGTTGGGACCCTGGTCAATGATGATATCGAGCTTGAAATCCTCCATCGCGGGATAGAGATATTCTTCGATCGTCTTCTGCAACCGATGAATTTCGTCGATGAACAGGACATCGCCTTCTTCAAGATTGGTGAGCAGTCCGGCCAGGTCACCGGCTTTTTCGATGGTTGGGCCGCTTGTGCTTTTGAGATTTGCGCCCATCGCCTTGGCCAGGATATTGGCCAGCGTGGTTTTGCCCAGTCCCGGCGGGCCGTTCAATAGAATATGGTCGAGCGGCTCCTTGCGTTTTCTGGCTGCGGCCACGGCGATTTCGAGGCGTTCCTTGACTTTGGGCTGGCCTGTGAACTCGGAAAACAGAGACGGACGCAGCGTCATTTCCAGCGCCGCGTCCGGTTTATTCAAATTGGAAACCGCGCGTTCGGACATGAACTGAGGATGGGACAAGGCATCTTCATCGGCAAGCCGGTTTGCGTGAATTAGAGGGAAACATCGAACATCGAACATCGAACATCGAACTCCCAACATCGAAGGAAAGAACCTCACCCCGGCCCTCTCCCCAAGGAGAGGGAGAATAGTCGTCCGGTGGTTAGACAATTGTGCGGCGAATGACGCTGTACGATCAGGGCGCGTTCTCTCACTTTTTCCTTTTTCCTTTTTAATTAAAAAAAGACGCCGCCCTGTTTTCCTCGAACAGAGCGGCGTCTCGGGCAGCGCGAGGTTGATGTTGGGGATCTCGCGCTACAAAACTTCTCAATCAGCGGTGCCAGCCACCGCCTCCATGCCAACCGCCTCCACCGTGCCACCCTCCACCCCAGGACCCATGCCAACCCACCGAACCACCGTGCCAGCCTCCTCCCCACCCCCTCCCCACCCCCAGTGCCATGCGCCGCCATACCAGGCCCAGCCAAACGGCCACGGAAACCAAAGTCTCGGCCAGCTGTAATAACCGTAGTAGCCGGAATAACCATAATACGGGTAATACGAGTAATACGGTGCCGGCGCAGTCGCCGTTTGGACGTACGTGACCGGCGGCTGCGAAATCATCGACGGATCGGTCGTGTTCGCGGCTGGCGTTTCCGCATACTGCTGCGGCGCCTGCGGTTCCGGGTCCGGTTGCGCGCTTGCGGCTCCCGCCACATTTGGCCTCGACTGGGTCAGCATTGTCGTAATGACCGCGTCGGACAGGCCTTGTTGCCGCAAAAAGACGATTTGCGCGGCATTTAAATTAAAGGATGTCCCGGAACTCTTGATATACGCGATGATCGTGGCATCGCCAATTTTTGCCTGTTCCAGTTCCAGGACCTGGTTCACGCTATAAGGCATCTGCATTGCGGCATTTGCATTTGCGCTTGAAACATCCTGCGCGGGCGACTTCCATGCCCACCAGACGAACACGCCGCCAATCGCCAGCAGCAGCGTTTTCCGTATCGGTTGAATATTCATAACACTCAATTTGTTTAAAAGTTTCGCCGCGGCAATTCGCCATGCGGCTTCAATGGCCTATACGGTTCGTGGCGGGCGATATTGCATGGAAAAAACGCGAGACCCTCCTTCGCTCAGGAGCTACGGAGGGCGGGCCGTGAGAGCGTGTGCCGTCATGGGATACGTTGAAGTGGATGGACCATTCGTCGCGCTGCATGTGGTGCCATGATGATGCCTGATCTTATTGAAGATTTTGCATCCGATTTTCTCATCCGTGGTTGTGCTTGCGGCGAAGGAACTGGCATGGCGGCTGCTGATTTTGTCCGGGGCTTATCCGCGACGGCGCCGCCAATATCACGGTTTTGTGTATTCCGGATAACTCTGAGCACGAGCATGAAAAAAAACAGTCGACGTAAAAACCGCCCAGGCATTCACCTGGTGGGGCAGCATACGATTACCCTGTCTTCCACCCGGGAAAATCTTTCCGCGAAAACCACAATCTATTTTGGTTTGTGCGCCGCCCTTGCCGCAGGCGTAGTTTCCGGCTGTGCGTCCAAAAGCGCGTTAACAGGCTCCGCCCCGGCGGCCCCTGCGGCGTCGGAAAAAAAATCGGATGGATTCGCCGCGGCGCAACCCGACTCAACCAGCACGATCTCTACAAACACGATGAGTGCTTTGGTTGCCGCGGTTACGGGTGACATTTCAACTAACGCGATTTCGACGGGACCCGTTTCCATTACTGATACCTCCACGAATGTGGCGACCGACGTTGCTGTGGTTTCGACCAATGAGGCTCCAACGGTTACGGCTTCGACTGCCGACGCTTCCACGAATGTAGCGCCTGCAACTTCGGCTGTGGCCGTCTCCACGAACGAAGCTCCGGTTGTTGCTGAAACTGCCACTAATGAAGGTCCGACCGCTCCGGTTTCGGTCGCGGACGTTTCAACGAACCAATCTCCGGTTGCTGAAATTTCGACTAACGAGACTACGACTGTTGTTGCTCCGACAAATGAAGTTTCTGCGACTCCGGTTGCTGTTGCTTCAACGAATGAGACTCCGGCTGTTCCTGCTTTGACTGTTGACGTTTCCACGAATGAAGCGCCTGCAACTCCGGCTGTGGCCGTTTCCACCAACGAAACTCCGGTTGTAGCCGAAACTGCCACTAATGAAGTTCCGACCGCTCCTGTTTCGGTCGCGGACGTTTCAACGAATCAATCTCCTCCTGCTGAAATTTCGACTAACGAGGCTGCGACCGTTGCTGTTTCAACCAATGAAGTTTCTTCAACCCAGGTTGCCGTCGCCTCAACGAATGAGGCCCCGGCTGTTCCCACCTCGACCGTCGACGTTTCCGCGAATGTAGCTCCTGCGGCTCCCGCTGTGGCCGTTTCCACCAACGAAACTCCGGTTGTTGCCGAAGCTGTCACTAATGAAGTTCCTGCCGCTCCGGTTTCGGTCGCGGACGTTTC
>DATJTK010000138.1:0-35154 GCA_035503455.1 Candidatus Sulfotelmatobacter sp. | reverse complement strand
CGCGCAAAATCGCTCATTTGCGTCGGTGTCAATAAGTTCACATTTAGTGAGGTTATTGACACCAAGCCAAAAATCGCTTTTAAGCCGATAAAATCAACGAATTTATTCCTTTTCCATTCTGGAAGGCGCATTTTTGAGGTTGAAGCGTTGACCCGCCTTCGCCCGGCTTCGGCGCGGCAAGAGCGTTGAAGCGGCCCCGACGCAAAACCGCTCCGATGTTTGAAGACTTTAACGATGTTGTTGCGCAATTTCATTTGCCAATTTAAATTTTACGGGGTAGGAATTTATAGGCACTGAAACCTCGAAAAACGCCATGCCATCTTTGACCGAACCATTTGCGGTTCCAGGGCGGACCGTTAAAGGTGATACCCGTTCTGACGACCGGTTAGCGCCGACTTATTACGTTGTCTGTTGGAATGACCCGGTAAATTTCATGGTTTACGTCACCCACGTATTTATGAAAATTTTCGGGTGGGAACGTCAAAAGGCTGAAAAGCACATGATGGAAGTCCATGAAAAAGGCAAAAGCGTCCTGGTAAGGGAAGGCGCCGAGAAAGCGGAATTTTACGTTCAGCAATTGCAAAGCTACAAATTGCAGGCCACCATGGAACCGGCGGAATGAAATTGGTGAAACAGACCCAAAAGGGGTTCCAGTATGAGCTAGACCGGGAGGACGCCGATTCTCTGCGTTTTCTTGTAAAGCAATTTCCATTAACGGCGTTCTCGCCTGTGGACGTTTCGAAAACGGATTGCGGCGCAAATGCGGTTGAACGTGAAAAACTGGTGAACGAATCCCTGCGGGCGCATCGGAAAGAATTGAAACGCAAGGCGCGCAGCCTGATGCTGCCGGAAAAATTCAGGACATTGGACGGCAAACAGTTTTTTCGTCTCAGCCTGGGGGCCCGGGAAACGATGTTGCAAATCCTGAATGATATTCGTGTGGAAAGCTGGCGAATCCTTGGGGAGCCGGAGGAGCCCGATGTGAATATCTTTGGTTTGAGCAAAGAAAAATTCAAGTATTACCACTTCATGCGGCTGGCCGGTTATTTTGAATATCATTTTCTCAACCTGGAGGAGGAGCGGGGATAGATTCAGTGCTATGAGCGCCGTGAGTGCCACGAGTGAAATGTGGAATGGGGACGAGGATAGAGGATTGAGGATGGCGGGGGTAATAATTGATTGGTGGATTGGTGGGAAGTGTGTGAATAGCGTCTTTGGAGGCGTGTTGCGTGTTGCGTGTTGCGTCAAGCAGGACTCGGCGATCTTCGGTTATTCCTGGGCAAAGCTTTTTCCGACGGTCATTCCGATGGCTGTGCCAATGAGCACTCCGGCGGCGAAGTCCGAGAACCAATGAATGGTCATGGTGGTTCGAAAATAGAACCAATCAAATCCTGAAGTAACGAGAATCAGGGTAAGGACAACCGCAACGAGGTGAAGGGTTATCTTCCAGCCACTAAAGGCGCCGATGATGTTACGCGGCAAGGCAGCCAGAAACCGGTCCATCGAAGAACTTAGCGGCGACTGCTGCATTCGTGAATTATGGATTGAAAATTAGAGACGAACCAGAAATATGTGCCGTATTCAGAATAAGTAAAAATGTGTCTTGCCAAAAAAGAGGGTGAAAGCCATTGTGTTGATATGACTGACCTATTAAATCTGTCTACTGAACAATTGCGTCGTATCGCAGATATCAAAGAGAAAATGGATTCGTTGCAATACGAACTTAGCCGCGTTCTGGGTGGCCGCGCTCCGGGGAAGAGGGTGGTTAGAATCAGCGCGGCGGGCCGGGCACGGATTGCCGAGGCGCAAAGGAGGCGATGGGCTGAGTACAACTCCGGCCGGACCGTCAAAAGTATTGCCGCAAGAGGCGCTTCAAAACCTCGCCGCGCGTTAAGTCCCGCGGCCAAAGCCAAGATCGCCGCGGCGGCACGGGCCAGGTGGGCGAAAGCCAAGGCTGCCGGCAAATCGAGACTGTAAGCGGGGCATCGGGAAATTGGGATTCACGAAAGTTTCACCCAGAGCGCCGAGCGCCGACCGGGCTGGTGGAATGGCCTATTTAGCGGGCGATGCGCGCGAGAGGCAGACTTCGACTTCCCGGCGCAATGCCTGCCGTTCCGATTGGGTCAAGCCCCGGGGATCAAAGCGATAGCGATAATGTAGCATCAGAATTTTTTCCAGCGGCTGTTTTAGTCCCGCCAACAGAGGGTCGTTTGTGGCCCTCTGGAGCCAGGCCGACAGTGGTTCGTCCGGCGCCCGCAGCAGGCCGTTGCGCCGCAGTTTTTGTTCAAGCTGATAAAACTCCGAATCCAGTCCGGGCCACTGGGACCGGTCGGTTTGGTCCCGGCCTTTTTTATGGCGGCGGCTGCCGCGGAAAATCCTGTACAGGAGAAAGGCCAGGGCGGGTATCAAGGCCCAAAAGATATAATTGCGGATGCTATCGTGGCTGTAATCAAAAAATTTTAAAATCTCATACTGCAGCCAGGACTGGAAATCGGACAAAAATTCAAACGGCGAGGCATGTTTTTCCCCTTCCGCAATCCAATCCGGCGGGGTGGTGTCAAAGTTTTCCCAACTATGTTTTTTCGGGTTCCACACCAGGCACCAGGCATGCGCGTCGCGCTCACGGACGATATAACCATCACCGGAGGGTTCATGAACGTAATAGCCCACAGCGTATCTGGCAGGGATACCCAACTCTCGCAACAAGAGGACAGTGGCGGTGGCGAAATATTCGCAATGTCCACTGCGCGTTTCCAGAAGGAACCGGGACAGGGCGGTATTGGTGTCGGTGAGGTCCTCGTCTGGTCCCTGCCAGAGGCTGTATGTAAAATTGTCCGCGAAGAATTTGCCAACGGCCAACAGGATATGGTCCTCATCCTGACCGGCCACATTCAGGCTTGAAGCGATTTGTTTGATGGCCGGAACTTCGTTGCTGGGCACGTAGAGGTCCTCATTTGGCGTGTATTCATCGGCGTTTGGCGGCGCATCCGCGATCATGTCTGAACCGTAACAGGCGTCGAAGATCATCAATCGGGGGCCTTCGGCGAGCACAGTGCCCAAATTATTCCGATACACGAAGTAAGCGCGGGAATTTTCGAGGCGATTGCAATCCGGGGGAAGCGGAAGGATGCCGTCGGCATATTTATCTTCGGCATTAACGCCATCGAGGTAGCATGCGATCGTGACGGCAGACCGGTTGCCGGGTCCACCGGGGTGGAGCGGGAAGATGCCGCTCCCGTTTGGTGTCTCGGACACCGGGTCGGCGTTCATATTATTTGTAATGCCGGTATCCCATTCGAGTTCAGGAGATCTCTTTTTGTAACTGCTGCCGGGCGCGTTTCTCAGTATTCGATAGCTGGCTTCGCGCAGGTAGACCGGCACGGGCGACTTATTCAGGGGTTGCAGACGCACTACAATCTTGCCGGACAATTGAATTTTGCCGACGTCGCCGATACTTGTGCGGCTTCTTCGAGGGTCGGTGAATGAACGCATGAAGTACGACAGCAATTGAGGATCGTATTCTTCGGCCAGGCGCGACAATTGGCCAAAAGCCTTTTGTCCCAAATAGCCGGCGGTGACGGCAATGGCCATCATGGAAGCCCATACGAGAAGGCCGTATCGTCGTGAGCGTTGCGACCACAACGCCCATGCCAGCAGAATGGAAAGGCCGTAATAAAAGGAATCATTTTGAACGGTATGGCCTGTGGCCGAAAAAAGGCAGAGCGCGAAATAGGGATACAGGGCGTTAAATCGCCGGGATGGCGGTGTCGGCTGGCCTCTTTTCCTGGCTCTCTTGAGGCGGCTGCGGAGCAAAAAGAACACAGCTTCGAGCGGTATGCCGTCGGCCGGGCTAAAGGTCTGGGCGACCACGAATAGAAAGAAAATCATGGGCAGCCATCGGATGACCGCGTCGGCGGTCATGTTGCTGGCCGTGCCGGCGACTTTTTCTGAATTGGAATTGAGATTTTCAAATAACTGGCTGAAATCTGACGGGCCGCCATTGTCGTTAAAGGCAAAGATCAACGCCGCCAGAAGGAGCAGGTTGCAAAACGTCCAAATCCGGGCAAACTCATCGTCCGTATATTCCCAGCGGGTTTCGATGAAGCGCGAGCTTTCGAGAATGACGGCCATGATAATCCCGATGGGCAGAAAGCCGGTCTGCCAGCCCCAGAAGACCAGTGTGGCGCCAATCAGGAATGGCGGTGTTTTCATTTTATACTTCGGACAGCCCCTGTTCAATTTGTCCGGCCACCAGCGTATGAAAATTTTCCGGCGCGTCCCGCAGCGGGCCCGGATCGAGCGGCTGTTTTGGCTTGTCGGCCAAAATAACGACAACGCGAACGGGCACGGAGAGCGCGGCAAGTTTTTCGACGAAGCGACGGCGCGGCAGGTCCCAGGCCAGAAAGACACAGATACACCCGCTCACAGACTCGGCATGATTGAGCGCCAATGTTTCGAGCGTTTCAAACGATTTGTCCGTGCAAACGCGCACGGATGCCAAAATTTCGAGCATCTGGTCGACGTGGGCGAGGCCGCGCCCGGTCGTAAAACAATATGCCTGAGTGCCCACAAAGAGCAAATCCAGCAATGATTCCTGCGTGCGGATCGCACAGGCAAACGACGAGGCGACCGAAACGGCCTCTTCAAACGGTTCGCTGAACGGTTCGTCGCTGAAGGTGTCGAGCACCAGCGCATAGCGCGAAAAAAACTCGTCTTCGAATTCGCGGACAATGGGCTTGCCGATGCGCGCCCAACTACGCCAGTGAATCCGCCGGAGCGGGTCTCCGCGGCGGTATTCACGCAAGGAGACGAATTCATCACTCTGTCCTACATTGGATGCCAGCGCCACGCCACCCTGCTGAAATCGTGTGGCGCCCGGAAGAACAACGGGCGGCAAGGGATAGCGTTTGGGCAGGATCAGAATTGTTTCGGGCAAGCGGCACCTGGCAAAGGCGCGAAACAAGCCGAATGGGTCGGTCCGAGCCAAAGTGACTCCTTCGAACCGGAACAGGCCGCGTCGCAAGGGCGTAACAGCGATTTGAACATCCACTTCGCCGCCGGGAGGGATTGGCGGAACAGGGGCGGTTTCCAGCGTGGCAACACGGAATGGATTGTAGCGCTGCTGCGGGCGGCTCAATCTGAGGGAGCGCACTTTCCTTTCTTCAGCGAGTTGCCGCGCCAGCCACTCCTCGAATGTGGGGCGCGGATCCGCCGGATTTTCCAAAAGGGTCAGCCCTCTTTGGGTCTTCGATGTCAGGTTTTTGACGCGGACCCGGTACACAAAAGGCTGGCCGGTAGTCCCGAACCGGGGCAGCCGCCGGACCGCCGAAAACTTCAGGCGAAAGAACCAGCTAAAGACGACCGCCGAAGACAACAATAACAGCAATAGCGGGACGCCCTGATAAGCGGTCAATGTTTCTGTGTCGAGCGCGCCAAAGCACGTGAGCCAGACGAATCCTGCGAGCACCATCCAGCCGGTCATGGTAAAGCGGCGCTGGGCCCAATAAATCAGCCACGACATGACGCGGTAAAAACGGTAAACAACGCGCCAGATATAGTTTAAATTCATCTCTACACTATGCAGGAACCGCCAATTTTTTCAAAATGTCAGCCACCACTGCCCGCGGGGTCATGCCCGAAAACCGCGCCTGGGGTTCCATTACCAACCTGTGCGCGATGACGGGCACCGCCAGTTCCTGAATTTGCTCCGGCGCGACGAAGTCGAAGTTTTCGAACAGCGCCAGAGCCTGGGCCGATTTCATCAGGGCGATGGAAGCGCGCGCGCTGGCGCCCAGGCGGACGCCGGGCGATGTCCGCGTGGCGCCGACGATGTCAACGGCGTACCGTTTCAATTCATCGCTGATCCGCACGTCCTCGACGGCTCGTTTAAGCGCGAGAACCTCGGCGAGCGAAACGCACGGTTTGAGTTTGTCCAGGGGATGGCGGTGCTGTTGGGCGGCCAGAATGGACACTTCCTCGGCGGGCGGCACGTAGCCGAGCGAAAACTGCATGGCAAATCGGTCCATTTGCGCCTCGGGCAACGGATATGTCCCGCGAAATTCGACTGGATTTTCGGTGGCGATGACAAAAAAGAGCGATGACAGGTTTCGCTGCACGCCGTCCACGCTCACCTGACTTTCGCCCATGGCCTCGAGCAGGGCCGATTGTGTGCGTGGCGAGGCGCGGTTGATTTCATCGGCGAGCAAAATGTTTGTAAAAATGGGGCCTTCATGAAATTGGAATTGCTGTTCGCGCTGATTGAATATCGAGACGCCCAGGATATCGGATGGAAGCAGGTCCGGGGTAAACTGAATGCGCTTGAATGACGCATCAACGGACCTGGCCAGCGCCTTGGCCAGCGTGGTTTTGCCGGTGCCGGGAAAGTCTTCGAGCAGCACATGCCCGCCGCTGGCCAGCGCCGTCAACATGTTCCGCGTGGCGAAAGATTGGCCGCGCATGACCTGCGCTATGTTTTCCGCGATTTTCTGGAAGATTTCCCGCGCGGCTTGTTGGTCTGGCGTCATTGCCGCAAAATCATTGCGCGGAAGACGGCCAAAGGCAATTTAAATTCCGAAGTACCGGGAGGCGTTTCCAAAGCAGATGTTTTGGATAAACTCTCCTAAAATCCCGTCGTCGTTGGGAATCTCGCCGTTCTCAACGTCGCGCCCAAGCAAATTGCAAAGGACGCGCCGAAAATATTCGTGGCGTGGATACGACATAAATGAGCGCGAATCGGTGACCATGCCCACGAAGCGGGAAAGCAATCCCAGGCTGGACAGGGCATTGATTTGCCATTCCATGCCCTCTTTTTGGTCCAAAAACCACCAGGCTGAGCCGAATTGTATCTTGCCCGGGACACTGCCGTCCTGGAAATTGCCAATCATCGAAGCGAAGACGTAATTGTCCCCGGGATTATTGTTGTAAATGATGGTTTTTGGGAGGGCGTTTTCAGCGTCGAGTTTATCCAGAAAGGCCGCCAAAGTTCGCGCCTGCGGCGAATCACCGATGGAGTCGAACCCTGTGTCCGCGCCGAGCTTTTTCATCAGGCGTGTGTTGTTATTGCGCAGGGCGCCCAGGTGCAATTGTTTGACCCAGCCGCGTTTGGCATCAAGATGGCCGAAGAAGAGCATCATAAATGAAGAGAATTGTGCGTGCTCTTCCAGCCCGGCCGGCTGGCCGCTTCGTGCCTTGTCGAAGATGGCCGCCGCCGTTTTCTCCGGGCAAAAGTCGGCGAAACAATGGTTCATGCCGTGGTCGGACAACCGGCAGCCTTGCGAATGGAAGAAATCATGCCGCTTTTTAAGGGCCGTCGTGAAGGCTCCGAGACTATTGATGTCCACGTTGCTTGCGGCGGCGAGCCGCTCGATCCAGCGGTTGAACGGCCCCGGTGAATGGACAGCCAGCGCGTTGTCGGGGCGGAATGCAGGAAGCATTTTCGCCGGATGAACCGAGCGGGCAAATTCCCGGTGGTCCGAGAGCGTATCCACGGGGTCATCGGTCGTGCACACGACTTTGACTTTAAATTTCTCGAGAATGCCGCGTGTTGTCAACGCGGGCTTTGCCAATTGCGCGTTGGCTTTGTCCCAGATTTTCTTCGCGCTTTTTTCATCCAACAGTTCGCTGATGCCGAAATAGCGTTTCAATTCCAGATGGGTCCAGTGATACAGCGGGTTGCGGAGCGTGTGGGGAACGGTTTTGGCCCAGGCGAGGAATTTCTCGTAAACCGGGGCGTCGCCGGTGCAAAATTTTTCGGGCACGCCATTGGCGCGCATGGCCCGCCATTTATAATGATCGCCCTCAAGCCATATCTCGAAGAGATTGTTAAACCGCCGGTTACGGGCGAGGTCGCCCGGGGGCAAATGGCAGTGATAATCGAAAATCGGAGCGCTCTCGGCGAATTGGTGATAAAGACGGCGCGCCGTTTTTGTGCCTAACAAAAAATCCTCGTGAATAAAGGGCATGGTCGTTCTTACTGCCAAAGCTTAGTTCAGGCCTATTGATTGGCAAGCCTGCGATTGAAGCAAACCCTAGTCTCCATTCCGGACAAACAAGGGTTTGAGATGCCGTTCATAGAGATTTGCCGTGACGTTCTTTGAGACGAACGGCTCATTTTCCTCCAGGGCGTCCAGGTAGCGGTCGCCCATTTTTGCCGCAATTTTGTAGCCCACGTGCAGCAACTGCCGCAAATGCGGATTATACGAGCTGTTTTTAGGATCGTGGCGCAACGCGGCCACAAATTGTTCGGACGTCCACCCATTGACCGTTTCCCTGGATGGCAGTTTAGCCGGGTCAATATCAATCACCGCCGCGTAAGGCGCGCACAATTCGTTCAAATGGTCCAGGGCGCCGTCGTAGATTTCTTTGGCCAGGGCGAGACCTTCTCCGCCCGATTCTGCCAGTCCGATGATTTCTTCGAGCCAGGTTGTACCTGCTGTTTTGATGTGCAAGCCGGCATTGAAACGTTCCAGGGCACGGCGCATCGGACCGTAGATCGAGAATTTGTCGCTGCCCGAGTGAACGCTCAGTTTCAGGTTTGCGGGCAGGGGATATCGCCCGACGGCAAACCGGATAACCGCAAGATCGTCGTTAAATTCCTTTTCAAATTGGGCGACGTTCCCGGCGTAATCGACGCCCTTATTGAAGCGGCCGGTAAATTTAGGCGCGATGGTTTGGATCGGGATTCCCGCGTCTGCGATGGCCGCCAGTATGACCAGCAATTCAATGGGCGTTTGCGGGCTGTCGGTCTCGTCCATCGAAATTTCTGTGATAAAGTGACTTTCTCCCTTCATCGCGGCAATGTGCCGGTAAATCTGGTTTCCCTCCTCGATTGCCAGCAGATATTTTCCGGCAATCCGTTCAATGTCCGCAGACGTGGTTTGGAACGGTTCGGCGATGCCAGGAATTTCGTTTTTGCCGGCCAAGTCAGCATGCCGGCGCACAAAGTCGTGAATGGCGGCTGTGTCCGCCGCATGGCCAATGGTGTCTGCCACGTCAATGGTGTAAAAATCTGAATGTGGGATGAACCGATCCACGGTGTTGAGCCGAATGTGATCCGCGTCCACGTGGTAGGCGCGTCTCCACCCCAAATGGCCAACGGCCGCTTCGGCGGCGTTCCGGGCGTCGGACGGCCCGGAACCGATGATAACGTGTTCGCGATTGGACTTGTTCCAGACCGGGATGACGTCGGCGCCGTGTTGCGCGGCCATGATGCAGGCGCGCAATTGCGCCTGGGCCTGGCGCCCAAACCGGTCGCCCACACCGAACGAAAGTTTTTCCAGCATCAATCGGCCATTGGTCTGTCCATTTACGTTGGTCTGTCCGTTTACGCTCATGCTCGAAAAGGTATATGCATTATGATACCACGCTGTAGCTGTTGAGATAGTGCCCTTTAATTTGCAAACTAGCATGAAAAAGTTGCACTAAACGTTCTTGCAGCTTGAGGGGTTGGGCCTTTTCAGTTAAAACAATGGCTGTTCCAAATGAATCCGCAAAATTCACCAGAGCCGGTACACGAAGTGAATCCGCGAAATTCGCCAAGTCCGGCCATAAGCCGTTTTCGTTGGGTTATTTGCGCGCTGCTCTTCTTTTCGACCACGGTCAATTACCTGGATCGGCAGGTCATCAGCTATCTGAAGGAATTTTTTTGCACGGCCACGGCTGCGGGCGGCTTTGGATGGACGAATACTGATTACTCCAATTTAACCTCGGCCTTCACAAGCGTTTACGCGGCGGCGACCATTTTTGCCGGATGGTTCATCGACAAAATCGGGACAAAGCTTGGGCTCGCCATCGCGCTGATTACATGGTCTCTCTTTGGGTTTTTAAACGCATTCGTCGGAAGCGCAGTCCGGATGCACATGATCATACGCAGCCTTTTTGCCCTGGGCGAAGCGGGCAATTTTCCCGCGTCTATCAAGACAGTTGCCGAGTGGTTTCCCAAACGCGAGCGTGCGCTGGCCACGGCTATCTTCAACGCCGGGTCAAACGGGGGGGCGATGATCGCGGCCATTTTCGTGCCCTGGTGCCTGACTCATTTCGGAGACGCCCGCGGATGGAAAATGGCGTTTATCATAAGCGGAGTCGGCGGTCTCATCTGGTTGATATTCTGGTTCTGGCTCTACGACCCGCCGGACAAACACAAGAGCTTGTCAAAGGCGGAATACGATTACATTCATATTGATGACGAAACGCTTGCCGACGCGAAAAATGGCGACAAGGCGAAAAAAATTTCATGGTGGAAGCTCCTGGAGTACCGGCAGCTATGGGCGTTTCTCGCCGGCAAATTCATGACTGACGGCATCTGGTGGTTTTATTTGTTTTGGCTGCCGGATTATTTGATCAAGCAATTCGGAATGAAGCCGGAGCAGTTGTCGGCGTCCACATTTATCGCTTATGGAGTATCCATTATCGGCAGCATATGCGGGGGCAGCATTCCATTTGCCCTCATCAAACGTGGAATGACGGTGTATAACGCGCGTTTGACGACCATGTTTATCATCGCGGTTTGTCCATTGGCGGTTTTGCTGACGCAATATTTTGGAGACACGAGCCGTTTTGGCAGTGCCGCCGCGGTCCTTGCCGTGGCCATGATCTGCATTGGAACGACGGCCCATCAGGCGTGGTCGGCCAATTTGTTCACTACGGTGTCCGACATGTTTCCTAAAAAGGCCGTTGGCAGCGTTGTCGGTCTCGGCACCGCCGCGGGCGGTGTTGGCGGGGTCATCCTTCAAAAAGTCCCAGGCTGGCTTACCGACCATTTACCTGCGAAAACCGCCTACCTGATCATGTTCATCATCTGCGCGCTGAGCTACTTGATCGCCTGGACCATGATGAAGGCGCTTGTGCCGAGGCATAAGCCGATTACAGATTTGTAGAGGCTGACCTTTCATAATCGCCGCCTGCAACGCCGCAGTGTCCACGGTTTGGCCATCACCCCGCGCTCGAAATTCGCGAATGTTGGATTCAAGTCTTTGCCGTCGTTTGCACGGCCAACAGGCATACATCATCTTCAAATTGCTTCGCGCCTGAGAAAGCCAGTGCCGATTCCAGCACGCGATCCAAAAGTTGTGGAGTGGGCAATGCAAAATGTTGCCGCAACACCGCGCCGAAACCGGCCAGGCCAAATTCTTTTTCTCCGGCAAAAATTTCATAAATACCATCCGTATAAAGCAGCAGCCGGTCTCCGGGCTGGAGAATCCCTTCACAGGTTTGATAGGATGAGGAGGCGAGCAGTCCCAGAGCTTTGCCGCTCCTTTCGCGCGGCACGCACATCATCTCGACAACGCCTTCCTGCCTGCGCAGAAGCATTGGCGCCGGGTGGCCGGCGGAAGACCAGCACAATTTCAGGCTTGCTGTGTCAATGATCATGTAGATGCCGGAGGCATACATCGTTTCATCGCTTTGATGAAGCATGGCAAAGAGATCGTCGTTAAGCCGTTCGAGCAATTCACCGGGTTCATCCGCTTCCGATTGCAGTTCCTCGACCAGCGCCCGCAGCATGGAGGTAATCATAGCCGAGCGCACGCCGTGCCCCATCACATCACAAATGAAAATCCCGACCAAATTATCGCGAATACGGCGAACGTGAAAAAAATCCCCGGAGACTTTGCCCGCCGGCACATAGCGGTGGTGAAATTCCAGCGCGTTCACGTCCAGGCCGGGCCCGATGGGGAACGCGGGATAAACCTGCGGCAGCATGGCCTGTTGCACTTTTCCCGCCATGACGAGTTCCTGCTCGATTTGAATATTTTTGCGTTCGATCTCGGCCCGGTTACGCTCTAATTCCTGAATGTTGTCAAGCAACAGATTGTGCTGCAAACGCACCAGGTTGCGGACAAAAATCGAGCCCAGGAAATTCCCGGAGTCGTCTTCCAACAGCACGTCATCGTAAAAAAATTCGTCGCGCCGGGAGGACAGACGTTCCAGGACGGTATGAACGGAGTCGGCGCAGCGGATAACCAGGGCCTCAGGCACCAGGTAATCACGAACGGGATTGCGGGAAAAAAGTGAGAAGCCGTAACGGGAGCCCAGAACGATTCCAATCCGCCGCCGCGCGCAAAGACCTATAGCCCGCCCACTGTCCACAACCGCGATAAATTCCAGGTCATGCGAGCCGAAAAATTTCTGGGCATCTTCCAATGACGTGTCGCCGGCCAGCGACAAACGGTGGTTTATCAGGATGCGCAAGTCCGCAGGCGCCATTTCCCGTGTGGCTTCCAGTTTCCCGGCCGGCGCAGGAACCGCGGCCGGCCCTTTTGTTTGCGAAACGCCTGTTTCCGGCGTTGCAACGCTTGCCATAGCGACATTCTCCGACATTAACTCAATTTTACCCACGGTTGCTTTCGATGGGGTGTGACAATTGTGTGACTTTATGCACATCACCCGGGTTGCATTATAGCAGTGACCATTCCAACTAAGACATATACAACGAAAACTATTGCAGTCGAACCAGTTGTTTGGTATGTGCAAATAATGATTCGGGCGTTTTCTCTGGTTTGGGACCCTGCGCCGGTTTGGGAACGGATAGCGCAGGAAAGGAAAAGTTTGGGACTGGTATTTACGGCCTATTTCTTTCCAATGATGCTCCTCGCCGCGCTGGGCGAAGGATTTACTCTTGAACACTGGCGCACGTGGATGGCCGGAACGCATGGCGTTATGCGCTTCAACTTTGCCCAACTCGTTGTCTTTGAAACCATTCGTTCTGCTTTGACATGCGTGATTGTCGGTGTCAGCGCGCACGTCACATGGCTGCTGAGAGAACCGTTTTATGCCCGCTATAATTACGCCGAGGCGCTCATGCTGGTGATGTATTCTGCAAGTCCAATGTTTCTATGCCAGGTCCTGACCGGCATTCCGCAGATCAGTCTCTGGCTGTCGTGGGGCGTGGGCCTCTATTTCTCCCTGAAAATTTTTTATCATGGCGTGCGCAGCCTGGCGAGAACGGATCCCGGAAGCGCCACAGGACTCTATCTTTTAAGTTCGATGGTTATCATTGCCCTCACAGGCGCCGAACGCTTCATGCTTATCCAGTGCCTCTCGAGCCGCGGCTCATCCATCAATAACTTTATTTATGATTTTGCCGTGAAATTGACCAGTTAATTTGCGTTGAATTGAGTCGTTGAGTTTTTGGGCCACAAGATAGTCCGCAATCGTCAAAAAGTTTGCGCTGGCCAATTCCTGACTTGTTTGTAAAGTTGGCGCGTGAAAACTCGTTTTTCCGCCACGGTTATCGCCCTGGCTGCCGCGCTTTTGGTGGCAGGCCAACAACTGTTGGCGCAAATGCCACAGGACGTTTCGCAGTATCCCACCAATAGCGCGCTTCTCCCGGGCCGGGGACCCGCTTCCAAATGGGGCGGGTTGCCAAAAGTCTGGGCAGCTCACCACGCGGATTGGGCAAAAACGTCGGAAAATGACCATGGCGCAGTGGTCTTCCTTGGAGATTCCATCACTGAAATCTGGAAATCGCTCCCGCAGGACTTTCCCGATCTCAAAATCGCCAATCGCGGCATCAGCGGAGACACCACCCGCGGCGTTCTCTACCGCCTGGATGCCGACGTGCTTTCGCTCAAGCCGCGAGCAGTCGTGTTGTTGATTGGGACAAATGACATTGGCGCGGGCGCCGACCCGGCGGACATTTCCTACAATATCAGGACCATCCTCAAGCGTATCAGTAAGGAGTACCCTAATATGCCGGTGATTGTTTGTGAAGTAATGCCCAGCAGCGAGAAAAAAAATCGCCCCGCCCGCACCATCGAAAGACTAAACGCGTTAATCAAGAAGGATGTCAGGCACAAGCCCAACGTGTACTTGTGCGATACCTGGAGCATTTATGCCCAGGCTGACGGCGACTGTTCCAAGGCGGAGTTTCCAGACCTCCTGCACCCGAACGCGATTGGCTACGCGAAATGGACTGCCGCGCTGAAGCCGATCTTCGCAAAGCTGGATCTTCAAGCCTCCGAATAAAGGAATTCCTGCTGGTCATCACGGTTACGGTCACGCTGACCGATTGTCAAAAAATCGCAAATTTTTTGTTGACGTGGTGGGGCAAAGTGGGTAAGAGTGGATTGTTGTGGGACAAAGTGTGTTTTTCGCCTTTGCCCGAAATTTTAATGACTGACGGAAAAAAAGATGAGCCGATGTATTACAATTCACGTTTTCGACATGGCGTGGATGAGAAACGGCGCGTCCAAATTCCGGCCAGGTGGCTGCCGCAAAAGGCGGGCGTCGAACTCACTTTGGTCCTGTGGCCGCGCGAGAGCGCAGGCGCCTGCATCCGGGTTTTGCCGCCGGCGCAGATGGCCAAACTCATGCAGTCCATTGACGACATGCCAAACAGCGACCCAAGGAAGGTTGTGCTCAAGCGCATCATCGGCAGCGGCTCAGCGCAGGCCGGTGTGGACAAGAGCGGAAGGATATGTTTGCCGGATGAAATGGCCCGCGAAGCCGGCCTTAAAGAGGAGGCCATCCTTGTGGGGTTGCTGGACCGCTTTGAAATTTGGAACCCGGAACGTTATGAAAAAGTCCAGGCCACCGATGCCGCGCTCGCGCAGGAGGCCTTCAAACTCATGGAGTAATTATGAAACTTGGAAAACTATTGGCCGCCGGAAAGAGCATAATGAACGGGCACACCGAGGTTTCCTACCGTTCAAGCAAGCAAATATATCTGCCCAAATTCGGCTCGGCCAAAAATCCATTCAAGCCCGAATCATCTGAGGAGCCGGCTGAAACTGCGCCGCCGTCCGGGGCGTCCGGGCCACGCGCGTCAGCAACCGGTTCGGAGACGATCGCCAGACCAGTGGCGAGTGGCAATGCCGCCCCCGTGGGCGCCGCGTCCAGCAGCGCAGTTGGTGGCGCGCGGGCCGTGAGGGTGGAAATGGCAGAATCGCCAGCGCTCGTACCGCGCCAGGGTGAAGCGACGGACGTGCCCGGCGTAGCTTTAGCGAAGACGGGTCAACGCTTCAATGCTTGCAAGTCGTTGGCGGACCATTCTCCCGCGGCCAAACCGCAATCCGCGGTGACTGCGGCACAAACCGCTCGCGCGCCGCAAACGTCCAAATTCAATCCTTTCTCGATTTTGCGCGACGTGCTGCCGGGCGGCAAACGGAAGGATTCGGCCAATACTGCCAAAGGCCAAAGGGGAACAGCCACGCAAACGGAGCTTTCATTGGACACCGTGAGGGTGGTTCATAACGACTTGAGCGACGTGGACGTTGAGGTCGTCCCCATTAAATCGCGCGCGGCCGCGCCGGAATTGCCGGCGCCTAAAAAATCGTGGGAATTTGTTGGAGAACGGCTGTTTGGCGTGGAAGCAACCTGATTATGCGCAGTGTCGAAATTCATTCACAAAACAGTGATGGCGGCACAGTCCCTGGCCGCCCTCAATCCGGCGGCGGGCGGGCGCTTCGCCGACGGTACGATTGGCGGTGGCGGGCACGCGGAGAAAATTCTGGACGCGAGTTCGCCGACTGGATGGCTGTTTGGGTTCGATCGCGATGGCGTCGCGATTGAAGCAGCCAGAGAGAGGCTTGAGCAGCGCTTTGCCGGACGATATGAAATCCGGCGCGCGAATTTTTCGGAAATGGCCGATTGGGTGCCGGCGGACAGTTGCGATGGCGTGATTTTGGACCTTGGGGTCAGTTCGCCGCAACTGGATCTGGCGGAGCGCGGGTTCAGTTTCCAGGGTGACGGGCCGCTGGACATGCGCATGGACGACCGGCAAGTGTTGACGGCCGCGGATTTGGTGAACGGCGTGAGCGCCGACGAGTTGGCGGACATTTTTTGGAAATTTGGCGGCGAACGCGATTCGCGCCGGTTTGCCAGGGCCATTGCCCATGACCGCGCGGCGCGAAAATTCGAGACAACGAGGCAATTGGCGGATTTGATCGAGCGCCTGGCGCCGCGTGGCGGGAAAAAGGCGCATCCGGCGACCAAAATTTTCCAGGCGCTGCGGATAGCGGTGAATGACGAGGTTGGTTCTTTGAAACGAGGGCTGGAAGCGGCTTTCAGGATATTGAAGCCAGGCGGACGGCTGGCGGTCATCACGTTTCATTCGCTCGAAGACCGGGTCGTGAAGGAATTTGGCCGCGCAAAGGCGCGGGATTACGCGTTCAGCGGAGCGGTGGACGCGCCGGAATTTCGGCAGCCGCGCGAACCCGAAATGAAATGGGTTTCGCGCAAGGCCATAACGCCTGACGAAATTGAGCTGAAAGAAAATCCTCGCAGCCGCAGCGCGCAGTTGCGGGTATTGGAGAAGTTATAAAAAGGGCTGCCGGGCGGGATTGCCTATGGCTCGGCCCGTGTTCGGTCAAACATAGATTTATCGATGCCAAAATTGCGAAAGAGCCAGTCGGCGGCAATCGGGTTTGGCCCGGTGCTGAAGGTGGTCGTTTTGTGCTTTTTGATTGCTGGTTCGGCGGTGGGTTATGTCTGGCAGAAAAGCCAAATATATCAGTTGGGCCGCCAGATTCGCCAGTGTGAGATCCGGCTCTCGCAATTGAGAAGCGACAACCAGAGGTTGACGGAGCGGCTGGCAATTTTGAGGTCGCCGATGATGCTGGATCAGCGCGCGCGGCAATTAAATCTGGGCCTTGCGCCGGCGCAACCGGGGCAGGTTTATCGTTTGCCTGAACCGGTACTCGGAGCGCCGTCAGGCAAAGGGTCGCGCCAGTTGGCCGGGCGTTTAAATGAAACGCCTCTGACACAATGACAATTTTTTGGCCGCCGCCCGCGGGGTCGCCTCGCAGTGAGGAGCCGGGCGCAACGCGGGCGGACGGCCAGGCTGATATTTGGAGAAAATGATTAACCGATTGCAGCTCAAGCGCGCCGTATTGCTGCTGATTCTTTTATCAGCGGCCTTCGCCGGTTTGGGCTATCGGCTGGTGGATTTGCAGGTGTTGCGGCACGACCAACTGGCGCGGCTTGAGCAGGAAAATACGCAGCGCGAATATTGGCAGGCGCCGCGCCGGGGCGACATCCTCGATACCCACGGCAACCTCCTGGCGACGAGTGTGCCGGTCAAAACGATTTGTGCCGACCCCTCTCTCATTGGCGACCAACAGGCCGTGATCGCGCGCGCCCTGGCGCCGCTGCTCCAAATGCCTGAACCGGAGCTTTACCGAAAACTCTTTTACCACGTCATCAAAGATGACAAGGGCCAAATCGTTACCAATAACTTTCATTACGTCCGTCTCCAACGGGACGTTCCTGAACAAACCTGGCAAAAAATCCAGGAAACAATGAGTCTGCTGAACTTCGGCGTCAATGAGGCCGCGCTTTCAAAAACACAGCGCGAATTTTATCGAACGCTCCGCTCCGACGCCATTTTTGCGGAGCCTGATGAAATGCGCGTCTATCCCAATGGCGCCCTCGCCGCGCAGGTCCTCGGGTTTTGTGGCCAGCAGGACATCACCATGGACAATCACCTATTTACGCAAATGATCGGACACGACGGCATCGAGGAAGCCTTTAACAGCAAATTGAGGGGCGTCGCCGGCTGGCGCATCAGCGAAACGGACGGCACGCACCAGGAGTTGGTGGCCCTGCGCGATGTCAATGTTCAACCCCGTGACGGCCTGAACGTGGTTTTAACCATTGATTCAGTGATTCAGGAAATCGTCGAAACAGCACTCGCCAAAGCCATGCAGGAGCATACGCCACAGAGCATTACCGGAATTGTCATCCGGCCTTCCACCGGCGAAATCCTGGCCATGGCCACATTGCCAAACTACGATCCAAACCATCCTGACACCATCTCCCCGGAAACCCGCGACCGCTGTATTACCGATGTCATGGAGCCGGGTTCCACGTTCAAAATCGTCGTCGTCTCCGGCGCCCTAAACGAAGGCATCGTGCATTTGAATGACCCGTTCGACTGTGAGCAGGGTCACTTCGCTTACGGCGGTAGAATTTTGCACGACCATAAACCGTTTGGCATTTTGACCACCGAAGCCATTATTACAAAATCCTCGAATATCGGCGCGGCTAAGATTGGCATCAAACTCGGCGAAGACCGCCTTTACGATTATGCGGCTGATTACGGTTTCGGCGAGCGCACCGGGATCCCGCTGCCCGGCGAAGTTAGCGGCATTTTGCATCCCGTGAAAGACTGGAGCAAAGTTTCCATTGCCCAGATTCCCATGGGCCACGGCGTCGCCGTGACGCGCCTCCAAATGGCAATGGCCATGTGCGCCATAGCCAATGATGGCTGGCTCATGCATCCCATGCTCGTCAAATGCCTCCAGGACCGCGACGGAAATATCGTCGAACAATATTCGCCCCAGCGCGTGCGGCAGGTCGTCAGCGACGAAACCGACAAGGAAATGATTGAGGCGCTTAAAACGGTGGTCACGGCGGATGGAACTTCACCCAAAGCCGCGATGAAGGAATATGTCGTCGCAGGGAAATCCGGTACCGCGCAAAAAGTCGAGAACGGCACATATGCCACCGACAAATATGTCGCGTCGTTTATCGGGTTCTTTCCTGCGGACAATCCGCAAGTCTGCATCTCCATCGTGATGGATGATCCCAAGGAAGGCTATTACGGGGGCGAAGTGTGCGGGCCGGTATTTCGGGAGGTCGCCGAACGCTGCGCCAGCTATCTGAACATTCCGCCCGATCAAAATATGAACCCGGCCGCGCCGCAAATTCTTACTGCCTCCCGCGCCCATAATCATTTGCAATTGCCATGAGCCGCCCTTCGAAATCATATTGTCATTCGGGAACAACCGAAAACAGACCGGCGTTTCAATTTCAACGCTGGGCCCCAAAGAGCAACCCAAATAAGTCGCGCAGAGCTGCAACCAGCAAGCCGCAATCGGACGCGTCTGATCTTGTGAACCTGGTGCTTGAACGCGCCCTGGTATTTGGATGTGGGAATTTGGATGTTCCGCGGCGCACCTCAATCCTTCAACGCTCAGGTGCCCTATGAACGGAACTCGCCCCCAACTTTTTGGCATGCTTGCCGGGCTGTTCCTGGCTGCGGGGCTCGTCTTTTCCTCAATGCTCGCAACCGCAACCTGGCTAAAAGTAAGGAATTCCCAATTCGTTACTGTAAAGGGTTCAACTCGAAAAAATGTCACGTCCGACCTGATCGTTTGGCAAGGGTCGTTCCAGGTCCAGGCCTCGGCATTGCTCGATGCCGAGCATCAAATCCAGGCCAACCGTGCCAATGTCCGGAATTTCCTGGCCGGCGCAGGTGTGACCAATGCCGTCTTTCAGCCAATAGTCATCGAACAAGTGCTGGCGGATGTTTCCGACAACGCCAATGGCGAGCATATCCAGCAGCAGCGGACCGTCGGATACCGGCTGACTCAACGGGTGCGTGTCGAATCCGAAGACGTGGATCGATTGGCAAAACTGGATCCGACGCCCCTGGTTGCCGACGGTGTGCTGTTCACCGCAGATCCTCCGCAATTTCTCTATACACGGGCGGCTGAGGAAAAGATCGAGATGCTGGCCGATGCGACGAAGGACGCCCGCGCGCGGGCGGAACAGATCGCCAGGCAGGGCGGGCGGGTCATTGCCAGTTTGCACGATGCGGAAATGGGCGTGTTTCAAATCACGCCTCTGCACGCGACCGACACGAGCAGCGAAGGGGAAAGCGATATTACTTCGCAGGACAAAACGATAACGGCGGTTGTGACCGCAACCTTTGTTTTAAAGTGACCGCCCATGGACAAACGCTCTTTGAAATTTATCGCCGAAGCGTGCGGCGCTGAAATCCTGGCGGGCACGGCAGACACGACCGTTGAAAATGTCTGCACCGACTCGCGGCGGGCCAGGGCCGGCGATCTGTTTTTCGCCATCAAGGGTGAAAACTTTGACGGTCACGCTTTTGTGAAAGAAGTCGCGGAAAAAAAAGCGGCAGCGGTCGTTGTCGAGCAAGGGAAAATCCCGGCGCCGTTGCCCGGATGCGCCGTGCTGGCAGTGGACGACACAATTACCGCGCTGGGAAAAGTTGCGGCGGCATATCGGCGCGACTTTGCGCTGCCCGTTGTCTGCGTGTGTGGCTCGAACGGCAAGACAACGACTAAGGAACTGACGGCCGGTGTTTTGCGGCAAAAATTTTCGACGCTCTGGAGCGAAGCCAGTTTCAATAACAATATCGGCGTTCCACTGACGTTGCTGCGGCTTGAAAAAAAACACCAGGCGGCCGTGCTCGAAGCGGGGACAAATCATCCGGGCGAGTTGGCGCCGCTGGTGAAAATGATTCGGCCCGGCCTCGGCGTGCTGACGAATATAGGGCGCGAACATTTGGAATTTTTTGGCGATATGGCGGGCGTCGCGCGCGAAGAAGGCCATCTCGCCGAACTGTTGCCGCGGGACGGCACGCTCTTTGTCAACGGGGATAGCGAATGGACGCCGGACATGGTCCGGCGGACGCGCGCCCAGGTGGTCCGGGTCGGTTTTGGCGAAAAAAACGACTGGCGGGCCGATAAAGTCCGGCTGGACAAAAATGGCGTAACTTTTCGCGTAACTGCTGCAAATAAAGAGTTTTACGGCGATTATCGTGTCCCGCTGCTGGGCCGGCA
Source organism: Candidatus Sulfotelmatobacter sp. (assembly GCA_035503455.1). Classification (GTDB taxonomy): domain Bacteria; phylum Verrucomicrobiota; class Verrucomicrobiia; order Limisphaerales; family UBA11358; genus UBA11358. The sequence goes on along the minus strand of DATJTK010000138.1, from coordinate 14,626 downwards.
TCAGGTGCTCAACTCGCTGTTTGCGATGGCCGTGGGCGCGATGCACGGCATGACGACTGCTGAAATTCAGCGCGGGCTGGCCGAGAGCAAACCGGCCAAAATGCGGATGCAATTTTGGGAAGCAGGCGGCATCCGCGTCCTGGACGACGCCTACAACGCAAACGCCGATTCGATGGTGGCGGCCCTGGAAACCTTGCGGGATTTGCCGTTGCAGGGAAGGCGCGTGGCCGTACTGGGTGACATGGCCGAGTTGGGCGCGCACAGCGAAGCGGCCCATGCCGAAGTGGGACGCCGCGCCGCGGAACTGCAAATCGGGCAGCTGTTTGCCGTCGGCAAAATGGCGCCGATCGTCGCCAAAGCCGCCCGCGATGCCGGGTTGTCCCGGGTCATCGAATTTGAGAACGTCGAAGCGGCGATAAAGGCCGTTAAAAGTTTTTTGAAAAGCGGCGACCTGGTCCTGCTGAAAGCGTCCCGGTCGTCGCGTCTGGAACGCATCGCAGAAACACTAAAGTCGGAAAAATAATGGCTGTTGCGGTGAACAGCGCGATATAAATGGACAATGTTTTATTATTTGAGCCAGCGATTGTTGGAATGGTGTCACGGAACGCCCTGGGAATACCGGCTTTCGTGGCTGCGCCTGTTTCATTACATCACCGTGCGCACCGCCGGCGCGGCCTTCACTGCGCTGGTCCTGAGCCTCTGGTTTGGCCCCGGAATCATTCGCTGGCTGAAACAACTGAAATTTGGACAGGACTACCAGGACAAAGCCGAAGAAGCCGGCGGCCTGGCGGCGCGCATCCTGAGCAAAAAAGGAACGCCAACGATGGGCGGCATTTTGATCGTGACCATCCTCTTCCTGACTACGGTTTTGTGGACCGACCTGGACAACAAATTGGTCTTGCTGACGCTCCTCTCAGTGCTCGTCCTGACTGGGCTGGGATTTTACGACGATTACGCGAAAATCATCCAGCAGAGCGGCGGTGGCACCCCGCCGAGGGTGAAATTGCTCGCCCAAACGGCTGTGAGCATTTTTATTGGCGTGTATTTGTGGGTGACGCCGTCCACGGGCAAACTCGTTTCAGAAATCACGGTTCCCTTTTACAAATATCCCATCCTGACGAATGCCTCATGGCTCGGGATTATCATCTGTATTATATCCATCGTTGGCAGCTCGAATGCCGTGAATTTGACCGACGGGCTCGACGGGTTGGCCATCGGCTGCACCCTCATCGTGGGATTTGTCTTTTTGATTTTCACTTACGTGGCGGGGAACGTAAAAATCGCGGGCTATCTGCAAATCCCGTTTGTGCCCGGGGCCGGCGAACTCACGGTCTTTTGTGCCGCCCTCATCGGCGCCGGTCTCGGATTTTTATGGTTCAACTGTCATCCGGCGCAGGTATTTATGGGCGATACCGGTTCACTGCCCCTGGGCGGAGCCTTCGGCATTATCGCGGTGCTGGTGCACCAGCCGTTTGTGCTCGTCATTGCCGGCGGCGTTTTTGTTATGGAAGCCGTGTCGGTCATACTGCAGAAAAGCTGGTTTCGTTTCACACGCCTTCGCACCGGAACCGGCCGAAGAATTTTCCTCATGGCGCCGCTGCACCATCATTTCGAGAAAAAGGGCTGGTACGAATCGCAAGTCGTGATGCGCTTTTATATCCTGTGCATTCTTTTCGCCGTCGTCGCCCTGGCCACGCTAAAATTGAGATGAACTTTTTATTATCATTCTCATTATTTTCGTCATCCTCGTTCAAAAAACGGGATAAATTGCGCTCGCAAACCTTTCCTGCTTGCATCCCCGTTTTCCGGCTGCTAAAACAATTTGTGGCAGCCACAGGCTTTCGATGCCGTGAAGTATGCTTTTTCAGTGCAGTGCATAGAATGAATATAGTCAATTTTACCCGCCGGGAAATTGTAGAGGAAGTTTCGCCGCGCTTAACAATCCATCCCTCAATCGAAAGGATAATGTCAAGTCATGAATAATCCCAACCCATTCGTTCCACAAGGCTCTCTGCTCGAACAGCAGAGCAAACGCCGTTCGCGCCTCAAGCTGGGCGTCTTCTGCGTGCTCGCCGTGGGCATCATTGGCCTCGCCGCCATGCTCATCCAGGGCTGCAAACGCGAAGAGGAAAATCCACCCGAAGCGGATAACAATCCTCCGCCGGTGGACACCAACAATGTCGCGGCGCCCACCGATACCAATCTCCCGCCCGCCGAAGCGTCAAACGCGCCGAATGCAACCGCGACGCCCTCGGACGTAACGCCGCAGGTCCCTGTGCCGCCGCCTGTTGTCCCGGCAGCGCCCCCAACTGAGAACGAATACGTGGTCGTCAAAGGCGATTATATGGCCAAGATCGCCAAAGACCATGGCATCACCCTCAAGGCGCTGAGAGACGCCAATCCGGATGTCCAGCCCACCAGGCTCAGAATCGGCGAGAAGCTCGTTATCCCCGCCGGGGCAACCACTGGCGCCAATGCTGCGGGCGAGACCGAAGCCGGAGTTGCCGCCAATGGCGATCAAATCTATACGGTCAAGCCTGGCGATACCCTGACTCGGATTGCCCATAAATTCGGTGTGACGGTCAAAGCTCTTGAAACCGAGAATAATCTGACGACGACCAAGATTAATGCCGGAAAGAAATTGCAAATCCCGGCCAAGCCGGAAGCCGGACCCGCGCCAGTCAACGCGCCGCCTGCGACGACGACTGCGCCCGAGCCCAACCCCTCAACGCCGCCGGCCAATCCGCCTGCGCAGCAGTAACAAAAATTCAATGGCAGGGACGGCCCGCCGGGCCGTCCCGGTGCGGCAGTCGGAACGGTTCGGATGGGGCGGTCCGAGCTGCGAAAATAATCGGAGATGGGTACGAGAGCGGTTTGAGCCGAAGATGGGACAAGGCGGAGGCGGATCGGCCGCCATTTTTGATATGGAATGAAAGTTGCTGTTACAACGTTGGCGTTTTGCGTCGCCGCACTGGTTTCGCTGGGCATGGTTATGCTTTACAGCTCGAGCATGACCCAGTTCGGCGCCGGCCTTCTGGCCAAACAACTCGAATGGTTGGCCGTTGGCGGCGTCCTTTGTGTCACGGCAACCGCGCTGGATTATCAATTGCTGAAAAAGTGCGCCTGGCCGATCTTTATTCTCGGCCTGATTTTGCTTGCCGCGGTCCTCGCCCCGCACATTGGTAGAAAGATCAACGGCGCGCGCCGCTGGTTTGATTTTCACGGCTTCCGCTTCCAGCCCTCTGAACTGGGCAAGATCGCGCTTATCACCATCCTTGCCTGGTATGGAGACCGTTGCCAGCGGCACATGCAGACATGGAGCCGCGGCGTTATCCTTCCCGGTCTTCTCATTGCTTCCATCCTCGGCCTGGTGTTTGTCGAACCAGACCGCGGAACGACCATTTTGCTCGCCACAGTCGGCTGTTCATTGCTGCTCATGGCCGGGACGCAATGGAAGCATATTTTCATGCCCGCCGCGCTCGGTGCAGCGGGCCTGGCTGTTTCCATTCTCCATGATCCCATGCGCATGAGGCGCATCTTCAGTTGGTGGGACCTGGAACAGCACAAAGACGGGGTGGGGTACCAGGCCTACCAGGCCATGATTGCGCTGGGCTCCGGCGGTTGGACGGGTCTTGGCCTCGGCAACAGTCTTCAAAAACTCGGCTTCGTGCCCGAACACCAGACTGATTTCATTTTCGCCATTATCGGCGAGGAACTCGGCCTTGTCGCGACCCTCGCCATCGTGCTGGCCTTTGTCGTCATCGCCCTGTGCGGCTTTTGTATCGCCGTCAACGCCCGCGAGACGTTTGGCTTTCTGCTGGCGTCCGGCGCAACGCTTCTTATATGCCTGCAAGCCGCCATCAACATTGGCGTCGTTACCAGCGCCCTGCCGAACAAAGGCCTTCCGCTGCCGTTTATCAGTTACGGCGGCTCCAACCTTTTGGCCATGCTGACATGCGTCGGCCTGTTGTTTAGCGTCGCGCGCCACGCGCCTGTGCGTGAAAAAAAATCTCAAGGAGTTCGCAAATCATCCGCTAAACGAGGCGGAGACAATCCGTTCGCCGCTCAAGCCACATGAACGCTCCAGAAACCAGGTCGCCCTTCGTCGCCATCGCCTGCGGCGGAACGGGCGGGCATCTCTTTCCGGGCATCGCCGTGGCTGAAGAATTAAAAAAGCGCGGCTGCAAAACCGGACTGCTCATTTCTCCAAAGGAAATCGATCAACAGGCCGTGAAAGGCGCCCGGGACATGCAGATTTTCACGCTGCCGGCCGTCGGGCTGCAAAACCGGAATTACTTTTCGTTTGCCTTTAGCTTTTGGAAATCCCTGAACGCCGCCAAACAGGTGTTCAAAAACCGTCCCCCTCTCGCGGTTTTGGCCATGGGCGGATTTACCAGCGCCCCGCCCATCATGGCCGCCCGAAAATTCGGGGCAAAAACCTTCCTGCACGAGTCCAATACAATCCCCGGACGCGCAAACCGTTTCCTCACTCGGTTTGTTGACGAAGCGTTCGTCGGTTTCCCCGAAACCGCGAGCCGCCTGAATGCGCGTAAAACATCAGTGACCGGCACGCCCGTGCGGCCGGAATTCTTGCAAAGCGGGGGCGCAATCGAAAAATCCCGGGCTGCACTCGGGCTTGACCCCGCGCTCCCGGCCATCCTCGCCGTCGGCGGCAGCCAGGGCGCAAGCGGTTTGAATGAAATGGTTCTCTCAGCCCTGCCGCTCCTGGCCGCAAAGAATTGGCAATGGCTCCATTTGACCGGCGCGAACGATTTCGAAAAGGTCAAAGCCGGATATGCGGCGCAAAAGGTAAAAGCAATCGTTAAGCCGTTTTTGGCTGAAATGGATTTGGCCTTGCGGGCAGCGACCGTTGCCGTCAGCCGCGCCGGCGCGTCGTCCCTGGCCGAAATGGCTGCGATTCGGCTTCCGTCCCTGCTGGTTCCGTTTCCCGCGGCCGCCGACAACCATCAATATTTTAACGCGCTTTCGTTCGAAAAGACCGGCGCGGCAAAATTATTGGAACAGAAAAATTCTGCTCCAGACAAAATCGCGGCCATTTTGACCGAATTGGTGGAGAACGAAATGGCCCGTTCGAAAATGCAATCCGCGCTGGCCCAATGGCACTCGCCAAATGCCGCCGAACAGATTGCGGGGAACATCCTGCGCGCGTCTGTGTTTTCGGAAGTTGTGGAAGGAAACGCCCCGGGCGCCGGTTCGCGGCAGTCGCCTTCGGGCGCGATTGCGCCGCGTCAATTTTCCGCCGCATGACCGCGACCGGAACCATTTTGGAAATGCCAGCGCAAAACACATTGGATTTTGCCAGTGAACTCGAACCTCAGGTTTCGGGGGCGACGGTTATCCGCCGTAACGAGCCGCTGGCCAAACGCACAACGTTGCGCGTCGGCGGCCCTGCGGACGTCTATATTGAACCGGCTAACGAAGGCGACCTTGCCGTCGCGCTGAAACTGTGCGGACAGCGCGCGATCCCGTTCTTCATTCTCGGGCGCGGCTCAAATTTGCTGGTCCGCGACGGCGGCTTTCGCGGCGTGGTCATTTGCCTTTCCCGGCCGGAATTCAGCAAAATTGAAATCAACGGCACGACGATGCGTTGCGGCGCGGGCGCGAAATTGAAAAATGTGGCGGTCGAGGCGCGGCGCAGCGGCTTAAGCGGCCTGGAATTTCTCGAAGGCATTCCCGGCAGTGTCGGCGGCGCGTTGCGCATGAACGCCGGGGCCATGGGCGGCCAGACGTTTGACGCTGTTGAATCCGTCCGTCTCATGGATTTTAGCGGCGGCGTTTCCGAATTGCGGCCCGTCGAAATGTCGGTCGCATACCGGGGCTGCGCGACGCTCAAGGACCATGTGGCGCTCGCCGCGGTCTTTAAATGCAATGCGGCATCGCGCGAGGAAATTGAGAAGCGAATGAAAGCATTCAGCGAAAAGCGCTGGGATTCGCAGCCCGCCGCGCCCAGCGCCGGCTGCATTTTCAAAAATCCAGCCGCGATTCCCGCCGGAAAACTCATGGATGAGCTCCGCCTGAAAGGCACTCGCGTGGGCGGCGCGGTCGTTTCCGCCGAACACGGCAATTTTATCATCAACAACGGCAAAGCCACCGCGCGCGACGTCCTGGACCTGATTGAAATTTTAAAAGCGAAGGCGAAAGCCGAACGCGGAATCGAATTGCATACTGAAGTCGAAATTATCGGCGAAGAAAAATGAATATCACTGTCATGCTGGGTGGGCCAAGCGCTGAGCGCGAAGTGTCGTTGCGCTCCGGCGCCGCGGTCGCCAAAGCGTTGCGTTCCCTCGGCCATAATATTTCGGAGGTGGATCCGAAGAACGGCACGTTTGAATTGCCCGAAAGATGCGACGTTGTCTTTCTCGTCCTGCACGGCACGTATGGCGAAGATGGCCAAATTCAGCGCCAATTTGAAAAACTCGGCGTCACTTACACCGGTTGCGACGCAGAAGCCAGCCGGGTTGCGTTCGACAAGGTTTTGACCAAACAGAAGTGCATTGAAGCCGGCGTTCCTACGGCGAAATTCGCCGTTATTGAATCGCCGGACGCGCCATTCCCGAAGGACCTGGCGCCCCCGCTCGTAGTCAAACCGGTGCGGCAAGGTTCAAGTGTGGGACTGCAGTTTCTTGACCGGGTCGAAGACTGGAAGAACGCAATAGCCGAAGCGCTCAAATTTGATTCGGACGTCCTGGTCGAAGAAAAAATCGTGGGTCGCGAGACGACGGTCGGCATTTTGGACGGACGGCCGCTGCCGATTGTCGAAGTGCGTCCAAAGGCCGGCAATTACGATTACAAGAACAAATATACCTCCGGCGCCACGGAATATTTTTGCCCGGCGGATTTTGATTCGGCCACGGCCAGGCGCATTCAAGATGCCGCGCTCGGCGCCTTTCAAGCCATCGGCGGACGTGACTACGCCCGCGTGGACGTCATGGTCCGGTCCGATGGCAGCCCGGTTGTGCTCGAAGTCAACACGCTGCCAGGCATGACCGAAACCAGCCTGTTGCCAAAAGCCGCGGCAGCGGCGGGTTTAAATTACGCCCAACTTTGCCAGCAGATGGTGGATTTGGCGATCCTTAGGAAGGAAAAAGGAAAAAGGAAAAAGGAAAAAGTATCAGCGTACGCGGCGTTTTTTTTGCTTATTGCAACCGCTTTACTCAACAAACATGTGGTTTAAACGCGAACAAAAGAACCGGCGGCACAGCCGCGGGCATGTGCTCGATGTGAAGGTGCGCTCCGATCAGGCGCGCGCCACGCGCATGCGATTGGCCACGGGCGTGTTCGCCGTTGTTTTTGGAACTGTATTTGGGCTTTACCTGTTTTGGCGGGCCGGCGAATGGGCGCTTGCTGAATTCATCTACGAAAATCCGGAATTCGCAATTCAGCAGGTCGACGTTCAGAGCAGCGGCAGCATTTCGGAAGATCAATTGCGCCGCTGGTCTGGAGTCAAATTGGGGCAGAATTTAATCGCGCTCGACCTGGCCGCCGTAAAGCGAAACCTGGAAATGGCCTCGGCAATTGATTCCGCTTCCGTGGAACGCATTTTGCCGCACACATTGAAAATTCGCGTGACCGAACGCACCGCCGTGGCGCAAGTGGACGTTCCGCGCGCCGGCGGCGAAAACGGCATTTCGATTTCCGTTTTTCAACTGGACGCCAACGGCGTGGTGATGCAGCCGCTGGATCCGCGCCAATGCGTAATTCCTCTTGCGCAAATGAGCGGTTCCTTGCCCGTCGTGACGGGTTTAAGCATTTTTCAATTGCAGCCGGGGCATCGGCTCGAGATGCCCGAAGTTTTGGCCGCGCTCAAATTAGTCGCCGCATTTCCAGCTTCGCCCATGGCGGGTTTGGCCGAACTGCAGCGCGTGGACGTGTCCTCTCCGCGCGTCTTTGTAGTGACTACCGTTCAGGGCGGCGAAATTACTTTCGGTCTCGACCATTTGGATGAACAATTGGCGCGCTGGCGCGAGATTTACGATTTGGGGCAGCGGATGAACAAATCAATTGTGTCTGTGGACCTGGCGGTGGTGAATAACGTTCCGGTGCGGTGGACGGACAAGATTTCCGCCCCCTCGCCGGCGCCTAAAACTTTGGATACTGAAAATTCATGGAGGAAAAATGTTTGACGACTCGAACATCATTGTCGGTCTTGAAATTGGCACGTCAAAAGTGTGCGCCGTCGTTGGCGAAGTAAACGCGGACGGCGTGCTGAACATCATTGGCCTGGGCCAGTCGCGCTCGCGCGGCGTTCGCAAGGGCGAAATCGCCGATCTCGCCCAGGCTGAGGAAGACGTGCGCAATGCCATTGTCGAAGCCGAGCAAATGGCGGACGTCGAAATTCGCAGCGTCTTTCTTGGCGTCGCCGGCGGTCACATCCGCGGATTCAACAACCGCGGCATGCACCCGGTCGTGAGCGCCGATCGCGAAATTTCTGAAGACGACGTGCAGGACGTCATCAAAAATGCCAAGGCCATCAATCTGCCTACTGAAAACAGCGTCATTCACGCCATCCGCCAGCATTTTTTCGTGGATGGCCAGGACGGCGTCACCAATCCCGTGGGCATGCTCGGCTCGCGGCTCGAAGTGGACGTCCACGTGGTTCACGGAATCACCAATCGTCTCCAAAATTCCATTCGCCTGGTCAAAGGCCTCCAATTGGAAGTCGAAGACATTGTCTTCAACGGCCTCGCGTCGTCCCTGGCGCTTTTGACCGCGGAACAAAAGGAGCTCGGCGCGCTGGTCATTGACATCGGCGGCGGCACCGCCGACTTCGTTGTGTATGCCGACGGCGTTATCAAACACACCGGCGCAATCGCCGTGGGCGGCGACCACGTGTCGAACGACCTGGCCTACGGCCTGAAAGTGCCTTTGAGCCGCGCGGAAAAATTGAAACTCGAGCACGGCTCGGCCATGCTCGACCCGGAGTGCAAAGGCCAAACCGTGACCATTACCAACGAACTGGGCCTTGTCATGAAAGTGGTGAACGTCGAGCACCTGCGCCAAATTATGTCCCTGCGCCTCGAAGAAATATTTCAGCTCATCGCGCAGGACCTGGAGCAGGCCGGGCTTGCCGATTATCTTCGTGCGGGCGTTTTTCTCTGCGGCGGATGCGCGCGCACCCCGAACATTTCCCGGCTTGCCGAACAGATGCTGCAAATGCCCGTAACCACCGGCCAGACCAAGTCCATCAGCGGCCTAAAGTCCGCCCTCGACCAGCCCGAATTTGTGGCGGCCATTGGGCTTGCAAAATTCGGCTCGTTCAAAAGCCGCAAACGCGAAGGCAAATCGCTCGTCGCCGGAATCAAAGGCGTCTTCGGCCGGCTGTTGCAAAGGTAATCACCATGCCCGCTCCCCATGAACCAAAGGCAGTGGTGGAACACGGCGCGCTGCGCCGTGTAGCGCCGCGTGCAGCGGCGCAACAAGCGCGTTCATGGTCCCTGTGCACGATGATGCCTGCTCCTCATGAACCAAAGATGGTGGAACACGGCGCTCTTCGCAAGTGGCGCTGCCACCGCCGTGTAGCGCCGCGTGCAGCGGCGCAACAAGCGTGTTCATGGTCCCTGCGCACGATGATGCCTGCTCCCCCTGAACCAAAGGTGGTGGAACACGGCGCGCTTCGCAAGTGGCGCTGCCACCGCCGTGTAGCGCCGCGTGCAGCGGCGCAACAAGCGAGTTCATGGTCCCTGTGCACGATTCCCGATTCATTGAAACCCTCCAAGTAACCCCATGAAAACCAAAAATGACATCCTGATCCTCGCAATGGAATCGCCCCGGACGCGCTCCATCAAAATCATTGGCGTGGGCGGCGCAGGCGTGATTTTGGCCGACGCGTTGAATCAGGCAGAATTTTCCGGCGCGGACTTTGCCGCCATTGATACTGATGCCCAGTCGCTGGCCGGTTCATCGGCGACGGTCAAGGTCCATCTCGAAACGAAATTGATGCGCGGCCTTGGCACTGGCGGCGACCCTGAGCGCGGGCACGCCCTCGCGGAGGAGCAATTTGCCACGCTCAAATCCGCCGCCGAAGGCGCGGAGGTCGTCTTCATTGTTACGGGTCTGGGCGGCGGCGCGGGCAGCGGCATCAGCCCTGTACTGGCGCGCGCGGCCAAAGAGGGTGGGGCGCTGGTGCTGGCGTTTGTGACTCTTCCGTTTTCATGCGAAGGCAATCGCCGCCAGCAACAGGCGCGCGCGGGACTCGATCAGCTTAGGGCCGTGGCCGACGGTGTGATTTGTCTGCCCAATCAAAAGGCGTTCAAGCTCATTGATGAAAATACGAGTGTGTTGGAAACGTTCCGCATTACTGGCGGTCTGCTCGTTGAGGGCGTGCGCGGTGTCTGGCAGTTGCTGACGCGCCCGGGCCTCATTCAAATTCATTTTGACGATTTGTGCGGGCTCGTTCGCGACTGGCACTCTGAAAGCGCATTCGCCTATGTCGAGACCAGCGGCCCGGCGCGCTCGCGTGAAATTGTTGAAAAATTGCTGGCCCACGCGTTATTGGATGAAGGCCGGGCGCTCGCCGGGGCCAATGCCGTGCTGGTGAGTCTCACTGGCGGCAAGGATTTGACGATGGGGGAAGTCAATCGGGTCATGGAAAAAATCACCAGCCATTGCGAAGGCGCCAAAATCATCATGGGCGCAGCCATCGACGCGGGCATGGCCAATAAACTGTCCGTGGTCCTCATCGCCGCAAAAAATGCCGTCGAAAAAAATGAAGGCCCCGTTGTTTCCAATTCAGCCGAGCCGCATCTTGTGCCCGCCCTTCCAGAAACAAATCGGGACCCCTTGCCGTCCTCACCTCGGTTTGACACCGCTTCCTTGTCCGGCGCGCCTTCACCCTCGCTCCCGCGCGAAAACAGCGGCCGTCCCGGCCGAGTCCGCCGGGTTGGCAAAAAATCAATGCTGCAGGGACAATTGCCGCTCGCCATCGTCTCAAAAGGACGCTTCGACAAAAGCGAACCAACGATTCATAAAGGCGAAGACCTTGATATCCCAACCTATATTCGGCGGGGCGTGCCGCTGAATTGAATGCGGAATGCGGAACTAAAACACAACAACAATAATAAATATGAGTGACGAATTAAAGGATGGAACGAAGAAACTTGCGCTACGCGTGATTCGTATGACCGAAGCCTTGCCGCGCAATCGCGTGGCCGGCGTGTTGGGCAGGCGGGGTCTCCGCTCACGATCGCGCCCTCGGCAATGAGGAATTCCGCATTCCGCATTCCGCATTCCGCATTTGCCATCGCCGTCTTCTGCCTGGCTATCTTCCAATTTTCCGAAAATACCGCCGACCCCGACTTGTGGTCCCACGTCTTCTTCGGGAAACAATTTATCCAAACCGGCAAGCCGACCACTACTGATTACTATTCCTGGACGGCTTACGGCCAGCCGTCATTTGATCATGAGTATTTGGGCGAAGCCGTATTCGGCCTGGCATATTTAGCATTGGGCGGGCCCGGTTTGCTTCTCCTCAAAATTGTTGTCGGTTTGCTGACCTTTGGCATCGCGCTCTCGATAAGTCGTCGTGTAGGGCAGGCATCCTGCCTGCCGGTTAGGGCGGCTTCCAGCCGCGAGTTCGACTGGGCGCAAGATGCGCCCTCAACCGGCAGGCAGGATGCCTGCCCTACGGTTGTGGGCGGAAACTCGCGTCCAAACACAATGCTCGTCGCCCGGGCTTTCGGCGCGCTGGCTGTGGTTGAAATTTCGTTTGGTTTCGCGGCGCGACCGCAAATTTTCACCGCGCTGTCGCTGGCGGTTGAATTGTGGATTCTGAACCGTATTCACGCCGGGACATGGCGATGGGCGTTTGCCCTGCCGCCGCTGTTCGCATTATGGTTTAACCTGCACGGCGGCGCGCTCGTCGGACTGTTCCTGCTTTTCATTACCGCTGCGGCAACATCGGCCCAAATCGTTCTAATCAGGCTCGCGCCGAAAACCGCTTTGTGGCTGGAGCCAAATATTCCTCAACGTGTGGTCCCGGCTCTTTGGATTTCCGCCATTATCTCCGCCGCGACGGTAGTCCTGAATCCTCACGGTTTTGAACTCGCCCGGTGGCTGGTCGGCAGCGTTCTCTGGCTGCGGCCGCAAATCCAGGAATGGAATCCGGCCACATTAACATGGGACCACGCCGCATTTTTTTTCTGCGCCGCGTTTGCGGCGGCCGCCTTTATTCTTTCACGACGCCGGCGCCAATTGTGGGAAGTCGCCGTGCTCGTGGTGCTCTTCCTCGTGGCCGTTCGCGCCGTGCGCAACACGCCGCTGTTTTGCATTGCCGCCCTGGCGATCGTTCCGCCGCATTTGGCCGGCGCGCTGCAACGGTTTCGCGGGTCCTTCCAGCGTTTCGAAGAATTATTTCGCCGCCCGGGCATGCAAAATGTTTTCGCTGCGATTTTACTCTGCGTTTCCGCGGCCATCATCGTTGCCGCCTGTACGCTTCATAAAAAGCATTTTTGGACCATGGAAGTTCCGCGCTCGCAATATCCCGTTGCGGCAATTCAATTCATCCGCCAATACGATGTGCGCGGCAATTTGCTCGTCTACTTTGATTGGGGCGAAATGTGCATCTGGCGCCTCCCGAACAGCCCGGTTTCTATTGATGGCCGGTTGGACAGTGTTTATTCGCCGGCCATCATTGATGCCCACTGGAAACTCTATAACGGCGAACCGTTCGACACCAACGTTCTGAACCTGGCCCGGGCTGATTTCGCCCTGCTGCCTTCACACCTGGCCGGAGGGGAGATACTTGCAAAAATTGATGGATGGCATCCCGTCTATTTTGATGACTGTGCCGTCGTCCTTGTCAAAAATCCCGCCCAATTTCCAAAACTCGCCGGACTTAGAACTCCGGTGCAAGGTCCGCCGTCAGCAACAGACGGAAGAGACCCATTCCCCTGAACCGAACATGGTGGAACACGGCGCGCTGCGCCGTGTAGCGCCGCGTGCAGCGGCGCAACAAGCGTGTTCACGGTCCCTGCGTCCGATCCCAAATCAACTCCCCTTCAGCTTCAAAAAGTTCTTCAAAATCTGCCGTCCATTCTCCGTCAGAATGCTTTCAGGATGAAACTGCACGCCCCAAATAGGCAGGGTCTTGTGGCGCACGCCCATGATTTCGCCTTCGTCGCTTTCCGCGGTGATTTCCAGGCAGTCCGGCACTGAATCGCGTTGGATGACGAGCGAATGATAGCGCGTGGCCATGAACGGATTCGGCATGTCCATGAACAAATCCTTCCCGTTATGCTTAATCGGCGATGTTTTCCCGTGCATCATGCGGTAATTGACGACGACATTGGCCCCGAACACATGCCCGATGCACTGGTGCCCCAGGCAGACGCCAAAGACAGGCGCGCCTTCGGCGGAAAAAGTGCGGATGACGTCGTTCGAGAGGCCGGATTCGCGCGGGGAACACGGGCCGGGCGAAACCAGGATCCGTTCCGGCTTGAGTGCGCGGATTTCGTCGATGGAAATTTCATCGTTCCGCTTCACAACCGTTTCAACGCCCAACTCGCCCAGGTACTGGACCAGGTTGTAGGTGAACGAATCGTAATTGTCTAAAACCAAAATCATTTCAGACAATCAACCTACCGTATTCAGGATAAAACAAAAGCGCAAAGCTCCAATCGGCAGCATGTCGGGTGGTACGGTGGCAGGGCGTTTACACATTTTAGTGTATATAGGTGAGTAAATTTGTAAACGAGGCCAAAAAAGGGCCGAAATGTGCGTTTTTATTGGCAAATTTGAAAAAATAGCCGGACAAAGTGTAAATGGGAGGTCTTGCGGATGAAGCGCCGCGAACCATCCGTTCGATGTTGGGCGTTCGACGTTCGATGTTCGATATTTCCGGCGGTTCATGGGAAGTTCCCCACTGGTTGCGCCGCTGCACGCGGCGCTACACGCCGTGTTCCACCACACTTCAACGCTTGAACGCTTTAGCGACGCGGCAGCGCCGCCTTCCCCGTCCTGGTCAGTTCGGTAATGCCGAACGATTCCATCAGTTCCAGAAATTTTTCCACTTTGCTTTCATTGCCGGTCACTTCGATGGTGAGCGACTTGGGCTGCACGTCCACGATTTTCGCGCGAAAAATATCCGTGATTTGCATGACTTCCGCGCGGGTTTTGGAATCCACGGCCACTTTGGCCAGCACCAGCTCGCGGTCCACGTATTCGCCATCGCGAAAATCCTGCACTTTGATGACGTCCGGCAGTTTATTGAGTTGCTTGACGATTTGTTCGAGCGTGGACTCATCGCCGTGTGTGACCACAGTCATGCGGGAAAGCTTCGGGTCATGGGTGGGGCCGACGTTCAGGGTGTCAATGTTATAGCCGCGCCCGCTGAACAACCCGGCCACGCGCGTGAGCACTCCAAACTTGTTCTCCACCAGCACTGAAATCGTATGTCGCATAGGAACGTGCAGGGTAATAGCCGCCATCGAGAGGGTCAAACGGAAACGCGGATGGCAAACACGGCCCATGGTAGAACACGGCCTGTGGTAGAACACGGCGCGCTGCGCCGTGTAGCGCCGCGTGCAGCGGCGCAACAAGCGTGGCCAGACGTCCCATCGCACTTCTGTTCCGACCAGGGACAAAGGCGGCGCCGGTCTGAATCTAACAT
>DATJTK010000137.1:0-7208 GCA_035503455.1 Candidatus Sulfotelmatobacter sp. | reverse complement strand
CGCGCAAAATCGCTCATTTGCGTCGGTGTCAATAAGTTCACATTTAGTGAGGTTATTGACACCAAGCCAAAAATCGCTTTTAAGCCGATAAAATCAACGAATTTATTCCTTTTCCATTCTGGAAGGCGCATTTTTGAGGTTTAATGATTGAACCCACGCCCGTCGCCCAACATCGGGCGAATCTGAAACGGCTCGTTAGCACTTTGCAAAAGAAGCCGTTTGATTTCTTGCCAGAACGTTCTGTTGAATGTCTGAATCAATTCTTCAATGGATATTCGCTTTTTGGTCCGCCCATTTTTCGGGATCTGTCGAGCTTTCAGTCCTGGCTCTCAAATCGCCTTTTTTATCCGAACGATACAGGAGCGCATTGGTCTCGGTTCATTCAATTGAATGCTCGGGATCGTTGCGATGGTTTTGAACTTTTTTTCGAGCTTTACCGAAAATATTGCGAAGTACGTCCTTTGGATGTACATCCGGATTCGCCAGAGTTTAGGCAATCGCCGGACTCTGATTTCTTTCTTTACCTTTACTGTATCAACAAAAGGCCAGGCATATACATGGGCGCGGCGCCCTATGACGTACAATCGATTTCCGCACACCTTGCAGGTTATTTTGCAGGAAAGAAAGATGCTCGCGCAGGACTCACCAAGGATGAGCAAGTGTTCCACCGTTTTGGTGACTGGATGTGCAAACATAAAAAGTTCACGCGTAAATATCCCTGGCACCGTCTCGTGGAAATGTGGCAGTACCGTGCGCTTGATTCGTTCCAGTGCTTTTTTGAGTACTTTAACGCCTATTTGACAAATTTTGGAAAGAACAAATGCGGTTTGGAGGACCTGTTCGAAACTGTAGCTGCCAACCCAGGCACCATAATGCGCAGAAGGAAAAGCGTTTCAACAAATTGATTGCCGTAAGCCCTCATCGGTATAGTTCGCACCGTTGGCGCTTGTTCCCTGTTTCGTCAAACATGGGCCGTTGCCCCATGCTGGTATAGAATTGGGCCTTTGGCCCATAGTCCGGGCCGAGCGCCACCGGCGCCCACCATACCAGCCTGGGGCAACGCCCCAGGAAACCAAACGCAAATAATTCCAAGGGCTGAAAGCCCGTACTATTAGCGTTATATCAGGAAGCCGGTATCCATTATTTTGAGAATTCCTCTCTTCCTGCCTTCCTCATTCATCCATCTGCGAAAATCTGCGAAATCTGCGGATGCTCTTTTCCATTTTTGGCAGCATGATGTCATTAGATAAACCGGCGAAAGCCGGCCAAAGCGGAGAGTTCCTACAACTCCGCGCCACATTGTGGCCACTCATGCAAACCCATCCCCGCAGGCTTATTCCCGATGCCAGTCGAGAATGAGCTGTGCTGGAAGCTGGAGTGCAAAGGCAGCCGAGGCCAACGGTGTAAGCTGCCGCTAACGGTCGCGCCGAGCAAGGCACTCACGCCAAACAGCGACAGTGAAGGGACAAGGGCAATCCGCCGGTTCGAGCCCTGCAAGCAAGGGCCGGCAGGTAGAATGAAGGGTGACGGGACAGCGTCAGGCCGATGTCGAAGGACTTGGCCGGGCGTTGCGCCTGAAGTCCTGGAGTTCCGTGCGACTCCGCAGGAGGAGCACAAGAGGCGTGTGGCATAGCGTGGTCCAAAAGATCACGACACCACCGGACGCGCACGTCTCGTAGGCAGCTAGCTCAATGGTAGAGCAGCCGATTTTCAAGATCGGCCGGTTGCGGGTTCGATGCCCGCGCTGGAACGCAAAGACGCGTCCGCGGTTGAGTCCGAAAGTGGCCTAATCCTTGAGTGCTTCGGCACAATCAGGGCTTCCGCCGTCCCGCAAGGACGACGGAGGTTGGTTGGATTCGCACGGTGGAGTAATACTCCTTTGCTGCCCGCAAGGCAGACGGAAGATGAATGCCAAGGGGACCAATCGCAAACTGGAACCGCCTCCAGTATAAAAAGGCAGCCACGCCGGTTTACGCGACTGCGGCTTCGGCCGGGTCGCGTGGAAACGTCGGGAAGCTGTGTCCGGCAGGACACGGCCAATCCGATTAAAGAACCGGCACAGGAACTGTATTCTCAGGTTCCCATTTTCCGCGAGGATAGGAGATGGAAGATGGCAAATCAGTCGCTCCAAGTCTTTTCTATCCGCAGATGACGCAGATTGTCGCAGATAAAACATGATGAAAGCAGGAACCCAGGAAGCATCCTTTTCCGATTCCTCCCTTCCTGCCTTCCTCATTCTCTATCTGCGAAAATCTGCGAAATCTGCGGACGATCCCTTCGTTCAGAGAATATCACGCAACGTAGCAGCCGGCTCCCTGCGCCGTCGGATCCAGATCGAACTCCACTTTGGCGGTTTTCCGGCAGGACCGGCGGGTCACGTGCACCTGCAGTTTCCCTTCTTCGCAGATCATCGGAGGCCGCACGGCCAGCATGACCAGCATCATGCCCGAGACGGCTTCAACCCATTGCTTTTCCTGGACCGGCCTATCCGACGACCGAACGACGAGCGTCTTGGATCCGGTGACATCGTGCAACGCGGCTACCCAATCGGATGCCAAACCCACCAGGTCGAACATGTAGGCATCACGCTTACCGGTTCCCCCGACGACGAACATCGCCAGGTTGGTTAGTCCGGAATAAATTCGCAGGGCCTTGGCCACATGCCGTTCCACCGCGCGGCCGCCAACAAATACATTGATATTCCCCGCCCAATGCGGCTGGGCGCGCCCGAACAGGTCCCACAAATCGGCCGGCAAAAACGGTGATTTGGCGGTCGCAGAATCATTGGCTCGCCCACGCATTAAATTCAGAAGCGCGGACACGCCTGCGCTCGGCTTTGGAGACGGTTCATCGGGGACGGCGCTCAACGCCTTGAGCACGGTCATGGGCGGCACGCGATCGAAATCTCCCAATGTCGCCGGGTGCGGACGGTTGGCTTTGACGCTCAGTTCGCGCGTTTCACCCGGTCCCAGCGCAGGAAGCGGCAGAAGTGCCAGTGGACGCCAGGGAACGAATGCGCCGAATGGGGCGGATTCCAGCCTGACAGTTGTGGGGTTTGAGCGATGCTCGCCTTCGTTTCGAATTTTGACCCGAACCACCACGGTATTGCTGCTCAAATCTTCAAACGTGATGTCTGTCGGATCCACAATGAGTCCGGCACTACGCTGGGAACGTTGGGGACGCTGGGAACGAACTTGAAGTTCCGGCACATTTTCAACGATAGTCGTCATAGAATTTCCTTTCGTTTATTTGCGACGCTAACGGTTCGCGGCCAATTGAAAGTCTCGCCATCCCTTGGGAAACACGCGCCTCGACCCCGTCCGCGCCTTCGCACCCACGACACTACACTCGAATCCGCAATTGCGCCAAAGAAACTTTTGGCAGCGAGTTGGGGCGGCGAGTGTCTACGAAACAGCAAATTGAAAGCCCTGAAGAATTCCCAAAACCGGTCGCGCATCGAATCCGGAACCGTGGCGCAGGTTTGGAAACCTGCGCTACGGTTCTGCCTGCTCTTACGCCTCAGACTGGCATCATGTTTGGCGGAGTGAATTCACGGGACGGTTGAATCAGACCTAATCCGCCAGTGTGAGGATGGTCCACATATCCGCGGGCAGGCGTCGGTAAACGACGAATGCAGTCGTCGGAGCAAAGATTTGCAAGGAGTGGAAGAGCGTCCGTTCCAACGCGCAGCGAAATCCAAGCCTGCGCTGTTGAATCCGGGCCAAGTTGTCTGCGGCACACGCTGCAGTTTGTTGGGTCGGTATTTGATCTCGAGTCAGGCGTATTCAGCCGGGGAAACGGCGGCCGGTGTTTATAATTTCCATAGAGAGAGCGCGTGCTGAATCGGGTCTTTGCAAGCCGAAGACATCGAACAACTTCGAAAGGCATCCAATGCAGCCGATAGGAAGTATACAGATCCAATTCTTCCAGGTTTGCCATATTGCCAATTTCCGGCGGTATCCGAACGAGATGGCTGCCGTAGAGATATAATTTCCTGACAGAAGTCAGTTTTGAAATAGACGCGGGCAAAGTGATAATCTGGCTCCATAATTCGGAGGGCATTTGACGGCCCGGGGAAAACTCCTCGGCGCCGCGTGAGGCTGCGTTTTCAACGAGGGCGGTCAACATTGCCCAGGCATCACAATCGGTATTTTGCGCCTCTGAGTGAAGGCTAAGCTCGTTAAAGGCCTTATTCTCATACTGCGATTGAAAACAGCTGCAAATGGGGGCGATACCCGAAGCGCGATGTTTTTCCGACATTTCTAAGTCTGAAAGCTTCGGCGAAAACAATTTTTCCTCTGCCATAAGACAGAGTCCCATGCGAGGAAACCAGGGTCAAGCCGCCATGGCGTGGTGGAACACGGCGCGCTGCGCCGTGTAATCGCCGCGTGCAGCGGCGCAACGATCGTGCTCAACCGTTGTACCGTCCCACATTGCGGGATTCCGCCCGCTCTGCACGGGCGAGGACGGCGCAGCGCGCCGTCCTCCACCGCTATCGGTTCATGGTCCCTATGCGTGATTCGCGAATCATTGAAATTCTCTATGAATCGGCTAGAACCGAAACTTTCGTGAGAACTCGCTTGCGTCCTGGAGTGCGGTGGCAAGTCCGCGCGACACCGCTTTCGGATGGCATTGGACTTTCAAACGGCGATTGAAATTTCGAAGTGGTCCGACTCCCGAAAGCGGTGTCACAGCCACCGCACTCCAGGACGCAAGCGCGAAATGGTAGGTTCATCGTGCCGCGCTGCAAGGACGGACGCAAGATTGTCCCCGCGTGCCAGAGCTGCGAAGATTTCATCCATAAAACCTGGAGGCCGGAGCATCGTTCTATGTTACCACAACGGCCGGCAATTCTCATGAGTCGGCGAAGCCGCTGACTGAGTGCCCTGAAAGGGCACAGGAAATTAGCTAGGGGTCGAGCGCGACTCTGGGAGCGCGACCACCCCTGGTAACGCCGCGACAACTCCTGCCGCTGACTGCGAAGTGCGCGAGGTCGCAAGTGGCGCTGCCACCGCGAATCTCATCTTCGGCTTCACTCCGTGTCCGGTCACGGTTCGTGGAAATAGGTCTTCGCGCGCCAAATATTCTGAATAAAGAACAAACACCTCGTACCGGCACGGACCAGGCGAAGAAATTTCGCTCCGAAACAAACTTTAGTTTAAATTGAAAATATGAATGCCAAAGATTTTATTCATCTCGGAGTGCCGTTGGGACAGGCGACTCGCCTGGCGACCGATTTTGTCGCCAAATTCGTTCTGGGCGGCGGAGACAAAACCCGCCTTCGCGAGGAAGTCGCGGCCGTCGTTGCCAATCCCGGGGCGTTCGTGGATGACTCGTTGCGCGGCGAATTTGCCAAAGTTCTGCTCACCGCATCCCCTCCCCCTCGCACTGAACCGGTTGCATATCGACAGTGGGGCGAAGGGCTCGAACACGATGCCATAATGCAGATGGAGAAGGCGTGCCTGTTGCCGGTTTCGGTCGCGGGCGCGCTAATGCCGGATGCGCACGTGGGCTACGGACTGCCCATCGGCGGGGTCCTGGCCACGGAAAATTCGGTGGTTCCCTACGCCGTAGGCGTGGACATCGCCTGCCGCATGAAGATGACGATCCTCGACATTCCCGTCCGCGATTTGGAACAGAAACAGGAACGCCTGACGCGCGCCATCGAAGCGGAGACGCGCTTTGGCGTGGGCGCGACGTTCAAGCAGCGGCGCGAGCATGACGTGATGGACGCCGATTGGACCGTCAGCGGTGTAACCAGACAAAACAAAGACCGCGCCTGGTCGCAGCTTGGCACCAGCGGAAGCGGAAATCATTTCGTCGAGTTCGGAACGTTCACCGCGCACGGGCCCATTGCAACCGCCGGTCAAAAGGAATTGCCGGCCGGAACCTACGTGGCGTTGTTGTCGCACAGCGGCAGCCGCGGCACGGGCGCTGCGGTTTGCGATCATTACAGCAAACTCGCCTTTGGCCGACGCCGCGATTCGCTGCCCAGCGAACTGCTGCGGCTGGCGTGGCTTTCGCTCGATTCAGAGGAAGGCCAGGAATATTGGAACGCGATGGAATTGATGGGACGCTACGCGGCGGCCAATCACGCGCTCATTCACAAGCACGTGGCCGGCAATCTCGGCGCAGCGGTGCTGCTGGATTTGGAAAATCACCATAATTTTGCGTGGAAGGAAAAACACGTCATCGGCGGCGTGGAACGCGAAGTGGTGGTGCATCGCAAAGGCGCGACGCCGGCGGGCGCAGGCGTTTTAGGAATCATTCCCGGTTCCATGGCGTCGCCGGGATATGTTGTCAGCGGCAAGGGACATCCGGAATCGTTGCATTCGGCATCCCACGGCGCGGGCCGGGCCATGAGCCGCAAGGCGGCCCACGAAAAGTTCAATTGGAAAGATGTGAACCGCTTTTTGAAACAGCAAGGCGTCACCCTCATCAGCGCCGGCCTCGATGAAGTGCCGATGGCCTACAAAAACATTCGCGAAGTCATGGCTGCGCAAAATGACCTGGTGACCGTGCTGGGCGAGTTCATGCCTAAATTGGTGAAAATGGCCCCGAGCGGGGAGCGACCGGAGGACTAAACAATTAAAAAGGAATTTCCCCCTATTTCTAAGCGCCGTTTTGGTTCACAGACCGGTGAACGAACGCAAATCAAAACTCACCCGGGGTGAACGGAAAAATCTTCGAATTCCCCAATAAAAGACCCGTTTTTCGGCCTCAAAAAGTTTCGTTCACCTTTTCAATACCCTACACTCGCGTTTTGGTAAACGAAGCGGTTTGGGCAAGGGCGGCGCCTCGTCGAAATCGCCCCGCGCCTCTGGCCGCCTGCACACAACAACGTGCGCGTACTACAGTAGGGCAGATCTGCGTGCCAGTGGCGCTACCACCTGCTTTCGGCTTTCCAGCATTTCCTAATTTCCTGCTTTCCTCATTTTCTCGAATCTTTCGCGTCCTTCGCGCGACCCTTGCCGTTAAATTCCCTCGGTGAAATAGACGGTTGTATTCCATTCCACCAACCAAAAAACGAAATAAAAAAATTTCTGTCCCTAAATCCCCGCGCCAATATTGAACTTTTTTGGGGTTCCAAATGTAGTTCTTGTACTGCGCCCTATATCTGAGAAATTTGAATTGCATGGAAATCAAAAACATCGAACATCGAACATCGAACGCCCAACATCGAATAGATGGCTCGCGGCCTTTCCTTC
>DATJTK010000136.1:0-9903 GCA_035503455.1 Candidatus Sulfotelmatobacter sp. | reverse complement strand
GCGGCATGTCGAGGATGATCGTTGGCCTCGTTAAAAATCGGTCAAAACAAAACTGCTAACGAAGAATTAGCTCTCGCGGCCTAATTGCCGCGACGTTCACTGGTTGACGCCTGCTAAGCCGGATGAACGCCACAGCAGGCGTGGCGTGACGCGGAGACCGCGCGCGGCGCGCCGAGATATTGCATGCGGACTAAGTGGTGCGACTCGCGTCCGAACGTTATCGCGCCGTTGAAAATTTTTTCGGACTAAACATGTAGTCGCGGCTGGTTTATTTGCCAGGGACGCGGGTTCAACTCCCGCCGCCTCCACCATACAAACATTGGATAATTTGAATGGTATTGACTTTTGGAGACAGATTGGAGCAAACTCCCGGGTGAGTTGTGCGTCCACCCGTTTTTCGCTCCGCCCCTAAAAACCCCCGCCCGTTGCCTCGCCGTCATAACGCAGCGTGCCATTGCCGTCCACCGCAAAAAATGATATCGTATTGAAATGAAATTGACGGCGATCATTTATCCTGATTCAGAAACTGATTTGCTTGTGGCCGAGTGTCCCGAAATCGGCACGGCCAGCCAAGGCCACACCGAGGCCGAGGCGCTCGCCAACTTGCAAGAGGCCACCGACCTTTACCTCGAATCATTCCCTCACGCCGTCAAAAAAACTGCGGCCATCCACACTTTTGAACTAGGACATGGCTAAACTGCCCATCGTGTCCGGCACGGAGGCGGTGAAGGCTTTGAAACGACTCGGATTCTTCGTTGACCGCCAGCGCGGCAGCCATGTCGTCCTCAAAAAAATCACGCCTCAAGGCGAGCGCGGTTGCGTCATTCCCATGCACCGGGAAGTTGCCCTTGGTACTCTGCGGAGTGCGCTGAAACTGGCAGGCGTCTCGCCCGAAGAATTTTCCGACGCCTTGTAATTGCACCGGCGTCAGACTGCGATTTTGCCGCCGGGGATGTAGCCTGACTCCGCCACTTCCTGCCGTGTCCATTCCGCTCCATTTCAGTCTTCCATTACTTCACGCACGAGGGCGAGCAATTGCTCGGGTTGAAACGGCTTGGCCAGGGTCCCGTGAACTCCCAACTGCTTCGCCATCTTCGAATACACTTCCACAGGCATCCAGCCGGGCTTGGCCGTGGCAATGGTTCTCGGAGGCGAGGGCAATTTCCTCAATTCACTTAGCGTATCAAATCCTTCGTTCTCCGGCAGAAGCAATTCGACGATCATCAGGTCAAACGGCTCCTCGCGATGAAGGGCAATCGCTTCCCGCCCGGCCTGGGCCTGCGTCACGCGATAACCGTCCTTCGATAGTAACAGACTGAACATCGTTCGCAGGTCGCGGTCATCGTCCAGCACGAGCACCCGTTTAGGCTTCGGCAAATTCGCCGCCGAACCGGCCATGCGCCCCGTCTCCTTTTCAAGCATCAGTCGCAGGGCCAATAGATTTTCCTTCAGGATAAACCCCGATGCCCCGGCCGAATCCGCCAGTTTTCGAAAGTGCGGATCATTAAACGAAGTCACAATCATCACGCGCGCGTCCGGATGCGCCTGTTTGATGGCCTTCGTTGTTTCAAAACCATTCAACCCCGGCATCTGAACGTCCATCGTCACCCAGTGCGGCTTGAAATCCTTCACACGCTCCAGCGCATCATGACCCGAGGCGCATTCCTGCACCGTCAGTCCCGGCATCGCCAAATATCCGCGAATCAAATCCCGCGCATTCGGATGATCATCCACAATCAACAGCCTTGTACTCATAGCAGGCGATAAATATAAACCACGTCACTTAAATGCGAAATTGTCGCAAGCACGTAATTTCGTATCCGTAGTTCCCCTTATTTATTCGTGGTTCGAACGATGACAATAAGCCATTACAGCTCGGACTTATGGGACAGGGCAAAATAAAGCAGGCTATGGCTCCCGCGCAACTCGAGCTTGGCGCAGATGTTTGCCCGGTGTGCTTCGACCGTTCGCGGGCTGATAAATAATTCTGCCCCGATCTGACGGCTCGTCTTCTTCATTGCAATGAGCTTCAAAATTCGAAGTTCCGCTTTGGTCAAATCCTTCAGGCCCGGTTTTTCCTTCGCCAGCGAATCCGCCCGATGGCGGCGTCGGATAAGATGGCCCGAAACGGACGGACTAAAATAGGGCGCTCCTTCGGACACCGCCGCGATGGCCTTTACAATTTCTTCGACGGCGTTTTCCTTGAGGATAAATCCCATGACACCATGGTCCAGCGCGCGGTTGCACAGTTCCTCTTCGTTGTGCATGGTCAGGATGATAACACGCACAGGGGAACGTTCTGTTTGCAAATGGCGCGCAATCTCAAGCCCGCTCATGCCGGGCAATTTCAAGTCCAGCACCGCGACATCCGGCGTGTGTTTATGAATAAAGCGCATCGCTTCCAGGCCGTCCCCCGCTTCGCCCAGCAATTCAAAGCGGTCAACGTCCAGGATCACCTGGCGCAAGCCCGCCCGGAACAAGGGGTGATCATCCACGATAAAAACTCTGGGCCGCGGGTTCATCATAAAATACGGATTCAGGCGCCGTTGTTGTTTGGCGCCTCTTTGGATGAAACGGGGATCGCGAGTTCAATCCGCACACCCCTGCCGGGGCTTGAATCCAGTTTCAACCGTCCCCCGAGGATTCGCGCCCGTTCCGCCATGTTCTTGAGTCCCATTCCCGCGCGCGCCTCGCTCACATTGAATCCCTGGCCGTCATCCTCAATGACCAATAGCGCCTCGCGCAAGTCCCGTTCAAGAGTCACGCCGAAATTTTGCGCGCCGGAATATTTCAAAATGTTATTGATCGCCTCTTGAACGATCCGGTAAAGGCTGGCCGCCGCTTCGCGCGAAAAGGCGTCGTCCACCGGCTCAAACCGTTTCCTGAAAGCAATCCCGCTGGCGCTGCCGGCGCTTTCGACCAGGGCGTCCAGCGCGCCCGTCAGTCCAAGGTGGTCCAACTGATACGGATGCAGGTCTTGCGATATTCGGCGCAGGTCGGCAATAGCCACGGACGTCGTGTCGCTGATTGCTTCCAGTGGCGCCCGCGCTTCCGGCGGCGTTTCATTGCGGAGGAGCAGCAGTTGGGCCTGGTTTTTAATGACAGAAAGGTTCTGGCCCAGGCTGTCGTGCAGTTCGCCGGCAATGCGCTCGCGCTCGGCTTCCTGGGATGCGATGAGTTGGAGGGTGTATTCGGCGCGCGCTTTTTGTTCCCGCGCAACGGCTTCTTCGCGTTCCTGCTCGACTTTCTTGCGCGCGGTAATGTCGCGCAACGCGGTCATTCGCACCGTTCGCTCACCCAATCGCGCGGTTCTTGACCGGGCCTCGACCAGGATAAAACTGCCGTCCTTGCGCACGAGCCGGTGCTCCAGGATATCTCCGGTTTGGGTCCGAATGCGTTCGGCGATGATGTTGCGACTTTCCGGAGCTACCAGGTCCACGATTTGGTGGCCAATTATTTCCTCCCGTTCATAGCCAAGCATTTTGAGTATTTCATCATTAACGTCCAGGAGCCGGCCGTTTTCGCTGATGGCAACGCCTTCGAAAGCCGCCTCCGTCAGGATCCGATAATGCTCCTCGCGTTCTCCCAGCCTGGTCATCATCCGGTCGCGTTCGGCCAAAGCAATCGCCGGGATCAATGCGATAAACGTCGCCATGCCCAGGACCGCCTGCACGATAAAGATGTATTGTCCCAATGAATTCGGGCCTGGCTCAACCGGCGGAAACGCTTTTGCGGAAAAAAAGGACATCACCAGGGCCATGATCAGGCAAACCGCCGTCGCGCCGCGTATTCCAAAGCGCAATCCCGACCACAACAAAAATGGGATAACAAAAATCCGGCTGGGAGACATGACGCCCTGGTCGTTGACCAGTAAATTCCACAGCGAAACGGCCAGCCCCGCCAGCAGCAGCAGGGCTTCCGCAATTCTTTTTGGAGAATCAAAAAGCCGGCGCCATCCGTTCCATGGACCACACCATGCCAGGATAAACGGCGTCACAACCAGAATCGCCATGACGTTGCTGCCCCACCATGTTTCCCATGAAACCATGAACGAATGGCTGACTCCAAAAAAAACCAGGGTTGCCGCGCCGATGATCGCGCCCAACATCGTGTTGCCCAGCGCCGCAAAGGCGATCAATCCGATAAATTCCTTCAGCGTTTTTAACTCCGGACGCTCCGCAACGAAAGTCCGCACCAGCCATGCTCCTGTGACATATTCAACGACGTTCGCGCAATAAAAACCCAGAACAATGGGAATTCTCGTGCCCTGAAGAACATCGAACAGAAGATTCGCCGGAAGAATCGCCAGCAAAAACCACGGCCAGTCCCGCGTCCGGCTCAATAACAGGACGGCAACGGACAAACCGGCTGGCATCCAGAAGCTCACGAAGGTCCAGTGTGGCTGAGAGAGATGCTTCGCTCCCAGGGCAATAAAAAAATACGCTATGCCAAACGACACCGCCCGCTGCCACAAAGGAAAACTCCATTTGCGGATGGATTCATTGCCATCTGAAAAACTCATACCAGCAAAAGCAAATCAAATGCCCTCGCATCGCCTCTGAGTCGTATCCCCTGATTTTCTGCCAAATCAAAACTGTGAAACGCACCGCGCACCTGCTATTGCATGGTGAGCACCGCCCTGAACCTTGCTTTGCCGCTCATCATTCGGTCGTAACCCTCGGACACCCGCTCGAGCGGGTACGTTTCGTTCATCGAGCGCACGCCTGAAAGCACGCTGAATTTGAGCGTGTCCTGTGAATCCGCCGCCGTGCCTGAATACCATCCTTTCACCGACCGGTTGCCCAGGATCAGGGCCAACGGCGATATCGTCAGCGATGGCACCGCGCCCACAATCAGCAGTGTGCCTTTGAGCGCCAGGCCATTCTGCACCGCCGCCATCGCGTCGCCGCTGGTCACCGTAGCCAAAATCACCTTTGCGCCGCCCAGTTTCATGAGTTCCGCGGATGCATCCTGCGCCGCGCTGTCGATGTAATGATGCGCTCCGAGCTTGCTCGCTAGGGTGCCTTTATCCGCGCCGCGCGCGATGCCCACCGTCCTGAAACCCATTTTTACCGCGTATTGCACCGCCAGATGTCCCAGGCCGCCCAACCCGAGCACGGCTACCAGGTCCCCGGCGCGCGCGCCGCTGTTGCGCAAGGCGTTGTATGTCGTAATTCCCGCGCACATCAGCGGCCCGGCTTCAATGGGCGATAATTCCTCCGGCACAAGGGCCACGGCCACCGCGGGCGCAACCATGTAGTCCGCGTAACCGCCGTCAAATGAAATACCGGTTACCTGCAACGCCACGGTGCAACCCCAAAAATCACCGTTGCGGCAATTGTCGCACATCCCGCAATGCCCGCCGTGCCAGCCCACGCCGACGCGCTGTCCCGGTTTCCATTGCGAAACACCCGCGCCAACCGTATCCACGACCCCCACCACCTCATGGCCTGGAATACGCGGGTATTGGATGCCCGGCCATTGGCCTTCTTTGACCAATGAATCGCTGTGACAGATACCGCAAGCCTGGACCCGAATCCGCACCTGGCCAGGGCCGGGTTGTGGAATTTCACGTTCAACTAATTCAAAAGGTCCACCCGGACGGGCAATCTGCGCCGCACGCATCTTTGGCATAAAATCACTCCTGTTTTAGTTTCCGAACGTGCCCAATTTATCACTGATTGCTGCATTGACAACCAGGAACTGTGAAATCATGAAATCATTTGTGTGGCGTATCCGTCACCATCACGGCGTGCTCGTATGGTGGAACACGGCGCGCTGCGCCGTGTAGCGCCGCGTGCAGCGGCGCAACCGAGGGCACTTTGCGATTGTGTCGGCACACCAGAGAATTCATTTATCTGCTGGACATTATTTTTCATAGCAACTATAATGGGTACCCGTAAACCCTCGGAAATCCTATGGAACTCAAAGTCGCCTGCGATTGCGGCCAAAAGTACAAATTTGACGTCGAGCCTGTAAACGGACAGATGCCCTTTACCGTCAATTGTCCTGTGTGCGGTGTAGACGGAACGTCCGCAGCCAACCAACTCCTGGCCCAACAAGTAACCACCGCTGCTCCGGCGCTTGCGCCGTTGCCGCCACTCGACCCGTCTCCGGCTCCCATTGGCGGATTGAGAATTAATCGCCCCGCTCCCGCTCCCGCTCCGCCGCCGTTGCTAGCCGCTTCGGCCCCGCCGCCGCCGCCTCTTGGCGGCCGCGCGCCGGCAACCATCAGGCCCGCGATGAAGGCCCCGGTTGCCAAATCCAAAGATTTCAGCATGGGACTGGGCGTCCTGGGCGCGTGCCTTGGTTCCGGTGTGGGAGGGGCTTTGGTGTATGCTTTTTTCCTATGGGCCCACTTCAGAATGCCCTTGTCAGGCACCGCTATCGGGGTATTGGCCGGATATGGCGCCCGGTTGCTCGCCCGCGGTACCGACACGACGTTGGGATTCATTACCGCCGGCATCTCGCTGGCAACCATTGTCAGCGTATTCTATTTCATGTACGGCGACTTTTTTTTCTTCGGAATCCTTTCCATTGTTATCTGCGTTGGCTTTGCATACCGGATTCCCTCGGGTTAGGGATTATTCAAAGCCACTGGACTGGTAAACACGGCGCGATGAATCGGCGTCGGATAGGGAACATTCGGCCCCTTCGCATCTTCCCAAAGGATCCGATTCAATGCCTCTTCGGGGGCATGATCATACTCGCGAAAGTCCATTTTGGCTGAGGCCTGGGCGCCCGGAGAGTGTTTGGTGTTTCGGGCGTAAAGGTCCACCTGCGGCATGACTGGAGTATATTCGGCCACCTGCGCTGTCGTGCCAAAACAGTTGAACATCGGCGTCGCGCCGGCGTCATACTGCGTCAATGGCGGCAGGCCCAGGATCAGCTCGATCGTGCGGACCATGCTTGCCGTCGTATACATCGTGCTGTCCACCGTCCCTTGCTTGCAGTAGGGGCTGATGACCAGGCCGGCTGTCCGATGGGCATCCACATGGTCCGGCCCGTTTTGGGCGTCGTCTTCAATGACAAAGATCGCCATGTTCTTCCAAAAACGGCTTTTTGAAGCCGCTTCAACCAATCGGCCCAGGCCCAAATCATTGCTGGCCACACTCGCGTCCGGCGTGAACGCCCCCGGCGTCGTCCCTTTCGTATGGTCTTCGCCCAGCGACATAATCATAAACTGCGGCAGGTCGCCGGTCGTTTCCGCCGTGTGCAGGTCGTTGATCCACCACTTGACCTTGTCCATGTCGCGCGCGCCGGACCAGCGGCCGCGGTCGGATGACGGGACCCTGCCCGAACCTTCGCCATAGGTTTTGTAACTGATGCCGTTACGGCGGCACAGGTCCCAAAGATAGCCCGCTGACGGCGTTTCCATTTCCTCATTCCCCGGCAAATGTCCGTGCCCGGAATATGAAATAATCCACGAACGCTGATTGAAATCGGTGGCAATGGCCGCGTCGCACCAGCTATGGCCGTCCACGCTCACCTCGCTGTTACAATAGAGGTTGTCCAGCAACACGTAGTCGCGCGCCAGCTTGTGATGATTGGGTGAGACATTCTCGCCATACATTGCCAGGAACGGGTCACCGTTGCCAATGTGCCGGCCTTGCGCGTCTGTCATATCGCCGAAGACCTGGTCGTACGTGCGGTTTTCCTTGATAATGTAGAGAACGTATTTGATGGGACAAGGTTGGCCGACTTGATCGGGAATAACACTATGGCTCGGGATGGGCGCGTGGCGCAGTTCGTCCGGCGTATAAGGAGAATTAAGCCTGACCTGGGCGGTGTAACTGGCCATTTGTTCCGGGGTGGGCCGGCTAATAAACGAAACCGAGCCCTGAAACAGGTTCGCCGTATAATCAAACGCCGGTGTCCGGTGCGATTTCGTGCGGGGCATGTGCCTCGGCGGATAATTGGGGCGGGAAGCCAGGCCTTTTCCGTTGGCAACCAGCAGTGTCTGATTGTCCGGGCTCACCAGCACCGCCGTCGGGTACCATCCCACCGGAATGAATCCGTTAATCACGGACACCGACTCGCCGTTTTCCTTGGCGTCGTCCGAAAGTTCATCCGAAATGTCCACCACCAGCACATCATTATTGTCCGCGTTAGCGACAAACAACGTCCTGCCGTCCGGCGATACCGCGACGCCATCCGGCGTGCTTCCTTCCGGCGACTCCTCGTATAGTGAGGTGGAAATAATTTCACGAGTATCTTCGGGAAGCCGGCGCGTCGGGCTTGCGCCCTCTGCCTCCCGTTCCAATCCCCGGGTTTGAATCACATGCACCGAGTTGTCGCCGCTGCACGCCACAAACAATCGGCCATCCGGCGCCAGTGCCATGTCATTGGGCCGCAGTCCCACTTCAATGTCACGCGCGCGGCGATTGGTTTGCGTATCCACCACGCTCACGCTCCGCGCGCCCCAATTGCTCACGTACAAATGCCGCTGGTCCGCGCCTAAAACGCATGAATGCGGATGTTCCCCGACCGGCACAACCGCATCCAGGGCGAGCGTTTGCTCATTAAGCGCCCAAATTTCGCCGCCGCCTTCGTTGCACACGTACACTTCGCCGGTTTTTGGGCTGACGGCAATGCCCGCAAGAAAGACGTCCGAGGCGTCGGGCGATGGCGTCACCGTCCCTGCCGCCGTGGCCGTTTCGTTTTCATAGTTAAACACGTAGATTTTTCCCGAATCGCCGCCGGAAACAAAAATGCGCTTTCCGTCGCGGCTGAAGGCCAGGCCATTCCAAACCTCGGGCAGCGCAATGAATTGTTTGACAGTTCGCGAGTTGAGGTCGATCAAACTCAGGCCCGTGTTGTTGAACCCGCCGCTCACCGCCAGCAAGACTTTCTTGTCTGGCGCGATGACCATCTTGAGCGGCATATCGCTGATATCCACTGCCTCGCCGGCAGGGGTCACACCCCAACCGTTAAACAACAGATTTTTGTTCGGGATCAGGTTCGGCGTTTGGCGCAGCGTCGCATCCTTTACGTCCGTATCCGCCGGGCGAACGGGATTTTCCGGCCGCGCCTGCCAGGCCGACAGGCCCAGAAACAGAGCCGCCGCCGCCAATTGGAGATGAAGAGATTTCGTTAATCGCATAAAAATATGGTTAGACTCGTCAGGCATAAAAAGGTTACGGCCATCGCAGTGAATCGCAAGGAGTAGATTTGGGCACCTTCACCATTGCCGCCGTCTTGTGGTTGTAAAACTGCGCATAGACGTCCGAATTGCTGAAAATATTGGTGTAAACAATATTTGGCGTCAGAAACCGCGTCGCGGCAAAGAAGTTATTAGGCAAAGGTCTTGCTGCTAAATGAATTGAATAGAACTGCATTTCCACTTCTGGAATGAACGCGCCGTCAGACTCGCCGGAAATGACCATTTTCGCGGGAAAACCATCAAAAGATGAGGGCGGGTTGGGATAGGTGTAGTCGATCACCTTATACGGGGACGAACCTTTAGCAGCAGCGATTTCCAACCTGGAAGGAAGGCCGTTGGAGATACTCAATTCACCATATTGAAACGCCCCATTTCTATTTGTTGCTGTGAAAGTGTCGCCCTGCCATTTGACGCTCTCCGGCTCTGTCTCAGCAAGTCCCATATCAAGAAACTGGCGTGTCATCGTATAATATACTTCGATGCCCTCTGTTAATGCGTTCGACCCAAAGCCATAACTTATCGCATTTTGACTACATTGGTATTCGACAGTTCCTGATCGTCCGGCTGCAAATTGTGTGCCAGAGACGGCATGAGCATTAGAGCGTATCCGTGTTACTAACCCCGTATGGCAATGGTTGAAGGGGCGGTTAAACTGCGGGAATGTCAGGATGTTTTTTGGCGGGCCGCTTTCCAGGCTGTGGGCGTCAATTCGGCGACGCGGTTGATGGGCCAATCGCCCA
>DATJTK010000135.1:0-52013 GCA_035503455.1 Candidatus Sulfotelmatobacter sp. | reverse complement strand
GCCGCCGTCGGGTGAATACAGGTTGAATTCCAGCGCCACGCTGTTGGTAATGCCGTAGAAGCCGAGTTGTCCGCCGCCACCGCCGAGGGAATTGGTGCTGTCGGGGCTGTTCTGAAGGATAAAGCAGGTCCCGTCCGCGGCCAGGCCTCCACCGGCCTGATAAACAAACGAAGCATTGAAACTGCCGACATATTGGGCGGTCGAATAGAACAGGCTGGACGCTTCGCCGCCGTTATTGTCGGTCAATTCCACTACATTGTTTGAAGTGAAAGTGGGCACTGCTTCGGTGCCGACGGAATTCAATTTCCAGCCTGTGCCATTGGTTTCGAAGGTGATGACCGGGACTGTGCTCGTCACGTCAAGCGCTGCCGCTGAACTGACGATTGGCGTTCCGGCGTTGTAGGCGTTCGAGAACGTAACCTGAACGAGATGCGCGCCGCACTCCGCGGGCACTGTAAATGCGGCGTTGGTCGCGCCACTAATTGCCTGGCCGTCCACAGTCCACAGGTAACTAATGGGCGCGCTGCCCGCCGCACTGGCTATGTAGGTTACCGGCGCTCCGGCGTAGGTTTGGGCATTCAGAGGACCAATATTGTTCTCGCCCGGCGCAAACGACGCAGCAACGGTGACGACAGTCAGCGTTACACTGGCGCTTGTCGTGCCATAAGCGTTGCCAGCGATCAGGCCGAATTTGTAACCATTGTAGCTCGCCGGAGGATTAGAGATCGTATAGCTGGAGCTGGTCGCGCCGGCGATGTTGTTCGAGTTGTTCGAATTATCAATGTAAAACCATTGCAGACTGGTCGCTGGCGTGCCTGTAAAGGCGGCGCTCAGCGTAATGCTATTCCCCAGGTCCACCGTCGGGGCTCCGGGTGAAATGGAAATGGATGGCGCTGACTCGATGCTCGCATACACAGTCTCGATTTGCGATGCAGTCAGAGCCCGATTGTAAATCGCCACCTGGCATATGTTGCCCGCGAAATAGCGATTGCCGTAGTCAGGAGCACGGGCAATATTCACGTCGTCCAGGCTTCCGGGCGGCGTACCTGAACTGGGTGACTCGGCAACCAAGCTGCCGTCCACGTACACAAACTCGTTTGTGCCGTCATAGACACCCGTCAATTGATGCCAGACCTGGTTTGAAATGGGATTGGGATCAGTGTCGTCAGGGCCAGCGTCAGCGAAATCCGGTGAATCGCCACCGGCCACAGTCATGCGATAACTTGAGTCCGAATGCGCCACGACGTCGGCAAGGTCGGTCTCGCCATTGGTGGGACAATTGACCCATTCCACCACTGTCATGGGTCCAGTCAGGTTAAGGTTCCAGTTGAGGCCTCCGCTGGGAATGTCAACATCGCCGCTGGTTCCATCGAAAGAAACGGATGTGTTCGCTCCAACCCCTGCCGTAGGCGGAAGGCCCGTCTGGCCCAATTGATAATTTCCTTGATAGTTTCCATTGTTAGTTCCGGCGTAATCGTACGCGATAGTTCCGCTGGTTTCATTTAGCGGCCAATAGCCGATCGGATTCAAGCCCATGACGGCTGACGCATAAGCGGACGGGGGCGGGGGAATCACAATGTCAATACTTGACGGCGCGCTGGTGGACGAACCAACGAAGTTGGTCACGATGCAGAAAAATGTTCCGCCGTTCGTCGCCACGACCGGATAAACCGAATTGGTCGCGCTCGCGATTGCCTGGGTCGAATTCCCGGAGGCGATTCTGTACCATTGATAAGACAGTGGCGGCGTGCTCGATTCATCCACGGTCACTGATAGGTCAATGGTGACGGGGTGATTTGTTGGCACGCTTACGGTCCCGACTGGAGATTGCCAGCGGATGAACGCCGGGGTGGGCGCAATGGCCACCGGGTCAGCCGTGTTGCCCAAAAAGTGAACGCCAAAGCTCGGGCCGGAGGCCGGAATCAACTCAATGCCGTTCAGCGGCGAGCGGTACGAAGTGGTGTCGGATTCCGGAGCGATCGTAATCACGCCGCTGACGGGCGAAACCCCGGTGATTTCAGTATAGTCGCCGAAATTGGCGACGGTGATATCGGAGTTGAAATCATTCGTCGCCTGGGAAGTGGTCCCAATGAATCCAGTGCCTACAAAGTTGGTGCCACCCACCTCCTCGCTCTCCAGGTCCCATGGCGTCGGAGTCAAGCCGCCGAGGGTCGGAACATAATATTGCGTGCCATTCACGGTATAATTCGGCAAACCATCGGTGCCATCCTGCGGCATGGACTCGTCACCGAAGTCGTAAAGATAAATGTCGTAGGTTGTGGAATTGTTGAGCCCACTGATTGTAAGTGTCGGAGAGGTGCCACCCGCGCCGTTGTCCATGTATCCGTCCATCAAAGACGAATTTCCGCCGTTCCCGTTATTAGTGTAGCTGGCGTATCCATTGAGAGCTCCTGATCCGACGATGTTGAGCGTCGCTAAACCGCCGCCCGGACCTGTACTTGAGAATAGCTCTGTCGAAGTTCCCAAGGGATAACTTTCATTCGCGATATTGTTCCATTCAGCA
This sequence comes from Candidatus Sulfotelmatobacter sp., assembly GCA_035503455.1. Classification (GTDB taxonomy): domain Bacteria; phylum Verrucomicrobiota; class Verrucomicrobiia; order Limisphaerales; family UBA11358; genus UBA11358. The sequence continues at coordinate 49,489 of DATJTK010000135.1, read as the reverse complement.
ATCGGCGCAACCCCCGCTGTGCCCGGGGCTTCAACCGTTATCGATACTACAATACTGGTCACACTGCCTGCGCCGTTTTCGGCGATGTACTCGTAGTTCGTGCTGTCGAGCAGTGTTAAGTCACTGACAGTTAAGCTGGTCGTGGTTGCCCCCGAAACTATTGAGCCGTTGGCATCGGTGCCGTTTGATAACGGCACAAATGCGCCGTTTTGCTCGACCAGCCATTGGTTCGTTATCGGAGCGGTGCCAACGACACCCGCCGAGATTGTTGCCGCCTGGCTTGGAAATACAACCTGATTGGTTGGCGTTGGCTCCTGGGTAATAATCGGCGCGATGGGTTGGGTGGCGCCGCTGACTGCCATGATGAACGTCGTCGAATCGGCACTCGGAGCCGCAAGATATTGCACCGCTATGTTCGTGACCGGGCTGGCCGTGTCCGCCAGCGGAAAGTAGCTCTCAAACAGATACGGAAGGCCCTGGTTGCCCAGGTTGTTCAAGCTCCGGCTGTTCATATAAACGCGCCCATTGGATTCCCATGCAATGGCGGTTGGAAGGCTTTGATTAAACCAATCGTACGCATAGAACAAATTGGTTTCATTCACTCCGTCGGCATGTTGAATGATGCACACATTGGTCATCACGCTTCCGCTCCCGATATCACCGCCCGCCGTCAGGAATGCAAGGCCCGTATAGGCAGCCGGGGTCACCGGTGTAATGTTCGCGGAGAGATGATTTTGGTCGATCAGGGTGGCATCGTTTGTGGAGTAATTTCCCATCTGATAGGTATGGGTGGGCTGGCTGTAACTGGTAAACGTAGAGCCTGAGGCAGGCAGGCCGTAACTGGAGTTCCCCGTATAATACCCGCTCTCAAACCATGTATTTCCGGGGTTGGCGAGATTGGTGCCGTTATCCATCGTGGCATTGACCGGGTAGGGTGTTGTGTTCGGGATAAGGGTAGAAATGTTAAAACCGGTCACTGGCGCCGGAGTGTAATGAACGCCATCGGTGGATGTGCTGACGGCAAAAAAGTTGTCAACACCGCTCCCGCTGCTGTAGGCAAACTGAATGCTAACGACGGGAGACGCGCTGGAAAGACCCGCGACGAGTGTAGCATACAAGTATGGCACCTGATTATTAGCTGTGGCGCCAGAGAGATTGTTCAGGTCGCCATTTTGGTCTTCACGGCCATTGCATCCCCACGCAACCGCGGATCCGCCATTAAACCAGTCCGGAACGCTGAGGGTTCCGCTTTGTGTATTGCCGTTCTGGTAGGTCACAGTCCAATTTACCGTGCAGCCTCCATTTCCGCCGGTGTCCAGCAAGGCCAGGCTCGTTGCAGTGGTCGGAGTGGTAAACGTTAAGGTCCCGGGGGTAAGGAAGCCAAATGAACCGCTGACGATCATCAGGTCGTCGTTGTTCGCGTATGTTGGCGGCATGAGAAACCTCATGTTCGAGTTGTTGATGTTCGTGAAAATTGTATTGTGAATCGGCACTCCGGAGTTGTAGTAGGTGGCGCCGACGATGGGCGTGTAGAGCCCCTGTTCATAGAACGTATTGTCGGTAAATTCCTGGCCGGAACCGACAAATCCCGAGACGCATTCCGGCACAGGTTGAACGGCGCCTGCCGGGACCACGATGCTGAACGTGTAACTGCTCTGAGTCAGTGGCACGGGATTGAACGGCTGCGCATGGGCCAGGCGAGGCAGAGCCGCCACCAATGTCAATGCGAATAGTCCCTTTAAAGAATGATGCGTTTTCATGGTAGTTTTTAAGCTTAAGTGTTTGAAACCTTCATCTTTTGATTTTGAGGCGTAAGGCACCACAATCCTTGAATAGCTTGTGGACCCCCTTGCCTGGGCGGGCTGCCGATTCCAATGTTGCTATATCGCCAACCATTGTAATTCGATCTTCAAAATCCTCTGTTTCTATTTCGGATACAACAGAAAACGGCTTGTCTGGAAACCAAACAGGATTGAAAAATGGGAACGTGAAATCATTGAGGCCGTGGAAGCCCTGAACACTCACCGATGCCCCTGATGCACTGGTCCATTGCGGCGTCCGGCGCCGTTACCAGGCCAGGCGGTAGAAGGTTGCCGGGGCGGAAACCGAGAGCGGAATTGTCAACTGAAACCCGCCGTTAGTTGCCGCGGGGACGTTCGTGACATCAACCCAACTGCTGGAAAGCAAATTTGTGGTGGATTGCAGCGTATAGCTCAGGAAGGCATTTGAGGGCCAGGAAATGAATAAAGTATTCGCACCCGAAACATTAACTTCCAATGATGGCAGCGGCAGCAATCCATAGACGTCCACCTGATCGGAAAAGGTGGCGGTATAGACCTTGCCATTGGCAACGGTGGGCGGAACAAACTTGGCAAGGTTGCCGAGCCTGTCGCGTCCCGGAACCATGTCCGAATTCCAAAGTTCGTTGGTGACATTCTGCGCGTTGCAGGCGTGAAGCGTGCCGGCCACGGTGTTCCCATTGGCGCTGGATGTCGTGTTGACGCTGGCCCAAATGATTCCGGTACCGGTGTTGGTGCCATTGGCGGAGACGGACAAAATGCCTCCAGGCGAACCAGAACCGCCCACGCTCACGCTCTCGGAGTAAGGCGTCGTGTTGAAAAGTCCATTGGTGAATTGATATTGACGCAGGTGATCGTTCGATGCCGGCCAGATGTAAAGAAAAGATCCATTCGTGCAACTCCACCAGACGGGAGCGCCATGGATTTGCCCACTATTGAGGGACCATGTCTGCAACACATTCGTATCGGCATCGCCGGTGCTCAGGCCGCCCATGTTATTGCGGTTCACCAGGTAGAGCACACCCGTTTTGCCCCCGCTGATGCCGAACGTCGTGCCTGGAATCAGCAGCATTCCGGCATCACCAAGATCAAGGTCGCCGGAGTTGAGGGCCGCATAGTTATATGGAATGAAATAGCTGGCCAGTTCCAATGTGCCATTTGTGGGAACGAGTTTTAGGAAACTTTCGCCATAGTCATTATTCGCATCCACCGAGCCGTTGCCGACGGTGACATAAATATTTCCGTTTGTGTCCACATTCGGCGCCTGGCCGCTCATCCATATGCCGGCTTCAGAGCCGTTGGGTGAGTCATTCCAAACCGCCGTTTGTTGAAGGTTCGTCACACTGTAGCCCATAATCCAGCCGTGATAGGGCGCATTGTCACCGTGCGACGCCCATGAAATATAAACAACTCCATTGCCCAACGCCAAACCGGGACGCTGATTTTCGCGAAGCGGATCGAAGGTGATCACCGTGCCGCCCTCGCCCGTGCCGGGATAGGTCGCACTAATCACGACAGGACTGTTCGATTGGTCCGCGCCCGTGGCTACGTTCAACGCATGTAATCGCTGGACAAAATTCGTCGTTCCGTTCGAAATTTCCTTTGTGCGAACCACGACATAAAGCGTTCCGCTGGCGGGATCGACGACCGGCGTGCCCACGATGCCAAAGTTGCCGGTAAAATCCTGGTAATTGCCGCCGCCCGCGCCGACCGCGTCTTCGTCGGCACTGTCTGGCGCGACAATGTTCGGGGGCGAGATAAAGCTGTCTTTCCAATAAGGTTGCGTCACGGTCGGATCGTCCGCGTCATACGCATAGATGCTGTCGTTCACGGTGGCCACAATGAGAAGATTGCGCGAGCCGCGCCCGAGGATGCTGACATTGGTCATGATCAGCGGCTGCGCGTAAATTTGATCGTCGACGGGACGGGTATAGAGCAGGCCAAAGCTGTTAGTGTTTACGTTTGCCACGTTCAGGATCGTTTCGTTCAAATTGTCGCCCGAGCGATTGTCATCGTTATGCTGTGTCAACACTGCCGTGAAAGGCCATGGTGAATTGGTTGCACCCGTGGTAAAGGATAGCGAAGGCATCGCCCAGTCTGCGCCGGCGCTGTTCACCGCTTCGGCGGTGTAATAATACGTCGAATTCGGGGCCAGCCCCGAAAGCGTCTGGGCAAAAATTCCGCTTTGCGTCCCCAGTCCGATGCTGTTTGCCCACGCGGCGGAGTTCGTCTTGCCGTCGGCGCTGCCGTAAAACAAGGTCACGGTTGGGGCCTGCCCACCGATGTTCAGGACATCTCCATTGAGCGTGGCGATGGTTCCCTGAACATTTGTGGCGGGCAGATTTGTCACCACCGGGACGGCGAGCGGCGGCGTGGTGAACGACAGTGACGGAACGGCCCAATTCGTGCCGCCTCCATTTACCGCCTCCGCGGTGAAATAATAGGTCATCTCTGGAGACAATGAAGAAATAGGTTCGGAAAATGCGCCGGGTTGGTAGCCAACAGCGACGTTGTTCGACCAATTCCCGGCAACCGAACCGCCGTTCACGGGTCCGTAAAACAAGGTAACGGCTGGAGTTTCACCACCGGTACTTGTCACCTGGCCGTTCAGCGTAGCGGTAAATGCTTCGAGGTCCGTCGCGGGCGCATTTGTCACTGCCGGAGGCACCACATAGGTGATGGTCACAGACGCGAGGCTGCTGGTCTGCCTGCCCGCTATGTTGCTCGCGACGTACTCGTAATTGGTGCCGTCAAGCGCTGTCAAATTGCTAATGGTGAGGGCGGTTGTGGTCGCGCCAGAAATAACGGAGCCATTGGAGTCCATTCCGTTTGCGAGCGGGTTGAACGCGCCATTGCTCTCGACCATCCATAGGTTCGTAATGGGTGCTGTTCCGGTAACCTGGACTGAAATGGCTGCAGTCTGACCGGGAAACCAGGTCTGACTCGCTGGTGTCGGCTCCTGGGTAATAATCGGCGAGACAGCGCCGGCACTGGCGCTGACGGCCATGATGAAGGTGGTCGAGTTGCCATTGGGAGACGTAAGATGTTGCACCATGATGTTCGTGATCGGGCTGGCTGTATCGTCGAGCGAGAAGTACGATTCAAAGAGGTAGGGTACCGCTGGAGCACTGCCGTTCTCATCATTGAAGGTGCGATTGTTCATGTAAATGCGGCCGCTGGCTGCAAAGGCGATGGCGTTGGGGAGATCGTTAAACCAGTCGTATGCATAGAACAGATTCGTTTCATTGACTCCGTCGGCGTGTTGAATGATGCACAAGTTGGTCATGACGTTGTCGCCGTCAATGTTGCCGCCAGCCGTCAGGAATGAAAGCGCGCTGTAAGCGGCTGGAGTGGCCGGGGTAAGATTGGCTGACAAATGTTGCTCATCAATCAGGGTGGCATTGTTGGTGGTGTAACTGCCCATTTTGTAGGTATGGGTTGGCTGGCTGTAGCTGGCAAAAGTAGAGCCGGAAACCGGCAATCCATCGCCTGGGCTTTCCGTGTCATAACCTTGCTCAAACCATGTGTTGCCTGGATTCGCAATATTGGTGCCGTTATCCATCGTGGCCGTGACTGGAAAGGGGATGGCGGGAATGATGGCCATTTCGTTAAAGCCCGTTACCGGGACGGGAGTATAATGAGTTCCGTCAGTGGAAGCGCTGACGGCAAAAAAATTGTCCACCCCGCTCCCGCTGCTGTAATTGAATGCGATGCTTGCGACAGGTGAACTGCTGGAAAGACCCGTGAGGGTAAACGCGTATAGATACGGCACATCGTTGTTTGTCGCCCCGGTGTCCAGGTTATTATAATCCCCGTTTTGGTCCATCCGGCCGTTGCAGCCCCAGGCGACATTGCCGCCAGCAAACCAATCGGGGACGCCGAGATTGCTCGTGACCTGCTGGCCGTTCTCATAGGTCACCGTCCAATTGACCATGCAGCCGCCATTGCCACCAGTGCACAAAATAGCCAGGCTGCTGGCGGCGGTTGGGGTGTTGAACGTGAACGTGCCGCCCGGCAAATCGCCGTATTCACTACTGTTGACGATCATCAAATCATCATTAGTCGTGTAGGCCGGCGGCATCAGGAACGTCATGTCCGGGTCGTTGATGTTGGTGAAGACCGTATCGTGGATCGGCACGCCGCCATTATATCCCGCGTTGCCGGGGCGGGTGTACATGCCCTGCTCGTACAGGGTATTGTCACTGAGTGAAGTACCCGAGCCTACGAACGCGTCAATGCATTCGGGCACGGATTTCAAGTCGCCGGCTGTGGCCGAAATGACAATATTATAGGTATAACTGCCCTGCGTTAGCTGAACCGGGTTGAATAGTGACTGTGCCATCGCCGGCAATGACAGGCTCAATGCCATTGCGACAACTACAGGCCCGAGAGAACAGCTGGTTTTCCCGCTTGTGGCCGGGTTCGAGGCTCCTCCCAGTTTCCGATTTATGTCTGCCGAAGATTTTACCTCGGGCAACAACCGTGGACGCCACCGGTAAAGGGCCGCCGTGACGCGTAACGCGTGTTCATTCTTGGCCATGGTATAACGGCTCATCGTGTGCCGACCAAACGCACCCGACCTCTATCATATTTTCTGGCTATTGAAAAGAAAAAATTGCAAGCAAAAAAAATTTACGAAATTGCGGACGCGGAAGCCGGAAAATTCGAATCCCTTCGCTCGCTCCATTTTACTCCAGCGGCAGGCCGCGACAAAAACCGGATATATCCCTATCACTACCCCATTTAGCTTCGGTGCAATCAACATTTAACTATAGGCTTTATGGGGCTACTTCGGTACCCTGTGGGCTGTGAGCACAACAGCGCCACCGTCTCGCACTTCCATGACGAGTGCCAAAGCGCGCAGCCCGGTTTTTGTCACGACACATTGGTCAGTGGTGCTGGCTGCGGCGGCCAATAGCGATACCGACAAGGCCCAGGAAGCGCTGGAGAAGCTATGCCGGAACTATTGGTATCCCCTCTACGCGTATGTGCGGCGGCGAGGACAGCCGGCGCAGGATGCCCAGGATTTAACCCAAGCGTTCTTCGCGCGATTGCTGGAGCGCCATTGGCTGGAGACCGCCAATCGGGAGCGGGGACGTTTCCGCACGTTTTTGCTCACGGCCATGCAGCGCTTTCTTTGCGACGAATGGGACCGAATGCGCGCGCAAAAACGCGGCGGCGGCGCGGCGCATGTGCCGGTGCAATTGGACGACGCCGAGAGCCGCTATGGATGCGATCCGGCCGATGACTGCACGCCCGAACAAATTTACGAGCGCCAATGGGCAATGACATTGCTGGACACGGTTTTGCAACGGCTGCGCGCGGAATACGAGTCCCAGGGCGACGGCAAATTGTTTGCTGAACTTCACGCATGTCTGGTCGGCAATAAAGAATCCCTGCCTTATGCGGAACTGGCGGCACGGTTGGAGACAACCGAAGGCGCGATCAAAGTGGCCGTACACAGGTTGCGCAAACGCTACCGGAAACTGTTGCGAACAGAAATCGCACAGACATTGGCTGCCAATGAAAATGTTGACGAAGAATTGCATCACCTTTTCGCCGTGCTGTCCGGAAAGTAATCCAAAAAAATTCTGTAACCTTTAATCCCGTCTTCCTAAGAGCGGGTTGGAAGAGATCGTATGGATACACAACGGAATTGTCCAAGCTGCGGCAAGCCGCTTCCCAAAGGCGCGCCCATGGGCCTGTGTCCCGAATGCCTCGTGAAGGGCGGCTTTGCCAGCGGCGTGGAATCCGAAACAAATTCGGAGCCCCGGCCCCTTTTTGTCCCGCCTGCGGTTGAAGATATGGCCAGGCTCTTTCCACAATTGGATATCCTTGAATTTATTGGCAAAGGAGGAATGGGCGCGATCTACAAGGCGCGCCAGAAGCAACTCAACCGCGTGGTGGCATTGAAGATCCTGCCGCCGGGCATCGGTCATGAACCGGCATTCGCGGAACGTTTCACTCGCGAAGCCCGGGCGCTGGCGCAGCTCAACCATCCGAGCATTGTCACGCTCTATGAATTCGGACAATCCGACGGCCAGTTTTATTTCCTGATGGAGTTCGTGGACGGGATGAACCTTGGGCAATTGCTGCTCAAGGGCCGCGTGTCGGCGCGCGAGGCCCTGGCCATCGTGCCCCAAATTTGCGACGCCCTGCAATTCGCGCACGACCAGGGGATCGTCCACCGCGACATCAAACCCGAGAACATATTGCTGGACCGCCGGGGCCGGGTAAAAGTGGCGGATTTCGGGCTGGCAAAATTGGCCGGAGCAACCGAACCGGCCAGCGAAGGAGCCAATATCGGTTTACCCGCGCTCACGGAGTCGGGCAAAATCCTGGGCACCCTGAATTATATGGCGCCGGAACAGAAGGAACATCCGGGCGAAGCGGATCATCGCGCCGACATTTACGCTCTTGGCGTGGTCCTTTACCAGATGATGACCGGCGAACTGCCCGGCAAGCCTATCGAACGACCTTCGAAAAAGGTCCAAATGGATGTTCGCCTGGATGAAGTTATTTTACGCGCCCTGGAAAACGAACCAGCGCGCCGATTCCAAAACGTCAGCGAAATCGGAACGGTTCTTGGAACCATCGCCCAGTCGTCCGCTGCTCCAACGGTGACTCAAAGCAACAAGGAATCTATAGACACTCCAGATGAATCCGTCCGGCAATTCACCATCCATGATATTAAATTCAATTGCCCTCACTGCGGCCAGTCGCTGGCGGTGGATGCGGCCGCTGCGGGCACGACTTTGGCCTGCCCGCAGTGCCGTCAAACGGTTGGCGTTCCAAAACCAGAGTGGCCGGCGGATGAGCCTTCGTCCGGGGAAACGCCCGCGCAGAGCAGGAGACGGTGGCCGGCCGTCCTGGCTGTGGTGTTGATTTTATTGATCGCAGCCGGGGCGTTTCTCTGGCGCCGACATGGGCGTTCGGGCACGGCAGCCAGCGCGACATCGCCTTCCGCCCGGTTGCCTTTCGCCCCGTCCGCTGCCAATCCCGTGACCGTTTCGACCCGCGGTTTGGTGCTCTACTTTAACTTTGACTCCCCGCCGGTGAACGGAAAAATCCCGGACTTGAGCGGGAATGGGAACGACGGCGAGGCGGTGAATGTGCAATGGGTTGCCGATGCTCAGCGTGGCGGCGCGCTGGTTCTCGCGCCGAGTGACAGCCATATTCGTGTACCCAACAATGAATCGCTAAATCCGCCGAAGTTCACTTTGTATGCCTGGATCAAAACGTCGCATACTGATCACCATTGGATCAGGATCTTCGACAAAGGATTGTTTCATAATAGTTTTTCCCTGAGTATTGCGGGAGACTGGACACACTGGAAACCGCCCACGAAATACCGCGGCTATCTTGCATTCGAGACGCTAAAAACCCGGGAAGCAATCTCTCATCATTCATTGGCAGATGGACAATGGCATCAAATCGCCGCCAGTTACGATGGACAGGACAAACGATTATTTGTTGACGGCGAATTGCAGGAGACAACGCATAATCGTCCCGAAACTCTTGGGAATGATTTAGATCTCGTGATTGGCGGTTTTACGGACCCCGATCCCCAACATGATGATCCGCATGCCTCCTTTGACGGGTCGCTGGATGATGTGATGATGTTTAATCGCGTCCTCTCGCCTGAAGAAGTCCTGGCCCTGTATAATTCCCAAAAAACCGCATCAGATACTGGAAATGAGCCTTAAAAGAATGAATGATATCAACCAGCCAACTCACAGATGAAAATCTCGATGGCCGATACTCAACAGCGTTACACGCTGCGCGGTATGGTCTGGCTGGCTACTACGTTTATTTTTATGTGGCTCGCCCTGGCCGGGCCGGTTTCGGTCTTCGCCTGGAATAATCCCGTGGAAACCGCTCCGCTCCGGCTGCGGATTGAACGGACAGCGAATTCTCACCGGTCGGCCAGTGTGGGCACGGTGGAACTGGCGCCATGCTGGAATTCGGCAAGCGAATTTGGCGTATTCACCGCCGATGGCAAACCGGTTTCGTTTCAGAAGATCTGGTCGGCCGTCGGCGAGATGACGCGCATCCGCTTTGACGCGTCCAGCGGCGCGCGGACTTATTACGTTTGTTTTGGCGCTGATCTGCCGATGCCGCCCGGGGGTTGGCAGCCGCGCGCCGGCGTGCTGCTCACAATTCGTTCCTGCCGTGAACAACCGGTTGACGACTTTTCGCAAGTCAGGCGGCTGCTGGATTCGTCCGGGGCGGAAGAGGGTTGCGGCTATGTTCCAAACATTTTCCTGGGCATAAACCCGTTTGGCCCCACGGCAGATTACGCGGCGACTTTCACCGGATGGTTCGATGTGCCGGATGACGGCGAATACAGCTTTGCGACCGTCTCGGGAGGCGCGTCGTATCTGCAAGTGGACGGCCGGACGGTGGCGGAGTGGCTGGGAACACATTCCCCGGATGACGGGCGGCATGGTGAACACCACGGCGAGATTCAACTCCGCGCCGGGTTGCACCGGCTGGATTATGTACAAGTCGAGTTTAACGACCAACCCGCCGCCGAAGCTGCGTGGGAACCGCCCGGGAAACCTTTCTTCAGAGTCATGCCGCCGCGCGCCTTCGCGCCGGTGGCCGAATTTCACGTAACCGGCTTTGAATCAGCGACGGCGGCGCCGCTTTATTTCGAGTGGTACAACCTCGAGCAATTTGCCGCGGGCGATGCAATGGCGTTAGAAGCCCAGTTTTGCGCCTTGGACAGCTATCCCGACAGCAGTTATCACTGGTATTTCGACGATGGCAGCGAGGCAACGGGGCGGCAAGTGTGGCATTTTTTCCCGGAGGCGGGTTTGCGCCGGGTCAGGCTCGAAGCCTGGGACGGCGGCGAGTGCGTGGCCAGCAACACGGTCCGCGTCCGGATCGCGCCCAATTGGACCGAGCCCGACTGGGCGCGCGACGACGTTTATAACGCGGCCAAAAATGATTTTCTGAACCGCGACCTGACGCAGACGCCCGCGCGCGACCTGTCGGCAATCATCGCCCTGGCTGACGGCGCCGATGACCGCGAGTTACTCAATCGCGCGGGCACAGCGATGGTGAACCGCGCCGATGAATTCACCGCCATGGCTGACGCCGTCACGTTCTACAAGCTCGGCGTCAACTTTGCCCGCCAGGACGACGCGGGGGACGCGCTGGCGGACAAATCATTCGAGCTCGCGCTGGCGCCGGGCCGCAACCTGGCGTCGTCCATTGCCAGCAAGGTAAAACTGCGCCTGGCGGACCTGCTCATTCATTGGTCGGGCAATGACGATGAGGCGGAAAAGTTGCTTCGCGAAATCGACGGCAACGACCTCACCGACGATGAAAGGCGGCTGGAACAGTTGCTGCGAGGCGACCTGCTGCTGGCGCGCGGCAAAATTGGCGATGCGCGCAAGCAATATCTTTCCGCGGGCGACCCGCCGTCCGTGGGCAATTTTGACGCCGCCCGGGCCGCGCGGCTGGAAAGCGCAAACATTTTGATCCAGGAGGGCCAGCTCGACGACGCCCAGCAGGCCCTCGGCGCGCTGATGTTTGATAGTCCCACCGAACGGATGTCGCTGGACACCGGCTTGACGGAAATCCAACTGGACTTGCAGCACAAGGAATTTCAACGCGCATTCACCGGCTGCCGGCTGCTGTCGGCAGTGGCCGAAAATGATCCGCGCCGGTCTGAGTTACTTTATGCGACGGTCGTCTCCGGACTTGCCCTGGGCAAAACGGAAGAGGCCAGGCAGGCGCTGACGCAATTGCTGAGGGATTTTCCTTATAGCGCAGCGGCCGCGAAAGCGAAGGACCAATGGCCGTGAGAATCTTCGGAAACATCGAACAATGAACATCGAACATCGAACGCTGAATGTTTTGAAACGCGAGCGCCGAAGCGCTCGCCTGGCGGACGGGCACGTCCGCCCTACCCTGTTGGGCGACCAGGTAACATGAGATGCGGCGGGACCGTCTATGAATTATGATTCTATGACAACACGACATGGATGGTGGCTGGCTTTGCTGCTCAGCAGCACCCTTTTCTCGCGAGCGAGCGAACAGGATTGGTTTGTGCCGCTTGGCCCGCCGCCCGAAGCCAGCCAGCGCCGCATTAACGGCGGCGAAGGGTTCCCGCCATTGCCGCTGCCGGCCACACCCCTGCGCCGCACGGAGCGCAAGCGCGAACCCAGCCCGCCCAAGCTCATCGCCAAAGTTGTCTGGGGCAAGGACGCGACGTTCACTTACAATGACGGCGTGGAAACCCGGATTGCGGACTGGAACCTCTGTCCCGGCGATCTCCAGCAATTGATGAAACTTGCCAGCGACCGGCTCGGCGTGACTTACGGCGCGGACAGTTTCAGCCTGGCGTCGTTCGACGGCGACCCGGCCAAGACCCCTATTCTTTTTTTCAGCGGCGTGCGCACCATCAAATTTTCGCCACAGGAACTGGATTTGTTGCGCAGCTATGTTTTGCGCGGCGGCATGATCGTGGCCGACAGCATCGCCGGTTCACCGTATTTTTACGATTCGTTCCGCGCCGCGATGGAACAGGCCTTTCCGGAATTGGGTTTCCAAACCATTCCACCCGACCATCCGCTTTATCACATGCTCATGGACGTGGACACGGTGAGTTACCCCCAAAACCTCGATTCCCGCCTGCCGATGTTGGAAGGCATGTACGTTTATTCGCGCGTCGGCGTGCTGATCTCGAAATACGGCCTGGGTTGCGGCTGGGACGGGCACGGCGTGCCGCTGCTGAAGCAGGCGATTTACTATGATCCGCAGTCGGCGGACAACATCGGCGTCAATCTCATCGCCTACGCCATCGGCTACGCGCGGCTGGGACGGGCGGACGCGGCGCCCGAACTTTACGGGGCGCTGGACGAAAAACGGCCGACGGACCAGTTCGTTTTCGCCCAAATCGAACACGACGGCGACTGGAACGTGGAATCGGGCGCCGCGTCCCGGTTGCTGGAGGAATTGCGCAAGGACACGTCATTGCAGGTAAGTCTCAAACGCGTGCCGGTGCAGCCGGGCCGGGATGATTTGTCGTCGTTCACGTTTTTGTACTTAACCGGGCTGGGCGATTTCCACTGGGACAGCGGGGAAGTCGCCGCATTGCGACACTTTCTTGACGCGGGCGGCACACTGCTGATCAACAACGGCCTTGGTCTGCGCACCTTTGACGCGGCAGCGCGGCGGGAGTTGAAGAAGGTATTGCCCGAGAGCGACCTGGCGCCGCTGCCGGCGAGCAGTCCGGTGTTCAACTCGGTGTTCAAAATCAGCGATGCCCATTACACGCCCGCCGTCCTGGCCCAAAATCCGGGCTTGAACCAGCCGCAGCTCGAAGGCATTTCGCTGCAGGGCGACGTGAAGGTGATTTACAGCCCGTTTGACCTGGAGGCAGGCTGGCAGGGCATGGACCACCCGCTCGCCAAAGCCTACGCGCCGGATACCGCATTGAAACTTGGCGTGAACATTGTCATGTATGCCATGACGCACTAACTTTGAAGTTCATTTGATTTATGCCCACGCTCATTTACAAATTCCAGAATGAAGAACGCCGCGTCGCACTGAACGACCGGCTCACCATCGGCCGCGCCGACGACAACGACCTGCGCCTGCAGTGCGACTCCGTCTCGTCGCACCACGCCATCATCGCGCGCGACGGCGGCCGGTTCCAGTTGACCGATGCGGGCAGCCGTTATGGCATTTTTGCCGACGGCCAGCAAGTGAGCCGGCTTGATCTGCAGGAGGGCGCGACGTTTGCGCTGGGCGACGTGGAGTTTGTTTTCTCGGCAAAGGACGGGGCCGCAAACGACACTGCCGCTGCGCCACCGCCGCCGGCCGCCGCGCCGGAACCCGATCCGCTGGCGGAAATCGCCGCGTTCAAAAGCGCGCACGACAAAATCCTCGCCGAGATCGGCAAGGTCATTGTGGGCCAGCGGACGGCGCTCAAGCAGATGCTGGTGGCGCTGTTCGCGCGCGGCCATTGCCTGCTCATCGGCGTGCCGGGCCTGGCCAAGACGCTGATGGTCAAAACGATGGGCAACGCCGTGGACCTCAAGGCGCGGCGTATCCAGTTCACGCCGGATTTGATGCCCTCGGACATCACCGGCACGGACATTCTCGAAGAGGACGCCGCCACGGGCAAACGCGTATTCCAGTTCCATCGCGGGCCGATTTTCACGAACCTGCTGCTGGCCGACGAAATCAATCGCACGCCGCCCAAGACGCAAGCGGCGCTGCTGGAAGCAATGCAGGAACATCGGGTGACGATTTCCGGGGCCACGTACGATCTGCCGGACCCGTTCATGGTGCTGGCCACGCAAAATCCCATCGAACAGGAAGGCACCTATCCGCTGCCGGAGGCGCAACTGGACCGATTTATGTTTTGCGTCCACCTTGGCTATCCCAGCGTGCCGGAGGAACTGCAGGTAATCTCGGAAACCACGCGCAACGTGGAGGCAGCGGTTGCCGCAGCGCTCAACGCCGCAGGCGTGCTCAAGCTCCAGCATTTGGTCCGGCAGGTACCCGTGAGCCAGCACGTCGCGCAATACGCGCTCAACCTCATCCGCGCCACCCGCCCGAATGCGGAGGGCGCGCCTGATTTCGTAAATCGGTGGGTGCGGTGGGGCGCCGGCACGCGCGCCGGCCAATACCTGCTGCTGGCGGCCAAGGCCCACGTCCTGCTGGAAGGCCGTTTCAGCGTTTCCTGCGCCGATGTCCGCGAATACGCGCTGCCGGTGCTGCGTCATCGCATTTTCCCGAACTTTACCGCCGCAAGCGAAAGCGTCACCACCGATCAAATCGTAAAGAAGCTGGTGGAGGCGGTGAAGGAGCCAAAGTATTGAAATGATGGTCACTGGCGTCCCATGTCCGCCGCTTATAAATTTCTGCCGCCGGAAATGGCCGACCGTTTGCGCGGGATGGGCTTGACGGTGCGCCGGTCGGTTGAGGGCGGGTTGCAGGGCCTGCACCGCTCGCCGCATCACGGCGCGTCCGTCGAGTTCGCCGACTATCGCGAATACACGCGTGGCGACCCGCCCAACCGGATTGACTGGGCGGTTTACGCGCGAACTGATCGCCACCTCATCCGCCGCTACCAGGAGGAGACCAATTTGCGCGCGTACCTTCTACTCGACACTTCCGAGAGCATGGCGTTCCGCGACGCGGGGCGGCTGTCCAAAATGGATTATGCCTGCCACCTCGCCGCCGGGTTGATGTACGTGCTCATCTGCCAGTCCGATTCCGCCGGACTGACGCTGTTCAATGAGACCGCGCAAAAGCGCTTTCCGCCGTCCGGCTCGCTCGGGGGTTTGCGGCCGATGCTGCTGGCCCTTGAGGAAATCAAACCCTCGGGCCGCAGCCGGATCGACCGCGCGCTGCACGAGGCGGCCGAGCAAATCCAGCGGCGCAGCCTGGTTATTTTGATTTCGGACCTGCTGCAAAATCCGGCTGACACGATTCGCGGCATTCAGCATTTGCACCACAACAAGCATGAAGTCCTCGTGCTGCACGTGCTCGACGCGGCGGAAATGGCGCTGAATTTTACGGGCCTGGTCGAGTTGCGGGAATTGGAAACCAGCGCGCGGCTGCCCGTGGAGTCGGACGAACTGCGCGAAGCTTATGCGCAGGAAGTGCAGCGGTACCTGGACGAAATCCGGCGCGGCTGCCTGGGCAGCCTGGCGGATTACCAACTCATTGACACGCGCGCACCGGTCGAGGAAACCCTGCACGCCAAATTCAGCCTGCGATGACCGGCCTCACCGCGCTCAACCCGTTTTTCCTGTCGCTGCTGCCGCTGGCCGCCTTGCCGGTATTGTTTCACCTGTTTTTCCGCCTGAAAAAATCGCCGCGCGTCTTTTCCACGCTGATGTTTTTCCATCGGTTGAACCCCATGCTCAACGCGCGCCGCCGGCTGCGTGAATGGCTCATCCTGCTGCTGCGCACGCTGCTGATTTTATGCGTGCTGCTTGCGCTGGCGCGGCCCGTCTGGTTCGGCATTGGCCGGCAGGGCACGGCCGCGGTTGCGCTTGTGATTGACAATTCCGGCTCGATGAGCGGCGCCGGCGCGGAGGGCCGCACAAAACTCGAAGAAGCCGTGGACGCCGCGCGGGGCATCGTGGCACAACTGCGCGATGGGGACAGCGCGGGCATCATTTTGCTCGTGCAGGACCCCGCCGTGCCGCTCCCTCCGGGCCTGACTTCGGACAAAACCGCCTTGCGCAACGGGCTTGACCATATTGGCGAGACCGAGGCCGGCGGCAGCGTCGCGTCGGCGATGGAACGCGCCGTCGCGCTATTCGACGGCAGCCAGGCGACGCATTTTGAAATTCACGTGTTCTCGGATTTGCAGCGCGAAAAATGGAGCCAGGCGCCGGTCAACCTCCGCGCGCCGCCCGCCGGCACGAGCATCGTGGTCCATCGCATTGCCTCACCAAATGAGCCGAAGTCGAACGTCGCGATTGCCGGCGCGCAGGTGGCCACGAAATTCATTCTCTCAGGCCGCCAACTTCCACTGGAGGTGCAGTTGGCCAACTTGACAGCGGCCGAAGGCCGGGTCCGCCTGAATTGGTTCACCGACTCCGGGACCCGCGGCAGCGAGCAGGTCACCGTCCCGCCGCAGGCCGAGAAAACCGCCAGCCTGACTCTGGAACCACAAAATGCCGGGTTCCGCTGGGTCGGCCTTCAAATCGAAGGCGACGATTTCGATGCCGACAACCACGCGTTTATCGGCTTCAACTGCCTGGAAAAAAGAACCGTGACGTTCGCGGGCCAGCCGTCGGATTTCGGCGAATTGCCGCTGGCGATTTCGCCGGGGGGCGATGGAAAACTGTCGGGCCTGATTCCATCGTTCCAGGATGCGCCGGATTTTGGCACTGGCGGATTTTTCGTCCTGACGTGGGATTGGTTTGCCGCGCACTCGCGGGCGCGCTGGGCTGCCCTCAAACAATTTCTGGAAGCCGGCGGCAGCGCGCTGATTTTGCCCGCAGCGATCACAACCGCCAATTTCCATTCCGTTCCGGATTGGCTGGCGGGGGCGCCGGGCGGTTTTCAAAGCTCGTCCAACGGCCTCGCGCTCGCCGCGCTGGACAAGGCCAGCCCCGTCTTCAATGACTTGCGCGATGGACACGGTGACATCGCCCTGCACAACGTCAGGGCCTTCCGATTTTTCCCCCTCCGCGTATCGCCTGACGCAACACCGGTGCTGGGATTGGAGGACGGACGGGCGCTGCTGGCGGAGCAGAAAATTGGCAGAGGCAGTTTGTTCACGAGCGGCCTGGCCTTCGACTCGGCCTGGAGCACACTCCCGTTGAAACCGGGTTTTCTGGCGCTGGCGCAAAACCTCGCGCTGGCGCAAACGGGCGAAGCCACCAACATCGTTTCACTGGTGGCCGGGGAACCGCTGCGGCCGTTGCTGCCGCGCGCCGGCGACATTGTGGTGCAATCGCTCGGCGGCAGCCCGCTGGATTGGAAAGGACAACCGGCGCAACTGGCCACGTTGCCGCGCTCGGGCGTCTATGCCATGCGCGCAGGAAACCAGGCCAGCTATGTCGCTGTCCGCTCATCCGAAAAGGAAGGCCGGCAGGAATTCATCACCGCCAATTCGCTGCCGGCGCTGGGCCGGCTGGCTTATACCGTGAAAAATTTCGGAGGCGCCGCGTCACTGGCCGCGGAAGTTCTGCGGCTTGAAAAGTCGCTGGATTTAGCTCCGCTCCTGCTCCTTCTGGCGCTGGCGGCGCTGGCGGCCGAAGGGTGGCTGGCCAATCCGCCGCCGCTCAAACCCAGGCCGCTGTCCGCCGCCAAAACTCTTTCACCCGAGACCCATGTTGCCGCACGCTGACAATATTTTTCTGGCGATGATCCAGTGGCATCCGCGCTTGAGCGGCATCTGGTGCGGCGTGATTGTTTTCGCGGCGGCGGCGTGGCTGTTCTTTTTGCATCGCCGGCTGGCGCGTCGCGTCTCGCCCGGCCGCGCACGCTGGTTGCTGCTGCCAAAAGTTCTAACGGTGCTGGCGCTGCTGTTCGTGCTGTTTAATCCGGTTTCCGCCATGCAAAAGAACGAGCAGGTCAAAGGCAAACTGCTCGTGCTGGTAGATTCGTCTTCCTCGATGGACGTAGCGGACGACTACCACTACTCGCGCTTGACCCGCGCCCGGAAAATTGTCGAGTCCTGGAAACGCGCGCTCCCTCGTGCCGTACAGATCGATGAATTGGAATTCGATACCGCAATCCACAAACCCGGTGAAAATTCCCAACCCGGGCTGCGCGGGACGGATTTGGGCGGCTGTCTGCTCGCGCTGTCCGAGCGCAACGACATGGATTCCTACCTGGGCGTGGCACTCCTGACTGACGGCGGCGATGAAGTGTTGGAAAATCCCGCGCTGCCCGGGGCGCCGCTTTACATCATCGGCATCGGCGCCGACCCGGCCACGTGGAACGACGTGGCGATTGCCGGGTTGGATTGCCCGCCAACGGCGGAGAAGGACGTGGCTTTTGAAATCGGCGCGGACATCCAGGCGCGTGCCGGGCACGGCGGAAATTTCGCGCAGGAACTCACACACGTTCGTGTTCTGCTGGAACACGCCACCGGCAGGAATTCCTGGGAAACCATCGGCAACCAGACTGTTGACTTGTCGAATCTCCGACGGCTGGTCCGATTGCCGGTCAAATGCAGTGAGCCCGGCATTCAACGCTACCGCGTGAGCATCGTCCCTGTGGCCGGGGAGCTTTCGCCCCTGAACAACACGCGCGTGGTCACGGTAAACGTCCAGAAAAAGTCGCTGCGCGTGCTCTTCTTCGCGGAGGAACTGGGCCAGGAGTTCAAGGTGCTCCGCAACGAACTGGCGCACGATCCCGGAATCGCGTTCACCGCGCTGATCCGGACCACCGGCAACCAGTTCGAACTGCAAGGCGACCGCCTGCCCGGCGATGACACGCTGGCCGCGGGTTTTCCGGCCACAAAAAGCGCCCTCGAACCCTATGACGCGGTCATCCTGGGCTCGTTTCCGGCCATCGATTTTTCGCCGCAACAAATGGAGGCGCTGGTTGAATTTTGCCAGGCTGGCGGGACGGTGATTTTTCTCGGGGGCGACGCTTCGTTTGGCCGGGGCGGTTACGCGGCCACGCCACTGGCTGCCCTCCTGCCGTGGCAAATTTCCGACCGCGAACCTGAGGAGGCGCGTGGCGCCTTTCCCGTGGGCGTTGCGCCGATGGGCGCGGGCAACCCGATCCTGGCGACGGTGGATGACATCGTCACCGGCGGCAGCGCGACGCTGGACGCTCTGAATCAAGTGGACGAATTGAAACCCGGCGCGACGGAACTGCTCGATGCGCGCGTGGGCGACCACGAACTGCCGGTCATCGCCACGCAACGGTTCGGCCAGGGCAAGGTGATGGCGGTGGCCAGCAGCACGCTCTGGAAATGGGCGATGGCGCCGGAGCCGTTGGGGTCGGCCTACGGCCTGCTCTGGCGGCAGGCGGTGCGCGAACTCACCGGCAAGGCCGAGGGCGGACAAAATCTCGCCGTGCGTTGGGACAAGGATTTTTATCTGCCCGGTGAAATGGCCGCCGGGCAAATCCATGCATTAGGCGCGGATGCCCAGACGTTGCAGTTCATGGCCACGCTCGCGGTGAAAAACCAATCCGCACCGGTGAGCGTCGAACCGGTCCCGGGCCAGCCGCAAACGTTTCAGGTAAAATTCCGGTTTCGCGAACGCGGCGACTACGACTTTCGCCTGGTGGCCTTTCAAGGCGGGCGGGAGTTGGAAACCTACGAGAAGAATTTTCCCGTCGCCCCGCTCTTGCCGGAAGGCTCGCGGCTGGAGGTGGACGAACTGGGTTTGAAAAAACTGGCTGAATCCGGCGGCGGCGCTTACTTTCGCGAAGACGAAGCAAAACAATTACCGGCACGGCTCACGAAAATAAATTCACACCAGGTGACAGTCGAGGAATCCTCCCTGGCCGAGGCTGGTCCGTGGTTTTTGCTGGCGTTTCTGAGCGTGCTGGTGTTCGAGTGGATTCTGCGGCGCAGATTGAATTTGTTTTAGCCATGAAATTTTTCCTGCCAACGATGTTGAAACCCGGTTTGGTTTTGTTGCTGCTGTGCGGCCTGACGGCAGCGCGCGCCCAGGACCGCGCCGGGACGATTGAATTCTCCGACGGCACCACGCTGGCCGGCAATCTTTCGCTCACGCCGGGCAGCCAGTTCAAACTCCAGGCCGGCCCGGATGTCCGGGTGTTCGGCCTCGATCGCGTGCAGGAAATCCGGTTCGCGCCCGAAAGGGAGGCCATGGAACGCGCCTGGCGGTTCCCGAATGCCGGCCAGACGGCAAAAGAATACTTCGGCGACCCGTACCCGGTGCGCTATCTCAAGGCGACGGTGACGCTGGCCGATGGCGAAGAACTCAGCGGCCACCTTTATACAACCGTGATTTATGTCACGACTGACAGCGGCGCGCAAAAAGTCATCCTGCCGGCGAAGCAGCAAGGGAAGGAGGACGAGACCTTCCGGGCATTGGTTTATCCGGCGCGAATTTCCTTCGACGACAGCGCGACGGCCACGGCGGGGACGGTGAAATTGAAATTGCCCGGACTCGGCGCGGCGCCGGAAGTGGTGGCGCTCACGCGCGGCGGGCTCGTGCGGCTGAAAGCGAAACCGCTCGACGCAGCCGAATTTGAATTGCCGTCGCCGCTCGGCCAGCCGGTCTTTTTGGCGGCAAAAAGCGGGTCCAAAATCATCGTTGGCTGGCCCAAAACCGCCGACCGCAAAGTTTTGGCCCGCGTGAACGCCGCGCTTGCAAACTCGGAAGATTTCTTCGATGACCGCCGGATTTTGGGCGCGGTGGAAGACGCGACAAACTCGGAAATTTACTCGCTCGTGCTGGCCGTGCGCCGGGGCGGGACTACTTTGGATGAAACCCGCAGCCAGCCGTGGCGCATCGAGATTTATCGGTGGAAGCAGGACGACCAGGGCCAGATCATGCTCGCGGGACGGAATTATTTCTTCCGCGGCATCGACGAAAAAGGCGAAGCGCCGCCGGCGATTGAACTATCCGAAATTCTGTGGCAAATTCGCCAGGACGGCGAAGTTTGGACGACAGGCAACGAATGAACCTGGCCGACGATCATCTCGAAAAAATCCTGAGCGCGGCCGGCACGCGTCTCAAATGGTCCACGCTGCTCGCGGGCTTGTGCTGGTGGCTCGCGGTCTGCCTGGGCCTGTGGCTCGCGCTGCTCGTCGGTGATGACTGGTTGAGCCTGCCCGCCGGGTTGCGCCTGCCGCTGGCACTCGGTGGCGCGGCGTTCAGCGGACTCCACCTGTTCCGCAAAGTGCTAAGGCCCGCCTGGCAGAAACAAACTCCGGAACGCACCGCGCTGATGCTCGAACAGCGTTATGGCATCCGCGAAAATCTCCTCATCAACGCCGTCCAATTTCAGCGCCAGCACTTGCGGCCGGACGAAAGCATTATTGCCGGAAAAACCATCGCAGTGTCCGGCAAACTGGCGGAGAACGTCCGCTTCGGCGAACTCTGGGACTGGCGCGCGTTGCGTGTCTGGGGCGGCGCGGCGGGAGCGGTGGTGCTGCTCTGGCTCGGTTTCATCGCCGCTTTTCCACGTCAGTTCAGCGCGGCCGCCGAACGTTACGCGCTGCCGCTGGGCGACACGCCGCCGCCGGGCAGTTTCGCCCTGAAACTGATGCCTGCCAGTGACGTGACCGTGCTCGAAGGCGGCAATCTTGACGTAAGTCTTGAAGTCCAATCAATCGCCCACAAGCGGCTGGCGAATCCGCCGGTGATTGTCTGGCAGGACCAGGCCGGCTTCGTCCCGCCGATCCAAAGCGCGGGCGAAGGCATCGTGATGACGGCGGACGGAAAGAAATTTCTTCACACGTTTGCGGGCATCCAAACGCCGTTTGCCTTCCGGGTTTTCGCCGGCGACAGTTGCACGCGCAGCATCGAAGTGAAGGTGGCGCCGTCACCGCGCATGAAAGACGCGCTCTTCCGCGTCACGCCCCCGGCTTACACCGGCCTGAAGCCGCAGACCCTTCCCGGTCCGCCAGCACCGGCCAGCGTCTTGCCGGGTTCAGAACTGGAGATTTCCTTCAAGGCCGAACCGCCGGTTGAATCGGCGGAGTGGTATGTGAACGACACCACCGTGGAATGCAAAAACCGCGGCGGAGTCTGGGAGGCGGCCACGACGGTCACAAACGCCGGCACCTATGAAATTTCGGCGCCCGGCGCGGGCGAACAACGGCTCACGCTGGCGCGCGGCGACGTCCAGCTTTTGCCCGACAATCCGCCGGACGTGGATTTTGTCACCGACGACCGCAACCGCGTGGTGCAATTCGGCCAGACGCTCACGCTCACCGTGTCGGCGAGCGACGATTTTGGGCTGGCGGACGTTTCGGTGATCGCGCAGTCGGCCGAAGACGACAGCGACACTACGCTGGTGAAACGCTGGACCTACGTGCCGCCGGGCAACCCCGGCCCGGAGCGCGAGAATTTTTCACTGACGATTGATCCGGCGGTGTTCGACTCGGGCGCGACGTATTATCTCGAAGCGCAGGCGAACGACTTTCGCCCGGGCGGCGAGCCGGCGCGCTCGCGGCCCATCGTGTTGCGGGTGAAATCGGCGGCGGACCTTGCGCTGGCCGACGGCGATGTCCTGGGACCGGCGTTTGACGAACTGCAAAAGACCGCCGCGGCGCAGGAAAAATCCGCCCGGCTCACTGGCAATCTTAAGACCTACCTGGGCGATCTCGCCGGCCGGGACGCAGTGGCGAACCAGGCGGGGGCGATTGAAGAGGGACAAGACGATGCCATCAGCCACGGCAGGCAGGCGGCGGCGCTGTTTGCCGGACAGCCGGAAGGACAAATCTTCTCCGCGCCCCTCTCCGCGCTGGTGGACCACGACATGGCGCGTGCGCAGGATAATTTGCGCGCCCTGCCGGACGTCGCGAAAAGCGACTTGCCTGCGCAAGTTGCCGGCATCGAATCGCAACAGGATGAGATTTTGGAGCAACTATTGAGTTTGCTAGGCCGGATTGCCGATGCCCGTTCGGACAAATTGACACCGGTGGCCGCCGGCGCCAACCCCGACCAGCCGCCCGCCACGCCCACGGACCAGCAACAGCAATTGCTCGACCAAATGAAAGATTTCGTCGCCGACCAGGAACGGATATTGGAGAAGAGCCGCACGCTGGCGGACAAAGGGCCGGAGGATTTGACTCAGGGCCCCGAGGACGTGCTTGGCGAACTTTCGAGCGACGAGGACCAATGGGCGAAATTTCTTAACGAAAAACTGACGGATTTCAGCAAACTGCCGCAGCAGGATTTTGCCGATGCGTCGCTGGCGCAGGAGTTGGATTCCGTTTATGAGGAAGTGCAGGAGGCCACCAACGCCCTGGCGCAAAAGAACATGGCACTGGCCGTGCCGGACGAGCAGTCCGGTTTGGAAAATGCGCAGCAGTTGGTCAATAACCTGGAACGCTGGCTGCCGGACACACCCGACAACATCAAGTGGAGCATGGAAGAACCCGAGACGCCCGCGGACATCGCGATGGCGGACCTGCCGAAGGAACTCGAGGACATCGTCGGCGATTTGATCGATAAGGAAGACGCGATGACGCCTGACGTGGAGGACGTGACGAGTTCGTGGATGGATTCGGCGGACAAGGGCGTCGGCTGGAGCGCCGGTGATGGGCCGATTTCCGACATGAGCGCCAAGGGCGTCACGGGAAATTTGCTGCCGAATCAAAATGAAATCGGCGGCCGCTCGGGCGAAGGCCGCAACGGACGCAGCCACGGGCAGATGGTTTCGGACTCGGCCGAAGGCAAGGGCGGCCAGGAAACGCCGACGCGCCTGGACCCGGAGCCGTTCGAGCAGGGCAGCGTAAATGACTCGGCGAAAGACGACCCGGGCGGGGTGACCGGTGGCGGAAAATTGAGCGGGTTCGCCGGCGAAGGTTTGCGCGGGCCGGCGGCGCCGCCCTCGAGCCAGGCCATGCCACGGCTGGCGCAGCAACAGGCCAAAATCCGGCAGCAGGCCGAGGCGCTGGCCCTGCAACTGCGGCATTACCACCTTTCCAGCGGTGAACTGGAAACCTCCATGAACGCGATGCAGGAACTGGAAACCGCCGCGCGGAAAAATGACGGCCTGGGCGTCCGGCGCGCGTTCAGCCAGGCCGTAAACGCCCTGGATGAGGCGAAGCAAACCGTGGATCGGCAAGTGACGGCCCGGAACGAACAGGACAAATTGCCGCCCTGGATGCGCGAGGAAATCCGCACCGGCGTCGAGGACGGCATTCCCACGGGCTACGAGGAAATGGCCGGCGAATATTTCCGCGCCCTGGCGGAAGGAAACACAAAATGAAATTCATGAACTGGCATTTGCGATTCGCGATTTTGGCGGCAGCTTTGATTTTTTCCCAACCCACCGGTTATGCCTGGGCCGGCGGAATTTTGGCCAACGGCGATTTTGAAACAGCCGACGCCGCGGACCCCGCCAGGCCCGCCGGATGGGACCGCGTGGATGGCCTGGGCGTGCAATGGACGCAAGCGCCGGACGCCGCGCATGGCCGGGCCATCCGCATGGATACGAGCATTAGCGAGCGCGACATGCAGGCGCAATGGATCAAGACCGGCCTGACCAATATCTGGAATATTCCGAAACCGGGAGATAATTCCATCGCCGAGACTTATGGCCTTTCGCTTTACTCCGCGGCGATGCCGGTGAAGCCGGGGCAGGCCTATCGCATCACTTTTGATTTCAGGGGTCCCGGCGGCGGTGCCAAAGTGTGGGTGCGCGGCTACGGAATGTTTCACGGCGAGATGCGGCGGCGCTATGAGACGTACTTCTCCTGCAAGGGAGACAGCAGCGGCTGGACGACCTGCTCGCAGATTTTCCATCCCACCAAATTCCGTCCTGAAGTCAGTGAAATGAAAGTGATGCTGTTTGCCTATTATCCGGCGGGGGTTTATTGGTTCGACAATGTGCGTATCGAGCCAGTGAACTAAGAATGACGGGTGGTGGAACACGGCGCGCTGCGCCGTGTAGCGCCGCGCAGAGCGGCGCAATGAACGTGGTCAGACATCCCATCGCACTTCTCTTCCGAATACGGACGAAGGCGGCGTCAATCTGAATTTAACATCCAACCATACTCAGGTGCGCCGCCGACGGTGTAGCGCGCCGTCGTCCACCATGAATTGCCGCGCCATCCACCACCCGCCCTTAGAAGTCAGAGCGCACTCACGTGGCGCTGCTACACACATTTTTTGGGAATAGGCGGGGAAACCGGCCGCCTTTGTTCCCGCGTCAAATCAAGAAATTATCGACTTGCTGCTGGGTTCCGAACAGACTGCGCCGGATCGTCGGGACTTTATGCACGCCCAATTGGTCTGTTTTTCAGCATCTTTCTGCTTTCAGCCCATCCAGTGCTGGGGCATGGCCCGGGAAAGTTGTCACCGCATAAAATAAAGATGGCCAAGGCGCTACAGCATTCAGATAACTTAATTTTATCAATAATTGTCTTTAATCCATTAGCCCGGAAAGGAGCTGCTTGACCCTTAATGAATTCACGGTTAGTTTCTTTTAAAGGGTAAAAAACACTATGAATGAAACAATTTCCCCAAAAACAACCGCACCATTATGGCTACGCCACCGGATGGAAATCTTGCGGCGGACGCAGCCGCCTACCTTGCAAAAAGTGCGCGCACAGTTGAAAGCATCAGCGGAGATACGAAAGAAATTGACCGACAAGCCGCTTGCCTCGTCGAATGGGCGCGCAAACGGAATGTCCTCCTAACCGACGCCTTTACTGCGGGTCTGGAAAAACACCTTTCCCCATCAGCTGAACACGAGGTGTTTTACCGCGCTTCGGACAATCGTGCGGTTAAACGCACCCACGCCGGAACCTTCGGAGTTACGGATGAACCAAAGGGAAAGCAACGTCATGCGACGCCGCTATTTTACCTGCGACGGCTCGAATTGATGAATGAGGTTTTTGATTCAGATCTCAAATTGGAAGGAGTCATGTTCGCGAAATCTCTCATCATTGGAGCCGGAGGCGACAAGCCATGCGCTGTGATTTCGCAACCATGGATTGATGCGGCCGATGAGAACAATCCATGTCCATCTGAACACGAAATTAAGAAGTTCATGGAAGACTTGGGTTTTGCCCCGGTTAAGGGGATGTTCTATGGCTGGTACAATGAGAAAAGTAAAATAACAATTCTTGATGCCCGCCCCGACAATTTTGTCAATTCTTACCTCGGCGTCGTGCCAATTGATTTAGTAATTAGCAAAAGCTGACTCGGTGCACGCCTAACGACGACGAAATTAGGCATAGAAAGTTTTTAATGGCAAACTTGCCTATGGGTGAATCGGGGTCAATATGTTGACGACTCGCACTTGCGTGGCACCGCCACCACCGCCCAGAAAAAAGCGGTAAGGTTGGGCCTTCAGAGAACAGGAATCTACAAAGAGCCTTACGGCGGGTGGGGGCGGCGCTATAACCTTATTTGCATGTTAATCCCTCCCGGCTGGGAGCGGTTGAAACCGCCTGCAAGTAAATCGTGGTCCTATCCGTTATCGCCAGACAAATTGTGTCACGCGTGTTTGCGCGATTGCTCCGAACCTATCGTCTTGCTGTGGTTTTATTCGGCTGCTGGACGGGCCCGAGGCTCGTCAGAGTCAAATCCAAGAGCGTGGCGCTGCCGGGTGTGCCGGGTGAAGCGTTGCCGAACTTAAGATAGATGTTGTTGCCTGCGCCGCCCAGAAATGGAGTCAAATTGACTTTCACATGGGCGAGATTGCTCCCGTCGGTCACATCCGTTGGGGACTGGACCAGCATCCGCCAGTGCTCGGCATCGTTAGAGGCCCAAACCGCATAATCATTACACAGCGTCAGTGTCGCCGTGGCGGAGGTTACGGCACTGGCCATGTTGAATTGATAAATCCAATAATTGGTGTAGTCCACGGAACGGGCTGGTCCGAGCGTGCCGCTCGGATTCGAGCCGATGTCTTCGTATAAATACAGGAGTTCGGCAGGAGCCAGCGGGTGAAAGCTGGCGCTCGTGATATTCTGGCTGGCCAGCACGTCATTCGTCTTGTACTGGCGATATAGATTTGCCAGTTCCTGCAACGAGACAACGACGTAATTACTGGGAAATCTGCTGGCGGCGGCAACGATGGAAGGCACCGAAACATACGTGCAACCAATGCTGAAAAACGCCGGGGTCGGACCGGCGTATCGGGCGATATTCGTCACGTCTGTATCGAAATTGTAGCCCTGGAAGAAGGCTTTGCCCCTGGATATAAAGTCTGCCGACTGGACATTGCTCACAGCGATGCCGGTACCGTTATAGCCTATATGCACGCCGATGGCATTGCTCAAAGCGCCGTAGGGCAAGGCATCTTCATAATCGGCGCCGGTCGTTCGCACGATGCGCTGTTGCATGGCGCCCATATATTTGTCCGTCAGCCGCAAAAACGGCGCGAGCCAGGGATCGGCAGGATGCTGCCGCCCGCCCGGTGAATTCCAGTTCCATTCATAACTCAGACCGCAGCAGGGAGTCACAAATGTGGTCCCAATATTTCTATAAAACCAGGCCGCAGCCACTGGATTTAGTTCGTTGACCATCGGGCACAGTTCGAACCCCAGCGGACAGGCAATCCGATTGGTCACATCCAAATACAACGGCCAAATCCGGTCTACGAATGAATAGTTGTCTCCGTCGCTTTCGGTAAAAGCCACATAGACGTCGTTGGTGTTCAGCGCCAGCGATGGCTGGCGTTGGTCCGGTATATTCGCCATCGGCAAACCGGTCGTAAAACTGAGGTTGCCACTTTCATGCATGACTGTCATAAACTTGCCCACCGCGCTCAGTTGTGAGATGAAGCCGTGTTCGCCGACACCATAATCCAGGCCCCAAACGCCGATCACCGGGGTATTTGCCGGAGTGAGCGCCATAATCTTATTCAGGATTATCCTTTCCTTCCTGTTAATGTGAGCCGGAACATTGTATGAGAAAATCTTTTGGGCGACCAAATAATCAACGGGCCAAAGACAAAAGTTTGTTCCGTTTTCACCCGCCAGATGGTGTAAAATATTCGTCTTCATAAACGGGGCCAGATTCGTCAGGGCATAAGAATAAATGGTCGTCCACTTCGTGCCCAGGGTTCGAGCATCAGCCAGCACCGGCAGCCTGACGCCGGCATCGGCTAAAGCGGCAAACTGGTTCGTTGTCACGGCCATCGCTCCATACCTGGCACAGAGCATAATGACCTGGTTGATTTGGGCCAGGTCGTCGTCCGACGTGCTGTTAAACATAGACGGATCATAAAGCACACAGCCGTTCAGATCGTTGGTGAAATCCGCAATCATCCCATACTCGTTCCTATACGGCGTCTGAACGTAGTCGGGCATCTGATCCAGCCAGAATTGGGTGGAAATCGCGCGCTGCATTTCTACGATGCCGTGGCCAATCAGATAAATCCTCGGCCAAATGCGATTGACGCAGCCCTGAAACGTCAGCGCCATGAACAGGTCGGGCGTGGACAATCCGTCCACGTTCAGGGTGAATATATTTGTCGAGGCCTGCACAGCGGCCCGCGGAAATAGGGCGCCCGAATTCACAAAATTGGTTTCGTAGAGGGTGTTGGTAACTACCGAGCCGGGATTTCGAAACAGGTATTGCGCCTGGTCCGCTGTCAGCGCTTGGTCATAGATCTGCAATTGGTCCATCTGCCCCTGAAAATCATAATCAGAACCATCCTCGCGCATCCCGATGCGCAGATGCTGACCCAGCGAGTCATTGCCCAGGGTAAAATCGTGCCCATAGGAGTTCGTTGCGTAGCCGTCCACATACCAGTGCCAATACGGTGATATCGTGGCGCAATACGTCAGCACCACATGATGCCATCGCCCGTCGTCGATGCTTACCCCGTTGCCGGTAAAATTACCGCAAAAATCTCCGCTGCCATAACAGTCGGCCAACATCTCCGGACCCCGGGTCATAAACTGTTTTCCCGGATACGCCCAGGTATTCGTCACGTTCTTAGACAGGAAATTTTGCTGGCCAGTGGCAGTCGTCGCAAGCCAGAGGGAAACCGAAAAGTCCCGGCCGAAATCAATGGTGCCAGGGTTGGCGGATTCCACGAAGGTGGGCCGGCCCTGGCTGTTTAATGAGAAATTAAGGGCTTGACCGACAACGCCCGGCACGTAATTAGTGCTGCCGTAAAGCGTTCCGTTGTGTCTGCCGGTTTGGTCGAAAATATTCCCGTCAAATGTGTAATAAGCCACCAAATTTGCCGCACTTTCGCGTGGCAAACAGAGCAACGCGCTAAGGACGGTTAATAACAATTGGCATGATTGTTTTACGCGGGCTGTCATTGTGACATATTCATATTGTTTGAGCGATACACGGCGAATTATGGGCCACCGGCCCGATCCATACCAGCCTGGGGCACCGCCCCAGGTTATGATCAGTCCGAGAACAAGCGCCAACGGCGCGGCCCAACGGCGATAAATTAACCGATGAATTAACCGCGCATCAATTCCGTCACAGATTGATGGGACGGGGCTTTCAGCCATAAGCGTGTTTTGGCGTTTTGTCCCTGGGGCGTTGCCCCAGGCTGGTATAGGAATCGCCGTTGGCGCTTGAGATCAAATCGGGCGCCTGAAGTTTTCATGGCGGAGGAGTGATACTGAAATTGTCATTGTACCGGTCATCCCGGCACGGGAAACCAACAAAACAACAATTCACTTGACATAGTACAAATAATAATACAGAATGGCGCCCGAATCAGATATAACCATACCCATGTCTATCATAGAAAAGAACCTGAATGGAAAATCCCAAACATGATGACGACGAGAAGCCTGCTTTTGGCGGGGGTGATATTTTTGTTCTGCTCTTCCATTGGCAACTCGCAAATCACGACCAATACGGTCTATGCCACGGTAAGCTTCTCGCCCGCGAATACGGGGCCGCCGTTAAACCCGGCGTTCAATGGCTTGAGCTACGAGAAATTGAACATTGCGAAAGGATTCTTCAATTCCAATAACGTTCCGCTGGTGAAGTTGTTCAGCATGATCGGCCCCGCCGTCTTGCGCGTCGGCGGCGGCACTGTGGACACAACGTGCTGGGGCGGACTATCGAACACTATCCCGATTACAGCGTCCGAAGTGGACACGTTTGCCGGGTTTATCAAGGCGATCCCCACAAATTGGTCCGTGATTTACGGCATCAATCTCTTTTCCAATACCCCGGCGAATGCAGCCGCGGAAGCCACCTACGCGGCCAACGCGCTGGGACCCAGGCTGCTCGGCTTCGAAATTGGAAATGAACCTGAATTTGTTCTTTCAAAGTATCGCACGTTTCTTGGGCGCTGGCGTCCGTTCGCTGCCGCCGTCAAAAATGCAGCGCCGGATTGTACGCTAGTCGGCGCGGACGGAGGACAAGGCGTGTTATCGACATACACAGACCCCTTTGCAAGAGACGAGAAGGGAGTGGTTTCGATGGTGACCCAGCATTACTACCGGGCCGCCCCGTCACCCAAAAACACGATGCAACGGCTGTTGAAACCGGACCCATTCCTGCGAAAATTAGTGACCAACATCGTGACAGCAGCCGCGGGGCGCTGCCCGCTCGGCACCCGTATCGATGAATGCGGCTCCTTTTCCGCCGGCGGCCTCAACCACGTTAGCAATGCCTTCGGAGCGGCGCTCTGGTCACTGGAATTCATGTCCACGGTGGCGCTAAACGGCGGCCAGGGCATCAATTTTCATGGCGGTGGCAGGAGCCCGTATTCGCCTATTATCGACAACGGAAAAGTTGTGACCGCGGTGGGCCCTGAATTTTACGGACTTAAAATGTTTTCGCTGATTCCGCCGGGCAACATCATTTCCGCCACCATTACGCCGGCTGGCAATACCAAATTCACAGCCTATGGCGTGCGGCAGCCGGACGGCGCAATCAGCGCCCTGCTAATCAACAAGGACACAAATAATACGGTAGCGGCGAGCGTCAATCTGGGCGCGAATACGATCGGCGCGCAAGTGATTGAGTTGACCGGCCGCTCGCTCTATAGCAGACGCGGCTACACGCTCGGCGGCGCGTCAATCAAACCGGACGGTTCATGGACTGGCGGCGTACAAGAGGTCCTGTCCGCGACAAACGGGCAACTCACAGTATCTGTGCCGCCAATCAGCGCTGTTTTGTTGAAGCCATCCCGGTAGCGCAGGTTTCCAAACCTGCTGTATCGCCGATTTCCAAATCGGCTGGCCGTACGACGACGTGCGGTGCCGAAGATTGGAAAAGCCGTAATGTGTCGCCATTACAAGCAGCTTCGCAGTCTCGGCGCGTGTTCCCAAATTGAACGGGCGTAGGACTTCGCACGATCAGCGGGTTTAGAAACCCGCGATACGGCAGGTTTGGAAACCGGCGCTACGGGTTCACCTGGCCGGCGCATTCGATGTTCAATGTTTCCGCCAATCCGCAATGCGCAATCCAGCCATCACCCATTTGTGGCAATTGAAATGATTTGCATAGCTGATATGGTGGAGGGCGATAGGCAGATTTTGTCGCCGCAAACCTCCTTTAAAGAACCATCCTCATGAAAACGACGAGAAACCTGCTTTTGGCGGGAATGATCCTTTTGTTCTGCTTTTCCATCGGAAACGCGCAAATCGTTTATTCCAACAATTTTGCACTGGGAGGGGCGACAAACATTTGGGGGGCGGCGCCCACAGTGGCCAACAGTTACGCCGGCGGCGCCAGTTCCGCAACCTGGAATGATGCGTTAGGGACCAATGACACTGGCGATTTGCTGGCAAATGGCAGCGATACCTCGGCACTGGGGGATAGCTGGCTTTTGCCGTTTAATCCGCAACCCGGTTATGTTTACACCCTGACCGCTTCGCTGACTTTCACCGGTAATCCGGGGAACTGGGTCGGACTGGGTTTTGCGCAAAACGACTCAGTGAATGTGCCGAATGGCTACGGGCGGTTTTCAGATTCTGGAAACGGTGGACCCACGGGTTATGATTTCATCATTTTAACTGAGTCCAGCGGAGGCGTTCAATATTTCACGGGACCGAAAGGGAACACTCCGCAAATCTTTGCCGGAACCGGTTTCACGAGCGGTCCTCAAACCCTGACAGTGCAGGTGATATTGAATACGACAAACACTCTATGGTCGATAAGCGCTTATGTTAACGGTGTTCAAATGGGGTACACCACCAACTATGCCAGCTACCCGCCGATCGGCGCAGTCGGAATAACCCAAACCAGCCTGACTTCTCCCACGGCTGTCCGCTGGAATAATTTGACGCTTCAAGCTGTCGGGCCAGGCCCCACATCCAACACGGTCAATGCCACGGTAAGCTTTTCGCCCGCGAACACAGGAGTACCGTTAAACCCGGCGTTCAATGGGTTGAGCTATGAGAAAGTGGAGATAGCGAATGGTTTTTTCACGTCCAATAACGTCCCGCTGGTGAAGCTGTTCAGTATGATCGGCCCCGCCGTCTTGCGCGTCGGCGGCGGCACTGTGGATACTACGTGCTGGGGCGGGCTATCGAACACCGTCCCCATTACAGCGGCCGAGGTTGATACATTTGCGGGGTTTATCAAGGCGCTCCCCACGAACTGGTCCGTGATTTACGGAATCAATCTTCTCTCCAATACCCCGGCGAATGGCGCCGCCGAAGCGGCTTATGCAGCGAACGCGCTTGGGCCCAGGCTGCTCGGCTTTGAAATTGGGAACGAACCTGAATATGGTTTTTCCCAGTATAGCTCTTTTCTTGCGAGCTGGCGTTCGGTGGCTGCTGCCATTACGAATGCAGTGCCGGGCTGGGCCGTCACCAATGGCGGCAATGGCTGGACGCTAGTCGGCGCGGACGCGGGACAAGGCCAGCTATCGGCATACACAGACCCGTTTGCGAGCGAGGAGTCGGGAGTGGTGTCGATGCTGACCCAACATTTTTACGTGGCCGCCGGCGGATCAACCAACGACACCATGCAACTGCTGTTGCAGCCGGACTCATTTCTGCTGACCTTAGTGGACAACATCGTGACGGCAGCCGCAGGGAATTGCCCGCTCGGCGCCCGAATCAGCGAATGCGGCTCCTATTCCGCCGGCGGCGTTGTCAACGTCAGCGATGCCCTGGGCGCCGCGCTCTGGTCGCTCGATTTCATGTTCACAATGGCGGAGAACGGCGGACAGGGCGTCAATTTTCATGGCGGCGGCCTGAGTCCCTATTCGCCTCTTATCGACAACGGAACGGACGTCACAACGGTTGGTCCTGAATTTTACGGACTTAAAATGTTTTCGCTGCTTCCGCCGGGCAACGTCATCCCGGCCAACACGCTGACTTTAAGCACCAATTTCACTGCCTATGGCGTGCGGCAGGCGAACGGCGCAATTAGTGCCCTGCTGAACAACAAGGACGCGAACGATACGATAGCGGTGAGCATCAACCTGGGGCCGGATGTCGCCGGCGCGCAAGTGATCGAGTTAACCGGGCCCTCACTCTACAGTACCGACGACTTCACGCTCGGCGGCGCGGCAATCAATCCGAATGGTACCTGGAATGGTGGTGTGCAAGAGGTTCTGTCCGCGACGAACGGGCAATTGACGGTAAATGTGCCGCCGGCCAGCGCGTTTTTATTAAACCCGGTCGTACCAGCCCCCCAGATCGCCCTGAGCGCAAGCGGCAAACAATTAACCCTGGACTGGCCGACGAATTATGCCGGCTGGCTGCTGGAATCGAATTCCATCGGCCTGGCGAGCACGAACTGGTTCCCAGTACCCGGATCGGGCAACACCAATCGCGTCCAAATCACGATTCAACCCGGCCAAGGCAGTGTGTTCTATCGCCTGTCGGTTCCGTGATCGTTCATTTCCATTTACTCGGTTGTTTTTTCCAATTTTCCCAATAAAAAAGGCGGTTTGTCACTTTTCCCTCCTTCGTTTCCTTTTGCATTCCCTATGCCCAAAAAATGTGTACTGGGCTTTCCGTGTTCCATGAACCGTGCGTGTGGTGGAACACGGCGCGCTGCGCCGTGTAGCGCCGCGTGCAGCGGCGCAACGAGTGTGGTACACCGTTGTACCACGTACGTTCCGCCCGCTCAGCAGAGCGGGCGGGGACGGCGCAGCGCGCCGTCCTCCACCACTTTCGGTTCACGGCGCATTCGATGTTCAGCGTTCGATGTTCGATGTTTTCACTTAATCCCCTCCCCTTCATCATTAATTAATATTGTATTCAGAATACATTCATGTGGGTGGTGTCTAATATAATAGAGACAAAAACAGGTAAACAGGTAGAGGCGAATTTATGAGAACACGAGCTTTGCCAACGTTAATGGCGATCGTGATCACTGGATGTCTGGCGATTGGAACGTGCGCGGCGCAGGCCGATGCCCCTTATGCCGTATCAACGGCTCCCCAACAGGCTAACAGCGTAACGGATATTATCCGGCTCTCGCAGGCGAAAGTCAGCGACGACGCGATCATTAACTTCATCAAAAATTCAGGAGACAGTTACCACCTGGACGCGGGACAAATCATTTATCTCAAGAACGAGGGCGTTTCTGAGCCGGTGATCGACGCGATGCTGCGGCAGCAGGGGTCCGGCGGCGGGGGCAGCGCGGCAACACAGCCGATGCCGGCGGCGCAATTCGTCGGGACCGCCGATACGGGCAGCGCTGTGGATTCTACGCCCCCAGACGCCAGCACAAGCTGGCCCTTGGTTTTCAACAACGGTTCGACCACTTACACGGTTTTCCAGCCGCAAATTGATTCGTGGGACGGCCACAATCTCGTGGCCCGCAGCGCGGTTGGCATTCAATTAGCCGGCCAATCGCAACCCGCTTACGGCGTCATCGGCTTTAGTGCTATTACCCTCGTGGACAAAAACACTCGCGCCGCGACCCTGGTGGACGTCAAAATCACGTCCGCCTCCGGCCAGGCGCGAGATTATTTGGATCTGTTGCAGCAGGAATTTCCGAAACGCGCACCGGCCATGACGCTGGATCGTTTGCAAGCAAGTCTAAGCATGCCCGTTCCGCCGAAAGCGGAAACACTCAACAATGTTCCGCCCAAAATCATCGTTGCCATGCGGCCGGCGGTGCTGGTGAGTATTGACGGGCCGCCGGTGTGGAAGCCCGTGGCGGGCACGGACATGCAACGGGTCATCAATACCCAGATGTTGCTGCTCAAAGACCCGTCGGGCCATTATTATTTGCACGTATATGACGGCTACATGCAGGCGGATTCGCTGAAGGGGCCGTGGACTGTAGCCACTGAAACGCCGGATGTGGCCACTGCCGCGGAAGCGGTCAAAGAATCCGGCGAGGCAGATTTAATGTCTGGCGAACCAAACCCGGCAACCGGGGAAATGCCCACGCTGAGCGCCTCGATGGCGCCGGACGTTTTCGTGGCGACCACCCCAAGCGAACTCATTTCGTTCAATGGCCAGCCTCAATACGCCCCGATTGCCGGGACTGACCTGCTCTATGCCGAAAACACATCCGGCAACGTGTTCAAGTCGTTGAACGACCAACAATTTTATATTTTGATTTCGGGCCGGTGGTATAGCGCGCCCGGTTTGGAAGGGCCATGGCAATTCGTGCCTGGCAATAAGTTGCCAGCCGATTTTGTGAACATTCCTGACACAAGTCCCAAGGAAAACGTAAAGGCAAGTGTGCCGGGCACAACCCAGGCGCAGGAAGCGCTTATCGCCAACAGCATTCCCCAGAGCGCGGCGGTGGCGCGCACGACGCAGATGGCTGATCCGCAGATTGACGGCACGCCGCAGTTGGCGCCAATCGAAGGCACGCCGCTCTATTACGTGGTAAACAGCGCCACGCCGATCATCAGGGTGGATGCGCAGGATTGGTACGCCTGCCAGAATGGCGTGTGGTATGTGTCCACTTCGCCCAACGGTCCCTGGAGCGTGGCGGCGTCGGTGCCGGAAGTGATTTATACCATCCCGACCACTTCGCCGCTGCATTACCTCACTTATGTCCATGTTTATGATTCCACGCCGGATCAAGTCTATGAAGGTTACACGCCCGGCTATATGGGCACTGAAGTGGCCGATGACGACACGGTAGTCTATGGAACCGGTTACGATTATCAGCCGTGGATTGGCTCTGACGTTTGCTATTATCCGCCAATTACGTGGGGCTGGGGTTTCGCGCCGTGTTGGACGCCGTGGTGCGGCTGGGGTTTTGGCACCGGCTTCGGCTGGGGCTGCGGTTGGGGCGGCTTTGGCCTGGGTTGGGGTTTCTACCCGCCGTTCCCATGCTGGGGCGGCTTCGGGTTTGGCTTTCATCATGGATTTGCATTCAACAACGGCTTCAATCGTGGGTTCAATCACGGATTCAATAAAGGGTTTGCTCACGGGTTCAACCAGGGATTCAACCACGGGTTTGCCAATACCAGCATGAACCTGTTTCACCAGGGCGATTTCGCTCGCGGATTTGGGGCCAATGGTTTCAATCGGGGTACGTGGGGCGGTGCTTACAATTCGCGGACCGGTAACCTGGCCGCCGGGCAACGCGCGCAGGTGCAAAGGGTGACCGGCAGCGCCTGGAATCCAGCGGGCGCGGGTCTGGCAAGGAGCGGTTCGTCCGGCGCCGTCCGCTTTGGCGTTGCCGGTGGTTCACGCGGGTTCTCAGGCGGCTTTGGCGTGGCGCGAGGCGGAACTGCTTTCGCAAATCCGGGTGTCGGCAATTTCAACCGCAGCTTCAGCGGAAGTTCCCTCGGTGTCTTCCACAATTCCTTCGGCCCATTTGGCACGCGCTCCGGTGGTGTGTTCACCCCTACTTTTCCGAATTTCGGCAACCGTGGTTTCAGTACCTTTGGCAACCGCGGCTTTAGCACATTCGGCAATCGTGGCTTTAGCGGCTTTGCGAGGCCTGGTTTTGGCGGCTTCCAGGGCGGCTGCTTTCGTGGTGGTTTCAGTGGTGGAGGTTTCGGAGGCGGAGGTTTTCGGGGTGGCTTCAGTGGTGGTGGCTTTCACGGCGGTTTCGGCGGCGGATTCCATGGCGGTGGTGGTGGAGGATTCCATGGTGGCGGCGGTGGTGGTGGACGCCGCTAAAGCAGTCCCATCCGCCCGATTAATCCCGAAGGGATGACTCGGAAATAGCCCGGCATTTCAATGCCGGGTTTAGGCGGAATAGGTCCCAAGTCCCGAAGGGACGGCTGGCATCTGCAGCCTACCAAGGCGGCTTCGCCAAAGGCACAACATTGAACCTAACCCCTTACCAGTTGGGTTCGTGCAAGTCGTTTGTCGTGGCCCCATCGACATATTTTTGCCTGACCTTCCAAAACCAATTCGTCGAGGGTTCATTCCAAAATTCGACTTTCTTAACGGTGTAAATGTCCTCCGGACCTCCTTGCCCGACAGTATATATGATTCTGCGCGGAATCAGATAAGGTCCGACCTTTTGCAGCTTTTGAAATTCTTCCTTTATATGCCATTCGGGTTCCTCCGCTGTTAATCCATTTGTGTTTGCGCCAATAAAGTTGGTTCCGTCCCACAATCGCCGGGCAGGAATTAAATCACCCGGCTGCCCATACCATGAGCCTCCACCCCCGCCCGTTTCATGATCTGTCTCACGTAATCCAAACTGCCATGCACAACCGGGCATCGCGAGTTGCATTTGATACCACGATCCGATTTCCCATTCACGAGTGTTCCATCTTCGACTATAATAAAAATCTGAGCCCCTCATGCGAATTTCGAAACGGACGTTTTCCAAATGATTCACATGCGTTCCGTCTTCCATAACATCATATGTTCCGCACAAAACAACTACCTGAGGTTTAAATCCCGGGTGATTGGGATTGAGTCCATGCGGCGTCCAGTAAATAGCCGTCGTCTGCTCATGCAGGACCAGAGCCGTGATCAATGCAGTAACCGCCAATCCGGCAACAGCAATTTGGAATTTCCTGGTAGCAAGTAAATAAAACTTCACCGAGTAATAGCAGGTCAAAAACCAAACGACCGGAACAATAAATAGCCATCCCACACCAATTTTTCGACTGAACGGAATTCTTTCCAGGATATTGCCAATCGGGGCCAGAGTCGGCTCTGCAGTTTGCGGTGACAGTACACGAACGACAAGCCACAGAAGCAAAACGAGCGCAACTATAAAAGCAATTCTATGTTGTTTTGTTTTCAGTTTAGCTATTTGGGTTGACGATTCTCCGAAACATCCAACACCGAACCTCGCCGAATGTCTCGAAACGCGAGCGGTGGCAGCGCGACTTGCCAAGGTAAGCACTCGCCCGGCGGATCCGCTGCCGCTAAAGCTATGGCGGGACAGGCGGGCACGTCCGCGCTACCGGGTTGGGGCAATCGGGGCGTCGTTCGGACGCGGCGGCAGGGCGCGCAAAATGATTTCGCGATTTCGTTCGGTGAAGTAATTGCACGCCCATTCTTCGGTAAATAGAATCACCGTGTGACCGGCGGCATCGGTTGCGAGTCGCGCGCCGGACGGCAGCATGGTTTCATTCACCTGGCCGCCCACGACCCAACGCAACAATTTCCACGGGCCCTGTTCGAGCCGCGATTGCGCGCCATATTCCGTCTCCAAACGATATTGGACGACTTCAAATTGCAGCGGGCCAACCGCCCCCAATAATGGAATCCGCTGGGTGGCGTTGTGCAGGAGGAACGACTGCACGACTCCTTCCTGGAGCAATTGTTCCAGGCCTTCGCGGAAGCGTTTGAATTGCGCCGTGCTCGCGCTGTGAATCCACGCGAAGGTTTCCGGCGCAAAACGCGGAATCTCATCAAAGGCAACCGCCGGGTCCTGGGCAAGCGTGTCGCCAATGCGAAAGTCGGAATGCCCGACCAACCCGACGACGTCTCCGGGGAAAGCCTCGTCCACGGTCTCGCGCTCGCGTCCAAACAGTTTGTGCGAACTGGCCAGGCGGATTTTTTTTCCGGTGCGCGTGTGAACCACCGACATGTCGCGCTCGAACCGTCCGGAGCAAACCCGCACGAATGCCAGCCGGTCGCGATGCTTCGGGTCCATATTCGCTTGAATCTTGAAGATGAAACCGGAAAAGCTGTCGTGCGCAGGCTGTACAGTGCGGCCATTCATCGCGCGCGGCTGCGGCGCCGGCGCCAGATCCAGAAAGCCATCGAGAAGCAGTTGCACGCCGAAGTTATTGACGGCGCTGCCGAAAAATACCGGCGTCAGTTCGCCCGCGAGGACTTTTGCATGGTCAAACGCCGCTCCGGCGCCTTCCAGCATGGCCGCTTCGTCCACCACCCGTTGATAGACGTCCGGCAGCATGGCGTCGCGCACCACGGCATCGTCCAGGCCATGCACGGAGACGGGCGCGCGATACTCTCCGCCGGGCACGCGCTCGAAAAAATGCACCTGTTGGGTGCGCCGGTCATACACCCCGCGAAAATCCGGCCCATCGCCGAGGGGCCAATTCACCGCATACGCATGCAAGCCGAGGACCCGCTCCAGTTCGTCGAGCAGCGCCAGAGGATCACGCGCAGGCCGGTCGAGCTTGTTCATGAACGTAAAAATGGGAATGCCGCGCTGACGGCAAACTTCGAACAGCTTGCGCGTCTGGCTTTCAATGCCTTTGCCCGCGTCAATGACCATCACCGCCGCGTCCACCGCCGTGAGCACACGGTAGGTGTCCTCGGAGAAATCTTTATGGCCGGGCGTATCCAGCAGATTCACGCAGTAGCCGCGATACTCAAATTGCAGGACAGTCGAACTGACTGAGATGCCGCGTTTTTTCTCCAACTCCATCCAGTCGCTGGTGGTCGCGCGCTGGTTTTTGTGCGCCGTGACCGAGCCCGCCAACTGCACCGCGCCCCCGTAGAGAAGAAACTTCTCGGTGAGCGTTGTTTTGCCGGCGTCCGGATGCGAGATGATCGCAAACGTCCGGCGGCGATTTGTTTCTGCTTCAAAATTCATAATTAGAGTCTTCAGCTATTTCCGGCGGAATGGAATACAGGCATCTTTACGCCGACGGTATTGGCGGCGTAGCGTTCCAGCTCCGTAGGAGCGCCGTATATGTAGTAAAAGGTTCCCAAAAGCTTTTCCAAGCTCCGTAGGAGCGGCATATTCTGGCGCAGCAAGCACCTACGCGAAGATCTGTATCCACGTCATTTTCGCCGCTGAAGATCATCAAAATCTTATCGCAAATAGAAATACATCGCCGGTATCGTCACCACACAAAGGCACAACATTGATCGGAATATGCCGCTCTTAAAAGGGTCGTTACTACAAAGATCACGCTCCTACGGAGCTTTTCCGGCAGCCCTTTCGCTGAACACAGCGAGGGACCTCTTTTCCTGCTCCATAAATTGGAATCCGAACAGATTATGCTGCCACGCATGCTAATCAAAATGTAGCTCAGTTTCACCAAATAAGTGCAAAATTGGCCGGATTATTTGCAGTCTATTCCCGCGAAACGAGACCGAATTGTTCCCGTTTTACCCATCCCGTTTGGGACTCGGTGCGAATCAAATAGAAATCTCCCAGCGTCCGAATTTCGCGCGCCGATTCACCCGGCGTCAAAGTCGAAATCATTTCGCCGTCACGGGTCGGCGTCAGGAGCAGGGGCGCGTTGTTTTCCAGGACAAATCCGAGGTTTGTGCGGCTGACGACGCCCCAGTTTGCCGCCAGGCTGAATAAAAAGACGCAAAGGCCGCACGCTGCCAGCGACTGGTGCCAGCCCGCCTTTTGCCGGCGCACAACAGGCGGCAGAAGAATCATGCCCACGGCCAGCCAGAGACTGGCGCCGGCGAGCCACAGCCACGCCGCAGGCGGCAGCCAGATGGATAATGTTTCAAACCATTTAAGCTGCGGCTCGTCCAATTGGGTCACTTGCCGCGCAAAGTTGAGATTCTCCCGGGCACTCTTGTCAAACGGGTCAATCCACCGCGCGCGCTCCCATGACAGGATCGCCGGACCAGCATGGCCGCGCTGCCATTCCGCCAGGCCAAGGTTGACGAACGTGCCGGCTGCCGGACGAACAACGGCGGCATTTTCAAACGCCTCCGCCGCGT
Organism: Candidatus Sulfotelmatobacter sp.; assembly: GCA_035503455.1. Taxonomy (GTDB): domain Bacteria; phylum Verrucomicrobiota; class Verrucomicrobiia; order Limisphaerales; family UBA11358; genus UBA11358. The sequence continues at coordinate 8,641 of DATJTK010000135.1, read as the reverse complement.
CCGCAAACTGTCCAGTCCGATACTCCGCAACGCCGTCCGCAAACCAATCATTGGTCGCCGTCCGGACATTCGCCAGCGAGAAGGCCAAAACGGCAAGAGAGATGAGGACCGCGATTTTCGCAATGTTTCCTCCGAACGAGGCGGCGCGGCAGCGCCGCCCTACCTCGAAGATGAGAACGGCAATTCTTACAATCGCGGCACTCATCTTTTTTGAGGTAGGGCGGCGCTGCCGCGCCGCCTCATTTGGAAGGTCCGTTCTCACAATTGTTCCTCCAGCTTCAGCAACACGGCATCCAGGTCAGGCTGGAGCGCAGCCAAATCGGCCTGCATTTGAGGCGCGGCGGCGAAGCGCGTGTCTGCCGCCGCAAAAATTTTGCGGACCGTTTCACCCGCGGCGCCGCTTCGGTCGGCATCGTCCAGGTGATTCAAAACATCGGAGCAGACCAGCGCCTGCGGATGCGCCGCGTAACGGGGCGCGGAAGCGATTTTCATCGCGTTCGCCGCATGGCGGACGATGGCGGCCGCATCGCCGCGCCGCGTGGCATCGCGCAGCCGGCGTTTTTCACGCCGCAAGACGCGCCGCGCTTCCCGCCGGCGAACGATTTCCGGATGCGCTTCCAAAAATCGCCGGTGACGGTCCCATTGCCACAACCCGAGAATAGCCAGTATGGGAACAATCTGGAGGCAGACAAATCCGCCACGCAACTGCGGTGGAACCAGGCCGGCGGCCGACCTGCCCGGCGACGGCGATAATGCACCCAATTTCAGCGGCGGGCCCTGCGCAGTACCGGCATCCACCACCGCGGGCATTTCGGTTGGCAGGGCTTCCGAAGTGACGGCGACGGGCAGCGACGGGATGGTCAAATCCACGTAGCTGCTGTTACTTGGGTCGAAAGTACTGAACGGAATGGCGGGCGTCTGCCGCACTGTATCGGACAGCGGGATTAATGTGAAGGAAAAATCCGGCGGGTTGTCGGGAACGATTTCCCAATCACTGGCGTTCGGAGGCGCGGGCGGCACGAGGCGATCAAAAGTACCGCGAACGGCCACAGTGAGCCGCACCGGTTCGCCCACTTGAATGCGGTTCGTGGATAACTTCGGAGCGGTGAGGGTAAATGTCCCTATTGAGCCGTTGAAACTGGCCGGCTGGCCGGCGGGCAACGGACGGACGTTCACTTGAACAGGATTCGAATCGAGGAAAACGTAATGTGGCGGCCCGCCCTGGATGCTCACGCGGGCCGTAATCGTGGTCCCGAAAAACTCATGACCCGCGGCAAACGCCTGCGCTGAAAGCATCGATGGCCCGGTCTCGATCGGTGTCAGAGTAATCTCATAGATATATGCCGGAACGGAGCGGCCATTGATTCCGGTCATTTCCACGGTCTGCCTCACCGTCGATAGATCGCTCATGAATCCAGCGCCGTTGAACTCGACTTCGCGCAGCGCCTCGATTTGATTTTGCGGCGAGGCCGGAAGCAGGACACGGGCACGGAGCGGTTGACCGAGAAAGACATTGGTGGCCGAAACTTCCAGCATGAGCCTGCGCGGCGGCGGCCCGGAAACGGATGGGTCCACGTCCACGGTCGCCGCCGGAATTTGCACCGGCTGACCATCAACCATCACCATGAAACCCGGGACGGTAAAATGCCCGGCCGCCGCAGGCTTCACTTCGTAGAGAAACGAGGCGAGCGGACGAAAACTATTCCCGAGAAACTCCATCAATTGGCCCTGCGTAACGGGCCCGAACTTCAATTCCCGCGGCGTGGAAATGCTGCCGGGCCATCGGACGGCTGCTTCTCCCGCTCCGTCAATCGCCACCCGGTAATAGACGCTTTGACCGACTCCCGCCGTCGGGGGATCAAAGGCCGCCGTCACCGTGACCGGCGAAGAGATATCGACCACCGGTTGGGGAACCTGGAGTTTGGCGGCCTGGTCTGCCGTGACATGAGGCGAGACCTGCGCGCGCAACGACGGCGCCGCGGCCAGCGCGACGATTATCGAAATGAGGCAATGAACAAAACGCATTTGAATCTTACCAGTTACGACCATTTCCATGCGGGTTGGTCGGGTGTTCGTTCATTATCAGGCGCTGTGCCGAGTCCAGCGGAATACCGTTAAGAATTTGCGCAGCCTCATCCCGTGAAAGGCGCGCTTCGCTGGGGTTGTCCGTTCGGGTGGGTGTTTCCTCCAGCCCCTGCAAGTCTTCAGGCTGTATATCGCCGTCCTCATCCTTGTCCTTGTCACCGGGGGCGCCGGGCGGCAGGTTTGGTTTTGGAATGCGGCCGCCGATTTGTTTCAGAAGCTCATTGAGTTTTTTGTGCTTGTCGCCAAGCTTCGCGCCCATGTTCTGCATCTGACGGATACTATCCACGAGCCGGGCGATATATTGCTCGACGATCCGGGAATTCCGGGAAGCGTTGGCGTCGGCTGGATTCAATTCGGCGGCGCTCTTAAAATCATCGTCTGCCTGCTGCCATTTTCGCAAGGTCTCGCCATAAGTCTGCATGGCCTGGCGGAGGGCCTCCTCGGCCATGCGCACATCCCGGCGGGCGCCGCGCCCGGCCAGATATGCGGCAATCAATTTTGACAAATCATTTTCCGCCAGTGCCGCTTGTCCCTGCTGGATCGCCGCGCCTGCCTCCGCATCGGCTGCAGCGCCCTGCGCGTTGACGGCTTCGGCGGATGGCCCGCGTTTTAACGCCGCCAACCCATCGGCAAATCGCGCGTGCGCGAGATTGTAAAGGGCCGGCGGCTGCACACGCTCGTCCTGCGCCGCGAGCGCGGAAAGGAACATTTGTTCCGCTTCGTCAAATTTTTTTGCGGCGAGCAACTCCGTCCCGGCGTTGTAAAAATCGCGGGCGGTGACGGGTTCAACCGCCGGCACGTTCGTGACCGTCGTCAGAGAATCGGATTGGGCAAACGCGGAGCATCCCAACGCCAGGATGAATGCCAGCATCGTTTGGTGTACACGCTTTAGCGTGCTCCGGGCGGGGGACGTGCGCACGTAGCGCAGGCGTCTCGCCTGCGGGTTCGGGCACCGTCTCGGTGCCAGTCCCAGAAACTGGCGGCGAGACGCCGCCGTAACCCGCAGGCGGGACGCCTGCGCTACGGGTCGCGGTTCGTGGGGACAAGCTGTCCCCACGCCGATCAATTTGACATGCGAGATCATGAGTTTGGTGTCCACGCTTTAGCGTGCTCTGGCGACTGTTTCCTGCGCGTGCTGATCAATGATTCCCCGACAACGAGCGCCAGCGCCAGCGCGATTGGGGCATGAAAATGGTCCACGCCGTTTTCCGCCGGGCTGCGCGGGCCGCCGGTGATGTCCAGGTTGCGAACGGCGAAGCGAACGTCCATTAAACCGCTGCCGGCCGGGCCCAGCGGATAATATTGGCCGCCAGTCGCCTCGGCGATTTCGCGGAGCGTCCGTTCATCCAGCCGGCTGCGGACGAGGTTGCCGTTGGGGTCGCGCACCCATTCCGTTTGACCGGCGTCATTCACATATTGGATTTCCTTCCCCGCGGGCGTGCCCACGCCGATGGTGAACACCACCACGCCATTCGTCCCAAGTGATTTTGCAGTCGTCACGCCGGTATTTTCCAGGTCCTCGCCGTCGGTCAGCAGCACGACCAGTTTGTGCCGGCTGCGCTTGTCCATGTCCCGGGCGGCTTCTTCCAGCCCCTGGCCAATGTCCGTGCCCGGGTCGGGAATGGCTTTATCGCTCATGGCCAACAATGTTTCATTGAACGCATCGTAGTCAAAGGTCAAAGGACATTCCGTAAACGCGCTGCCGGCGAATGCGACCAGGCCAACGCGCCCGCGCGCGTAGCGTTGGACAAAATTCATAATCGCGTATTTCGCGCTGTCCAACCGATCCGGCCGGGCATCGGTGGACAACATGCTGCGCGAGCAATCCAGCACAAAGACGACGTCCTCGCCCACCCATCCATTGGAGGTGTCGACATGGCCCCATTGAGGCCGCGCCAGGGCGACACCGGCCAGTGCGAAGGCCACCAACAGCAGTCCGTTTTTGAACTGCCGGCGCGCCGGGCTGTGGGACGTGGTGAGTTGCTGCGCGAAATGCGGCGCAACCATCCTCTCCAACTCCTGCCGCCGTTTCTCCGCCGCGTGCCGATACAGCAGCACCAGCGCTATTGGCCCCAGGAGGGCCAGCCAGAGCCAGGCCGGTTCAACAAAATGGAAATTGGCGAAATTCGTCATGGAACCCTTCGGAATCGGGTGTTCGCAAAAATCAATTCCACCGCCAGCACGCCCAGGGCAGCCAGCAACGGCCATTCAAATAGCGGATGATACGTGGCGAATCGGCGCCGCGTAATCCTGGTTTTTTCCAGCCGGTTAATCTGGTCGTAAATGCTGCGCAACTGGTATTGGGTGGTGGCGCGGTAAAATTGCCCCCCGGATATCTTCGCCATCGTGCCCAACACCGAATAGTTTGCCGGCTGCAACAGGAAGGAGGGAATGAGATTGCCATTGGCATCGAGGCGATACTGCCCCGTCTGCGGATCGAATTCGGGCATGTTGCAGGGTTGTTCGATGCCAATGCCGATGGTGTAGATTTTGATGCCCAGCGCGGCGGCAATTTGCGCTCCGGCCACGGGATTGACCTGGCCCAGGTTGTTGTCACCGTCCGTCAACAGGATCATGATGCGGCTCTTGCCGTTGGGACCGGCCTCAAGCCGTTTGGCGGCCACGGCGACGGCGTCTCCGATAGCCGTACCCAGGTCGCGAATAATGCCGATGTGCAATCGCTGAAGGTTTTGAATGAGCCAATCGTGGTCCAGGGTGAGCGGACTAACGAGGTAAGATTTGCCGGAAAAGGCAATCAAACCAATCCGGTCGTTGGGCCGCTTTTGGATGAAGTCCTGCAACACTCCCGACGCGATGGCAAAACGGGAAAGCCTTTCCTCCGGCGCCATGTCCACGGCCACCATGGACCAGGAGACATCCTGCACAAGCATGATGTCAATGCCCGGCGTTTCGGTGACGACGTGATAATCGGCCAGTCGCGGCCCGGCCAGCGCCACGATGCCCAGCCCCGCCGCCAGCAACCGCGAAAACACCAGAAAACGTCCCGCCGACGTCCGCATCCGGGCGCCCGCGGCCCGCGCGATTTCCGCGCTGGAGAATTTCAAGGCCGACCCCTTGCCGGTCTTGCCCAGCAACAGCGCGTAAACCGGGAGCAAACCCAGCAACGCCAGGACCCACGGATATTGAAATTCAAACTCGCCGTTCATTTTTTAGTGGCACGGGCATCTTGCCTGTGTGCCTCGCCGTTGATAAGACCAACAAACTCCAGGGCGCGATCGGCGGCGTTGAGCGGAACGGCGGCGTGATTTTTATCCTGGTAGGGCGGCGCTGCCGCGCCGCCCAAACTAGACGCAACAACCGGAGAAAATTTCCTCTCATCGCATGCCTTCAAAAAATCGGACAAGGCGCGTTTCAATTCAGGCCCGATTTTTTCGTTGCGCTCAAGTTCACGACAAAATTCAGCCGTCGTGAATTCGCCCGGTGGAAATTCAAAAACCGCGCCGACGTACCGGCGCAATGTTTGCGACACCTCGCTCAGGACGTTTCCGTCTTCGGGCCGGACGCGGCATTTCTCGAGGGCCCTGCGGGCGACGGTCGCCGGCGGCAAAACCGGCTGCGGCCCGGGATTAAGAATGCGCCACACCACAGCGGCCGCCAGCGCCAGAAGAATAAAACCGCCGGCGAGAACCGCCGTCCCGTGTTGTTCCCAAAATGTTGGCGGCATTTGCCCATAAGGAGGCGACAGAGTCGGCAATGCATTCATTTTGGATTGGCCGAACACCCGCGAAGTCGCAAGGAGAAAAAGGGAAAACAGAAACATCGAACATCGAACATCAAACATCGAACGTCGAATGGTGGAACACGGCGCGCTGCGCCGTGTAGCGCCGCGTGCAGCGGCGCAACGGGCGGGTTCATGGTCCCTATGCACGATTCGGGAATCACACCAGGGTTCGATGTTTTCTTTCATCGCTTCACCCTCTCCGCCGGCCGCGGCGGATTTCAAAAAACCGCTGTAACACCGGCGCAAACGGTTCGGCGGTATTCAGTCGCAGCGTATCCACTCCGGTGCGAATGAGCCGGCGATCCAGGTCCGCCAGCCGTTCCGCATTGACGGCGGCAAAACGCGCGCGCACGCCTGCTCTTTTGGAATCCAGTTCAACGAGTTCATCCGTCTCGGCGTCCTCGATGGCGAGCAAACCGGCCTCCGGCAGCGTGCTTTCGCGCGGATCATGCAAATGCAGGCAAACGACATCATGCCGCACATTGGTCAGGCCGAGTTGCGTGATAAAATCCCCCGGCCGCGGTTCCCTCTCCGCTCCCAATGGTGGCCCCGGTGCAAACCGGTGCAAAAAATCCGTCAGCAGGAAAACAATCGCGCGCCGATGTATGACACGATTCACAAATCCGAGCGCGCCGGAAATGTCCGTGCCCCGCCGCCGCGGCTGGAAAGCGAGCAACTCGCGAACGAGCCGCAGGACATGACGCCGGCCCTTGCGCGCCGGAACAAAGAACTCCACCTCATCGGTAAACAACAGCAACGCCACTTTATCGCCATTTTTCGCGGCGGATACGGCGAGTGTGGCGGCAATTTCGGCGGCGAATTCGCGTTTGGTGCGGTTTCCAGATCCAAACGCCGACGACGCTGAGACGTCCACGGCGAGCACCATCGCCAGTTCGCGTTCCTCCCGGAAACATTTCACAAAGGGCCGGCCCATGCGGTTGGTGACATTCCAGTCGATGTCGCGCACGTCATCGCCTGGAACATATTCGCGCAGTTCCTCGAAATCCATGCCGCGCCCCTTGAAATGGCTGAGATACGCCCCGACCATCATATCGTTGACGAGGCGGTTCGTGCGCACCTCGATGCGACGGACAGTCTCAAGGAGTTCAGTAGCGGTCATGGCAGATCAACGTAGCGCAGGTTTCCAAACCTGCTGTATCGCGGGTTTCTAAACCCGCTGGTCGTGCGACGTCGCATGACTGTCGATTCGCATACATGCGCTACGGCGTTCTGGTTCATCGAAAATCTCAACGATTCGCGAATTGGACATAGGAACCGTGAACCTTTGACCTCGCAATTGTTAGCATTCGGACGGTCAGCCGATTTGGAAATCGGCGCTACGTGAATCGGCGACTTCATGGCACAGGCACGGCGTTCAATACTTGTTTGACAATCGTATCGGACGATACCGTCTGCGCCTCGGCTTCGTACGTGAGAATGATGCGGTGGCGCAGCACGTCCGGGCCGATGCTTTTTACGTCCTCGGGAATCACATAGTCGCGGCCCTGCAACAACGCCCATGCTTTTGCGGCAAGTGTAAGGTAAATGGTCGCGCGCGGCGATGCGCCAAATTGGATAAAATGCTTCAGGTCGAGCTTGAACTCCTGCGGACGGCGTGTGGCCACAACGATTTTGACGATGTAATTGCGGAGTTTCTCATCCACATGGATTTGGTCCACGAGCCGGCGGGCCTTCAAAATTTCATCGAGGCCAACCACCGGCTGCGTTGGGGTTTCAGGGCTGGTGAACGCCATCCGATCGAGAATCGCGCGCTCCTCCTGTTCGCTGGGATAATCCAGCACCACTTTGAACATGAACCGATCCACCTGCGCCTCGGGCAGCGGATACGTGCCCTCCTGGTCAATCGGATTCTCGGTGGCCAGCACCAGAAATGGCGACGGCAACCGCATGGTTTCGCCGCCGAGCGTGACCTGGCGTTCCTGCATGGCTTCGAGCAGGGCGGACTGCACCTTGGCAGGCGCACGATTGATTTCGTCGGCCAGCACAAAATTGGCAAAGACGGGCCCCCGGGTGGCGTGATATTTTCCGTCCTGCGGATTGTAAATCTGCGTGCCGATGATGTCCGCCGGCAGCAAATCCGGCGTGAATTGGATGCGATGAAAACTCGCCTGGACGGCCGCCGCCAGCGTGCGAACGGACAGGGTTTTTGCCAGGCCGGGCACGCCTTCGAGCAGGACGTGGCCATTGGCAAGCAGGCCGATGAGCAGACGTTCGACTAAAGATTCCTGGCCGACAATCACGCGGCCAATTTCCGCGCGCAATTTCTGAATCCAGGCCGATACTTCGTGGGTTTGCGTCTTTAGCGATTCGTTCATGTTCCAGTAATTTTAAATTGTGAAGAACGGGGACTCAAGCGTGCAGACATTGGATTGGCGGATTATTGGATTATTGGATCGGTGGACCCGTCTTCGCCAAGGCTACGGGGGGTGATGATGATGTGAAGTCGTACAGGGTGCTACACCTGCTACATCGCTGAATGCCAATTGTTTAGGGTGCTACACTGGGTGCTACACAGATGCTACAGGGGTGCTACATTTCCCGGTTCAATTTGCCTTCCTCTGTTCCTGTATTCCTCATTCAGCCATCTGCGTTCATCTGCGAAATCTGCGGATTCCCAAAACTTTTTCCTTTTTCCTTTTTCCTTCGCAACGCGTAGAGTAGGCGAAGTGAAACGCTGGGGATTGAACTGACCGAAGTTGTCGGTTCCGTTGTTTCACTTCACCCCTCATCAAACCGGACGAACGGATTTCCCGTATCCGGCTTTCCGGGTCGCTTCATCACGAGGCATTCGGT
>DATJTK010000134.1:0-69901 GCA_035503455.1 Candidatus Sulfotelmatobacter sp. | reverse complement strand
ACGACGGCGCCGGCTCGGTCATCAGCAACGCCCCCAGCGGAACAATGGACCTCGAAAACCTGGCGGACAGCCAGACTTTTTATTTCACCTATTATAATGTTACCGGGTCACACGCCTTCTACAATGCCGGCGAGGTGAATGTCTCAGCCGGACCGGGAAATACGGGTTCTATTGCTGATACCATCACGAATTATGGCAGTATCACGATCAGCAACGGGACGCTGTCTGTCGCAAGCCAAGGATCTCTGAATCTGGAGAACGGAACCTTGAATTTCTGCCTCAGCAGCCTCGCCAGTTATGGGTCCATTTCTTTAGGCAGTGGGGCGGTTGACTTGAGCGGAACATTAAAGGCCACGGTTATCAATCCGGCATTTGTTCCGGCGACAGGCAACGAATGGCCGGTGATGACTTACGGGTCGGTGGCGGGAAATTTTTCGGAAATCAGCCTTCCACCCATTGGAGACTGGGAGGAGATCGCCAACCCCTCGGACTACGTCATTGAAATTAAGCAGACCGGGCCGGCGCCGTTCTTTGCGCAGAACCTGGCCGCGACCAATTTCGCGCTGGCGGGCGGCCCGGCAGCAATGTCCGTCGAAGAGGGCGGCACGGGACCCTTCACCAATCAGTGGTATTACGAGGGCGGAGGCATCGCCACTGCCTTGCAAAATGGCGGACCCATCAGCGGCGCGACCAGCACAAACCTTGCCATTGCTTACGCGCAGACCAACGATGACGGCCCGTATCAGATCTTTGTGACGAACGGGTTCGCGCCCTACTCTGACATGAGCAGCGTGGGGCAATTGGAGGTGGAATGGGAACCGCTGTTCAACGGCACTGGCGCGCTGTGGACATTAAATGGCGGCGCGACTATCCAGAACAACGTGTTGACACTCACTGACGGCCAGGAGGGTGAGGCCCGCAGCGCGTTTTACTATGTCCCCATGTATGACGAGGCGTTCCGCGCCTTCTTCACCTATCAATCAGCGCAGGGAACGACATCCACCAAAGGCGATGGCGTTACGTTGTGCCTGCAAAATACAACGGCGGGGACTGGAGCGCTTGGGACCGGCGGCGGCTCGCTGGGTTATACGGGCATTACCAACAGCCTGGCGCTGGCCATTGATCAATTCGACTTTAAAGGGGTTGAATTGGTCACCAATGGGGCGGACCCGGCCACTTTTGGCCAGGCCATCGTAACGGCGCCAGTGGATCCCAGCAGCGGGGATCCCATCAATGTGAGCATTCTCTATAAGAACAATACTTTTTCCCTGTGTATGACGGACATGGTCACCCTGGGCACGTTTGTGACCAACATCGCCTTGAGTCAGCAACCTATCACTGGCACCAATGACGCATTTGTCGGGTTCACCGGTGCCGACGGCGCCGTGGACTCGGTCCAAACGATCAGCAACTTCAGTTTTGCGCCGATTCCGCCCATTACCGTGTCGAACAGCGCCCCCAATGTGGTTCTATCCTGGCCGACCGCCATCGGCGGGTACCAATTGGAAAGCACGACCAACCTGCTCACGGGTCCGTGGGTCATGGTCCCAGTCTCATACTACGAGGCCGTGCAAGGGACATTTTATCAGATTACCGTGCCATCCGAAGGCAAGAATGAATTTTATCGGCTGATGCTGCCGGCGAATTGGGCGCAGGTCCCATGATGCCTTTGTGTGCTCCCACTCACGGGCGACTGCTGTACTTTAATGAATACGCCTGAAAAAGTCACTCCCTCGCTTTACGGCCATGCCCATGCGTACCAAAAGCCGACCTCTCAAACGCCAAAGGGGTCAACCCATAACCAAGGCCGCGCGCTGGTTGACGGCATCGGCACAACGGCCTACACTTATGATCAAGTGCGCCAGATTTTAAGCGAAGGCGGCCTGTGGCCGGATGATACCGTGAATTTCACGTATCAAAATCGTTTGCGAATGAGGCTAAGCTTGGCGCATCCCAACGGCTCCCCGTGGACGGAGGATTATGACGACGCCCGCCGTTTGATCGGCGTGGAATCGTCAGCCGGACAGTTTGATTACACGTACGACGCGTTTGGAAACCTGATATCGCAATGGTACAATGGTTCAGGGCCGACGCCGAACGATTACCTGTATTGCGGTTTGCAATTTGACACTGTGAGCGGGACGTATAATAACCGCGCCAGAAGAATGTTTTCCCCGCTAGGACGATTCACTTCGATGGATCAGACCGATGGGAACAATGAAGATCCGTTGAGCTTGCACAAATACCTCTATGCGGAAGATGATTCGGTGAATCTTAGTGATGAAGAGCTTCAAGAATTTGCCGATGCGATTAAAGTTATACGAAGTGGCACGATTGGCGAATACAACGCCGGTGTGGCAGAAGAAATTCTTGAGGTCGGGGCAGAAGGGTTGGAAGGGGAGGAGATTTACGAACTCATTGATATTGCGTATGGAATCGACGGGGTAGCTATGACGCCGGATTGATAGATTTGGGGTTATAATAGGATGAAAATTTACAAAATTAGCGAGGCGGAGCTTGATCGTAGGCTAATACTTGACAAGAAAATATCAAAGGACGCCTTTTGTTATAATTATTACGAGTCCGACGAGACGGTTCCAGCCGGTTTTTGTGAACTGCAAGATAAGATTAGAGACAGCTTGGAAGCTCAGGTCGTGGCGCAATTCGGCGATAGCGAAGCAGTCGTCGAATCAGACAATTTTGGTTTATCGATCTTGCATGAAAATTTTCTCTTTCCTGCGGATCCAGTAAATTCTGAACGTATAATACTTGAGCTTAACTGCAAAATCCTCACCGAAAAACTTATCGGGCTCATTTTATCTTATCTTGAGAAGCTTTCATCGCACTATTGCATCATTGCGGCGGTTTTCTCGGGCAAAGGCATGAAGGGAACTAACTACATTGGAAGATTTGTGATTAATCATGAAGAAATAGCCGTAGAAGATTCGCTGGTAGAGATTTGGTCCAAACAAGTGCAATTTCTTGCAGTTGAAAATTAGCCAAATTGGGGTCTAAACCATCGGTCGAACGTGCCGGAAACCGCCCAGCGAACAGCAATTTTGAGGCGCTAAATGGTAAGCGTCACGCCAAGCACCTCGTGGACAGATCAAGTGTAACAGCATCATAAGCGTCGTATCATGTGACCGGGCGAGTGCGAACGCCAGCGTCGCGACGAGAACAGTTACTGGATGAGTTTCGGTGTCAAATATTCGACATTCGCCACGCGGGCCCAGAGGCGGCGGCGAGCGCGAGGAACAATGCGATATTCCACGATAACGATAATGTAACTTTTGTTGCTTTTCGTGTTGCCGAAATGTTGCCGACTAAGCCGCTGGCATTCAGCGATGTAGCCGATGTAGCCGATTTTTAGAGCAATCATCAACCATCACCACTACACCTCGCCCATCGTCGCCACGAAGTGTCCTTCAATCTCCCATTCGCGGCCTTCGCGGCCTTTGCGTGAGAATTATTCATTTCCGAAAATCACGGGTGCGGTTGTTAATCCTCCCCATCCTGTCTAAGTCTGCAAATCCCCCCACGCGAAATTAAGTCACCCCTTAATTTCGCCTCAATCAGATTGAGCTGTTTTCCCGAAAAACCGCTCGTCGTTCGTTAAGCAGGATCTTCAAATTTCCAAACAAAAGCGCATCCTTTTACCCCCTTAACATTCAAATTAAGCATTTCGTTAACCCAAATTAAGCCCGCAAAACCATAGCACACCCATTTTTACTTAATTTGGGCTATGGGTGACGGGGAATCGTCCTCGTCCTCGTCCTCGTTCTCGAAATGGCGTTCGAGGTTCGAGGTTCGATGTTTCCATTTTCCAGCTTCCATCTTCGCCCGCCCAGTCCGTTTCCCGCCCATCCGGTCCATCCCGACCATCCTGTCCAAAATTCCCCGCCCGCGGCCCTGTTTTATTCACTCCATTCTGTTCATTCTGTCTAAAGCCAGCAGTTTACACTTTTCAAAGGCCATTTTTTCAAATTTCCCAATGAAAATGGACAATTCACCCTGTTTTTTCGGACGAATTTACAATTTACTTTCCTATACACGCGATTTTGTAAACTCACCCCCTTTTTGCGTAGGAGCCGAGGTGTTCTCCAATTAGACCTTTACATTTTGCCCTCATGCGAAAGAATTGGAAAAATGAATTCCTGGAGAAGCTGGCAATTTATCCGACGCCCCATTTTCAAAATCCTCCTCTGCCTGATCCTCGTTTCGGGATTCACGGCGAAATCCGTGGCAAATACTGTCTGGCTCGATGATCTGAACCTGAGCGTTGTCTCGCAGGGTTGGGGCGATCCACATAAAAATCTCTCCGTGGACAACCATCCATTGAGCATCGACGGCCAAACGTTTAAGCGAGGTTTGGGAACGCACGCGGTCAGCACATTGTACGTGAACTTGAAAGGCGCCGCTGAGTCCTTTTCCGCCACCGTGGGCGTCGATGGCGAAGAACGAAATTCCATCGCCAGCCTGAAATTTTATGTCATCGGTGACGGCAAAACTCTTTGGTCCAGCGGCGTGATGAAAGGAAATGACCCGGCAAAAAGCTTTTCTGTCGATTTGACGGGGATAACCAATCTGCTTTTAAAAGTCGATACTGCGACCGGCGACATCAGTTTTGATCACGCGGATTGGACGGACGCAAAATTTGAGATGATTGGAGACACGCTCCCGGAAACGCAGGGAGCGCCATGGGAACCGACCATCATTCTGACGCCTCCGCCTTCACCGAAGCCGCGCATTAACGGCGCGCAAATATTTGGTGTCCGCCCCGGCTCACCGTTTTTGTTCACTATCGCCGCGACCGGCGATCGGCCAATGACTTTTTCGGCGCGCGGTTTGCCCAAAGGCCTCCAACTCGATCCCCAAACCGGTCGTATTACCGGCTCGCTGGATCGCATGGGTGAATACAATGTCATTCTGAGCGCGAAAAATGCGCTCGGCCGCGCGCATCGCATATTCAAGATCGTTTGCGGCAACCAAATCGCACTGACACCACAAATGGGCTGGAACAGTTGGAACTGCTTTGCCTGGGCGGTTTCAGAAGACAAAGTGAAAGTGGCTGCCGACGCGATGGTTCGAAGCGGCCTGATTAATCACGGCTGGACGTACATCAACGTCGATGATTTTTGGCAAAACAATCGTGCTCCCGGCAACGATCCTACTTTGCGCGGTCCATTTCGTGACGCCAACGGTATCATTGTGCCAAACTCACGCTTTCCGGACATGAAGGGCATGGCGGATTACATTCATAGCCTGGGATTGAAGGCCGGACTTTATTCCTCGCCTGGCCCATGGACCTGCGGCAGTTGCGCGGCTAGCTGGCAACATGAAGCGCAGGACGCGCAAACATACGCGAATTGGGGTTTCGATTATTTAAAATACGATTGGTGCAGTTACGGCGATGTCGCGAACGGGAAAATCCCGAGCCCGAATGATGTTCCCACCTGGGCCAATAGCCACGGCACAAACGACCAGGCTGTGGCGTCGTATCCGTATCAGGTCATGGGCGACCTTTTGCGAAAACAAAATCGGGACATTCTATTTAGCCTTTGCCAATACGGCATGAACGACGTCTGGAAATGGGGCGGCTCGGTCAATGGCAACTCCTGGCGCACCACCGGTGACATCAACGATACCTGGAGCCGAATGTCGGACATTGGCTTCAATCAGGACAAAGCGGCGCCCTGCGCGAAACCGGGGAACTGGAATGATCCGGATATGCTTGTCGTGGGCAAAGTCGGCTGGGGAAATTTGCATCCAACTCATTTGACACCAAATGAGCAATACACGCATATCAGCCTTTGGTGCCTGCTCTCAGCGCCACTGCTCATCGGTTGCGATATGACCCAGCTCGACGCCTTTACACTGAACCTTTTGGAAAATGACGAAGTCATCGCCGTGGACCAGGACCCGCTGGGCAAACAAGCCACAACCGTCGCGAAAACCGATGACACACGCATCTACGCCAAACCTTTGGCTGATGGTTCAACCGCCGTCGGTCTTTTCAACCTCGGAGAAACACAGAACCAGGTTCAAGTCTATTGGTCTGACCTCGGCCTGAAAGGCAGATTGCATGTTCGCGATTTGTGGCGGCAAAAGGATTTGGGCAAGTTTGCGAACTCCTTTACTGCTACGGTGCCGCGCCACGGTGTTATCCTGATTCGAGTTTGGTAGCATTTACTGCGCGCTCATCCACGCCAGATCCCCATCAAGACGCAAAAAAGCCATTTGCGCGCGGCTAAATATTGCCTGTCATGTTGCGGGAAGAATTTTCGAATCACCCCTGCCCTTACCAGAGCAGATTGCTTACCGTCGTGGCCGAATAAAAAGCGACGTGATAGTCGGCGAACATGATGTTTCCTGCCGGCTTTTGGCGGTGCCAGCCCTTGACATCGTTTGGATACATCATGATGCCGCACGCAAAAACCACGCTTTCCGCCGGGTCTTTCACTGTAGTCATCTGCACCCCGTCCAACCCCTGCCCCAACGGAAATTCCGGTATTTGCACGCAATCGAACATATACGAGTTGCCGACCCACTGGAACAAATTGTAAGTCGTATTATCCACCGAACGACCCTGGTCCGCCGGGCACGTGACGGCCGCCTCGCTCAGGTTGTAATGATTCAACGGGCGATCCGTTTTATTGAAGAGATTATCTTGCTGTGCTCCAATCTGGTTGTCGTTGGTGCGGCCCGCCCAAACAAACAAGTCCATGCCGTCGAGGGATATGTTCGTACCTTTCCAAAACAACTGGTCATCGTAATCCTGAAGATAGAGGTTCAAAGCGAGACCGCATTGGTGCAGGTTGTTGGCACAATAGGTGTCTTTGGCCCGTTCTTTGGCGCTCGACAACGTGGGCAGGAGAATCGCGGCGATGATCGCGATAATCGCAATCACCACAAGCAGTTCAATCAACGTGAACGCGCGCGACTTTCTTTGTGGCCAATTCATTGTCGTGACCGAGGTTTACCAACTCCGCGCCAACGATAAACGCATTGGTTATCACGAGCAAGCGCTCGATTGCGTTCGTTTTGGAGATTTGCCAGTAACGGCGCTCGGACGTTGGCGGGTCACGACGTGCCAGGAAGCAGGTGGGTCACCGCCAGAGCCGTTTACACCACCTCACGGTAAACGTCAGGATGAGGCCGCGAAATTACCACGGCATTTACGAGCACGCCGGCCTCGGCGATCACTGCGCGGCCGGCGGCCACCGCGGCCTGCACGGAAGCAACATCGCCGGTCATGGTGCAGAATGCCTTTCCGCCTAACGCCATCGCGAGCCGAAGTTCCAGCAATTCAATGTTGGCCGCTTTCACTGCGGCATCTGCCGCCTTGATCATGGTGGCCACGTTGAAGGATTCCAGGATGCCCAACGCGCCGTCAGGCTGGCTGGGTTGCGTTCGGCCAATGGCCGTGATGACGTCCGGATGCAAATTGGCAATGGCAAGGCTATCGATCAGACAGCCGTTGGCGGCCTCTTCACCCGCAGCCGTAGCGGCTTCGACAGCCGCCATGTCCCCTCCAATGAGGACCATGTATTTGCCGGAGCATATTGAACGTGAAAGCAGGATGCGCACATTGCTGACTTTGAGCATAATGTCGGCGACCTGAAAACCTGCCGCGATGCTTGAGAGTTCCAACAGACCGATGGATTTGTCGTTCATAATTTCTCCAGAATGATTTGTTGAGCATTCACTTCACGGACGACGCCGGAAACCGGCGCGTGCAATATCGCGCCGAGCGCATTCGCCGCCGGTTCACCAATGACTTCGCCGGCCTTCACCCGGTCTCCGTTTTTGACCGCGGGCAGGCATGCGGTTCCAGCGCTTTGCTTTAGCGGCAGGACGAGCCGGGACGGCGAAATCTCCCGATTCAGCAACGGCGCGGGCAAATCGTATTCGAGCACATGCAATTTTTTCGCCAGCATCCGAATGGGCACGTGGCGTCCATCGGCCATGGGATGCGGTTTGGGTTCCATGGGCCCGGTCCACTTGATTTGGTTGGCGCGCATCACGGCTTTGGCATCGTCGCAGGCTTCTTTTGGAAACAGGTCCTCCGGGCAGGCATAGAGCGTACACAGTCCGCATGAGCAGCACATCGCTGCCCATTGGTTAAAATATTCCGCGCCCGTGCCGGTAAAGGCAAGAGTGCGCATGACCTGATGCGGCTCAACGGCGTAACCCAGCAAATAGCGCGGGCAGTACTCGGTACAATAGCGGCATTGGTCGCACGCCGATTTGCCAATATCAGCCTGTGCTTTGGCCGGTTTGAGCTTTCGTTCGATGACGTGATGTGTTCGCGGCAGGACGACAACGCCTGTCGAAGTCTTGGTGACGGGTGTATTCAAATCATCCGTGTGCTGTCCCATCATTAGCCCGCCAATGACTAAAACCGGATCATCAGTCGTTAAACCGCCCGCATGCTCGATGCATTCCCGATACGATGTGCCCAGCGGCACTTTCATAGTAACTGGCGATTTTACCGCGCCGGCTATCGTCAGCATTTTGTGAGTCAGCGGACGGCCTTCCCTGGCTGCGGCAATGTTCACGAACGTTTCAACGTTGTTGACCACGACTCCGACGTTGAGCGGGATGCCGCCGGGAGGAATCAATTTTCCGGTCACGTTGTAAACCAGGTCGAATTCATCGCCCGCGGGATAATAGTCACCGAGCAACTGGACCCGGACATTTGTGCCCTGGGTGGCTGCCGTAACCGCGTCCACGGCATGTTTTTTTTTGCCTTTGACACCAATGACGCCTTCGTTAGCCCCGACGGCCTCCATGGCCAACCGCACGCCGCGCACCAGTTCAGCGGCATTTTCCTCCATGATGACAGCATCCTTGTGCAGGAGCGGCTCGCATTCGGCTCCATTGGCAATGACCGTTTCAGCCTTGGTGTTGAGCTTGACGTGAGTGGGAAATCCGCCGCCACCCGCGCCGACGATGCCGGCCAGCCGGACTTGTTCTGATAGGTTCATGTGTGAGTATAATTCCCAGGTGTCTCACCGGGCTTCCGAGTCTCGGGCGCGATAATCACCTCGACTCCGCGCGCGCGCAATCCAGCTACCAACTCCTCGGGGGCCTGGCTGTCCGTAACAATCGTGTTCGCCCGGTCGAGTCCGCAAAGCGGCGAAACCGATTGCCGCCCGAATTTCGTGTGGTCCAGGCAAAATATCACTTTCTGCGCCGCTTTCAGCATCGCCGATTGAATGTCTATCAAGAGCGAGTGCGAATTGGTAATGCCTTCGAGAGTGATGCCGCCCGCGCTCATGATCGCCACGCCGGCGCGCAGCTTAGAAAACGCTTCAACCGTCATCGGTCCGAACAGCGCGCCAAGCCGCGGATAAATGACTCCTCCGGCCAGGATGAGTTCCGTGTCGTTTGCGGAAGCAAAATGATTTGCCACAGGCAGCGAATAGGTCACGATTTGCAAAGCTTTCCCTTCGAGATTTCGCGCCACATGATAAACCGTCGTGCCTGCGTCCAGAATCACGCTTTGGTTTTCGCCAATGAGTGCGGCACAGGCTTTGCCAATCGCTTCCTTTTCCGAAATTTGGTGCGTGTCCCGGACATTGAATGCAAACTCATCTGATTTGACGGTCGTCAGGCGCACGCCGCCGTGGGTTCGACGCAAATTTCCCGTCGCTTCCAGGGCCGTCAAATCACGCCGAACAGTCGAAACCGAAGCGCCGACGTACCCGGACAATTCATCAAGTGACGCAAATTCAACGCGTTGAAGATACACTTCAATACGATGTTTGCGTTCTTCTGCCGTCATTCTTTCAACATTTTGACAGATATTGGAATCTTTTGCAATAACAATGTTGACTTTTAGCCAAACTCTGTCAAATTCATCCATAACAATATGGAAGCAGTATCGTCTGCACCGCACCGCGCCGTCGTCGAACATCTCGTACGGCGGGCGGTGTACACGCGCATGGGCAAGCCACTCCCGCGCATGGCCATCGCTCCAAATCCGCTCGTCGTAAACGTCAGCGCACGACACTGCCATCTGACGTCTGATGCGGTTGAAGCCCTGTTTGGCAAAGGCCACCAATTGGGCGTTCACAAGTGGCTTTATCAGGAGGGGCGTTTCGCCGCCAATGAAACGGTCACGCTCGTTGGACCTCGCAGTCGCGTCATTTCGAATCTCCGCGTCCTTGGTCCATGCCGAAGTATCAACCAGGTGGAATTGGCATACAGCGATGCCGTCGCGCTGGGCTTTAACATTCCCTTGCGCCTTTCCGGAAACATCCAGGGTACGCCCGGAGCGATGTTGATGGGTCCCAACGGTTTTTTTGAATTGGACCACGGTGTGATCCGTGCGATGCGGCACGTCCACATGAGCCCGGCCGACGCGGAATTTTACGGTGTCAAAGGCGGAGATACATTGAAACTTAATGTCGGCGGCGAGTGCGGCATCGTGATGGACAAAGTACTTTGCCGCGTGGACGAGAAATTCAAACTGGAAGTCCATATTGACACCGACGAAGGCAATGCGTGCAACCTTCAACCCGATACACCGGTGGAACTCGTGAAATGATTTACGAAAAAGCTTAACAACTCCAAACACCAACCAATAAAAACATGAGCGAAGCAATAGGAATGATTGAGACCAAAGGTTACGTTGGCAGCGTGGAAGCCAGCGATGCCATGGTCAAGGCGGCCAACGTAACGTTGGTCAAAACCATCCAAATCGGCGGCGGACTTGTCACCGTTCTGGCCAAAGGGGACATCGGCAGCATCAAGGCCGCCGTGGACGCCGGCGCCAAAGCGGCGTCAAAAATCGGCGAACTTGTCTGTTCACACGTTATCGCGCGCCCTCACGAGGAACTGATCGAGGCGTTCCTCGGCCAAACCGGAAAAAAATAACAACCCCAACCCTCCACTTTTATGTCAAAGCAATCTGTTGGAATGATTGAAACCAAGGGATTCTGCGCGGCGATCGAAGCCGCCGATGCCGCCCTCAAATCCGCAAACGTCCGCATTACCGGCTGGGAAAAGATCGGCAGCGGATACGTCACTGTGTTCTTTAGCGGCGACGTCGCCGCCGTCAAGGCCGCAACCGACTCCGGCGCCGCCGCAGCCGCGCAAGTTGGCTCGGTAGTCAGTGTCCAGGTGATCCCGCGCCCGCACGAAGGGTTGAACGGACTGGGCAAATGGCTGGAATGATTTCCGGCCCGCGAATCAAAAATCCTGAACATTAACCATCATCGAATAATAAATAAATATATGCCACAAGCAATCGGACTCATTGAAACACGCGGGCTCGTCGCCCTTGTCGAGGGCACGGACGCCATGCTCAAAGCTGCCAATGTCCAACTCGTCGGCCCTGTTACACAGGTCGGCAACGCGCTCGTCACTGCGTGCGTCTCCGGCGATGTCGCCGCGGTCAAAGCGGCCACGGACGCCGGCGCTCAGGCTATCAAAGCCATCAAAGGCGAACTCGTGAGCGTTCACGTCATCGCCCGCCCGCACAACGACGTCGAGGCAGTACTCCCGAAAAAGAAATAACGTGATTCGTTGAAACGTTACAACGGTTTTAACGCTTCAACGCTTCAACGTTTTAACGTTTCAACGAACATGTTCCTGGCAAAAGTTGAAGGCGCGGTAGTCGCCACAAAGAAAAGCCCAAACCTCTCGGGCCGCAAACTTCTATTGCTACGCCCGCAGCTTGTGGACGAGAAGGATCCGACAAAGTTCCGTCCAGGTATGAACACGATTGTGGCCGTCGACAGCGTCGGCTGCGGTGAGGGAGAGATGGTGATGTTCTGCCAGGGGAGCAGCGCGCGCCTGGCGCCAGGCATGAAAGACGCCCCGGTGGACGCGGTCATCGTTGGAATCGTGGACAGCGTGGATGTATTTGGAAAACAAATCTACAGCGCAACGTCAGAGTAATGGCGCCATGAATGCCGTAAACGAGACCTTAATCCGCGACGTGGTGGCCGAGGTGTTTGCCGCGTTGAACGGAACCCATGCCAAAACGGTCCCGGTTCCTGCCATCCCTCCCCCAGTGCCTGTGCCGTCGCGCTCAAGCAAGCCGGAGGGAATTTCCAACGGCAGCGTCGCATTGCACGGCAAATTCGGCGTATTTGAGGATGCGAACGCGGCCTGTGCCGCCGCTCAGGAATCCTATCTCCATCTCAAACAGAAAGGCATCGCCGGGCGCCGTAAGATTGAGGAAATCGTCAAGGCGCTCGCCGCGAAAAACGCCGAGGCATGGGGCAAACTGGAATTCGACGAGACAAAAATTGGGCGCCTGGACCACAAAATCGAAAAACTTCATATCCTTAAACTGGTTCCTGGCGTGGACTGGCTTCGGCCGGATGGCCACAGCGGCGATCACGGTATCACGCTGGAGGAATATACGCCGTTTGGCGTTGTGGGCGCAGTGACTCCCAGCACGCATTCGATTCCCACGTTGAGCTGCAACATCATCAACATAGTCGCTGCGGGCAATGCGGTCGTTTTCAACCCGCATCCGGGCGCGGCGCGTTGTGCTGCCCATGCCGTGCGCGCGTACAACGAAGCGATTTACCGCGAGACCGGCATTGAAAACATCGCTTGCCTCGTTGAAAAGCCGACGCTCGAAACGTTTGACGCGATTTGCCGGAATGAATTCGTCCGTTTGCTGCTTGTTACCGGGGGCCCGGCGGTCGTGAAGGCCGCCATGCAAACAGGCAAGCGCGCTATCTGTGCCGGTCCGGGAAACCCGCCGGTATTGGTGGATGATACCTGCTGCCTCAAACGCGCCGCCAGGGCCATTATCGCCGGTGCAGCCTACGATAATAATTTGCTGTGCATCGGCGAAAAAGAGGTCTTCGTACTCGATTCGGCAGCGGACAGATTAATGGCACAAATGTCGGAAAACGGCGCGGTGAAATTGGATTCCGCACAGCTCGACCGGTTGACAAAGGCGGCTTTTACTTTCGAACCGGGACAAGGCGGCGGTTGCGCACATGCCAGCGTCAACAAGGATTTCATCGGCAAAGACCCGGCTTTTCTGGCGCAGGCCGCGGGAATCCATTTGCCCGCGGACACGCAACTTTTGTTTGCCGAAACAGATGCCCGCCATCCATTTGTGGAAGAGGAGCAAATGATGCCGTTCCTGCCGATTGTGCGAGTGAGCAGCATCGAGGAAGGCATTGCGAATTCCATCGAGGCGGAACACGGATACAAACACACCAGCATTATCCATTCGCACGATGTGGAGAACATGACGGCCATGGCGCGCGCGCTGGACACGACGATTTTTGTAAAAAACGGTTCGTCCATGGCAGGCGTCGGACTCGGCGGCGAGGGTTATCTGAGTTTCTCGATTGCCACACCCACTGGCGAGGGTATCACGACGCCGCGCACATTTACGCGCGTCCGCCGCTGCGTCATGGTGGACCAATTGAGGATCTATTGATTTATGTTACTGGCCCGTGTTGAAGGCAGCGTCGTGGCGACACGGAAGCATCCGAGTCTCCAGGGCTGGCGGCTGGTGATTTGTCAGCCCATCGGCGCCGGTGGCGATGCCGAAGGCGCGCCCCAAGTGGCGATAGACTCGCACGGCGCGGGTTTGCACCAGCAAGTGGTTATCTCATCGGACGGCCTGGCGGCACGGCAGGCAGTCGGCGACGACCGCAGCCCAGTGCGTTGGCTGGTGATTGGAATCGTGGATGAACACGAGCCGGGAATAAGGATATGAAGCTGGGAACTGTCATTGGTCGCGTCACGTTGAGCCGGTCTGTGGACTCGCTCAAAGGCGGAAGATTTTTGCTCGTCAGCCCCTTCGGTCGCGAGCAGTTCGCCGCCGGGCTCAACGCGCCTGCGAGTATGAGTAAAGATCACAGCCTTGTCGTGTATGACGATCTCGGCGCGGACGTCCGGCAGGTGGTCGGCTATGAAGAAGGCCGAGAAGCGGCGCAGCCCTTTGAGCAGCCAACGCCGGTGGACGCCATCAACACCGTGCTTGTTGATGAAATATTTTATAACCCATGAATAAAATCATCAGTGTCCGGGATGTGCGGGAGATGGTTCGCAATGGCCAGGACCTGAAAAATCTGCCGGCGGACGCCATCATTACACCGTCCGCGCGTGATTTGCTTTTTGAACTGGAAACCAACGGCAAAAGCAATGCAGGCAAAAATGGTTCTGGTTTGTCAGCCACAATGAACCCGGAGCCGCCTAAAGGCGGGACACCGAACGGTGAACGCCTCGCACCCCCTGCCCGTCCGCTCAATTCCCGGTCGCCAAAGGCGGAGTTGGAGGCGTTCTTCAATTCGCCCTACGCGCACGATTTGAAGGAACAAATTTGCGAAATGGGCCGACGCCTCTGGCAGCGCGCCTATGTCGATGGCAATGGCGGCAACATGGTTATTCGCGTGGGCGAAGACGTCGCCATTTGCACACCCACATTGGTCAGTAAAGGGGCGCTTAAGCCTTCGGACATGTGCCTGGTGGATTTTGAGGGCAACCAGCTTTGCGGCGTCAAAAAACGCACCAGCGAAATCCTCATGCACCTGCAAATCATGAAGAAACAGCCCCGGGCGGTCGCTACCTGTCATTGCCATCCGCCCCACGCGACCGGATTTGCGATTGCGGGCGTCGTCCCGCCATCCTGCATGATTCCCGAATACGAGGTTTTCGTAAGTGTGGCCATCGCGCCGTATCGCACGCCGGGCACACCGGAGATGGGCCGGCTCGTCGCAGAACTCGTGGATCAGTACAATACCATCCTGATGGCCAATCACGGCGTCGTGACCTGGAGCCATAACAATCTTGAAGAAGCCTATTGGCGCATGGAAATTGTCGAGGCTTATTGCCAAAGTATTCTGGTAGCCGCCCAACTTGGCAAGACGCCCAATACCTTGACACCCAGCCAGATGCAGGACCTGCTCAAAATCAAACAAAGCCTTGGCTACGTGGACCCACGCTACGGAATGAAAGAATGCGAACTCTGTGACAATTCCGAGTGGCGTCCGGGCGCTGCCTGCACTGTGGAGCCTGCCGCGAAAACTGCCGCTGGTTTCGATCCGGAGGCCGAGGCCGCAGTCAAGGTGATCACAGACCAGATTTTGGCGCAGATGAAATCTTAAATCACTCAGATGAAACCAGGCCTAGAAATCGGCGATGTCGGCGAATTGACCTGGGTGGTTGACCCCACAATGACCGTCACCATAGGCGGCGTCCCGCAAGCGACTGTATTTTCAACACCCAACATGATTTTGCTCATGGAACGATCCGCGAGTGAAGCGTTGCGGCCGTTTCTAGAAGATGGCGAGGAATCGGTCGGAGTGGAAGTGCAGGTAGAGCACGTCGCCGCCGCGCCTCTGGGAGCGACGGTGCGGGGCGTTGCGAAAGTGACTGAAATTGACGGCCGCCGTGTGGGCTTCGAAGTTTGGGCTTATGCAGGCGACCGCGAATTGGGCCGCGGCAGGCACCGCCGTGCGATGGTCCGGATTGACCGGGTAGTCGCGAACATCGTGCAATTGCTGAAAGAAGAAAACCGCGTGATGAATCTCAAGCCCGCCACCGGCGAACTGGGAAAGCTTGAAGCGGTCACGATGGAAATTTCGAATCGAATTGCAACCGTTACTTTGAATCGCCCGCGCGCTGCCAACGCAATAACGGTACAGATGACCGATGAACTGGAGCGAATCGTAGCATGGCTGGCCGGGCATCCACAGGAGGTCCGGGTTGTCGTGATTTCCGGCGCGGGCGACGTTTTCTGTGCCGGTGATGATGTGAAGGAGGTCGCCGATCTATCGCTGGAAGTGGCGCGGACCTTGAGTTTGCGACAGGCAAATTTATGCCTCGCGCTGGAACAATTGCCGCAGCCGGTGATTGCAGCGGTCAACGGCCCGGCCTTCGGCGCTGGTTGTGTCGTGGCGTATTCATGCGATTGGCGGCTTGCGTCCCACGCGGCCCGGTTCGCCATGCCGGAAATAAAACTTGGGTGGCCGCCGGGTTACGGCATCGCGCAATTAACCGCCCTGGTTGGCAAGGCGCGCGCGCTGCAAATGTGTCTCACGGGCGAAGCTGTCACGGCCACACAGGCGCTGGAATGGGGGCTGGTCAACGAACTCGTGCCCGGCACGATGCTGATAAAATCCGCACACCAACTCGCGGAGCGGCTGTTGTTACTGCCCGCCGAAGCTCTCCGGCAAACCAAACGGCTCATCCATTTGGACGAAGG
This sequence comes from Candidatus Sulfotelmatobacter sp., assembly GCA_035503455.1. Classification (GTDB taxonomy): domain Bacteria; phylum Verrucomicrobiota; class Verrucomicrobiia; order Limisphaerales; family UBA11358; genus UBA11358. The sequence goes on along the minus strand of DATJTK010000134.1, from coordinate 53,709 downwards.
AGGATTGCCGAAAGTCACTCATCGCGCTGACACAGAAGCGTATCTGCGTTGTCTTGAATTGCCGGACGCTCGCGAGGGAATCTCGGCGTTTGTGGAAAAGCGGCCGGCGAAATTTTACGGAAAATGAAAACTGTGGCTGAACGCCCACCGTTTGGTGTCCACCCTTTAGGGTGTTTCGGGTTCGCCCAAGGCGCCGCAGAGCACGCTAAAGCGTGTACACCAAACCAAATTAAGAAACTGCCCCACAGAGAGTCGTCTTGACCAAAGGCAGGCAACCGACGAACATCCAGCCCATGAAATCCCGCAATCCTTTGCTCTTCGCGCTCATCATGGTTGCCACCCTGTTTTTCATCTGGGGCTTTTGCCATTCCATGCTGGATGTATTGAACAAGCATTTCCAAAATATTTTGCATATCGGCCGAGGGAAGTCGGGACTCGTCGAGACGGCAGTTTTCATCCCATACTTGCTCCTGGCATTCCCTGCGGCCTTGATGAATCGTCGCATCGGCTACCAGCGAAGCATTTTGGTAGGATTGGCAATATTGGCAACCGGAGCTTTCCTATTTATCCCCGCCGGGCTGGTGTTTAAAACATTTTGGGCATTTCTCGGGGCGTTATTAGTTCTATCCACGGGCCTCGCGTGCATTGAGACGGCGGCCAACCCTTATGTAACTGTGCTTGGCCCAAAGGAAGGTGCGCCGGGGCGATTGTCGGTGGCGCAGGCGTTCAATTCCTGTGCCTATATCATTGCGCCGTACATTGGCGGGCAGCTTCTTTTCCGTCATGAAATTGACGCCGGCCCGCCGGATTTTCATTCGCTCATCCTTCCTTACGTTGTGCTAGGCTGCGTGGTCCTCGTCATGTTTGGAATGTTTTCGGTCATTAAATTGCCCGCCATTGAGGGCGACAATAAAACACAGGAGATTGACGACCCTTCAATACTCAAAGCGCCCTTGTCCCGCTTGCCACATTTCAAGTGGGGCGTCTTTACCCAGTTCCTTTATATTATTTCGCAGATCGGGACAATGGTCTTCGCCGTGAACTACATTGTGCAAAATGCGGTTGTCAAAGACGCGTCCGGTACGACCTCAACGTCGCCGCTCTTCGCCTGGTATCAATCTTTGACGCACGCGGTCACTGCTGACGAAACGGCTGCCTACGTTATCACGTTTGCCAATGTGCTTTATGCCATCGGGCGTTTCAGTGGCGCGCCGATCGCGCGAGTCATCAAGCCAAACCTCCTACTTGCGATTTGCGGCATAGCCAACTCTATTGTCATTTTGCTGGCAATGGCTGACATCAAAATGGTGTCATGGGTAATTCTCCCGTTCAGCTTTCTGTTCATGTCCATCATGTACCCGTTCATCTTTGCGACTAGCGTACGCAACCTCGGTCCTCGAACTAAGATCGCGGCTTCGTTTCACGTCATGGCTGTCGGCGCGGCCGGTTCCATCTCCGCGGTGTTGATGGGCTGGCTTTGGGACCACTATCACAGCGTGGGAATCTCCTTCGCCTTGCCGCTGCTCGGCTTCGTCGCTACGACGATCTACGGTTTGGTCTACCCGCTCTTGCTGGCGCAATCCAGCCAGGCGGCACGAGTCGAATATGAAGCGCCCGAGGCAAATTTATCTCGCAGTTGATTTAGGCGCCTCAAGCGGGCGTATCGTCGCCGGCCTTTGGGACGGTAAAGTGATGGCGCTGGACGAGCTTCACCGGTTTCCAAACGGGCCGGTTTATCTGGCCGGTTCGATGCGCTGGGACGTGTTGCGAATCTGGTCGGAAATCCAAACCGGCCTCGCGATTGCCGGGAAAAAATATGGAAAGAAAATCGTATCCGTGGGCGCCGATACCTGGGGATCGGACTATGTGTTGCTGAGCAGGAGCGGTGAAATTCTGGGCCAGCCGTTCCATTATCGTGACAACCGCACTGGCGGCATGATGGAAAAAGCGTTCCGGAAAATGCCGCGCGACGCCATTTTTGCGCGCGCCGGAACGCAGTTCCAGCCGTTCAACACATTGTTCCAATTACTGGCCCTGCGGGAGCAAAGCCCCGAACTGCTCGCGCAGGCGGATTGCCTGTTGCTCATGCCGGACTTCATTCATTGGTGCCTGTGCGGTTCGCGCGTCGCTGAGTTCACGAACGCCACGACGACCCAATGTCTCCATCCGCTGAAACGAAAGTGGGCCGGTGATTTGTTAAAGAAAATGCAACTGCCGGCCTCGATATTTCCGAAGGTCGTTCCACCGGGAACAAAATTGGGAACGTTGCGGGATTCGGTTGCAGGTCGTCCGGGCCTCGGAAAAATCAATGTCGTGGCGCCTGCAACGCACGACACCGCCTCAGCCGTGGTGGGAATGCCAACGGCGCACACCGGAAAAACCAACTGGGCTTATATCAGTTCGGGCACGTGGTCCCTGATGGGCGTCGAACTTCGACAAGCCTGCCTTGCGCCGCGCGTTTTGGAGTTGAACATGACCAACGAAGGCGGCTTTGGCGGCACTTATCGTTTGCTGAAAAACATCATGGGCCTTTGGCTGGTGCAGGAATGTAAACGGTCCTTTGACAGTCGCGGTGGCCGGAACGACTACGACGAGTTGGAACGGGCCGCTGCCGCAGCCAGGCCATTGCGCTCACTCCTGGACGTGAACCGCCAGCAATTTTACAACCCTCCGGACATGCCGCGCGCGATTCAGGATGCGTGCCGTCGAACCGGGCAACCCGTGCCGCAGACAAAAGGCGAACTGATTCGCTGTGCCTATGAAAGCCTGGCGTTGCAGTATCGCCGGACACTAGGCTGCCTGGAGGAATTGACCAGTAATCGCATCGATGTCATTCACATCGCCGGCGGCGGCTCGCAAAACCGCCTCTTGAACCAATTTACCGCCGATGCCTGCCGTCGTCCCGTCCTGGCTGGACCGGTCGAAGCCACGGTCATGGGCAATCTCCTGGTACAGGCCTGTGCCGCGGGCGAAGTCGGCTCTTTGTCCGAAATGCGCGAGGTCATCCGGCGTTCCAGTTCGATAACGAACTTTGAACCGGCCAATTCAGATTTGTGGGACGGCGCAGCCGACCGATTTGAACGATTATGTTCGGCGTCCACCCTTTAGGGTGCTCGTCCGAAGTCCGCTGAGATAATACGCCGGGATGTTCTTCGAACTAGTGTGCAGCGTGCTCGGGAACAGCTTCGAGACAGACGGCGAACCCGGACACCCTCAAGGGTGGACACCAAACGGAGGCCGGAGGAATTTTCCTCCGGCCTCTTTTTAATTGCCACTTATGATTCAGACGGAGGCTTACAACCCCACGCCGCCGTTTTGGCCGAAGGAAGTCGTCGTTTGCCACTGCTGCCAGTCGCTGTAAATGGTGGCGGCGGAATCGCTGCTGATGTTCGGTATGGCCGGCCACCAGGTGGGATCGTACCAACCCCAACCATCCGGAACCAGCCCGTGCATGGCCTTGTACGCCCACATGGTCCAACTCATTCCGGCGCTGTTGTAGAGGCCTATCGAGTACTGGTAACAGCCCGCGCCCATGCCCATGTCATTCCACTCGCCAATATAACAGGGAACATTCCACGATTTGTGGGCGTTGAAATCGGCGACCTGATCCTGGGAGCCTCCCTCCACCTGGGAAATGGGGGCGTTATATTGATATTCGTGCATCTCATAGGCCACGTCGGTCCAACCGTAAGTCGAGGGATTGGGCAACATGTCCCAGTCCCAATTTCCGAACGTGCCTTCCATAATGATCATGTGGCCCGGATCAGCGGAGCGCACGCTGTTGTAAAGGTAGTTGAGATTATTCCAGACCGCGGACGTTGAGGGCGCGCCGTCCGGTTCATTGAGCAGGTCGTAACCGGCCACGGTAGGGTTGCCATTGTAATGATTGGCAATTTGCCACCACATCCACGCGGTATCGCCCTGGTAATTACTGTTGCCCCAGTAGGTGTTCTGGTTCTGCTGGCCACAATCCTGCGACGTACTTTGTCCACCCACAACGCCGTGCATATCAATAATGACATACAATCCTAAACTGGCGCAGCTATTGACAATCCAATCCAGCTCCGTGAAGGCATCAGAACGCCAGCCGGAATTCGCGCCGTAACTCGAGAGCGTATAGAAATCGCCCCACCAGACAGGGACGCGCACGCAATTGAAACCGGCATTCTTGATATTTTGCAGATCAGTGATGGTAATCCAGTTGGTCTGGTAACACCGAATCATGTTTTGCTCTTCGGCCACGCCGAAGCGGTTGTCCAATTCCTGAATGACGCTGTAGTTGTCCGGCAGGCCACCGCTGTCCAGCGGGCACATCCATCCTTCCATGACCATCAGCGAACCCAGATTCACGCCCGTCAATTGCACCGGTTGACCGCTCGCATTGACGATTTGTGTTCCGGACGCGTGCAACATCGTGTAAGCGGGCGCACCGGAAGCTCCACCTGATCCACCGGACCCGCCGGACGCTTCACTAGACGCTGCATTGCCAAAGGTGAACCATTCAGTGTTGAACTGGCCTGTGAATACGAGATAGACGTTATGATAGCCGCTCGCACCGCTTAAAGATATGGTTTGGGTGCTCCACGTCTCCCAACCGCCGGTTCCAGACACAGGCATGGTCCCAATGAGCGTGCCATTTGGGCTATCCAGATAAATCCCGATGCTGCCGCCGGAAGCGTCGCTGGCCGTGCGCGCGGTGAAGCTCGTCGCGCCGTTGAGGTTGACCTGGTTGAATTCGATATAGGAGCCGTTCGAGATATAGCCCACGTCCAGGCCGCCTTCGGAGCAGTTCTCGGTCTGCACACTGGAGGCTGAGTTATAACCCGCCGCTGTCGTGTGAACGCCCGCTGTAAGGAACGAAAAACGTTCCAGGTTGAATCCGGAAGTGAATACGAGATAAACATTATGATAGCCGGATGCTGCGCTCACAGGGATAGTTTCCGTTGACCAGTTCTGCCACGCTCCGGTTCCAGGCACCTGCACCGTCCCGATGAGTGTGCCATTGGGGTTATCCAGATAAACCGAGATCGTTCCTCCGGAACCGAGGGCGGCGGTCCTGACGGAAAGACCAACGACACCGTTCATGTTCAACTGGTTGTATTCCGCCCAGGAGCCATTGCCGATATAACCCATGTCCAGGCCGCCTTCCGAGCAGTTTTCAGTTTGCACGGAATTTTCATTGTTGTAACTGGCGGCTTCTGTTCCGTTGACCGCGCCCTGGAAGGCGAACCATTCCACGTTGAACAGCCCATTGTTGCCGCTGCCGTTGAATACCAAATAAACATTATGGCATCCGCTCGCGCCGCTGAGGCTGATATTTTCCGTGGTCCATGTTTGCCAACCGCCGGTGGGCGAAACCTGCACCTTGCCAATGACCTGGCCCGAGGGACTATCGAGACAGACTGAAATCGTTCCTCCGGAGCCGTCGCTGGCTGTCCTGACCGCAAATCCAGTCACGCCGTTGAGGTTGATCTGGTTGAATTCGATGTACGAGCCGTTCGAGATATATCCTACGTCCAGGCCCCCGCCTTCGGAGTTCGGTTCAGTTTGCACGCCGTAAGAGCTGTTGTAGCTGGCGGCTTCAGTATTGGGCACGCTTTGGAAGGAGAACCATTCCACGTTGAACAACGCGTTGCCGTTCCCGGTGAATACCAGGTAAACGTTGTGAAACCCACTGGCGCCACTCAGATTCGCCGTGACGGTGGTCCAGCTTTGCCAACCGCCGGTGACAGCCACCGGGCATGTGCCGATGAGCGTGCCACTGGGGCTGTCGAGATGAATCTCAATGTTGCCGCCGGAACCGGCGCTGGCTACTCGCGCTTGAAACGTCGTCGCGCCGTTCAAATTCACCTGGTTATATGCCACCCACGAACCGTTGCCGATGTAGCCCACATCCAGGCCGCCCTCGGCGCAATTCTCCGTTTGCACATCCGAATCGCTATTGTAGGAGGCGGCTTCAGTATTTGCCTGCGCATGCGCCGTATCCGAAAAGGACAGGACGCCCAATGCCGCAAGCGCGGCGAACGTTGCAGTGAAACACGTTTTTCGTATCGATGAGTCATTGATTAGATTTTTCAATTTCATTTTCAATTTCATAATTGCCTGTTTTTAAATGACTGTTGAATGACCGAATGCCGCAGCAGTCAGCCTAACGAACAAAGGTGAATTGGTTAGTATCCAGACCCGTCGAACCGCGTAACGCCCCTCTTTGGTTCGATGACCAAAAGACAGGGTATCGGAAAGAAACAGAATCAGAACCACTCGGCCGGCCATTTCCGGCCAACCGTTGTCCACTTCATTCTCAACTCTATATTTTTAAATGCCTGTAGTAGCTGTATATCACCTTCTCAGATTTACCCGGGACCGGTCAAGCCTAGATTTCAGAACGTGAGAGTGTGAGTTCGGGGCGAAGATTGAGGATGGAGGATAGAAGATGGAAGTGAGAGCATGTGCAAATGGAAAACATCGAACGCCGAACGCTGAACATCGAATTGACCAGAGAAAGGTGTTTACACATCTTTGTGTGTACAGGTAAGTAAATTTGTAAACGAGGCGGGAAAGAGGATCAGATTGTGCGTTTTTATTCGGCGCCTGTCACTGATACGAACCGGAGCTTAGCGCTTACAGTTTACTGACGTGGCGCTGCTACGGGGTACACACACATTTTTTGTGTATAGGTGCGGAAACCGGAAACGAGGCTGGGGCGAGGTGAAAACGGGCGTTTTTATTGGCGAATTTGAAAAAGCAGTCCCAGGACATGGAAACGGGGACATTCGGGCGGTTGAACGACATCGAACGATTCTCCCTCTCCCCAAGGAGAGGGAGGATTGTGGGCCGATGGTTGGACAGGATTGGCGGTGAAGAACGCTGGCCCGCCTTTGCCAAGGCTATGGAGGGCAGGCGAAGGGGATTTGCAAATTTCGAGGACGATTCCCCTTTGCCCTTGAGCCCTCGTTTAGTAAAAAATGGTGTGCGTGAAATGGAGGAATAAACGGCTATAAATGAAATGCTAAACGAAGTCGCTTGCCTGCTAAACAAAGGCTGTTTTGTTCGCGAATTTTGGGAATTTTTCTAAACGAATGGTTTGGGTGTTTTTCGATAGAAAATCGATTTCGATTACTGATTGTTTAGGGTTTTTTAAACGAAATCCGGCGGATGGCCAGGCGATACGGACGGACACGGATTTCGTCGCTGTGGTGGTTATGATTTGATGTTGCTCTAAAAATCGGCTACATCGGCTACATCGTTGATTGTCAATGAGTTAGTCGGCAACATTTCGGCAACACGAAAAGCAACAAAAAGCTACATTATCGTTATCGTCGCTTGCCTCCTCGAGTGTTCCAACGTCGTCGGGATGAGAGCGCTTTTGGGAGTCAGATTACTTCGAAGCGTCAAGCACGGTTTGAAAGTCGGACGCCGCCCGAAAGCGGTGTCGCGCAGACTTGCCACCGCACTCCAAGACGGCAAGCGCCGCATCCAAAGGTTCGTGGTTCCTATGCATGCGAATACAGTCGAACGGGGACTTTCCATGAAGCGCATGACATTCTCATTCGAACGATTCTCCCTCACCCCTGCCCTCTCCCGCTGGGGAGAGGGAGAATGGTCTTCCGATTTTTGGACAGATTGTAGGGTGAGCGAGGCCGGACGGTCAGGACCCGAGTGGCAGCGCCACTTACCGCTAATAAGAGCCTCCTCCTCGCCTGGCTTCGGCGCGGCAAGCGTCGGCTGCTACGCAAAAGAGGTCATGGCCGACAGGGTTCAGGAATTATTGAAACTTTTCGTGAGGGACCGCGGCGGACGTTTCCCGGGTGTGCTTTGTTTCAATCGCGATTACCTGAAGCATGGACGGTTTTGGCAAAGGGCCCTTGCGTGCGTGGTCGTGGTTGGCTCCCAGCGTCTCCCATCGTAATTTATATTGTAATCCTTCGACACCGCTCATGCCGTCGTCACCAGCCCAATGCACTACCAATCCGGCAAAGTTGCCGGTCACGCGGTCCAAATCCGGCGGCGTCGCTTCGGCTGCGACTTCGCCAATGGCGTGAAGCGTTTTGGGGTCGAGCACCCAGGTACCGTGGCCGAATTTGAAATGTTCAAAGGCCATCGTGAGCCTGCCGTCGGGTCCGGCATGAACGGGACCCAGGCGAATTTCCACCGGTAATGTCCCGTCGCCGCTGATATTGGAGGGAACGGGCCAGTCCGCGACCTGATGTAAAACCCAGTGTCCGTTTTCCAGCCGGGCCACAAACGGCTGTGTATTGCCATTGGCATCGTTCTTATGGTAGCTGATCGTCACGCGGCCCTGCGCGTCGAAGCCGATTCTGGTGTTGCCATTAATAATGCCGCCATGCTCGGGGACGGGATCGACTATTTCACAGTTGTCGAAACGGATTGGCAGCGACAACGGCTTGCCCGCGCTGGTTTCCCAGTGTTTCAAGTCCCGGCTGCGGGCGTAGCACAAGTCATGGCACGTGGCGGCATCGGGCCTGGCGCGCCAAACCCAGACCAGATGAAACCAGCCGTCCGGGCCGCGCACCGGCCCGTTAAAATACGCATTGTTCGTTCCCTGCCCGTCCGTAAGGGGCGAATCGAGAAAAGGATGCCATGTCCTGGTTTTTAAATCGTAGCAATCGTAAATTTGGTTTCCATTGCCGCTGCCGCCGTCCCGATAAGTGAAAAGCAGTTCATCATTTGCCCCGTGCAGAAATTGTGGATAGGTGCAGCGGTCTTCATCCATGCCCGTCATCCGGTCGATGCGCTTGAACGTGGACGCGTCCCACGGTTTGGTGGTGCGGAAATATTTCAATGGCGCAACGTGCATGTCGGCGGACAAATGCAAATAACCGTCGTCGTCAGCCGTGAGTGCAATGTAGTTGTGGCTGTCCCAGCCAGTGACATCGGGTAATTTTATGAAAGTCCATTTGCGCTCGTTCAACTTGCGTTGCGCCACCGTGAGCCGGCGATGGGCGTTATAAAAAGCGACAAACTGATATGGCGGATGCGTGAGCAAGGCAAATCCGACGGGATAATCCGACGATACCCGCGCCACGTCCAGGGAATCCACGGCCACCGCCTGTTGGATGACGGGAATGGAATCATCCGCGGCGATAGCGGCGGTTAAGCACAGGGCCACGCTTAAGCCAAGCAAAATTCGAAGCCAATTCATGCGGGAATTTTGGCAAAATGGGAAAGAGGATACAAGCAGAGGTGAGATTTGGTGATGTCCTAATTTGGGTTGACAGCCCGAAAGGGGGGCTGTCATGATTCGTCCACCGGTGAAAGGATTTTGATTGAACTGGCTCCAGAGGTAGGATTCGAACCTGCAACCAGCCGATTAACAGCCGGCTGCTCTACCATTGAGCTACTCTGGAATCCGTGCGAAAGAACGAATATCGTGAAAATGCTACCTTTTTTGACGTCAAAATCAAGGAAAAATGACAAGCTGCTTACAAGAGCGTAACCTGTGCTAACAAGATTCCTGCAAAATCACTTCCTTTTCCCCCCTCACTTTCCCCCCACTCAAAAATGCTCTTTTTCGAAGCGCTGGCGGGGGTAGGAACCGGCGCACTTTCCTCCAGTTACACTTCAAATCCGCCTGACCAACCACATCAGATAAAAGTTGCAATATTGCCAGCAAATTCATGGTGAAGGAGAGAAATCCAAAATAAGTTTTCCGCGGCCATGCGCGAACACGGAGAATAGGCACATCAGCAGGGCCGAAAGCCGCATTTTTCAAAAAACACCCAAAATGACGCAAAAACGCACTGTCACGCAATTTCGGCGTGTGAACAAGGAAATAAATTGAGACGGTTTTGGCCGGGTAATATAACAGGAATCAAGGGCCTATAAGCCGGTAAAATCGAATGAAATTTGTCGCGGAGGAATCGGTAAAAGGCGTGTCGCCCGTGACGTTGGTTACGGCGCCAAGAGAAACCCAGGGGCCTTTGACGAGGTTCGTTGTGAATTGCACCTGATAAACCAATCCCGTTGCGCCGCTCAAGGAAAATTGAAATTGATGATTGTTCAACCGAACGAGTGAGAGCAGTGTCGCGAGGTTCTGCGGGAGATATACGACGGTCGCGCCGTTGGATTCCAGGCTTTGAATTTCAGCCAAAGCCGGGGAACCCGGCGATAGATTCAGCAGATTGTAACTCATCTCCACATCGTTCAAGTTGGTCAAGCCCGCCAACGGCGAGAGACTCGAAATTTGGTCGTTGTTGAAGTATAGAACGGCCAGCTTCACGAGGTTGGTCAGCGGCGACAGGCTGGTCACGTCGTTGAAACTGATGTCAATGGCGTTTAGGTTCGTCAGCCCGGCCAGCGGTGTGAGGTCGCTAATTTGATTGGTTTTCGCGTTTAACTGAGTCAACCGGGTCAGGCCGGCCAGCGGCGCAAGGTTGGTGATTTGGTTGTTGTTGATCCAAAGGATGCTTAGATTGGCCAACCCCGCCAGTGGCGAAAGGCCGGTAATCTGGTTATTGTTGACGTAAAGTGTGTTTAGTTGGACCAGTCCGGCCAGCGGCGAAAGATTGGTCACGTCATTGAAACTGAGGTCCAGATAAGTCAAATTGGTCATTCCAGTCAAAGGAGCCAGATTGGAAATCCGGTTGTTGTCCACCAGGAGTGTAGTGAGGTTCGTTAAATCGGCCAACGGTGGCAGGTTGGTAATGTCATCAAAGCCGGCGTCCAGTGTTACCAGGTCCGTCAAGTTGGTCAGGGGTGAGATATTCCAGAGGTCCGCATTTTCGCCGATCTGCAGGTGCTGTAAATTCACCATGCCGTCCAGCGGCGAGAGATCCGTGATTTGATTGCCGTTGATGTAAAGCAGGTTCAAATTCGTCAAACCGGCCAGCGGGCTGATGTCGGTCAGGTCATTTTCAGAAATATTCAGATAGGCCAGGTTGGTGGCATACTCCAGCCCCTCGACATTCTGAATCTGGTCCTGGCTCGCGGTGAGGCTCGTCAGCGTCAACATCTCTTCGACCGTGATCGGCCCCGGTGACAGACCGAGTGTGGACTGGACGGCCGCCTCCAGATTGGTGTCGGGAAATGCGATGGTCATTGACGTGGTGACGGTCAAATAGGCGTTGTCGCTGAAGATGGTCCCGTTATCGTCAGAAACCTCAACGTAATAAGCTCCAGCCTCGTTGGCGTTGGTTACCGTGACGCTCAAAATGTTGCTGGTGGAACCCGTGATGTTGCCGCCGTCGGTAAGCGGGCTATAGTTATAATACCATTGATAATAGATATCCGGCGGCGAGCTTGAAGTGGCGGCCACCGAGAAGACCGCCGTGTCGCCGACGTTCACCGTTTGGTTCGTCGGCGGCACATCAATGGCAGGCGTCGTGTTCTGCGGTTCGTAGGTGACATTCGCGCCGAGGTTGAGGAAGGTATTGATGACGTTCATCGCATCCGAACCGGGACTCAGGCTCACACTGTTGTAACTGACATCCAGCGTGGTCAGGCTGTTGGTCAGAAACAGCAACGGGTCCAGATTGCTCACGAAGTTATTTTCCATGGTCAACGTGCCGAGATTCACCATATTGGTCAGGGGATCCAGCCGGTAAATCCCGTTGTTATCCAATACCAGCGTGTTCAACTGAACCAACCCCTCCAGCGGCGTGAGATCGGTAATCTGATTGTTATTCAACGGCAGCCAGGTCAGGTTCGTCAATCCCGCCAGCGGCGTAAGGTCGCTGATTTGGTTGTTGCCCGCATTCAACTGGCTCAATTGCGTCATCCCGGCCAGCGGCGAAAGGTCCGTGATTTGATTATTGTTAATGTAAAGGTTGCCCAGATTTGTCAATCCGGCCAGCGGCGACAAGTCGGCAATATTGCAGAAGCTGCAATCAAGATAATTAAGAGCACTTAAATTCGCCAAGGGCGAGAGGTCTGAAATGGGATTGCTGAAAATGTGGAGCGTGCCCAGATTTGTCAATCCGGCCAGTGGCGACAGGTTGGTCACATCGTTGTTGTCTATGTCCAGCTCGTTGTTCAGGTTGGTCAACCCCGCCAGCGGCGAGAGGTCACTGATGTGATTCTGGCTCAGGGACAATTTGGTCAACTCTTTCAATCCGGCCACCGGAGCGGCATTGGTAAGCTGGTCGCTATAGAGGTAAAGTTGCGTGAGACCGGTCAATGTCGCCACTGCGGCAATGTTCGTGAGCGAAGGATTGTTTCCGGTCTCCAGATAGGTCAGGTTAGTCATCCCGGTAAAACCCGCGAGACTGACAAGCTGATTGTTGTCCACCGAGGCGGACATTAGATTAGTCAGCCCTGCCAATGACGGCAGGTTGGTCACGGCATCATAGCCGGCATCGAACGACGCCAGCGCAATTAGGTTGGTCAGGGGTGACAAGTCGTAAAGCGGGTTCTCGCCGATTTGCAGGTTCTGTAAATTCACCATGCCGTCCAGCGGCGAGAGGTTCGTGATTTGGTTGCCGTTAATGTAAAGCAGGTTCAAATTCGTCAAACCGGCCAGTGGGCTGATAGTGGTCAGGTTGTTTCCAGAAATATCCAGATAGGTAAGGTTGGTCGCATATTGCAGACCGGTGGCGTCCTGGATGTTGTCACCGCTGGCGGTCAGGGTTGTCAGCGTCAACATTTCCGCCACCGTGATCGGTCCGGAGGACAGCCCAAGTGCGGATTCGACGGCCGCCTCCAGATTGGCATCGGGAAATGTGACCGTCTGGGCCGAAGCCAGCCGGGCCGCATCAACGAATCCTGCGATAATGAGAAAAGCCAAAGGGCGAATGAGCCGCCGCGCGGTTTTTTTGCAAATGTTCATAGTGGTCTTCCATCTGAATTTCGGTTCAACTGCATTGATCCGGCACAAGAGGAGTGTGCAAAATATGGCCCCGCACTCCCTTCTTCTTTCTAACGTTTTTCGCCCCGTTCGCGGGAGATTGTATCAGGCGCAACCGGGTTTGTCCATAACAAATTGTTGGGAATCAAGGAAAGGAATAAAACAACCGGCCTTCAACGCAGAGCCGCTTCAATAGTTCCGCTCAATGGCCAACTGCGCGGCGGGCTAGCGGACGCCCACTGCTCCGTTTTGGTTGTCAAGGAGGAACGAGAAAACGCGAGTCATTTGTTTGACCGTTTTTCCGTAGGGTCCTTGACAACCAAAACGGAACAGTAAAATGGCGGCGCGGCAACACGAAGCCTTCGCGGGTACAACCCTATTTATTTTCGTTTAATGGCCAATGCTGGCTTGCGTTTTTGTCACGTTCTGTAATCGAGAAGATTTTGTTCGGCGTTTCCTGAGTTGATTCGGGTTCGCTCTCTTTCATGGTTTGTGCTTGCGCTTCCTCGATTGCGAGTGAATTCACGCTAGATTCACGGAGTCGGCAGGCGTTGGTTAACAATTGAAATTGACGGACCAGTTTCCTTTGCTGCGGGCGCTTGTTTTCTCCTGATGTGGCCGCGAGGCACGAGCGGCGACATCCCTGAAAATCATTGGCAGGCTGAAAAGTCTTCGGGGTTTGGGCGCGTGCCTTCAGGGGGCTGGGGAAAAAGGCGTCAGCGAACAAACCCCGAAGTCTTTGAGGCCGTCTTCCATTATGTTCGATTACGGCACATTTGGAAGAGGCGAAAGAATTGTTTGAATCGGCCCGCAACACTTCTGTCCCCAACAACGTAGGCTCCGTCGCTTCAATGGGAGGATATTGACGATGTTCTCGGTTGCAGTTTTCGGTCCGCCATTGGAACAACCTTCACATTGCTTTGGAAATTCATAGTCCAGAAAGGGAATGGTTAGTCACAAAACTGTTGCAAAATGAATATTGACGTTTTGTTGGGTGGGGATAATATTATGGCTTTCACAGGCTGTTGCTCTCAGCGACGGTTTTTCCGGCCCGAATGAAGTCGAGAGTTTCACATTGGGCGGTCAAGGATAAGGTAAAATTCAGTAGCGCCATAAACGGCAGAACGGCTGGCTCTTCTGTGAAGGGAGTTTTTTATTCTTTTTTCGCATTTGTCTTGGCGACGCCGTTACCGTTTTCTTTTCCGATAAGATATTCTGCAAGATTCGCAAAGCGTGACCGTATAAATCAACCCAGCGCATAATTTGAAACAGAAATCACGAGCACGAATGAAAACTCCAAATTTCAATAAAACCTGTTTCATATCAAGGATTATTATTGCCTGCACAGTTGTCGTTTGGAGGTGTTGGTGTGTAGGGAACGAATGTGATGCACAGATGTCGGCCCGGCCCATCCTGCCCGGCTCGCCCACGAATTCATTCAACTTCCAATCCGCACTTTTTGGACCGTTCCAAAGCTTAAGCTTTGGTGTCGTAAGCGCCAATACTAACAGTGGGCAGGTTAATTTTAATGGCGGTGATACTCGCCAGCCTAGCACCCCATTTTATTGGCAATGGGGCGATGGTTCAGCGACAAGCGGCTTCTTTCCGCAATCACACACATATTCCAGTGTGTCCTCAAATTACGTTGTAACCGTGACAGCGTTTTACGGCGGTGGGACGACTGGAACGGCTCAAACCGTAGTATGGTTTGTACCGCCAAATGTTCAGCCGGTTCCGTTACCTTCAGATACAGCCGTTAATATTCCGACCTCACCTGAAAACCTGGTCAGCCGAAACGGCTACCCATTTTCTGCCACTCTTACCAACTTCACGACCACAGAGTTTGGCGTCATTCCGCAAACAACGATTCAATACGTTTTGACGGCTGCGGCGGCAATGGAGCGCGATTTCGTTAATGAGGATTATGTCCTCGTCAATAGTCAGTTCCAGCAGGTTGTATTGTGTGACCCAGGGCTTGCCGGATATTATTCTCTCTGGTATTCCGCACCGGTAGCCTTTTCAGGGGGCGATACCAATGCACTTGAAGGCAGTGTCCCTTGGGTTTTTTATTTTAACGAAATGGGGAAAAATTTTACTCTGAATTGCCCCTCAAATTATTGTTTCGGAGGCAAGATTGATGGAGATGCCAATGAGATCATCAGTGAATCACTTGGCGGCATTTTTGAAATTGCCACAGCCTACGAATTGCTGAATCACAGGGACGAACTTGGATTGAGTCCCGATTTGGTCGCCGACATTCGCAACAGCGCCCTTGGCGGAATGTCTATCATTGTCGCCAATTACAATGATTATACCAATACCGGAAGTGTGTTTCAGTCATGGAATAACGGAACGGTGAGTCCTGACGTCACGATTGATACTTTTTCCACGATTTCCTATGAGTTTTTTAAGTACGCTGAGTTAAATGATCAAGGTTATCGCATACCGCTAAAGCGGCTTATGCAAGCGTTGGAATTATTTAACAGCAATTGGTTAAATTCGTTTAGTCCGGACGCAGATTCACCGGCCGCAGACTCTTTTCGAGCAACGCTTTGGGTGGCGGCTTTGTCGTATTCCTTTCAAACGGACTTGAGGGGCGAATTTGAATCGTTAAATTTTCCGGTCAGCGACATAACATACACGAATCTTTCGGCTCAAATGGCGGCTCTTCCGAATATTATTAATGTGCCATTTCAATTAAGTATTCAATCCCTTTCTGGATTTGGCCCGTCTCTTTCGCTCGACGGATCGGTTCCACGATTTTATGCGATTCAGGAAAGGCCAAATTTTGCCTCCTCAACTTGGACAATTATCGGGAACGTTTTCAACATCAATACAAATGGCCTATGGTTTGATCCTTCTGCGAGTAATCAGGTCCGTTTTTATCGTTCGGCATTGTTGCCATGACCTGTGATGTGCGCGTGAAATCATGAATTTAGAAACGCCGTATTAAGAAAGTGAAAATTTATGAAATTGAAAACAATTACGTTAATTGCTGCGATGACGATGGCTTGCTTGTGGCAGCTATGTGCCCAAAATATTTTCTTTTTCACCCCTTGTATCAACGGACTTCAAGTTGACATAAACGGTGGTGTTTATAATTCCCCCACTAGCCTCGTTTGGAACTGGGGAGACGGGCAGCAAGCACCTGGTTGGTTTCCGCAAAGTCATATATATACTTTGGCTGGCGAATATACAATTACAGCTACCGCATACTATAGCGGTGGCGCTACCTCTTCATTATCACAGACAGTGCAAGTCGGTCCCGGTATTCTGTCTGGCAACTATTCATGGACAATTATTGCAGGACAAGGTGGATCTATCTCATATCAGGCCAGTGTCGCATCAGGCGTTGTTTCGTCTGGACAATCTGTTAATCTCCAGCAGGCTTCTGAGGTCGGAGGAAATCTGACGGCTAATCCAAATCAGGGATACTCTTTTTCGGGATGGACTGCCTCGTCCGATATATGGTTCAATTCCGGTTCAGCAAGCACCCCTTCGGTAGGGGCAGTAGTTGACGGCAATTCGACAATAACTGCGAATTTTTCAGAAACCTCACCGCCGACTTTTACCTCAACTGCCATGCCAACATTGAATGGAACCCAGGAAAACAGCATCACGCTTGTGACCAGTGCCTACCTGTCGGGCAGTTTTCCGTATTTGGCGACGCCAGGCAGCGGCGCTGCACAGAATATGATAACTGTCGTGGGATTGGTCAACAATTCTGGGCAATGGGTGGGCGGAACGCCACAAATTGTCTATAATAGCACGCCTTCTTCAGGCGGCAGTATCGGCACCGCTTCTTTGTCGAATTTGGTCGTGCCGTCAAGCTCAGGGACATACCAATTATATTTTCAAAGTTTTCTGACAACCAGCACGAGTGCTGCCATCAGTTCCTTTGAGATGAGTCCACCGACGACGTCGGGCGATTTGTCAGGACTCGTGGCAACGGTTATCGTCGGCAATCCGCCAAGTTTCACTCCGACAGCGATGGCGACATTGAATGGAATCCAAGAAAACAACATCACGCTCGCGCCCGAAGCCTACCTATCGGGCAGTTTCCCCTATTCGGCTGCGGACGGCGGCAGCGCAGGTCAGAGCATGGTAACAGTTGTGGGATTGGTCAACAATTCAGGACAATGGGTTGGTGGGACGCCTCAAGTTGTTTACAATGGCACTCCCTCTTCTGGCGGCAGCAGCGGCACCGCCTCCTGGTCGAATTTGGTTCTGCCTTCAAGTACGGGAACTTATCAATTGTGGTTCCAAACCTTTTTGACCACTGATACAAGTGCATCCGTCAATTCTTTTGAGGAAAGTCCACCTGTCATTTCGGGCGACTTATCTGGAATCGTCGCGACTGTTGTGGTTGGTAATCCCTCGTCTTTCTTTGGTGGAATCGACGGTCAGGTTCTAGGAAATGGCTCACCAATTGTCAACGCACAGGTAAAGATTGAAAATACTATGTTTACGGCCAACACGCTAAATGATGGGACGTTCTCGTTTTCAGGCGTTCCTTCCGGTAATGGTTACGTTTTGAATGTTTCCGCAGCCGGATACAATTCTACTCAATTGACCGGTATTAATGTGCCCGTCAACAGCATCATTGACTTGGGCGATATATCACTTACGAGCGTAGGCGGACCATATACCCTTAATGATATGCTTAATGTAAATCCAGCTATTACCACTGTCGAGCAAGGTGGCACGGCCTATCGTTATTATTGCGTGCAAAATGCCAGCGGCAACCCACAAGGAGGAATCTCTGTTTCAGTGACAACTTCAGGTGGCACAACAATCACGCAGGGTGATTCTTCGCCGTATTGGCCGGGGACTACGGCTGGGACTTCAGATGGAGACGGACACGGGACTGTCCGAATCACCATTCCTTCGTCGTATTTGAATTCTAGTCCCCAAACGATTTATTTAAGCATCGATGGCCAGGTCGTAAATCAATTTCAAGCCGAAGTAGCTTCATGCAGTTACGATCAGGTTTGGCGGCAAGAATTACAGGTGGGTGGTAATGTTCCGGTGCCGGTCGCGCCTGTTGTTAGCGTTGGTGGCAACGTATCGGCTGAAAGTGAAATTCGCCAAACCATTGTCAGCGGAACCGCTACAGGCGAATCCATTGCGCGAATTGATTCGTTCGAGATAACAGGGAGTGTCGGCGAAGGATTCGACGTGGGTGCGTCGTTGCAAACGAGTTCGGATTCGCTCCAATTCAGCGGCGGCGCTTCTGCAAGTGCGGGGCTATTTTGGGGGCCTGTTCTGCAAACAAAATATTCGTTTGCAGATCCGAATTCGACAGACCCTTCGGAAAACGCTATGAAACTTTATCTTGATTTGGGAAATTTGCTTACGGCGGGCGGAAGTTCGGTTGGTGATTTCGGGATGGCATTTTACAGTTATGTCGAGGGAAGTATCGAACCATCTTTTCTCGGTGCAAATCTACAATCTGTCGAAGGGGATCTTCAACTCGGAGGTGACATTCAGGGAACATTAGGAAGTGCCCTATTTGATGGAAACGGGCAGCAGAAATCAGTTCCAGTTGGAGGAACTCCTTTTTATGGAAGTCTTTCGGCAAGCGCCGCTGGAATAGCCGGTTACGAATGGAGATTTGGAAATTGCGCGGAATCAGCGCCGGTCATTGGGTTAACCGGAAGCCTCAACGTAATGGGCGGACTAAACATAGCTTCACAGATAAACCAGTTGCTTTTGCAAATTTCCCCTTCAAGCAGTTCGTCTTTCAGCCCGGGATTCTTCTTGAATAGCAGTTATGGCGGCGAACTCTTGGCAAAAACTTGGACCCAACAAGGTGCTTCCAATCCCTATCAGTTGGAGCTGTCAGGTGAATTATCATTATCAGATTCAGAATCAATTCCACCGATCCTCGACGATTGGCAGCTTTACGACCTTCCAGGTAATCCGCCAAATTATCCCCGTGAATTGACAGAGATTTGGCAGGTTCCTTTGTCAGGCGGAGCCATAAACTATCAAAGATCTATTTATGCGGCCGAAGTGGGGATTGGTGTGGGCCTTGATGTTGATTTAGCCACGTTCGGCTTGAGTTTTAATGGTGATTTTAATGGTGAAGCTGAACGTGGTGCCGACAAAGTTGTGCAACGGGGAGCAATTTTTGGCGCACAACATTATCCCACTGAGTCGTATCCGGCAATGAGCACTAGCTTATTTCCATCTCAAACGTGGCCGGATTTATTATTGCAATGGATCCAAAATGCTGCACCGATTTTAGATGACGTCTATTACCAGACGGTTACGACAGTGGCTGATGATACAGAGACGACCTTGATTCAAGCTGGTCAGGCGACCTTAAACATCGGGCAGGGAGCATTGAATACCGGGTCCCAAATTCTTTCATCATTCGTCCCCGATATTTCGCAGATTTCATTGGCAGTTCCTGCTGGGAAACCCGTGCCGTTAGGCAGCCCGATGGGGAGTGGAGTCGCTTATTTGCCGCCGGACGGAAGCAGCAATTACATTTATGGCATTGGCGGCATCTATCAGTTTTCAAGCACTAATGCATTCAACGGAACGGCGACTCTCGCAATTTGTTACAGCAACGCGAATATAACCGGCTTGGCCCCGTGTCAGTTTCAAATGTATCAACTTTACACTAACGGCTGGCAGTTGGCCGGCGGCACGGTGAATACCAATTCTGACACGGTAACGGCGACAATTACCAATCTGGGCATTTTCGCCATTGCGCCGCCGATGCCCACAGGAGATTTACGGCTAATTTCAAGCACAAATGCCCTGCCTGCTGATGGGATTTCGACCATGACAGTTGTGGTCACTAACCTAATGTTGAACAGCGGAAATGTCGCCACACAACAATGGCTCTTTACTGCTACTGCAACAGGGGTTCAAATTTTAAGCCCTGATTGTGATACCAATTTACCTGGCGTTCAGGTAGTCAGCACCAATGGCGCTCTTACGCTTCAATTGCAAGCTCTGCCATATGGCAATGTGGCTCAAATAAATCTGTCTTCCGTGGCTGGAAATGCTTACGGAAGCGTAACGGTCAATTTGATTGATACAAATCCGCCCGCAACGCCGGCAAATGTCGTCGCGACCGCCGGCCAAAGCCGTATTTGGGTGTCATGGGCCGCAAACACTGAACCAGATCTTGCGGGATATCGTGTCTATTATTCCGCCGGTTCAGCAGGCCCACCATGGAATGGAACGGCCGAAATCGATGGAAATCCTTCGCCTGTTTTCGTGACAGGGACAAATTGTCTTCTGAGTGGGCTGGCAGTCGGCACAAATTATTTTATTGCTGTCAGCGCACTGGATACATCAAGCAACGAAAGCTCCCTATCGTCAGCAATAGAAGTTACCACGGAACCAACACCGCCCGACCCACCCACCGGCGTAAGTGTACAATTTGAAAGCACCGGCAATAATGTTCTCGAATGGGCATTGTCTGATGACGATGGCTATAATGATCGTGATGTGACTCAATACTACATTTGGCGCGCTATTCTTCCGGGAGGCACATATACGAATATCGCTCAAGTGTCCGCTGGCGTTGGAATTTATACTGAACCGAGCCCAACAATTGCCTTAACACAATCCTTAAGCTACGCGGTATCTGCGGTTACTGGGTCTGGTTCAACTTCATCGTTAGTCGTTGCCACGGTGGTTCCACCCAGCAATGTAGTCAGTAGCAACGCGATGATCGTGACTCCACAAGTTTTGGCCAACGGCAACTTCCAATTTGGCCTGCAAGGCTTGGAAGGACAAACGTATGTGGTTCAAACTTCGACAAACCTTGTGAATTGGACATCCGTTTACACCAATACTGGACCGTTTATATTTACCGACTCGAACACGGCAAATTACAGTCAAAGGTTTTATAGAGTTGTAATGCCGTGAAAATTTATGGAACGTATTTATTGCGTCATCGCCACGCGCATTTTGACCATGTTCTTCAAGTGAGAAATTTTATCTGGTGTTTCCTGAATTGATTCCACTTCGGTTTCTTTAATCGTTTGCACTTCCGTTTCCTCTGCGGCGAGCGAATTTGACGCTTGATTCTTTGTAATATCCAAAGCGTCTTCCAGTTTCTTTTCGCGCTGGCAAAGCGCCTGCAACTTTTCCCCATGTTCAAATGGTTGGCCGATTTTCATTTCCAATTCCCAGCAGTTTTTTTCGGCTTCTCTCAAATCCCGCTGGTGGGATGAAAGGCGTTCCTCAAAATTCTGCGGAATGTGTTCCATTGAGCGGACTGTCCCTATTGGCGAATCAGAAACGGTTGCCGCGTATTGATTACGTCCTTTTAGGATGATTTCGACTTGCTGCAAGAAGGCTGGCCGGACAATTAGTCAAAACCGGCAAATGAACCTGCATGGTATTCCTCCCTGCCGCCAGCCACGCCCCGCGCGATACGGTTTAACAACTCTCCGGCGATGGCGCGATCTTTGACCGTTGTTTTTTCAATCACGACTTCAAATTTTTCGCCGCGTGTCTCAACACGCTGTTTCATGTCCATTTCAAATTCTCGATTCGCTTTTCATAAAACGGAATCTTTTCCTTGAGATGCCGGATTTCATCGCGGATATCTTGTTCAGCGGTTGAAACGGCGCACAGTGATTTTCCCCCTCACTTGGGGTTTTTGAACTACTTCCTGAAGCCAAATCCCTGAAAAACAAGGGAATTTAAATTGGCTCCAGAGGTAGGATTCGAACCTACAACCAGCCGGTTAACAGCCGGCTGCTCTACCATTGAGCTACTCTGGAACCCAAACAGACAAAAAGGCTACAGATTTTCGCCTGCACCGTCAATTTTTTTCGGCCCGATTTGGATTCGTCGGAACGTTGCTCAATGGCAGAGCCCCGGCTCGTCGGGATTAACCGGCTGGTTGCAGGCTCGAATCCTGCCTTTTGTTATTATTATCAACTCACGCGAAATCGGCTTACATGCCGGGCTTCATCATGCCATCGCCCATTGATCCGGCATCAAGCGCTTTTAGCACCGTATCGGCTTTGACACGGTCGCCGTGCTTTTTGCTGATGTGAGCAAAGATCACTTTATTGTCCTTGCCAATTATGAACGTGGATGGATAGGCGGTCTCCCTCGGCGCATCCCAACGCAACCCATAGGCTTTGGTGAAGGAATAATCCGGATCAAGAACGAGCAGAAAATCTTTTGGCCAGTCTTTGTCTTTTAGGAAGTCAGCCGCGTGCGACTTGAGATCGTCCGAGGGCCCGGGATAAACCATCACGACCTGGACCCCATCACCCATGAGTTCTTTTTGATAGTTCATAAAATCGCGCGCTTGACGGGAACAGAATGGGCACTGATAGCCAGGCCAGCCGCGCAAAACAACAAGCACCACCTTGCCTTTGGCCGTGAGGTCGTCGAGCCGCACCGATTGGCCGTCAAGCGTATTGAGAGTGAAATCAGGCGCCAAACTTCCGACGCCTGGCGGATTGGCCTCGCTCATCATACCGGACGCCATGTTGTCCATCGGGGTAGTATTCGTGACCGGCGACATAGTTCCCATTTGGGATGTGTTGGTGTTCCTCATATTATCTGAACCCATGCCGCCCATTTTGGATGATGGCTGCATGTTGTCTGAATTCGTGCCACTCATTTGATCCGAGTTGGTGGTATTCATGGTATCGTGCGCCATGCCGTCCATCTGCGCGTTCACCATCAGCGGAAAGGCGCAGGTTAAAATGGCGAACAACTGTTTGCAGCGATCAATTTTTTTGAGTTTCATTTGTGGAATTATTGTTGTGTTGACTATTTTGCAGGCGGAATCGTCTTTATCGGCTCTGGCAGCCAGCCTCCGGTGGCCTGCAGCGGTTTAAGTTCTCCGCGGCGCGTCACCCAGGCGGCAAGCGCCCGACGCCCGGCAACTTCTTTGGAGTCGGGATCGATGACAAGGGTTCCTCGAAATCCGTTGGTCCGGCTGACGAGCGAACATGTAACGAGTGAAAGCACAGCGAAATCGTGTTTCAAATCACGGCCTGAATTCTCGCCTGCTGTGACTTCAGAGTTCAGCCCGCTGACCAGTACCGCGACAGTGGCTTCGTAATCGGTGACGCTTTCATTTTCCACCGGATTGAAACTCACCTGCCAGTGTTTGCCGTCATCAGAATTGACCTGCAATATTCCAACCCTGTTTTTGGACGCGGAAGGCGCGCCCCGGGAGCCGAGCCAGTTCCCCCATTCACGTCCATTCAAAACAAATTCCGGAGTATAGATGTTTTCCGCCGACCAGGCCCGCGCGTAGCCGCGCTGGCGGTCGGAAAATTGGGGGCTGGACAGTTTGTCACGCCAGCCCAGGTTATTCCAATAATCTACGTGAAAGACGACGGGCACAAATTCATTCCAGAGGCCTGGCGCGCCTTTCAGCTCGCTCACCCATCGCTCGGCGGGCGGGCAACTGCTGCAACCTTCGGACGTGTAAAGCTCGAGCAGCGCTGCCTGGCGCCCGGCACTCTGAAACACCAGCGGTTCTGCGGTTGCAGTGACAGCAGCAAACATCACAAATAAGCAGATCCATTTCATCTCGTTAACGGTGAGAGCAATCAGGGATGGCTTTTATTCCAAAAATTTTTATCAAAAGAATGGCACAGAGCGCCGGAGTTGTTTGCCCAACCGCCGGTCATTGAAAAGGCCGATGTCCTTGCCGTCAAATTCTGCATAGACGAATCCGCTGATTACACGGCAGATTGAGAATTCCGCCAAACTGAAAACAACGCTGCGGACAAATTATTTCTGAAAGATTCTGCCAACATCCGCGATTATACGGATTAGACGGCCGAGTGATTCAAAAATCGTGAAAAATTTAGTCTTTATTCTGTTTGTGCCGCATTTAATTCGTTCTCGAATGGGTGTTCCGGCGGTTTTGCTTTTGTTCTCGCTCATCCTGCCCGCGGCACGAGGGACTTTGGGCGGCCCTCTGTTCACCAACTTGTCGATGCTCAACACGAATGTCGTTTTGTACGGCCTGGGCGGCAGCAGCAATGGCGAATACACCCTTTTAACCTCCACAAACGTGACGTTGTCATTGACCGACTGGACTGCGGCTGCGACGAATTCATTTGATAGCAAAGGCTGTTTCAACCTGACCGTTCCTATCAGCTCAAACGCCTGCCAGCAGTATTACACGTTGAAAATGTCACAAACACCGGCCCTCAAGTACATGCGGGGATGCAATAAAGATTGGGTGGCGGACTATCAGTCCGCAGGCATACCCGTCAGCGGTGAGCGCTATTACTGTGAAAAGGATAACGTACCGGACGCATGGCCTGCCCGGCCAACGGATCCCAACGGGACGGTTTACATGTGTGTTTCCATTTATCCCAACGTCTCCAACCTGTTAAATGGAGCCTATGACTCGAAACTGACCAATTTCATGGCCGGTTCTATTTCGGGGGACATGTTGAATTGCTGGCATGAGGCCTCGAATCAAAATTACGTGGATGGCAACGGCGAGGCCATCACCGGCCCGGACGAGACAAACATGCTGGTGTATCTTTATCATTTTGCCAAAAGGATTCATGCCAATTGCGTTGTCGGAGCCATCGACAACACGACGTGGAATACCAACTGGATGCCTCCAGGACTGGACTTTTACGGCATGGATGTCTACTACGACGACGATTGTGATCCCACCGTGCCTCTGAACAAGTGGGCAGGGCACGTCTATACCGAGGGTTACGGGGCGACAAACGCCACGATTTCGGTTTGTGAGTGCAACGCATCGGAAGAAACGAACAGGCCCTCCTACTTTTACGAGGCCGCGAACTGGGTTTGGAACCAGGCGCATAATGGCCCGCGTTGCTTTTTAACCTATTGGGGAACCGAGCCCGGACACCCATTATCCGGGCCTTTTCTGACGAATGATATACCCACCATCACAGAGCTTGACAACATTGCAAATCAAAACTATAGCGCCCCTCCCAGTTACGGCATGAGCGGATGTAATTAATGAAGGAATCAACAGAGTTTGGAGCCAGTTCGATCTCTTCCCCCTCGACTAATTCATCATTTGCAATTGTTTTTCCGCATCCGCCCGTGCCTTAGCGTCCTCCGGATCTGACGGTTTTAGGGAGCAGCAGGCCTGGAGTTCCGCCAATTGCAGTTTCTTCTCGCCGAGCGCGCCATAAGCGGTCGCCAGCCCGGCGTGATACAGAATTCGATTCGGCGCCAATTCACACGCCTTTTTGAAATAGAGCACGGAATCCGCGAGACTCGCCTTCGGGAACCCTCCATAAATCATTCTCACATACGTCCGTGAGAAGAATCCGACGTTTGCGATTGCGTAATTCCACCGTCCCAACAGGTAATAGGCGACGTCCTCTTTCGGATTCAGGGCGATGGCCTTTTCCGCCTCCTGCTTGAACAATTTGGAATAGGCCAGTTCCGTCTTGATGTCGGCAAAGGCACAGCTTTTTGCGTAACAAACTGCCACCGAAGCGTGCGCTGTCGCATTGCCCGGTTCCAGCGCCACGGCCCGACCGGCACAATCCAGCGCCCGAGCCACCAGGCCTTTTTGGACACCTGCGGAACTTGCCAAAGAAGAAAGGTCGCAATAACGCCGCGCCAGAACGCACAAATTCGGCGCGTCATTCGTCCCCGCATGCCGAGCCACATCGTAAATAGCCGCTGCCTTCGCAACATCGCCACGTCTTTCTGCGCTGTCGGCTGAGCTAAGCAAATTGCTAAACACCTCGTCTGCCCTCACCGTGCAGACAAGCAACGTCACGAACAACGCCAATGATAAAAAACATTTCACAGGATCAAACTATCCGCCAGGCACACAATTGAATGCCAACAAAAAAGACCGCATTCCCTGATTCGCAAACCCTTCGGCAGTTCAACAGTTCAATGATTCGACGCCAGCAAAGAATAAACAGCGGAAAAATCCGCCTCGCCGTGACCTTCACGGATCGCCAATTGATACATTTCCTTGGCATCGTTTGTCAGCGGCATTGCCACGCCCGTCTCGTATGCGCTCACGGCCGCCAAATGCATGTCCTTATGAAGCCAACGTAACGGAAAGTCCGCCGGAGTGAACTTGCCATCCTCAATCCGCTCGCGCTTGGCCGCCAGGAACGGCGCAGCCAGGGGGCTGCCCAGAATTGAATCAAGGACCAGTTTACGGGACAGTCCAAGCGATTCGCCAAGTATCAATCCTTCGGCAAATGCCGCCATAGCCGTGCCC
The DNA here is from genome assembly GCA_035503455.1 of Candidatus Sulfotelmatobacter sp. GTDB lineage: Bacteria > Verrucomicrobiota > Verrucomicrobiia > Limisphaerales > UBA11358 > UBA11358. The sequence goes on along the minus strand of DATJTK010000134.1, from coordinate 27,709 downwards.
AACAATTGGTTCATCACCATTTTCATCGACGCACCCATGCCCACGTCCCCACAGTGGACAACTTTACTCCCGATGCATTCAAGCATCGGACGGACCGTTTCCAGGTCGCCCGCGGCGCCGCCGGCCCAGATGATGAGTTTGCCCTGTTCCGCCGCACTCTTCGAGCCCGTAACCGGCGCATCCATGAATCGAACACCGCGAGCCTGCGCCTGTGCCGCCATTTTACGCGTGAACGATGGATTTACCGTGCTGCAGTCCACCCATAATCGGCCTGGCGACGCCTGCGCAAGAAACCCATCCTTTCCCATGGCCGCGCCTTCGACCGCATCCGGATGGGCGAGCATGGTTAAAATGATTTCCGCGCGACCGGCGAGGGCGGCCGGAGTTGCCGCCCATTCAGCGCCCGCGGAAACCAGCGTCTCGGCTTTTTGCTGCGTGCGATTAAAAACAACGAGAGGGTAACCGTGTTTTTGCAGGTTCGCCGCCATTCGGCTACCCATGATACCAAGGCCGATAAATCCAATCCTCGTCTTCGTTTGCATGAACGCAATCTAACCCAAAGCTGCCAGGACGCGAATAATGCGTTATGCGCTTTTTAATTTTAATTTCCAATATTTAATTTAGCCTTGCGCCCGTATGTCCAAGCGTAATCCTAAACATCCCCTGTACGTAGGCGTTGATCTCGGCGGCACAAACGTGCGCGCCGGCCTTGTTCAAAACGGCAAAATCATTTCCCTGAAAAAGCGGCCCATTTCCTCGCACGCGGGTCAAAAAATTATCCTCGAAGAAATTTTTGAAACCATCGAGGCCGTCATCCGGCCAAATGTCAGTGGCATAGGCATTTGCACGCCCAGCCTGATCAAAGACGGCATTGTCTATTCCGTCGCAAACATCCCATCCTGGCACAAGGTGCCGCTCCAAAAACTCCTCGAGAAACGCTTTGGAGTCCCTTCCTTCGTCAATAACGATGCCAAGTGCTTCGCCCTGGGCGAACTCCACTACGGCAATGGCCGCGGCCGCCAGAACCTTGTTGGATTAATCGTCGGCACCGGCCTGGGAGCGGGCGTGGTCATTGGAGGCAAACTCTTTATGGGCTCAAACGGCGGCGCCGGCGAAATTGGGCACGCGCCCTACAAAGGCCATGATTATGAACATTATTGCAGCGGGCGGTTCTTTCAGCGCGAATTCGGACTCGACGCCCTCGAAATCGAAAAGCGCGCCATCGAAGGCGATTTCAAAGCCGTCGAAATGCTTGCCGCCTTCGGGGATCCTTTCGGCGATGTCATCATGGCCATCCTGTACGCCTACGATCCCGAAATGATTGTGCTCGGTGGTGGCGTGAGCAATGGTTATCCTTACTTCGAAAAGCGCATGCGCGAAAGATTGCGCGCCTTCAAATTTCAAAACGCCTTGAAACGCGTCAAAATCGTCCAAACCAAAAAGCCGCATATCGCCGTTCTTGCGGCCGCCGCGCTTTGTCTGGACAAAAGGTAATTTTACGGCACATTGATTTTCGCCAGGGCCTGCGGATTGCGGACTTACGAACCCCGCCAGGGCCGGAAGGCAGCAACGGTAGTTTGCTTTGCATCTGCCGCAGTCACCCTGGCATTTTTCAAATTTGCGATTGCGGAATGCGGAATGCGGAATACTTTGGTGCCAGCCGTCATGCGCTTCGCATGACAAGTGACGCACTACAATTTACGATTTAATGTCTTACCAGGTCATCGCCAGAAAATATCGCCCTCAGCGTTTCGCAGACGTCGTCGGCCAGGAGCACGTGACGCAGACGCTGTCCAATGCGATTGAACAAAATCGCATCGCCCATGCCTATCTCTTCTGCGGTCCCCGCGGCACCGGCAAGACAACCATCGCCCGCATTTTTGCCAAATGTTTGCGTTGCAAAAACGCCCCGACCGCCACTCCCTGCAACGAATGTCCCGATTGCCTGGCAATCACCGCCGGAAACAGCATCGAAATGCTCGAATTTGACGCCGCCTCCAACACGCAGGTCGAAAAAATCCGCGAGATGATTATCGACCACGTCAAATACATGCCGGCGTCAGGCAAATATAAACTGTACCTCGTGGACGAGGTCCACATGCTTTCGGCATCGTCGTTTAACGCCCTTCTCAAGACCCTCGAGGAACCGCCGGCGCACGTGATCTTCCTATTCGCCACGACCGATCCCGAAAAATTGCCACCCACGATTCTTTCACGATGCCAAAGGTTCGACTTGCGGCGCATCCCGGCGGCCCTTATCACAAAACACCTGGCCGAAATCGCAAAAACTGAAAAAGTCAAAATTGACAAGGCAGCCCTCAACGCCATCGCCCGCGGCGCCGATGGCGGGATGCGCGACGCCGAATCCACCCTCGACCAACTTATCAGCTTTTGCGGCGATAAAATTGAGGAAGCCGACGTGCTCTCCATGTTCGGCCTGGCCGCCGAAAGCCAAATCCTGAACCTGAGCAAAGCCGTGCTGAACGGCGAAATCCAGGCCTCCCTGGCCGAACTCGGCCAACTTGCGCAAGGCGGAAAAGACCTGGGCCGTCTGCTCTCGGATTTGCTCAACCATTTTCGCAACCTGCTTATCTACCAGATTTCCCGAGGCGATTTGAATTTGCTCGAGGTTTCAGAAAGCGAAGCCGCCGCTCTCAACGAACAGTCCGCCATGGCCGCTTCCGACGCTGTCATGCGCATTCTCGACACTTTCGCCCAGGCCGAATTAAACGTCCGTGATGCCGCGTCCAAACGCATTTTTCTGGAAGTCGCTCTGCTCAAAGCCATCGAGGCGCGCAACGCCGTCCCCATTGATTCAGTGCTCAAACAATTGAACCAGTTGCGCGGCCAGGGCGGCAATCCGCAATCGCCACCACCGTCAATATCCGTGTTATCAACGTCTTCCGCCCCTGCCGCCCAGGCGGCTACCGTCGCTCCGGCGCAACCGCCAACTAAGACAGCCCCACCGCCGAAGGAAAATGTCGAGTTGCTCCGTGAAACCGCCCCGGCCACCGCGTCCCCAGCCGAACTCAACGCGCTCTGGACAAATCTCGTAGAGAGCGTTGGACGGGCCAGCCCGTTCATCCGCACTTATCTGCTGGAAGCGCATCCGGTTTCATTGGAAAAAAATCTTCTCGTCATCGGGTTCGATCCTGAATTCGCAGACCACCTCGGGCTTGTGGACAACACGCGCAATCATGGCGTGCTGCAGACCAAACTGGCCGAATTGGGCCATCCCCATTGCCAGGTTAAATTTATCGAGCACGAAGCGCCCGCAGGCATCCGGGAACAGCTCAGCCAGGCGCGCGAACAAGCGGCGCAACAACAGAACGCCTCCCCTGAGCAGGCGCCGCAGGACTCCCAGCCAACCCCGGCGTCCCGCGAGGTCCCCGTTAAAGAAAAAGCGTCCGTTCCATTCAACAAAAATGATTTCAAAAACGACCCGCTCATTCAAAAAGCCCTCGAAATTTTTAAGGGCCAAATCGTCGAAGTCCGCGTATAATGCGCATCGAAACAAATAATAAGAATTCAATCATTTAGAACATGTCGAGTTTAGGAAAAATGGCAAAGCAGGCGCTGCGAATGCAGCAGCAAATGAAAGAAGTGCAGGCACAACTGGCCGCGCGCACCGTGGACGCCACCAGCGGCGGCGGCGCCGTCAAGGTCACGGCCAAATGCGACGGCACTATCGCCTCCGTTAAGATTGATCCCCAGGCGCTTAATCCGGCCGACGCGCAATTGCTCGAAGAAATGGTCCTGACGGCCGCCAATCAGGCCCTCGGTTCAGCCCGCGAAATTGCCGATTCCGAAATGGGCAAAATCACCGCCGGATTCAGCCTGCCCGGTTTCGGTTGATCAATGCCCCTGCCCGATTCCATCGTCGCGCTCATTGCCGCTTTGAATAAATTGCCAGGGGTGGGTCCCCGTTCTGCCGAGCGAATCGCGCTTCATTTGGTGCAGACCGATTCCCCGGTTGTCCAAAGCCTTGCCAGGACTATGCTCGACGCCCGGGAAAAAATAAGATTCTGCGAAATCTGCGGCTCGCTCACCGAACAATCCCCCTGCTCTATTTGTACGGATCCCCGACGAGACGCGTCCCTGGCCTGCGTCGTCGAACGGGCCGTGGACATCCTGAGCATTGAAAAGGCCGGCTCCTTCTGCGGCAAATTCCATGTCCTCGGCGGGAAGATATCCCCTCTTGACGGCGTCGAACCCGAAGACCTGCGCATCGCCGGCCTGGAGAAACGCCTCGAAACCGAACCCATTCGCGAAGTCATTATCGCCCTGGGCACGGACGTGGAAGGCGACGCCACCAGCAATTACCTCGCAAAACGGCTCGCCCGCCCGAACCTGAAGATTTCCCGCATTGCCTACGGCCTTCCGGCGGGCGCGGGTCTGGAATTTGCCGATGAACTTACTCTGAGCCGCGCATTGGAAGGGCGTCGGGAAATGTAATAGCACGTGGTGCGTGGTGCGTGGCGCGTCAAGTATGATTCACCAAACAGGTCATATGGGACCTATAGGACCTATGAGGCGTGTGAAAGCCTTCCGTGAATTAGCGCCAAAAAATCAAAAAACGGTTGACAGCCGAGACATTTAACATCAACTTATCCGCATCCGTTGATATAACGGTCTCATGCAGAGTGGTCGAGGGACTGGCCCAGTGACACCACGGCAACCGATTGAGCTTTGATCTCGATGCAGGTGCCAATTCCAGCTCAAGCACCATTGGCTTGGGAAAAATGAGAAGCACGATACGTTTTCGCGCCCCCTTCTCGCATGAGTTGGGGGCTTTTTGTTGCCGGATTCCGTTGGATTCGCAGCAACAATAGCCCGCGCACAGGGGCCATCAACGCGGTTGAAAAACATATGAGTGACAAACACGGTTACATGAAGGCCCTGAAGTGCCGCGAATGCGGACGCGAGTATCCGCTCACAGCCACCCACGTCTGCGAATTTGACTTCGGCCCGCTCGAAGTCGCCTACGATTACGAACGCATCAAACAATCATTGACGCGCGCGTCCATCGCCACACGCCCGAAAACGATGTGGCGTTATCGCGAATTGCTGCCAATCGCCGCCGAACCCACGGTGGGTTCCCAGGCCGGCTTCACCCCGCTCGTCAAAGCGGATCGCCTCGCCAAAAAGCTCGGTATCCGCGAGTTGTGGATCAAAAATGACGCCGTCAATTTCCCCACATTGTCCTTCAAAGACCGGGTCGTGAGTGTCGCGCTCAGCCGGTCCCGGGAACTTGGTTTCGAGACCGTAGCCTGCGCCTCCACCGGAAACCTGGCCAACGCCGTCTCCGCCCAGGCCGCCAGCGCCGGACTCAAGGCCTACGTCTTTATTCCTACCGACCTCGAGCAAAGCAAAATTTTAAACTCCCTCATCTACGGCGCAAACGTCATTGGCATTAAAGGCCATTATGATGAAGTCAACCGTCTGTGCGCGGAAATCGCGGGGAAATTTGGCTGGGCATTTGTAAACGTCAATATGAGGCCCTACTACGCCGAAGGCTCCAAAAGCATGGCCTACGAAATCGCCGAACAACTCGGCTGGCGCACCCCCCAGCATACGGTCATTCCCATGGCTTCGGGCTCCCTGCTCACCAAAATCCATAAAGGCTACCAGGAACTCGTCAAAGTGGGCCTGATTTCCGATACGCAGCCAAAGATTTACGGCGCCCAGGCGACAGGCTGCTCGCCCATCGCCGCTGCCCAAAAAGCCGGCCTGGATTTCTTTAAACCAGTCAAGCCGGATACCATTGCCAAGTCGCTCGCCATCGGCACGCCCGCCGACGGCTTTTACGCCCTGCGCGTGATGCGCGACACCGGCGGCGCTGCCGAAGACGTCACCGACGACGAAATCCGCGAAGCCATCAAGCTGCTTGCGGAAACCGAAGGCATCTTTACCGAAACGGCGGGCGGGGTCACCCTGGGCGTGGCAAAGAAATTGATTGCTTCAGGCAAAATTCCACCCGAAGATTCCGTTGTCGTCTGTGTGACCGGCAACGGCTTGAAAACGCTCGACGCCGTCGAAAAGAGCGTCGGAAAACCGCGGGAAATCAAACCAAGCCTGCGTGAATTTGAAGCGTTGCTGGCGCAGCAGGAAAAAGCCGTGGCCTGAATGCTTTCTATTTTCAACACGCAATACGCACATTATGTCACAAAAAGTCCGAATACCCACACCACTGCGAAAACTGACTAATAACGAGGAAATCGTCGTGGTCAATTCCACAACCATCAGCGAAGCCATAGCCGAATTGCAATCCCGCTTTCCCGGCATCCAGGAACGGCTCATGGATGAAAAAGGCGAAGTCCGCCGCTTTGTAAACGTTTACGTTAACGAAGAGGACATCCGCTTCCTCCAAAACCAGAAAACTCCGCTCAAAGACGGCGATGAAATCAGCATCATCCCCGCCATTGCCGGAGGTTAGTCTCAACTAAATCTCAAACCGTTTACCGCCATGCCAAAAGCACAAAAGAAAACTGCGGCGCCGACCAGTTCCACAACTCCCACGCAGCAACGGTTGTGGCTCATGTACCCGCCCCGGCTCATTAAAAAGCCGTTTATCTGGGAGGTCGGTCACAAGTTCAAAGTCGTCACCAACATCCGCCAGGCCAGCGTCACCGATGAAATCGGCATCGTCTGCCTGGAACTGGATGGCGCGCGCGACGAAGTGAAAGCCGCAATCAAATGGCTGGAAAAAAATGGTGTGAATGTCGAACCCGTCGAAATCAACGTGATCGAGAGCTAAACGAGGATTAGCTCATTGCCCTTCGGCATCTCAACATCAGGTAAAAACACAGAATTCCGCCAGTCAACAGGATTGCTGAAGACGGTTCAGGGACGGGGTAGATTGCTTCGATCGGCGCCAGAATATCGCCATGGGCCTGAAAATCATCCTGTGTCAGGGCATAACCATCCGCAAACGAATCAACGTCCGAAAAGACTACCACGAAGAAACTCATCGTCCCTCCATCCGCCAGATCCCCCAATTGAAATGTGGCCGCGCCTCCGGAAGTAACCGTATCAAACGCGAACCCTCCGTTCCCGTCGACGGGAGCGATTGCAGTTGGCAGAAGGGTCGCGCTACCGATAATATTCGAATAAGACCCACTGGTTGGAGTAGAGGCCAGACTCCCTTTAAAATTGTTAAAGCTCAGGCCCGTAATACTATCCGTTCCGGAATTCTCCAACTGATAAATGAAAATTAACCCTTGTGAGTCGACGCTCGAATCGCTGACGACCCAGCTGGAAATCTTTCCATCATTGTTTCCGTTTGCGGAATCCACTAATGTCTGATTCGTCAAGTCCCCCTCAATCGTTCCGCCTGACAAATCCAGCGTCTGAGCCCTGCTTGAGACAACCGACATGCCCACCAAAACCGCAACCGCCCCGATAATTATTTTTCCGGTTTTCATGAGATCGCACTCTCAACCGTTTTCCCCAAAAAACGGCACGTTTGTTTTTATTCCTGCACACCTTCTACTGACTCTAATTGCATTTGCACGCAACTATGATGCTTTGTCAAGAATAAAGTTCCCAGAACTGCCATTTTTTTTACAGTCGCCGCAGAACAGGCCATGTAGAAGCGCAAATGACCCTTGCGATCTGTTACCGTTGATGTGAGGCGGCGAGAAGTGGCAATCAGCCGCAAGCCATCGAAGACTAGCCTCTACGGCCAGGGCCGTGGATGCGAACGACGTCCTTTACCGGCTGCCAGTTCCAGCCTGGCAAGTGACACTGCCACAGTTATTTGGAAAGTGGTCGGCGGTAACGGTTTTCAACGCGCACCGCGCAAACTTTTCGGGTACCGTCCATCCTCCCGCGCCACAAAATGCCGCAAAAACAGACTATCCCAACGAACAAAACCGCCGCCGAAGCGGGTTCCGGTACCGGGATGACACCTGACGTAAGGCTTCCCGCATACGATGTGCTGGAGGCCATGCTGACCAAATTGTTCAACGACATGGGAGGATTGAGCGGAAAAGTCACAATATCTGACGCCGAACCCGCGGCGGCCAGCGCCTGCAGATCGGCGTTCGTACCGTAGTATTGGATATTAAAGAGATTGAGCGACCCCAAATAATCAAGCTCTCCGCTTGTGTTAAAGGAGGTGGAAATATCCTCAAATTGGAGCGTTCCGGTCAGGTCAAGGCCGCTTTGGTCTACAATGTATAGGGTGGCCGTACCTGTGACCGGCGCGGTCTGGGTCACTCCAGAGTCCGTAATCGATCCAATTGTAAAAAGGTTTGTGCCGGCTAAATAGCCCTCTAAGCCGACCGCCGCTCCGGCACCCGTATCAGCGGTTATTTGAAACTGGTCCCCGCTCGAATTGCTTGTGAAATCGAAGGTGCCGGTGCCGCTGAAGCTTATGGCTGCATTGGCAATGGCATCAAAATCAAGAACTATGGCATTGACGGACGCAACTGAGACAGCCAGGGCTGCCATGACTGCAACTGTAATCTTATTTGTTTTCAAGGTATTTGTTAACTTTCTATCAGCCGTGCGTAGCTCGGATTAATTGTTGAGCAGCAAGGATTTCCACCTAGAATCGGCCAAGATCTAAAATGTGTCAAGTGATAAAACGGTTAAAAATTAGTAACATCGCAAAAAAAGCCCCGCTAAGGGGAGGAGATTGGAGATTTACTGTTACACTTGCTGAGAACCGCTATTCAAATTTCAAAGGCTGCCCGTCACTCATCATTCCGGCCTGCCCCTTCAGAAACGCCGTTTGCTCCTCGATGAGCCACCGTTTTTCTTCAATGAGCCTTGTCTGCTGCTCCAGGAGACACTTTTGTTCCTGAATCAGCGCCTTCTGCGTGGCAATCAATTCCTCGATGCCCGATTTTACGGAGTCATTGAGCCCAGAGCCATTGGTTCCATTGCTCCCGTCGGCACCGTTGGTATGACCGTTAGCCCCATTGGTATGGCCATTGGTATAACCGTTCCGGCCTTTGCCGTTCACCAGCGGACTGGCTTCGTAGGCATGGAAAGATAATTCCCTCATCACGTTTGTGTAAAATTTGGGATAATCGAACACCTTTTTCCGGCGATTGCGATGCAAATGCCTGGTTCCATTGGTTCCATTCGCGCGGGCTGTGCCCGTTTTTGACTGAACATCACCGTTGAGCTTCCCGTTCGCCAATGCGACCGAAGGCTCGGCCGCAGCCACAGCCGCAACGGTCGTTGCAGGAGCCGTCGCTTCAGAAACCGGGGCGGGAGCCGCAGCCGTAGCTGCCGGAGCACTCACATGCCGCCGCACGCGACGCCGGCTCTTCTTGCGCATCACCAGAAGCATGACGCCGCCAAATGCGGCGCACAGGGCAAAACCCGAATAAATCCAATAAACCCAGGCGGCTGTGCCGGCGGTACTCGGGCGGCTTTCGCCATTGTCTCCGGCGATCAGGCTGGCAAGAGCGATATCACCCACTTTATCGCCTTTTTGATGGTCGCTGTAACGCCCACCCTCTTTAAAACTCACGTTCTTTGACACCAATTCGGCCAGTGAGGGCGCATTGCCCAGGGGATACGCCCGAACAGCCGTAACTTCTAAGACTCCATTCCTGCCAAGCAGGGCAACACCTTCATTCAACGACTTTCCAGATGCCGATTGCACCTGAAGCGACCATGAAAGCGTATGTGTCTGCGGATCAAAAACCGGCTTGGATTCCCACTTCAAAGACGTCATTCCGCGCCCGTCATCCTGAAGCTGTTTTTTCACCGCCGCCAAAATGGCTGAAGAATCAATATTCGCCAAACTGTCACTGCTGACATAGCCATTGGGAGCAAATTCAAAGATCGCGTACCAGGTGGCTGCGTTATTGGCCAGGACACCGGCAAGATCATTAGGCACAGGCGCACTTGTATTTTCCAATATCACTCGGGCGCCACTAGCATTAGCAAAACGATAACCGTCTGGAATCGCCACGTCCGCAATGTCCCCGTCTCCCACGGTCTGGGGACCGGAAATCCAATTGATTTGCTTTAACGGGTCTGAGAAGACAAGTGACTGGGATTGCGATGAAGGTGCTTGAGCCAGAGACTGTTGCACCAAAGCAGCACCAGTCAGCACCCCAATCAGACAAAAGCCAACCGTCTTCCGGATCCCGTTGGGAGCATTAAAATACTGGACTTTCATAGTTTACAGCGATAATTTACGGCACCTGCGACTCACCCTTCCAACCAATTTTAGACGTATCCAGTTTCTGTGAAAAGTCACAAAGAGTCAATGATAATTTTGGGACATGACTAAAGACATTTGGGACACTTATACAAAAATTCCCACTGTTTTTGCACCTTTTCCACACCGCAATCCTTATACTCGTCATTGCCGGAGATTAACATACCCTTGTGAATTTACAGTGAACAGACTGTAAATAATTGGCAACTTTTCTGGACGTACAAACCTTCATTCTGGTTCTCAAATGGTAAAACCTTTGAGGTGAACCTGTGACCGTTCGTTCATTTTAATTTTGATTCTCTTATTTTGCTCGACAATCAGCCCGGACCCGCCTACGCTCGCCCTATCGGTCGGCGGAGTTTCAGAAGTTGCTATGATACCGATAAAAATTGAGTGCGAATGTGGACAGCACTACGCTTTCGACGTCGAGCCAATAAACGGAAGGATGCCATCATCCGTGGCTTGCCCTGCATGCGAAGCGGACGGCACGGCAGCCGCAAACGAAATCATCGCTCGCCAGCTTGGACCGGTCCCAATTATCCGGCTTATTGAGGAACCGCCCTCAGTACCCGTCGCAACAGCAACGGTCCAGGGTCAAACGCCCTTATCGCTTCCGCCAATTGGTTCGGCTGTAGCCGAACCAATTGCCGCGACACCATCGCCGCCAGCCATAGAAACGCCCGCTCCAACGCCAGCCGCATCTCCCATGCGCCTGGCCGTCGCTGTACCACGCCAAGCGACGGAGACGGCCCCTGCCGCGCGCAGACCGGACCCCCGCCTCGGCCTGGTGGATCGCGCGCAGGCCGAGCACGAAGCCCGTGCTAAAGCCATGTGGGGCGACTCAAAAGAACAGGTAATCAGTTATTTAATGATCCAAAGCTACACCCTTCCCGAAGCCACGGAACTGGCAACCAAACTGTTCAAGGAACGTACCGCCGCTGTCCGGTCCAACGGCATCCGGAAAATTATCATTGGAATCGGAATGATCTGTGTGCCCATCATCGCCCTTGTCATATTCCTTTCCATTGGGGTCATCCCGCTGAAACTCTTTGCCGTAACAATAATGATCGGCCTCTACGGCATTTGGCTCGTCCTCAACGGCATCCTCATGGCCGTCGCGCCAAAATCAGAGCGAGGGGATGTGGCGGATCAGTGAGATGAAGACCTCCCGTGAACCGCCGGAAACATCGAACATCGAACGCCCAACATCGAATGGCCTGTCCTTCGGGGTTCGACAGGAGCCTCCACAAGAGCGAAAATCTTCCCCAAATTTAAGGACGACGACGAGAACAGCTCCCTTTGCCCAGGCAGCCTATTAATCCTCGCTTCAGTGCCTGGATTTGCGCTTCACCCGGAGCTGTGTTAGAGCATGCGTCAGCGATGCTTCCACCATTGCCGCGTCTTCAGTACCCAACTTATGCTTCAGACGCTCTTCGGCGCGTTGGCGGGCTTGTTCGGCCGCGGCTTCGTCAATGTTTTCCGCCCGAATGGCCATGTCCGTCAAAATAGACACTCGGTCGCCGGTCACCTGGACAAAACCTTTCCCGACCGCCAGAAAAATGGGTTTACCATCTTTGATAGCACGGATTTCACCTTCAACGAGCTCCGTCATCAATGGGGTGTGCTGCGGAAGAATGCCCATCTCACCGTCCACGCCAGTCAACTCGACCATGTCCACGTCCTCTGAAAAGGTCCTGGCCTCCGGGGTCACGATTTCCAGTTTTAGCGTATTGGCCATGGTCCGGGTCGGTGAATGGTTTCGTTTTAGGCTTCCTTGATTTCGTCGATGCCGCCCTTCATGTAGAAGTTCTGCTCGATCACTTCATCGTGCTTGCCTTCAAGGATTTCCTTGAATCCGCGAACGGTTTCGGCCACGGGCACCTGCTTGCCGGGCCGTCCGGTGAACACTTCGGCGACCGAGAACGGCTGGCTCAAAAATCGCTGAATTTTCCGGGCGCGGGAGACGGTCAGCCTGTCCTCGGGCGAAAGCTCATCCAGTCCCAGAATCGCAATGATATCCTGCAAATCCTTGTACCGCTGAAGCACTTTCTGCACACCGCGCGCCACCTCGTAATGTTCCTTGCCTACGATTTCCGGCGCCAGGGCGCGTGAGTTGGAGGCCAGCGGGTCCACGGCGGGATAAATGCCCAACTCGGCGATGGAACGTTCCAGCACGATGGTTGCGTCCAGGTGCGCAAACGTCGTTGCCGGCGCTGGGTCCGTCAGGTCGTCCGCGGGCACATAGACGGCCTGGAATGACGTAATTGAGCCTTTGCGGGTCGAAGTAATGCGTTCCTGCAAGTCGCCCATTTCCGCCGCGAGAGTGGGTTGATAACCCACGGCGCTCGGAGTGCGGCCCAGCAGCGCGGACACTTCCGAGCCGGCCTGTGAAAAGCGAAAGATATTGTCAACAAACAGGAGCACGTCCTGGTTCTTTTCGTCACGGAAATATTCCGTCACCGCCAGCGCCGACAACGCCACGCGCAAACGGGCTCCGGGCGGCTCGTTCATCTGGCCATAAACCAGCCCGATCTTCGAGCCGGGAGCGATGATGGGCAAACCGTGCTCGTTCTTTTTTGGATGGCCCTTTTCGTCCTTCTCCACCTTGATAACGCCCGCCTCGATCATTTCGTTGTAGAGGTCGTTGCCTTCACGGGTGCGTTCACCGACGCCGGCGAACATGGAAATACCGCCGTGCAGCTTGGCAATGTTGTTGATCAATTCCATGATTACGACGGTCTTGCCGACGCCCGCGCCGCCGAATGCGCCGACTTTGCCGCCTTTCAAGAACGGACAGATCAAATCAATAACCTTGATCCCGGTCGTCAGGATTTGCGGTGATGTGGATTGGTCCGTCAATGAGGGCGCCTGCCGATGAATTGGGTTGTATTTGTCCGCCTTGACCGGGCCCTGTTCGTCCACAGGTTCGCCGACCACGTTGAACACGCGGCCCATCACGGCCTCGCCGACGGGCATGGAGATGGCCTTGCCGGTATCGATGACTTCGTAACCGCGCTTCATGCCCTCGGTGGCGCCCATGCAAACGCAACGCGCCCAGTTGTCGCCCAGGTGCTGCTCCACTTCCAGCGTCTGCTTCGTCTTGCCATGCCCGGGCACTTCGAATTCCACGGTGAGGGCGTTATAAATGGCCGGCACAGTCTCGGGAAATTCCACGTCCACGACCGGGCCGATAATTTGAACGATTTTGCCTTTGTTCATGCGATTAATTTGTTCGAAAATTGAGTCTATTTTTATGCCACGGCCATTTGCGCAGTGGTGATTTCCAGCAATTCCTTTGTAATGTTCGACTGCCGCAATTTGTTGTATTCGAGCGTCAGGTCTTTGATCAATTGTTTGGCGTTGTCCGTGGCGTTTTTCATGGCCACCATCCGCGCGCTGTGCTCCGATGCCCGCGCCTCCAGCAGGATTTGATGCACCTGAAAATTCACACAGTGCGGCAGCAAGGCGCTCAACACGCTCTCTTCATCCGGCTCAAATTCAAAAACGTCGGTGCGCACGGCGCCGGCGGGTTCCAGCTCCTGAGCGGGCGCATTGAACCCCGCCGTCACCGCCTGGGTTTTTCCAACAGGCAGCAAGGGAATTATCTTCGGCTGTTGCGCCAGCGTGGAAATAAAGTTGGTAAACAAAATGTCCACCGAATCCACATCGCCCTTTAAAAACAAGTCCTGCGCAAATTTTGAAATGGCCCGCGCTTCGGCATACGCCGGCGGGTCTTTGTACATGAACTCCGCCGCAAGCTGCCGTTTGGTCCGCGCGATAAACGACGCGGCCTTTTTTCCCGCAGTAATGAAGACAGTGCTGTTTTTGTCCAATTTCATTACTTCGCGGGCCAGGTTGGAATTCAGCGCGCCGCACAAACCGCGATCAGTGGCCACCAGGATGACGCCACGTTTAGCGACGTTCCGCCTCTCCATGAGCCGATGCTTGAACGCCGCAATGCGCGGCGCCGCTTCGGCCAGCATTTTGTTCATCAATTCCGCGTAAGGCCGTCCTGCCAGGGCCGCCTGTTGCGCCTTGCGCATCTTGGCCGCGGCGACCATTTGCATGGCCTTGGTGATCTGCGCCGTGTTCTTGACCGACTTAATTCGCCGGCGTATGTCGCGTGTGCTGGGCATCTCTCTAAAGCGTTGAAGCGTTGAAGCGTTGAAGCGTTGAAGCGGTCACCTTTCGCCCGTCATTTGGCGTTGGCCCAATCGTCGTCGTCGAGCGCCGACAATCCGCTTCTTTTGAGGTCGCATATTGCGACCTCAAGTTGATTTCAACGAACTTGACCATGTCAGCGATATGTTGGTTTAAATTCTCCAACCGCGGCCTTCAATTCCCCGGCAACAGCGTCGCTGATGGCTTTTTCCGCCCTGATTTTCTTCAGCAGGTCCGCCTTGCGCGTGTTGAGATAGTCCAGGAGTTTGCCCTGGAAATCTTTGATCTTTTCCACCGGCACGTCGTCCATGAAATTGTTCTGGACTGTCCACAAAACCGCCGATTGCGCCTCAACCGGCACCGGCTGAAATTGATTTTGCTTGAACAGCTCCACAATGCGCTTGCCGCGTTCGAGCATCGCCTGCGTCTTGGGGTCCAGATCCGAACCGAACTGCGCAAACGCCGCCAGTTCTCGGAATTGCGCGAGGTCGCCCTTGATGCGTCCGGCCACCTGTTTCATGGCTTTGATCTGCGCTGCAGAACCGACGCGGGACACTGACAAACCGACGGAAATCGCCGGCCGAACGCCCTGGTAGAATAAGTCGGTTTCCAAATAGATCTGACCGTCGGTAATCGAAATGACGTTCGTGGGAATGTAAGCCGAAACGTCGCCTGCCTGGGTTTCGATGATCGGAAGGGCCGTCAGCGAGCCGTTTCCATAATTTTCGGAAACTCGCGCGCTGCGCTCCAGCAAGCGGCTGTGCAAGTAGAATACGTCGCCCGGATACGCTTCGCGGCCTGACGGACGCTTCAGGATCAGGGACACCTGCCGGTACGCCACTGCGTGCTTTGACAAATCATCGTAAATGATGAGCGCGTCCATGCCATTGTCCATGAACCATTCGCCCATAGCCGCGCCGGCAAACGGCGCCAAATATTGGTTGGTCGCCGAATCCGAGGCCGATGCCACCACGATAATTGTGTACTGGAGCGCGCCCGTTTTTTCCAGAATGTCCAGCACGCGCGCGATGTTCGATTGCTTCTGCCCGACCGCAACGTAAATGCTGTACATGGGACGGTAATCCTTGTCCCCGGCGGCTTCCGCGGCTTTGTTCATGGCCGCCTGGTTAATCATCGTGTCCACGCAAATGGTCGTCTTGCCCGTCGAACGGTCGCCGATGATCAATTCGCGCTGGCCGCGGCCAATTGGAATCATCGCGTCGATGGCCATGATGCCGGTCTGCACCGGCTGGCTCACGGACTTGCGCTTCACAATGCCCGGCGCAATTTTTTCCACTGGATAAAATGAATCGGCCTTGATTGCGCCCTTGCCATCAATCGGCTGGCCCAGCGCGTTGACCACGCGGCCAAGCAACGCTTTCCCAACCGGCACCTGCAGCAATTTGCCGGTCGTGCGGACCTCATCACCTTCCTTGATTTCCGTGTAATCGCCGAGAATAATCGCGCCGACTTCCGTTTCTTCAAGGTTCAGGGCGATGCCCGTGATGCCGTTGCCGAAGTCCAACATTTCATTGAGCATCGTGTCGGTCAGGCCTTCGATTTTGGCCACGCCATCGCCGATTTCGCGGACGACACCGACGTTTTGCTTCGCCACAGCCGTTTTGACGCCGCTGATTTGCGCTTCAATTTCTTCGAGTAAAGTGCTCATATTCGTTCAGGTGGTATCTCTTTAATGCCGCCAATTGGGCAATTTTTCAAAAACTTTCTTCCAATTTCTCCAGACGCGTCTTCACGCTGCCGTCGTAAAGGTCGCTCCCGGCCTGGATTCGGAGGCCGCCGATGAGGGCGGAATTTTGGGCAAAGGAGATATTCATCCCCTGCCCGTATTTGGACGTGATTTGCGCCACGATATCATTTTGCAAATCCGGCGACAGCGGCGCCGGGCTCTCGACGCGGGCTACACACTGTTCCAAATCCAATTTCACGAGCCGGTGCAAACGCTCGAGGATTTGCAGGTAACCGCGCGGCTGCCGCTCGGACAGGCGCGCGAGCGCCTGCCGCACGCGATTTTCATCCAGCAAACCATTCACGCGACAGGTGCGAAACAGTTGCCGCGCTTCACGCAATGCCAGCTTGGAAATTTTCATGCTTCGTTGGACGTAATCTGGATTTTAAACCAGAACTCGAGATTCCTATGCTGCCAATTGTTTTTCTGTTTCCTGGGCCAGCCGGCGCTGATCGTCCGGAGTGAGAATCTTTCCGGTCACCGAGGTCGTCGTCTGCACTACCAGGCGTCCGACTTCGCGCTTGAGTTGCGCGAGCATTTGCGTCCGTTCCTGGGCCGCCGCTTCGCGCGCCTTGGCGACAATTTGTTCCGCCGCGGCAATCGCCTTCTGCGTTTCCTGTTCACGCACGCGGGCGGCTGCCTCGCGTCCTTCCTCGATCAACTTATTGGCCCGGTCGCCGGCATCGGCCAGGATTTTCTGGCGTTCGGCTTCCGTCCGCGCGACGTCCGCCTTGATCTTTTCGGCGTTGGCAAGCGCTTCGGCGATTTTTTCCCGGCGCGCCTGCAGCATCGCGAAAATCGGCCTGTAGGCGAACCGCCAGAGCACGAAAAAGACGATGGCAAAGCTGATCGTCTGCGCGACCAGGATTTTCCAATGGATTCCTAGAGCGTCCATACCGATTCTGATTAATTAAAGTTGGAACGGACGACGAGCCAGCCGATGACCGCCCACGCTTCAGCCAGGGCAACGCCGACGAAGAACCATGTAAGGAGTCTGCCGGACATGCCGGGATTTCGCGCCATGGCCACGAGCAGCCCGGCGGTGATAATGCCGTCGCCGATAGACGCGCCGGCAAATGAGAGGCCGATGTGAATGTTACCCGATAGTTCTGCGAGCATCATATATTTTTCTATTTTTTCTTACTTTTTCTTTTCAGTTGGTTTCGCTTTACTCCGGCAAACCGCTGCCGGGGAAATTAAATCTTCAATTTTCAATGACCCGGTTCTTCTGAGTGGGTACAGAGGGTGCCGACAAACGCCACCACCAGAATTGCAAACACAAAGGCCTGGACCACACATACAAAGCAATCGTACCCATAAGCCAGGACCGTGAGCAGAATGGCCCAAAGCCACGATGTCATGTGGACCGTCAGGTCAATAATGGTTGAGCCGGCAAAAATATTTCCATACAAACGCATGGCCAGCGCCACCGGCCGCGCAAACACGATAGAAATCGTGTCCATCAAGCCGATGAACAGGAATAGCAGAAAAAAAATCGGAAATAACCATTTGTTCGACTCGGCTTTGACTCCGAAGACGTGCTTGATGA
Source organism: Candidatus Sulfotelmatobacter sp. (assembly GCA_035503455.1). Taxonomy (GTDB): domain Bacteria; phylum Verrucomicrobiota; class Verrucomicrobiia; order Limisphaerales; family UBA11358; genus UBA11358. The sequence goes on along the minus strand of DATJTK010000134.1, from coordinate 10,066 downwards.
GCCCAAAAACACCGTTATAACGCACCGCCCAAAAAAGGCTCATCGCCAAAAAGATGGCCGCCATCGCGACCGTCAGGTTTGCATCCGATGTTGGCGGACGAAATAGCGGAGTGAAATGTCCGTCCGGCCCGACTTTTCCGATGCTGCCCACTCCCGGGAGCATATCTATAAAGTTGGATACCAGAATGAAAATAAAGAAAGTTGTTGCAAACGGAAAAACCCAGCGCGTCACGCGTTGGTCCAGGATGTTGCCCATCAAGCTTTCCCAGCCTTCGACGAGGGATTCCAGCGCATTTTGCATTCCAGAGGGAATCTCCTTGATCCTTCCAGAGGTGGTCGAGCGCACGACCACCAAAATGATCAACGCAACAATCCACGTGCAGATCATCGAATTTGTAATAGGCAGCCCGATACCCGGAACCGTATAGAGGGTCTCCGCGGCCGCCGACGGCCCCGCTTGTTCCGGCGCGGATGTTTGGGCCGCGGCCGAAGTATTTGAAACCACAGTTCCGGCGGGCGCATTGCTCGCGTCCGGGGCTGCAGGCACTTGCGCATTCAGGTTTGCCGACGAAACGATGGCAAAGAACGCAAAAACCAAAACTGATTTAATTAACAGCTTCACTTCAAAGTTCCTTATAACGACACCAATGCCCCGCCAGCACGGCCAAAGGGGTGCCAAAGAACATGTAATCTGCCTCATCGTGAAAAATTTCACAAGCAAAATTTTTGAAAATTTTCGAGTGTTGAAAACGGCAAATTTGGGAATGTTGATAACGTTCCTGGACCGCCCTGGCTAAGGATATGACGCGGGCTTTCAGCCCTTGAGTTTTTTCCTGGGGCGTTGCCCGAGCGTTGCCCAGGCTGGTATGGGAGGCGCCATTGGCGCTGAATCGCCCTTCGCGCGTTCTAATTCCGACTCACTGACTCACTCACTCAACACCCATGGCACTCACAGCGCTCAGGCACTTTAAAAATAGGCTTGCCCCTCCCCCGCATTCGGCCCACATTCTACGAAAGAACGTCAACCAAAGAGAAATATTAACCAAAATAAATATGGGCCGCATCTATAACAACATCGTCGAAACTGTGGGCCGCACGCCGCTCGTCAAATTGAATAAAGTCACCGCCGGGTTGCCTGCGACAATCCTTCTCAAATGCGAGTTCTTTAATCCCCTCTCGAGCGTCAAGGACCGCATCGGCATGGCGATGATCGAGGATGCGGAAAAACGGGGCATTCTCAATAAAGATACAGTCATCATCGAGCCGACTAGCGGCAACACCGGAATTGCCCTGGCATTCGTCGCCGCGGCCAAGGGTTATAAATTGATCTTGACGATGCCCGAAACGATGTCCCTGGAACGCCGCACATTGCTCGCCATGCTGGGCGCAAAACTCGTCCTGACCCCCGGCGCCGAAGGAATGAAAGGCGCCATCGCCCGCGCCGAGGCCATCGCCAAAGAAACACCCAAATCCTGGATCCCCCAGCAATTCAATAACCCGGCAAATCCCGAAATCCATCGAAAGACCACAGCCGTGGAACTGTGGGAGGACACCGACGGCAAAATTGACATCCTCGTGGCCGCAGTCGGCACGGGCGGGACCATCACTGGCTGCGTCGAAATCATCAAGCCAAAGAAGCCGTCCTTTCAAGCGATCGCCGTCGAACCCAAAGATTCACCGGTCATTTCGCAGACGCTGGCCGGCCAGCCGGTCAAGCCCGGTCCCCACAAAATTCAAGGCACAGGCGCCGGCTTTGTTCCCCAAAATTTGCACCTCAAAGACGATAGAGGAAATTCCCTCATCACCGAATGCATCCAGGTTTCAAATGACGACTCATTCGCCATGGCCCGCCGATTGGCAAAAGAAGAGGGCATTTTGTGCGGCATATCCTCCGGGGCTAATGTGGTCGCTGCGATCGAAGTCGCCAAACGGCCCGAAAACGCAGGTAAAATCATTGTGACTATCGCGCCATCCACCGGTGAACGTTATCTGAGCACGCCCCTCGCCGCGGAAGCCCGCGCCGAAGTCGGAGGCTAATTGGATTGATGGACAGCCTCAATTCCTATTACAGATATAAATCCTAAATCTATGAACTCGTGTCGCCTTACAAATCGTTCGGGGGGCAGTTTCCGATTGTCGGCGCAGCCGCAAAATGATAGCCCTGAAAGGGCGACCGATAATAGCCCAGGGCAAGCGAGTCTGCGAGCGCCGCCCTGGGTATACAAGCCTGGGAGTCTGCCGCCATTTGCGAAGCCGCGCGATAGCGCGAATCTGGTCTGCGGCTCTCTCCTTTGGATTTGCTCCACGGACGCCTTGGGATGTTAAACCGCTTTAAAGCTTTAACTCACAACCGTCCAACGTTTTAGGCATTTTTAGTAAAAATATTACTTGCGCGACAGAGTTTTTAAGTGTAATTAATAAAAGTCGAAGGTTTTAAGAATTCCGTTTGTCGCGGGATTGCTTCCCAAGTTCAAAATTCAAACTAGGTTCGGGCATTCACCTTCGAAATACTACAAGATATGAGCAGTTCAGAAAACAACGGCGAGAAATCCGGCAATTATGGTTCGGGTTACCTGGAAATTTCCGAAAAAGGCTTTGGCTTTTTGCGGACCGCGCAGAACCATTATCACCCCAAGCCAAGCGATATTTTCGTCACGCCGGACACCATCCGCCGGAGTTTCCTCCGCGAAGGCAGTTTCATCGAAGGCCCCACCCAACCGCCCCATCGCGGGACCAGCCCCCAGCTCAAAGCCGTTGATAAAGTCAACGAGTTGCCATTTGAGGAATACACCAAGGCCGTCCGGTTCGAAAACCTTACGACCATTGATCCGATTGAAAAATTCAATCTGGAAACCAAACCCGATTTGACTGAGACCCGCGTCATTGACCTCGTCACGCCCATCGGCAAAGGCACACGCGGCCTCATCGTTGCCCCGCCCAGGACCGGCAAAACCACTATCCTCAAGCAAATTTGCAACGCCGTTACGACCAATCATCCCGAGGTGTTTGCCCTGGTGCTCCTCATCGACGAGCGCCCCGAGGAAGTCACCGATTTCCAACGCTCCGTCAAAGCCGAAGTGGTCGCCTCCTCCAACGACATGGATTTGGAGACACACGTGCGCCTTTCACGGTTTACCATCGAGCGTTGCCGGCGCATGGTCGAGAGCGGCAAAGATGTTTTCGTCCTGATGGACTCGCTCACCCGCATCGCCCGGGCCTACAACAGCGTGCACGGCGGCAGCGGACGCACCATGACCGGCGGCGTGGACGCCCGCGCGCTTGAAATTCCCCGCAAGATGTTCGCCTCCGCCCGCAAGATTGAAAACGGCGGCTCATTGACCATCCTCGCAACCGCGCTCATCGAAACCGGTTCGCGAATGGATGAATTGATCTTTCAGGAATTCAAAGGCACCGGAAACATGGAACTGATTTTGGACCGGAAGCTTTCCGATCGCCGCCTCTTTCCCGCGATCGACATTCCCAAGAGCGGCACCCGTAAAGAGGAAAAATTATTTCCGCCCAAACAGATTGAAGCCGTCCGCAAATTGCGCCGCATGATGGTCGACCTCAACCCGGTCGAAGCCATGGAAACTCTCATCGCCGCGCTCAAGAAACACAAAACCAACGACGAGCTTCTAGCGAAACTAGAGAAGGGTTCTTGAAAAGCTTCCGTAGGAACTATGAACCAAATCTATCTGGCGTGCGTTCCTATCTGTCGGCGAAGCCGCAATCTGAGAACCCCAGAGCGGGTTCAAGACAGTAGCCCGGGGTCGAGCGCGACTCTGGGAGCGCGACCACCCCGGGTTGAAGGCCCTAAAATCATGGCGCCTAAATCCCGCATAGCGGGGACGCGAGCGCAATTTATAAGCGCGAGCGCTTCTTATTTCGCGCATTGCCGCAAATCACCCTCAAAATGAAACTGTCGCTTCTGGCAATTCTGCTCGGCGCCGGTCTTGGACTGCCCCAACTTTACGCTTTCGCCAGTCCCCAAAAATTCAAAGCATCTGTCCGCGCCTTTCCGCGCAACGTTCCTGTTGGAGTGCTCCTCATGCTGCTCGCCACAGGCTGGTTCGTGTGGAATGTAAATATTGAACCCGTAGCCGATTTTTCCTCGTTTAAACCGGCTATGATGGGCGCCTTTGCGGCAATCGGCATACTCTCCTGTTTCTACGTCCAGGATTTTCTGGCTGCCCGCGGGCTGGCCGTCGTCTTTTTGCTCCTGGCCAAGGCGATGGTGGATATCGGACGGCCGCACCTGGCCGAGTCTCCGTGGGTCCTCGTCATCCAGGTCTGGGCTTATGTTTTAGTCGTTGCCGGAATTTGGTTCACCATCACGCCGTGGAAACTCCGTGATTTCCTGAATTGGATGACGGCGACCGAAGCCCGCATTAAAATCGGCAGCGCCATTCGCCTGGGATTCGCCCTATTTATCGTCCTGCTCGGATTGACCGCCTTCAGAGCCATGTAACGTAGGAGCCGACTTAAGGAGGCTCTGACTAACGGCAGGTGGCCCTGCCACTCACGGTTTAGCCGTTCAACGTCCCCTGCTGTCCAAACTGCATAAAAATCAGCGAAAAATTCTCCCTCTCCCAGCGGGAGAGGGCCGGGGTGAGGGAGAATAGTTCGAATGAGAATGTTGCGGTTCATGGGCAGGGAGAATCTTTCGGACGGGGACATTCTTCTTATTCATTGAAACGGTTTACCTGCTCATTGTAAAAGACCGTTCGTTATACCACAATACGCCCCACATGAACCTCGCAGACATCAGGCGAAACTATTCAGCCGGCGGCCTGGCACGCACGGACCTGGACACTGATCCGATCAAACAATTTCACGGCTGGTTCGCCCGCGCCGCCAGCGAACAAGGCGGTTCACGCTGGCGCAAAATCGGCATCGCCCTCTACAAACTCTGGCACGCCTTTCTGGGGCATCAGCCCGTGGATGTCAACGCCATGGTCCTGGCCACCGCGGACAAAAACGGAAAACCCTCCTGCCGAACCGTGCTGCTCAAAGGTGTGGACGAGCGCGGTTTCATTTTTTACACCAATTACGACAGCCGCAAAGGCCGCGAACTGACCGAAAATCCCAATGCCGCGTTGACCTTTTTTTGGCCTGAATTGGAAAGGCAGGTTTGCGTAGCCGGGACCGTTTCAAAACTGCCGGTCTCTGAATCCGAAACCTATTTCAATTCGCGCCCCCGCGGCAGCCGCCTGGCAGCATGGACCTCGAATCAAAGCGACGTCGTCGCCAACCGCGCCGCGTTGGAAAAAAAATGGACCCAAATGGAAGCAAAGTTTCCCGGCGAAATCCCATTGCCGCCAAACTGGGGCGGGTTCGTTCTGAAACCGGAGCGAATTGAGTTCTGGCAGGGCCGTCTGAACCGCCTGCACGACCGTTTCTGCTACACGCGCCAGCCGGACAATTCGTGGAAATTGGAGCGGTTGTCGCCGTAATCCTCATTTGTGTGGCAGCCGAGGTGACAGGCTCTGATTCTGATCGTTTATCGCGAATCTAATCTCTGGTTCTCCGCTACCCCTGCGATCCCCGGGGCCATTTCCTGCTTTCTTGCCTTCCTCATTGTCTTAACTCACACAATGTGATCACGTTCACATTTTCACCGTCCCAACCATCTGGACAACTTGTTGCGAACGTCGTTTTCAAACTCCCGGACAAGTGCTCCTGCGTAATCGCCGATATCTTTCGATTCATCTGCCACAACTGGCGTTAAGTCCATGCCGAAAATGACTTGGGATGCTTTGTCCGTGGCATGAGATTGGAAGAACGTCGCGTTTGCCGCGCGCCGTCCCAGGGTGGCGAGGTCGTAACGTTTGCCGCCCGCGATTTGTGAACGGAACACGCCGTTCAGCGCCGCGGCAAGGTCGTCGCGGCCGCTCACATCCATGACCACCTTGTCCGCGTCCGCCAGCCAGTCGAGGTTGCGCCAACCCTCGCAACCAATGACCTTTTTTGGACGGTGCTGGCGCGGCAGTTCGCGCATCGCTTGCAAGGCCGCCATGACCACAGCGATGTGCGTATCGTGTTTGTCCGCGAGGTTATGTGTATAAACCACTCGCGGGCGCGTTAAGCCAAGAATCCGTTTCAGATCATCTTTCAACGAGACTGCGCCGACGCTCTTTATCGCGTGGCTCGGATAGTCCAGTTGGATCATGACGCCATATTTCCCGATGACGGCGGCCTTGTTCTGTTCGGCGCGTCGTGCGGCGGCCATCTGGACATCGGTAAACTGTGCGTAAACACCCGTGCGCGCGCTTCCGGCGCCGTTGGTGCAGGTAACGCCGCCGAACCATTTTGTCTTGCTCTCGAAACACTCCAGGACGCCGTGAAATGCCATGAATTCCAAATCGTCCTGGTGCGCGCCGATGCCCAGGCGCGAGATGCGCCGGCATGCCGCTAAAATGGGCTTGCCGTCAGGCACGAAGATTTGGGCCGTTGAATTGTGCAATTTCACAGCACTAAACCCCGGCAATCCGCCTTTTATATTCGGCCAGCGCCTCGTCCAATCTTTGTTTTGCTGTCGAGTCACCGGGAACGTTGTGCGAAGGATGGATACGTAGTTTTACGCCGCGATCAGCCAGAATTTCAGCCACTGTGCAAATTGTCATCCAGACACACGTGACAAAAGCCATGGTCGAAACCGGTCCGATTTTATCACGATGATTTTTCAGCGGTACGCTGGCGTCTTCGATCGGGGCGCAGGAATCCACCACGATGTCCGCGATATCAAAAATGGTTTTGCCGCTGGAATGCCGCGTTTCCTTTCCTTTCGCGGCGGCCGCAGAGCCAAAGGCCACGACCTTCATGCCGATTTTTTTGGCTTCGAGGGCAACGTCAATGTTGACGTTGTTGATGCCGGAGTGGGAAAAAATCCACATCGTGTCGCGCGGATCGAAATTGTAGCCTTTCATGATCTGGACGCCGTATCCCTCCACACGTTCGAGAAAAACAAACTGATGCACGCCCATTTCGCCGGTGATCCGCGTGAAAAAACTCAACGGCAACTCGATCATCGGGTGGAAGCCGACAAATCCGCCTATGCGCGGATACATTTCTTCGACGGGAATGGTCGCGTGGCCGCAGCCAAACGTATGCACCCACCGCCCGGCCTGAATGCTGTCCGCCATGGTTTCAGCGGCGCGATAGATGTTGTCCATCTGATTTTTTTCAATTCGGTCCATAACCGCGCGGGTGTTATCGAGCCATTGTTTCGCAAGATTGTCCATTGGTGTTTGTCAAAGTTGATTTGTGCTTTTTGAATTGGTTGGTGACGAGGAAAAGCAATCCGGCCGAGGCGGCCAGACACACGAGCATGACCTTTGTGTACTGTTGAACGCCTTGCGCTTGCGCAATGGCGCCAAATGCTTTGTTAATGGTCATGTTGCCAATGAGCGCGATAAAGAAAATAATGCTGAATGCCGTGCCGCATTGCGCAGGATTCAGGTCGCCGATATAACCAAGGACAACCGGGAACACAGCCGCCAGACCGGCGCCAATGAGTAATGCCGCCGCCAGCGACACGTCGTAACCGCCCGCAAACATCAGCAATGTCGCGCCGCACGCGGTAATAGCGACACTCGCGAGCAGCACCGCCTGTGAACTGACTCTTTTCAGCAGGCGGCTGAGAAAAATTCGCGTCAGGACCATCGCGCCCGTCGCGGCCATCAATCCGAGTTGTGTCTTCCATTCCGCCGCATCCCCGGCGGCAAGCGTGACCTTCTTGAAGTAACGAGTCATCCAATCATTGGACATCCCTTCCATCCCGCTTTGAATTGCCAATGCCAGTGCGGCAAAAAGAAAAGTCGGCTCGCGCAATAACAGCAAGCCTTCCAACAAACGTTTTCCGGTTTTCTGCTTTGGCGGCGGGAATTGAATGAGCAGAAAATATAGAGCTGGCAACAGCACAAAACCCCCAATTCCCGCGATAATGACCGTCAGCGAAAAGCTCCTGGAAAGCAACGCCAGGGTGCCCGGCATCCCGAGGGCCCCGATGCCGAAAAACACTCCGAGAAGGCTCAGTTTTGCTCCTCGCTCGCCTTCACTCACATCAGCGGCCAAAGCATTGGTCGCGCCGTTCAACACGCCGCCCCCGAAGCCGATGAGAAAAACAAAAAAACGGATCGTGCCCTTGCTTTGACCGAAGGCCATGCCTTCCAGGCCCGCGCCCGCCAATAGAGCGCAAATAATCAGCAGCCACTTGTAGCCGAAACGGTCCACGATCGGCCCGAAGATGAGCGAACCGGAAAGAATCCCCAGGGGCAGAAGGGCCGTAAGCGTCCCAATCTCACTTGCTTCAAGATGAAATCGTTCCGCGATCGTGTTGTTCAGCGCTCCCAGCGAAAGAAACACGAACCCAAAAAGCAACATGCCCAGGCACGCCGCGGCAAATACGTGGTTCTTTCGATACATGGCACGCAAAAGTTAACCAGTATTTCCCCGGGCCTGCAAAGCCAAACACGCGGCGCCGTAGAGTCCCGCATCGCCGCCCAGTTTTGATACTTCGAATTTTACTTTGCCAATCGACAGCGGTTGCGCCCATTTTTTGGCCTCGACCATAATTTGCGGCAGGAGTCGCCTCGCGGGACCGAACACCCCGCCCCCGAAAATAATCTTTTGCGGGTTGAACAGGCTCACAAGATTTGCGGCTGCCATTCCCCAAAATTGAACCGCCTGATTTAAAACGCTTTTCGCATCGGGAGCGCCGGCTTCGTAGGCGCGAAATATTTCTTCGGCACTCCGGTAACGTGACGATCTTGAACCGTTCACAAGCCCCGCGCCCGAAGCGTGATATTCAAAGCAACCGCACGACTTGTATTTCGACAGCCAGGGAGGTGCCAGCGCCAGCCAGCCAATCGCGCCGGCTATATCATTGGCCCCGCGCAGAATTTTTCCATCCACAAGAATGCCCGCGCCGATTCCCGTTCCAATGGCGAGAAAAATCGCGTCGTTGCAACCGCGAGCCGAGCCGAGCCACGCGTCTCCCAATATGTAACAGGCACGGTCGCTCTCAATTGTCACTGGGATTTTCTTCGGCGCCACGGCGATAATTCGATCGCGAAGCGGAAAATTATTCCAGCCGGGAACATTCGGCGCCCAGACTTTGCCCGTTTTCGAATAACAAATGCCCGGCACCGAAATGCCGATTCCACGGACTTGAATTTTCCTGGCCCGGGCGAAGGCAAACAAACCTTTCAGTTCCCTCGTGATAAGCGCGAAGACCTGTGTTCCTTTTCGCCCAGCCAGGGCGGCGACGTGTTTGTATAGGATTTTCCCGCGGCTGCTAACAATGGCTGCGCCAAGTTTTGTGCCACCGAGATCGAGCGCAATAACTGCCATGGCACGATTGTAGCGACGGCACGCGACTGCTGCAAAAACCATTTCACGCCCTGTTTCTCAAGTCACACAATGTGCCTGATGGAAAGATTGCCCCAGCGCTTCTGAAGGTACTCAAGGACGAGCCGGCGATGGCAATGATGCGGTGTATCCTCGCTGCATAAGAGGCATCCGCCCGCCAAAATGGACGGATCCATTTTTTCTTCGATACGGCGTTCTTCCATTAAACCAAGAAAATTCCGTTCGTAAGTGTCCCAACTGCCCTTGCTCTTCTTGTAGGCATCCAACATTTCCTGCGTAGGCGCCAGCAACGGGGCCTCGACATATTCCACGTTGAGAATCGTTTTTAGAAAATATTTCAGGTCATCCCGTTTGCTAAAGCCGGCAAGCTGTGAACTCTTATTGAGGCGAACGTCCACGACCCGTTTTATTCCTGCCTCCCGCAATTTCTCAAAAAATTCCCCGGCGGTCTTTTTTGTAAAACCGACGGTGCTAACATTTATAATTTCCTGATGCATAATTCACGTATATCCGCTTTGACGCACTCACATCGTGCCTGTCGGCATATGCCGCTAACTGAAAGCCCTGATAGTAGAGTAGGCCGGAATGGGCGGGTTGAAAGGCAGAGCCAATGACCGTCGCATTCCGACCCCTCATCAAACCGGACGGACGGATTTCCCGTATCCGGCTTTCCGAGTCTGATTCGACCTTCGGGTTT
>DATJTK010000133.1:0-10292 GCA_035503455.1 Candidatus Sulfotelmatobacter sp. | reverse complement strand
AAAGCCGATTACATCCTGCAGAACCCCGTTCGCAAACAACTCGTCAGCCAGCCCGAGCAGTGGCCATTCGTATATTTTGGCGACGGTCAGCGTCCAACCTTCGATCGCTAGCCAGCGGAATGCGGCCTATGGTGGAACACGTCCTGTGGTGGAACACGGCGCGCTGCGCCGTGTAGCGCCGCGCAGAGCGGCGCAACCAAACGTAGCCAGACGTTAAACCCGCATATCGTGGTGGACAGCGTTCTTCGTATAGCGGGCGGAATGAAGTGCGATGGACGTCGAACCACGCTTGTTGCGCCGCTGCACGCGGCGCAACACGGCGCAGCGCGCCGTGTTCTACCATTATTGGGGGCTTCAACGCTTCAAAAAGAAGTCGAAACTTGAAACCTCGCCTCTTTTCTGGCATATCATTCCGCTTTCAACATGAAAAAAGCATTTTTATTTCTGGCGCTGCTTGTCATTGCCGCCATCTCTATTTTGGTTTGGATTCAGGCTTCAAAGGCCCGCAAAGCCGCGGACGAGGCCGCAGCCCTGGCTGCAACCGTCTCCCCAACAAATGCGATTGTTCTGATCCATTTCGCCGGCGCAGCCGCTATTTCCAGCGATCCCAATTCCACTGCATTTACAAATATATTTTGCAGCGCCCAGGCGCGAGCCATGGAAAGCCAGACGCTCGACAAATTGTCCCGCGCTCCCGGCTCGTGGTTTAAAGATAAGCTGCCTGCCGGCGTCGATGACGGATCAGCGCAATTGCGCCCGCTTTTGGATGATTTTTTAAAATCCGAATGGGTTTTTGAAATGCGCGATGCCACGCCCTCGCCCGAATACGTCCTTGCCGTTCGTTTGAACGACACCCGCGCGCACTTTTGGCAGGCCAATCTGCGGACCCTTCTCGAATCGTGGACCAAAATCAAAGCCCAGGACATCCCCGGCGGCTGGGAATTAAAAAAAGACATGCCGCCAAACCTGTTTCGTGCCGTTCGCGCAGGCAATTGGCTGCTCGTGGGCTGCGGGCAGGACGAGTTGCCGTTGAGCGATGCCTGGGCCGGCGGAACGCAACCGGACGAAAACGAAACGAACTGGGCGAGCGCGAAAGTGAATTGGCCGCGCCTGGCGGAAATTTTTCCTGACTTTGCCAAATTCGACCTGCCCGCGATGCAGATGCAGGTCGTGGGACGGGACGGTAATCTATTGCCGAGCGGAACATTTGAGCTGTCGCAGCCATTGCCGGCCCTCGAGCCGTGGCAAATTCCGACCGACATGATTCATCAACCGTTGACGAGCTTTACGGCCGTGCGCGGATTCGCGCCCTGGCTGGAAAGGCAACCGTGGGCAAAATGGCTGCAACTCTCGCCCGAGCCGGACCAGGCCTTTAGCTGGTCGCTGGGTTCTTATCCCCTCGAGGCATTCATTGCCGTTCCCGTGACCAATAGCGCCACTGCGCTCGCGCAATTGGGCCAAAACCTCGCCAGGGACACGAATTGGCAAAACGATTTCATGGACCCGTTCCCCCTGGGCATAACTACCAATCGCGTTTTCCTGAAAAACGTTCCATTCGCGGGGCCGGAAGTAACGGCATTGAATGACCCGGCCGGGGACTTTTTGTTTGCGGACGTATTTCCCAATGCCGCGGATGGCGCGGCCCCGCCTCAGTTGCTTGACGAACTAAATAAGGACAATATTGTCGCATACCATTGGGAAATCACATCGAAACGGCTTAAGATGCTTCCGCAATTGACCCAATTGGCGCTGATGCTGACACAGCACAGGCAGTTGGACGCGGGCTCAGCCGCCGGCCAATGGCTCAAGCAGATTGGCCCAACTCTCGGCGATTGCGTGACCGAAGTGACCCAAACCGGGCCCGCGGAATTAGCCTTTACGCGATCGGGACGCGCGGGCTTGACCGCGCTCGAACTCGTCGCGTTGGCAAATTGGCTTGAAGCGCCAAACTTTCCGGGATGCGATCTCAATGTGCCGCGGCCGATCGGGCCGCGGCCTCATCACCCCAAAAAATTGCGCAACAAAGCTATCCATCCTCCGCTACGCCAGGGCATCAGCCCAATAATCCGCACGAATCCGGCGAACCAGTCCGTCAAGCCATCGCCTGCCAACCCCAACCCGCAAGGCCATTAATTGCATTTTCCGTCACAGAAAATATCGAACATCGAACATCGAACCGTGAAGGAAAAGCAGCGAACCTTCCCTTTGATGTTGGATTACCTTCCGCTGCCGGCGCTTTTACTGGCCTCATCCACCGCTTGCTGGTCAAATGACGTCGGTGGCATAATGGCTGCCGTGGGATCTCCCTGCTGTAGCATCTGCGCATGTTGCGCGGCGATCAGGGCCTGCTGGTCCTCGTCGGAAAGCTGGGAAATTGCAGGCGGGACAGCGGGATTCAGGTCATGAGCGGTGGACGAATAATTAGGGTCATCGTTATTAAACATGCCGGACAGATTGGCTCCGTTTTGAGCAGTGTTGTTATTCATGCCGCTTCCATAAGGATTCCCGTACGACTGCGGCTGGTAGGGTCGCGGCTGAAAACCGCCTCCTAAACCGCGAAAACGGCTGCCGGGCCGGCGTCCGACCCCTGGCCATGATGGCGTCGATGGCGCCGATGGCGCGGAACCGCTTGAGGCGGTTCCATCGACCAACGCAATATCCTGTTCAACGCCATGGTTCATGAACGAAACGATGTTTTTCTCTGTGTCAATCTTCGTGACTTCCACGTCATCCTCTTCTTCGCCTTCGGTAAAAGTGTAGTATTCGTCCTTCGGAGGGCCACCGCCGCGGACCACGCCCGCCACTTTGAACAGCGCCTCTTTGGGGCCAAAAATAGTCGTAATGCCCGTCACTGTGATTTTGGGCGGCGGCGGGCCAGGCGGCGCTGTACTTATAACCTGCGGCGGAATCGGGTTCAGGCCAAACACATTGCGTGTGACAATGGATTGGTAAGGATTATCAGACACAGCATCGCTCTTTGCCGAAACGCTGAGGTCGGCGTCAGCGGTATCTAACGATGGGACAGTCGCGTGAGGCTCGTGAGAAAATTGAGGTCCATTCGGGTGTTGAAATTGGGGAAATCCCGCCATGTTCGGCATGTTCTGCAAATGGTGATGTTTTTTCATCATCATAAGCCTCTCCAATCGGTTGCTCCGGCTCAAAAAGTTCGTCCTGTTCAACAGGCCAGGCGGGAGGCCGGGCGGGCGCAGCCCATTCACGTTTGGCGTGGGCGCAACAGGAGAATCTGCGCGCACACTGACGGCCAGTGTCAGTGCGCCCGCAACGCAAATCAATAGTCTTCCGACTCGGTTCATTCGAATAATAAACAAATATAGGGCTTGCCCGCCCGAATTTCAAACACCGAAAGTGCGATTTAGTTGCGGTCGGGGCTATCCGCAGATTGCGCCGATTTTCGCAGATTTAAACAATGACGAAAAGAGGAAAACACGGAAAAAATAGAGAAATATTCGTGTTTCTTTATTCAAAATCCGCGTTCATCTGCGAAATCTGCGGATCACCAAAACTGAAGTTCATTTTTCATTTTTGCTTTTGCCTTTATCGTAATCCTGTTTTCAGTTTTAATACTACGATGAACTCGAACCTGTCGCGGCATCGGAACTGGCTCTTTCCCGTGTTTTTGATGCTTGTCACCTTTATCACGTACCATCCGGCATGGCACGGCGGATTTCTTTGGGACGATTATTGCGTCCCGCACGGTCCTCATGATCTCGGCCATTATACCCTGAGCGGACTGCGCGACATCTGGTTTTACCCAACCCATCAATATTATCCGCTGACCTATACCACTTGCTGGCTGGAATACCATGTGTGGGGCCTCAATACCACGGGCTTTCACATGGTCAACATTTTGCTCCATTCGTTAAGCTCAATCCTGGTCTGGATCATCCTGCGGCGGCTCAGCGTGCCCGGCGCCTGGCTGGCAGCGGCCATTTTCGCATTGCACCCCGTCAACTCCGAGTCGGTGGCATGGATTTCCGAACGAAAAAACACACTTTCCTGCTTCTTTTTCCTCTGCTCAATCCTCGCCGCGCTAAAATACTGGCTGCCCGAATTGAATTCAGTTCCCTCTCCGCTCCAATCCGATGGGAGGGGAGCGGGTCAGGGTGAGGTGAGGGTCGGGGCAGGAGGGCAATCATCGTCGTCCTCATCCTCAAGCAATCCACCATCTCCCATCTCCCATCTCCCATCTTCGCGTCCCCTATACTACTGGCTCTCCTTCGCGCTCTTCATCTGCGCGCTCTTTAGCAAAACCACCACCATTCCGCTGCCCGCCGTAGTCCTGCTGCTGGTATGGTGGAAACGCCGACGCGTCACCTGGGCTGACATTAAGCCAACCATCCCATTTTTCGTCGCCGGTATGGCTGTCGGTCTGATTACGCATCACATGGAGCGGCACCTGGGCGCGCACGGAAAGGAATTCCAGGTTTCGTTCGTGGACCGTTGCCTCATCGCCGGCCGCAGTTTTTGGTTTTATCTCGGAAAATTAGTATGGCCGCATCCGGTCATGTTCGTGTATCCGCGCTGGAAAGTCAGCCCTTCGCCCGCGCTGGCCTGGCTGTCGCTGCTGGCGTTTATTCCCGCCCTCGGCGTCCTCTGGGCCGCCCGAAAGAGCTGGGGCCGCCCGGCCTTCGTCGCGTTTGCTTATTTCGGCGGAATGCTGTTTCTCATGCTGGGATTTTTTAATATTTACTTCTTCCTTTATTCATTCGTCAGCGATCATTTCCAGTATGAAGCGTGCATCGGCCCAATCGCCCTCTTCGCCGCAGCCTTAACCCTGGCATTCAATCCCCAATTATCGTTCTCGTCCTCGTCCTCGTCCTCGAACCCGAGCGAAGGCGGGTCAACGCTTCAACGCTATGCTTACTTCATCGTTAGCGCCTGCCTCCTGGCCGTTCTTGCCACACTCACCTGGAAGCAGTGCTACATGTACACAAATGTTGAAACGCTTTGGGCCACTACAGCAAAGCAAAACCCCAGGGCCTTCCTGGCGCATACCGATTTGGGCGATATTTACATGGATCAAGGTAAGACGGACGCGGCAATCCAACAATATCGATTGTCTCTCGCTCTCCGCATGGATCCGGAGATTTGCCATAATCTTGGCAATGCGTTGCTTCAAACCGGCAGGCCGGATGAGGCCTTTGCCTATTTCAAAAAGGCCATCGAACTTTCACCGGAATATCCAATTGCCTACTCTGATTTGGGCAATCTGTACCTGCAAAAGGGCCAGGTAGACATGGCAATTGAATTCATACAAAAGGCCCTGCAAATAGAACCGGACTTGCCGATGGCAACCTACAATCTTGGCAATGCTTACGCTGAGGAACGGCGTTTCGATTTGGCCATCCGCTATTGGGAGAAATCTATCCAGCTCCAGCCCGATTATCCGATGCCCCACAACAACCTCGCAAATGCCTACCTGCTCGAAGGACAAACCGCCAAAGCAGTCGAACAATGGAAATTGGCGCTGCAATATATGCCCGATTTGACATCCGCCCAGGTCAATCTCGCATGGGTCCTTGCCACGAGTCCAGACCCATCTCAGCGCGACGGTCCCGCCGCCGTTGCCCTGGCCGAACGCGCGGCTCAGCTTTCCCAGGGCAGAAATCCCGTGGCCCTTCGGTCATTGGCCGCCGCCTTCGCCGAAAACGGCCAGTACGCCGACGCCGTCGCGGCAGCCCAACAAGCGCTTCAAATGGGTCGCGACAATCCCGGCCTGGCCGCCAATATTCAATCTCAATTGAAGTTTTACCAAAATCATCAGCCCTTTCGCGACCAGACCCTGGCCGCACCAGCTCGAAATTAAAATCTCCGTAGCAGCGAACATCAGTTCGCTCTGATTGGGGACTATCTGGAACTCGCCGCGCTTGCCGACGTGTCCGTAAAAGTCTTATGGTCCATGAAAAGCTGCAGCAACTGTGCAGCGCCGTTAAACAGGCCGGCTTGTCCCGTCTGTTGCGCCAAATCCCCCGCCTTCTGAACCGTCGCAATCGCGTCATCGAAGCGGCCTGCCTCGGCGTACGCAGCCGCTAACGTCATCAGGTACTGTGGCGATTGGTCATGGGTGAGCTCGCACGCACGTTCAGCCAATTGCACGGCGCGCCCGCCATCGCGAACCTTCGCATCCGGGCACGTTGACAAAAGCCAGGCCAGGTTGTTCAGTGAGTAAACCATATCCGGCTTGATTTGCACGGCGGTTTCCAGCCGTTCTTTCGCTTCCTGATAGTGCCCTTGTTTGGCAAGCAACTCGGCGAAGTAAAAATTCGGCCAATAATTTTGATCGTCCGGGCCCCGGGCAATCGCGATGCGATAGTGGACAGCCGCTTGCTTCAAAAGCCCTTCCTGTTCAAATCCTTTCGCCAGGGGATAATGAGCCTGGGAATTGTTCGGCGTGACGGCAATCGTTCGTGTAAAAAGCGTGACCGTGTCGCGCCAATACGGTAATTGCCGTTCTGTTAGAACCGCACAGACAGCCAAAGTCAAAGCGGCCACCGAAACCGCCGCCCATTTTTGGAATGAATTGGTTTGAACCCGCTCCGAAACCAGCCAAACCAGGCTGAAGACCGGCCCAATCAATGGAAGGTACGTATAGCGATCGGCCATTCCTTGTTGGCTCAGTTGCACCACGCCAATCACCGGAACCAGCGTGCCGAGGAACCAAAACCAGCCAACTGCCAAATATGGCCGGCGCGACAGTTGCAGAATGCACAGTGCGCTAATCGCGATGAGAAGTAGTCCGCACAGGACCACCTGAACCGCGTCAAAACTACTGGGAAACGGATAAAGCACCGCAAGGTTTGACGGCCAGAAAAATTTCCCCAGGTAACCGGTGTAACTCAAAATCACATTCTCCAGCCGGGCGCCCATGCCAATCTGATGAAGTGAAGCGAGGGCATCATGCGCTTTCTGAATCCGGAAGGTGATGACACAAAAAAGCGCGGATACAATGAAAAATGGGATTTTTTCCCTGAGAAGGGGTTGAAGCGTTGAAACGTTGAAACGTTGAAGCCGAAACTTCGCTTCGACTCCTTCGCGTTCCTCGCGCGAACCCGGAACTTCAAAGCGTTTCAATGGCCACACATCCAATAATAACAGCACGCACGGCAGCGTGACCGACATCGCTTTGCTCAGAAGGCTCAAAACAAAGAAAAGCAGCGACAAATTGTAATAGACAGTGCGCGGAGGCGTGTCAAAAATCGTGCGCTTATCAGGCGGCGGCGGCGGTTTGCCCGGACCCGCCCGTGTGTAGCGAACGTAGCAAAACACCGAAAGCAGCATAAAAAACATGAACAAAACGTCCTTGCGCTCGGCAATCCAGGCCACAGATTCCACCCGCAACGGATGCCAGGCAAAAATCGCCGCCACAAGGGCGCTGCGCCATGTGGCGCCCGTCATTTCCAGCAAAACCAGGAAAAGCAGCACGGCGTTGGCCGCATGAATCGTTACGTCCAGCAAATGCTCCGCTCCCGGGTTCAGCCCCCAAATTTGGTGCGTCAGCAGAAACGAGAAAGTCGTTATCGGATGCCAATTCTCTGCCACGACCGATGTCACTGCCCAAAGAATGCTATTCAAGCCCAGGCCAGTTGCAACAGCTTGATTCTGAAGAAAATACTGATCGTCATACAGGAGGGACGCAAAATGCCGCGTCGGCCAGTAAAGTCCGAACGTGATGAATGCCAGCGCCAGGCAAATGAAAAC
The DNA here is from genome assembly GCA_035503455.1 of Candidatus Sulfotelmatobacter sp. Taxonomy (GTDB): domain Bacteria; phylum Verrucomicrobiota; class Verrucomicrobiia; order Limisphaerales; family UBA11358; genus UBA11358. The sequence continues at coordinate 2,573 of DATJTK010000133.1, read as the reverse complement.
TTTCAAACGCACGAGCTAAATTAAATAGAAAAACGGAAAAATTAAAAAGGATATTCCGCGCCCAGGACGGCACGGTCAATGTGGGTGAGGGAGCAGGCATCGGTTCCATCAATCCAGCCATCCAAAATCCGCCTAGCGCCATTCTGTCACTCGCAGCCGGCTCATTCCGCAATCGCCAATCCGCATTGTGTTTGTCCTGATCCATGACGAGTTCTGTCCAATTTTTGGAAGACTTTTACTTTCACAACTCAATTTCTTTGACTGCTACAGGTGGATCATGGTTAAATGCTTGCAATGCAATGGTTTTGCTTATGTCGGAAACGTTCAAAAAAAAAACAAAAAAGTATTGACCTCTGGCAGCGTTTCTGCGACATTGACCGCACACACGGAATAAAAACCGTAAAACACAACAGAAAAATGAGAACTAAAACACTACTGGCTACAGCCGCCGCGCTTGCTGCTGCAGTCACCTATTCTCAGGCGCAAAATACCGTCTATTCGCAGAACGTCGTCGGTTATGTCAATCTGTCCATCCCGGCTGGCGGGCTTCAAATGGTGGCTAATCAGTTGGACACTGGAAGCAATACGCTGGATAACGTCTTCCAAAGCGGGGTGGTTTCCACAAAATCATTTGTTTTGGAATGGAATGGCACCGGTTACAACCAATACGAATATTACAATTGCGCGGATTCTCCGTTGTCGGAACCCGGCTGGTATTCGGGTAACACAGAAGTTGGCCATACAAACTATCTGCAGCCTGGCCAAGGTGTGTTTTTCCACAATACAGCTGGCTCGGCCGTAACGATTCCAACGGTTGGCCAGGTGATTCAGGGAACCAACACATATTCGGTTCCTGTTGGGTTGAATATTTATTCGATTCCTCAGCCGCTTGCTGGGTTGCCTCTTGATAACACAAACATCAACTTCCCGGTTGTCTCTACCAAGACCTACTACCTCGCGTGGACTGGATCTGGATACAATCAGTACGAGTATTACAATTGCTCGGATTCTCCCTTGTCAGAGCCTGGCTTTTACTCTGGTAATACATATGAAGATTCAAACGCCTCAGTTTGGCCTAATGCTGGCGGTTCGTTCTTCATCCACAATGAAGCTTCAACGGCCTCAACTTGGACAGACGTATTTGAAGTTCAATAATCTCTGGTAAGCATTTAAACAACCAACCAAAAAAACAACAACAGTATGAAAAAACAAATCGCAATACTCGCAACAATCCTCGCGGCATCTGCCGTGACGAGCTTCGCTCAGGATTATATCTCCTTCGAAGTTTCGTCAAAAACCGTCTGGGACGATTTCAGCGGCACTCCTATGTTTGACGCAGCGGGCGCCGGCAACATTGACGCCATCCTTCTTTGGGCGCCAGTCGGAACCGCTGACGACTTGACGTCCCAAGGCACCTCGTTCGGTCTTCGTGGAACTGGCACCGCCTTGGATCAGGTTGCTACGAACGCTACGTCTGTGATAAACCCTGTGGGTACAATTACTAATATGTTGTCCAGCGGTTGGAACATTGCCGAAGATGCGGGCAATGGTAACGCACTTGCCGTTGCAACTGAGGCTTCAGGTTTGGCTACCGGACAAGTCGGTTATAATTCTGGCAATCCGTTCGAAATCAATGGCGTGACCCTTGCCACCGGCAGCTCGATCGAAGAAATCGTTCTTGCTTACAATTCCTCGGCTACTTCATGGTCAACGGCCAGTGACTATGGTTGGTCAAATCCGTTCGACAATGAAGTTGGCACAAGCACTGGCGATCCCAACGCTACGGAACTCCAGTCTTCTGCTAACCAATTCGGTGTTGCTGTTGTGACTCCTGAACCCGCGACCATCGCATTGGCTGGTTTGGGCGGGCTCTCGATGCTCTTCCTCCGCCGTCGCAAAGCCTAATTCGTAACAGCGGGTTTGCTGTTTCATAGGTTGTCATTTCCCCCGCTCCGTAACCGGAGCGGGGTTTTTGTTTTTCTTGTTTCAGATGCTTTACGAAACGGTTAACGAACTCCACGAACGGGGGTGAAACACGGGTGGTGGAACACGGGTGGTGGAACACGGGTGGTGGAACACGGCGCGCTGCGCCGTGTAGCGCCGCGTGCAGCGGCGCAACAAAGCGGCGCAACAAGCGGGTTCATGCATGACGACGCGTATGAATTCGTTGTCGTCGGTTGGGACAATATGGGCGGAACTGTGACCAGCCTTGGAACGGCCCTGACCGATGGCGTCGCTTTAGGGTGGTCCGATTCGTTCTGTTATCAAACGGGGGCAACTATTTATACGCCAATTGCGGGTTTCAATGAATACGGAATGACCCCCTTCGGTATGGCCCCTGTTCCGGATTCCGCCGATCCAGCTCCGGAACCCACGACCATCGCGTTGGCTGGTTTGGGCGGGCTCTCGATGCTCTTCCCCCGTCGCAAAGCCTAACCCAAGTTCGTCAGTTCAAGAGGGAAAAACGCAGATTTGCTGGGTTTTTTGAAGATCAACCCCTGTTTTTCTCCACTACATTTTGCACCAGCTTCGGAAGGCTCGGCAGATCCAATCCCAGGCGAACCAATAGCTCG
>DATJTK010000132.1:0-55760 GCA_035503455.1 Candidatus Sulfotelmatobacter sp. | reverse complement strand
GCGCCCAAGCCAGATTTCCATCCCCGAACGCACGGGGACCTCGGTTAGGCAACCCAATCGATCGAAAAATCGCCCTCGTCGCCCGCCTCCGCACCATTCTTGTCAAAATCAAATCTAACTATGAAATATCCGGGCTAAGGGACAGGCCGATTACCCTCAAGCGTTATCCCGACGGCGTTGACGGATTGTTCTTTTATGAAAAGCGATGCCCGCCGCACCGGCCCGATTGGGTTGAAACACATGAAGTCCCCAGGTCCGAAGGCGGTAAAATTGATTTTTGCGTCATGAACAGCTTGCCCGCGCTCGTTTGGGCGGTCAACCTCGCGGACCTGGAACTTCACGTCTTCCTCCATCGCGCGCCCAAAATCATGCAGCCTACAGCCGTCGTTTTCGACCTGGATCCCGGCGCGCCCGCCGACATCACAGATTGTTGCCAAACCGCCCTGCGGCTGAAATCGCTCCTGGACAAGGCAAAGCTAAAAAGCTTTCCGAAGACTTCAGGCTCAAAAGGACTCCAAATCTATGTGCCGCTGAATCGCGCCGCCACATATGAACAAACCAAAGCTTTCGCCCGAGGCATCGCCGCCGAATTGGAAAAAGCGTTCCCCGAATCCATCGTGTCCAACATGCAAAAGTCCCTGCGCAAAGGAAAAGTATTCGTCGATTGGAGCCAAAACGATGACCACAAGACCACCGTCTGTGTTTATTCGATGCGCGCGAAAGAAACGCCCGCGGTTTCCACGCCCATCACCTGGGATGAAGTGGAAGCGGGGAAAGATAACGGAACGACTCTCGTGTTTGAACCCGAAGACGTCCTTAAACGCGTCGAAAAACACGGCGACCTTTTCGCGCCCGTCCTGAAGCTAAAGCAAAGCCTGCCCTCGCCCGATTTTGCATGACAAACGTGCATTCTGCACTTATGGAGAACGTTGAACCGTTGAAGTGTTGAAGCGTTGAAGCGGTTCCGACTTCCGGCACACGCGCCACGGGCGCGTTCCGGCTAACCATTGATTCACTGAAACTTAGACCGGTGCCTGGCCCGACGAGTTGGGTAAACGCTTCAACGCTTCAACGCTTCAACGCCATCAACAATGGCACAAATCAGGCTAAAAATAATCTCATGCCTGAAGAAGAAACAATTAAACGTGCGCACAAAGACAAGCGCGAGGGTAAAGCTGCTTCCACCCAGGCGGGAGAATTCGTGCGCGAGGAATTTCATCATATCCGTGAAGGAAAACACGGAGCGCGGTCGCCTCAACAAGCCATTGCCATCGGTTTGTCCAAAGCCCGCCGGGCCGGCGTCAAACTGGCGCCTCCAGCGCGCGGAAAATCTTCTCCAAAAGTGCGGCGCCAGGCCGAACGCGATTATGAAAAGGGCCAGCGCCGGCCAGGAAAACCGGCATCGCCGCACCGGTCTCGCATAATGTTCAGCATCTTGAGACACGAAGGCAGCGAGTCCGCTTCAACCGCGGCACCAAACCTAAAACCAGCGCTCCCAGGCCCATCCCGAGTTGGCCGCCGCCAAAACAAAGGCCCATGACCGTGACAAACCAAAGCGTCGCCGCCGTGGTCACGCCCCTCACGACGCTCCCCTTCCGCAAAATCACGCCGCCGCCGATAAATCCCATGCCCGAAAGAATACCCAGCGGCAACCGCATCAAATCCATGACCACAAAAGAGTCGTGCGCCTTTCCGACGACGTTCAGCAGGAGATTGACCTGAATCATCGAGACCGAAGCCGCCAACGCAACCAATAGAGTCGTCCGCAATCCCGCCCCTTGTCCGCGCTCTTCGCGATTTAATCCAATCAACGCCCCGCCCAATACCGTCAAAAGCAGGCGTATTGCAATGTCATACCAACTGACCTCCAAAGGCATGACTCTAAATTAGCCAAGGCCATGCCAACTATGTTTGGTGTCCATTGGCAAGCGGCGCTGCGTTCGGTGTACACGCTTTAGCGTGCTCCGTGCCTGGTCCCTTACTGTTTTCTGCGGAATGCGAACGCCGAGCACGCTAAAGCGTGTACACCAAACGCTCTCACGCTCTCACATTCTGTCCCCGGTCCGGCAACGGTATCTGTTTCGGCACTTTCCTGTGTTCCAAAACTTTCAAAATTTCGTAATCCGAATGGATCGTTGAGCCGTAGCGCGTTTGCGTTTGTTTCACGACCACTTTCAGATAATCATTCGCTGAAATCGTCTCTTCGCCCTTCAGCAGCGATTCGATAAATCTGTGGTCCTTGACGTCGGCCGACCATTCATTGTCGCCTTCACTGAACCTCCATTTATTTCCGTTGCGAAACCACATGTGGACCACGTTCACAAACGTTTCCCGAGGCGGAAACTCCTGCAGCGGTTCCACATGCTCCGGCGGGGGCAAATAAAATGGCGCATCCTCTTGTTTGACCTCCGCGGTCTGGCCAGCCGGACTCTTAAACTCCAATTTTTCCACCCCATCGCGTTCCAACGGTTTCACCACCTGGTAAAATGCCGCGCGGATGGTTGGCGATTGATACAGTTCCCAGACTTTCGCGCGGATTTTTATGCTGTCCCCATCGGTTTCCACTTCGACAAAACTATCGTCAATTCGGGTGACTTTCTGCGCCTTTCGCCCTTCCATGAAACGGACAAACGCAATCAACGTCGCCTCCGCCCCGGCCGTGGCCGTGGCCGTTCCCCACCACAAAAGGCTGGTCGCATTGGTCAATGCGCTGACGCCCGGCGCATTGAAGAAATCAACCGAATGTTCGACAGCATCGCGAATCACCGAAAACCCAATTTCAAAACTGCCGGCGGATGCGGACACAGACGGCGGTTTCACCCTGATTGAAAGGGTTGAGCCGTCGTTATTGGCAATGCGATTTGCTTCCTGGATCAAAGTCGGCAATGCAAGCAAGGCGGGGGCAAGATCAAGAACATCAATCGTATGATCCGCCAAAGCTTCGCCCTCGTATTTAATGGAAAACGACTGAATTTCAGGCATGAGGAATCATTGCTGCTTCTATATAAAATAAAAGAAAAATCCGGTTTTCTGGGGTCTTTTATGGCAGGGCGGACGTGTCCGCCAGGCGTAATTTGGTTTGGTGTACACGCTTTAGCGTGCTCCGGGGCGGCTTGAAGACTGGAGGGCGGACCCAGAGCACGCTAAAGCGTGTACACCAAACAAATCCCGTCGCGATGTACGGTGGGCGCCGCGCAACGTGCAATATTCCAAACCCCATCGTGCAAGATTTGTCGGCCGAATCAGAGCTTCGACGGATTTTTCTCACGGGTCCTTGCCTTTTAACGATAAACTCCGCCTTATCCAGGGTGCCTGCTTTCGGTCCCCGGAATGCTGTAAGAATAAATGCCGGAAAAGCCGGACACTATGCAAACAGCAGTCGCACAGAATAAACCCCACTTTAGCATCCCGTCGATCATCGCCCTTGGCGCCGCCATAGCCGCCTTCTTTGTCAGTCCGGGCGCCGGATTCGCGCTGGCCATCATCGCAATCATTTTCGGCGTGATTGGTGTCCTCCTTTCCTTCGCTCCGAGCATCCGCGGCGGAATTACGAGCTTTCTTTCTATCTTCCTCGCCTCAATCGGTATCGTCGTCGCCATCATAAAGGCTCTCGTACGATAAGGGCGCGGAGTAAAGGGATCATCCTCGTCCTCACCTTTTTCCTTTTTCCTTTTTAATTCCGCAGATCACTCCCCCAACTCATGAATGACCCGCTCCAGGCGCTTGTCTGGTATCAGCCAAAACAACGCTACAATCGTGTAGATGCCCGATGAAATCCATGCGTGCCAAAAGGCGATTCCGATCCCCGCTGCGTAAAGGACAATCGAAAGTTTTCCTTTCCAGTCTTTGCCAAGTTCCTCCGCCAGTTTGGAATCGTGTCCATGGTCCGCCACGATCGTGCTTTGCAGGATGAAGTACGCGATCCCCGCCATCATCAGCACGAACCCATAAACAGCCGTAGGCGCCGCCGCAAAATGGTTTTCCCCCATCCAACCCGTCATGAAAGGAAAGAGCGACAGCCAGAAAAGCAGGTGCAGGTTCGCCCACATCACCGCGCCCCTGGCCCGCCGCGCCGTCTTCAATAGATGATGATGATTGTTCCAGTAAATGCCAACGTACAGGTAGCTCAGCGCGTACGTCAGGAAGATGGGCAACCGCGACTTTAGCTCGGAAATGTCTGGTGTGGCCGGCACGGTCAGGTTCAGCACCATGATGGTGATGATGATGGCAAGCACGCCGTCGCTGAAAGCTTCGATGCGATTTTTATCCACAAGGCGATAGTAATGGTACGCCCGTTCATGACGCAATAGGTGATACGTACCGGGTTGTAGGCGTAGGCCGCGTGCCCTCACGCGGCGTTCCGGCCGGGCAATGTCGTCGGCACCGTGGATGTGCGCGAGCGGCATCTCTTCGTGGATGTCGCATCCGAACATGCGCACCGGATCATCGCAAAATTAAACCGCGCGCAGATTAAAGGGGCACAGCGTAAAAGTAAAAGTTGCCTGAGCGACTTGCCGCGCCGTAGCCAGGCGAAGCGGGAGCCGCGCGAGTTCGCATGTGGTGCTGCCACCGCGAATCTTAATTTGTGGCCATTCTTCAAAAGCTCGCTTGCGTCTTGGAGTGTCCCGACGCGTCGGGATGACACCGCTTTCGCACGCTGTTGCAGGTTCGTTTCGCAATTCAACGACCAGGAATAACCGTCACCGGAACGCTATATTTGAGCAACGCGCAATAACACGCCCCATGCACAGACCATCGCCCTCACTCACATCTTCAAGACCAAGCCCGTTAGGGCTGCAGTATTTGTAGAAAACGGATGCCCCCCCAACACACATCAAGCTCCGTCCGGAGCGGCATCGTCTGTACTCGCGGAAGATGTCGCTCCTAAAGGATTCTTTTTTGACTATTTTCTACAAATACCTCGCATCGCTTCAGCGCCAACGGCGCCTTCCATACCAGCCTGGGGCAACGCCCCAGGAACAAACCGCAGAAACGTCCCCAAGGGCTGAAAGCCCGCGTCATCAATCCACGCCATGAGCGAACCAGGAGCGCGAGCAGTTGGCCTTTCAACCGCCCTCTCCGGCACAGCCGCTAATTGAGAACCCCAGCGGGGTTCAAGATATTAGCCATCGCCGCAATCTTTTGGGCTAAGTCCTTTGCGACTGTCGAATCCGTCTGCTTGAGGTACTGCCAATGCAACGCGTTGGCGAGGCGACAAAGCGTTAACCCGGTTCCAGGGAAGCTTCTTAAAAAGATTGACGAGGATCTGGCCGAGATGAAATCGGCCAGGAAGCCGTTTCCGTCCCGGCTTAAAGGCGTCTACTAAAGGCGTCGGTTGCTCTTATTGAAGTATTTGCCGGAATATTTGCCGGAATACCCTTCGTGCCTTTGTTGTTCAATCTTCCGCATCCATCCGTAGCCCCAAAGCCCCTCCGTTTTCGTGCAATTCGTGTATTTCGCGGTCCCCAAAAAATAAATCCAAAAATTTCCGTCCCCAAATCCTCCCACCAACATTCAACTTTTTGGGGGTTCCAAATGTAGTTCTTGTACTGCTCCGTGCATCTGAGAAATTCGAATTGTAAAAATATGGAAACCGAAAATTCATCAGACGTTGAGCCACCCGGCAAACCGGCAAAAAAATCCGGCCCGGAATCCAAAGTCACAGTCGAACTCGTAAAACGCGTTTCCGAACGCGTCGCCCGCGGCATCCCCATTCGCCTCGCTTTGTCCGGTGAACCTGTCACCCAGACCGCCTACAAGAAGCAACTCCAAAGACTTCACCGCCACCGTAGCGCAGGTTTCCAAACCTGCCGTGCCGCCGATTTCCCAATCGGCCAGTCGTTCGAACGCGGATAATCGCTATGAACACCATCAACGTCGTTAACGCACCCCTCCATCATGTAGGGCAGGCATCCTGCCTGCCGGTTAAGGCGGCTTCCAGCCGCGTGTTCCGACAATCCATTCCTCCAATAATCCAACAATCCATCAACCCAATCCCCGCCGGGGATATGTCCCCACATTCCGCCTTGATGGGGGGACAGTTCCCCCAAAAAAGAGACTTTGGTACATTCAAAAGCCCCTTATTTTTTGATGTTTTCCGCCGTGCAAATCGCCCAAAAATCGAATTGTCCCTTTCGATGGTCAAAAAAACCGGCTTTTACTTGGAAAATCCTCAAAAAATTGAAATTTTCACCGCATTCAGCCAAAATGCCGCCGTGCCGTCTAAATCGCCGCGCTAACTCCACCATGCCGTCCGAAATAACAAATTCTTCCGGACAACGGGTCATCTTCTTTGTCAATGGCATCTTTTCCGAGAACATCGGCGGGGGAGACATTTATTTTTATCACATGGCGCGCGCCACGATTGACGCGGGCTACGGCGTTCATTATTTCGGCGGTCACGCCTTTCAAAATTTCCTGCGGAAAATGAATTTGCCGCTGGACCTGACCCTTACGGATGACGGACCCGGCAATCTCGGGAACGTCGCCACGCTGCCCGGTCAATTTCGATTGTTATGGGATTTTCGCCGCCGCCTGCTCGGCGCGCTCTCGCGCCTGGATGAGGTCAAACCGGACGACATCGCATACGCATCGTCGGATTATTGGTTTGATACCATACCGCTCATGCGGTCCTGCGCGCGCAAAAAAATGCTCTATTTAGGGATGATCGCGCCGAGCTTCAGCCAGGTCCTGCTCAAAAGCCGTGCGGACGTGACCCCCACCCGCCTGGCCTCACTTTATTATTGGATGAGCCAACACTTTTCATTGCGCCGGTTCCGAAGCGTGCCCGATGGCATTCTGACCTATAGCCATCCCGAAATGCGGGATTATGCGCTCAAGCTGGGCTACCGGGAATCCCGTTTGCGCTATGTGCCCAACGGCAGCGACCTGTCGGCAGCCGATCGGGTCACGGAACAGCCCAAAAAATTCGACGCCGTCTGGACTGGACGCGTGCACCCGCAAAAAGGAATTGATGATTTGCTTGCGACGCTCGCCTGGTTGAAACAGCAATTGCCGGATTTTCGCGCGGTCGTCATCGGCAAAAGCAAGGACTTGCTCGAACCAAAAATTCGCGAAATGGGGCTGGCGGAAAACATAACGTTTAGCGGACTGGTGTCCGAGGAGGAAAAATTCCGATTGCTTAAAAGCAGCCGCGTCTTTTTGATGCCGAGCTATTACGAAAGCTGGGGCATTGTCGTCGGCGAAGCATTGGCGGCTGGCGTGCCGGTGGTGGCTTATGATTTGTCATGTTACCGCCCGGTTTTTGGAGATTTTGTTCGGTATGCCCCGTGTTTCGACAGGCAGGCCTTTAAAAGAATGGCCGAAGATGAAATCCGCAACCAGCGCGAGGGCCGAAATTATCTGGCCAAACTCGACCTCCGCGCGCTCACGAAGAGCCTGGACTGGAAGGTATCGCAGGCAAATTTTGTCGGGGCGATAAAGGAATTGGCATCCACGTTGTGAATGCATTTTGCGCGTATTCTGGTAGAGACGCCGCAAAGGCCGGTGGGTCACGACGTGCCCGTCGTGACGGCGCGCGCCACCGGCGCGCGCGAGTCACTCTCAATGAGCCATCTAGAGCCGAGGAGATTCGTGAGAACTGGCTTGCGTCCTGGAGTGTCCCGACGCGTCGGGATGACACCGCTTTCGGGAGTCGTACTACTTCGGAGCGTCAATTTCCGTTTGAAGGTCCAACGACGTCCGAAAGCGGTGTCGCGCGGACTTGCCACCGCACTCCAAGACGGCAAGCGCAGGCGGACGGTTCATGGTCAGTTACCAATGTCCAAAATGCGGTAAAGGTTGGAGCGGCGTATCAAATCGAGAAAGCGAGGAAAGAATGATTGCAGACAGTTACTTTGATTGGCCGGTTTTGTATTGGATTATTCTTTGCTTTTTACTCTTTGCGGCGGCAGCCTGTGTCGTTACCCGATTACGCAAATAATTTTCAAATTGAGCCGCTACCGCATTTTGCGCTGGTTTTTACCGCTTTAATTTATAATCTATCTTCAAAATAGTGTCCCTAATGGCTTCAGAGACGAAAATCAGCGTGGTGGTTCTAAACTACAACGGCGTTAAATGGCTCCCGCGCTGTTTCGAATCCCTGGAACGCCAAACGATTTTCAAGGAGATTGAGGTCATTCTGACAGATAACAATTCTTCGGACGATTCCGTCAAATTCACCAACGATTGGCTGGCGCGCTCGGGGGCACGCGGACAGGTCGTCCAAAACGGCGCGAACCTGGTTTATACCGGCGCGAACAACAACGGCGCGGCCGTCGCCACGGGCGAATTTCTCCTGTTCCTGAATAATGACACGTGGCTGGAGCCGGACTGCCTCGAAAAACTGTACGACGAAACGCGCAAGGCAAACGCGCAATCCGCCGCTCCCTTTGTCTGTGATTATGACGATAACACGTTCCAGGCCGGCGGCGTCGGCGGCGGTATCGACATTTTTGGGATTGCCACCGGGGGACCCGCCGCGACCGAAGTGGCTGAAACGTTCGACTCGCCCGGTTGCAGCCTGTTTGTCCAAACCGAAATGTTCCGGAAGATTGGCGGCTTTGCGAAAGAATTGCTGATCTATGTGGATGAGACGGATTTGGCCTGGCGCGTTTGGGTTGCCGGCGGCAAAGTCGTCTGCGTGCCGTCGGCGAAGGTCCATCACCGCGGCGCGGCCGTGGTGAACCCGGAAGGAAACACCAAAACCGTCGAGATGCGGACCACCGAGACCAAACGTTTTCTGACCAATCGCAACGAAATCCTTTTTCTGCTGAAAAATCCGCAGCATATCCTCTTCCTGTTGCTCATACCCCATTTCGCCATGGTGCTGGCCGAATCCTTTGTGACCTTCCTCATGATTCGCCGATGGAGTTACATCAAAAAATCCTATCTGGATGCCTTCGTCGATGTCTGGCGAATGCGCGGGCATATTTTCGAATGGCGCAAGCGCATTCGCGGCTTCCGCAAACGCGGCGATTTTTGGATGCTCCGCTTCCTGCGCCTGAAACCCGCCCGCTGGAATGATGTGGAAAAATTGTTTAAATATGGAACGCCGAAAATTGACCCAAAGTAGCCCCTCGGAATTTATTTGGCCGTAACGATTTCGGCGGTTTCCAATTTGACCGGCCCGATCAAGCCCGATTCGAGCAGTTGCGAATCTTTCGTATAATGATGCCAGGTCGTGAAGGTGAACCGTCCGGTCGGACTAGGTTTGCCATCGAGCACCCATTGCGGCCAGGCCTTGAGTTTCTTGCCGTCCCATTCGCGATCGGACGGCAGTTGCTCGTCGCCAATCAGGCGGTTTGGCCAGAGGTTGGTGATCTTGACCACCAGTTTGTTGGCGCCCGGTTGCGCGGCATCGGTGATATTCACGCGAAATGGCGGCTTCCAAAGAACACCGAAATCGTGTCCGTTCACGGAGACCTGGGCGAAATTCTTCACCTCGCCGAGGTCGAGCCAAAGCTCGCGACCGGCAGCCAGACGCTCGGCGGGAATCTCAAGGTCCTTCTCATAAGTCGCCGTGCCCGAAAAATAGCGCACACCGGAATCGGAATCGTCGGTCCATGAAATCAAGTGGCCCAGTGTGACCGATGCCGGAGCGCCCCAGTTCGGTGGAAAATTCAGGGTCCAGGGACCGGCAACTTCCTGTGGTTCAGGGACGTCACTGGCGTCGGCGTGCAGGGTTTGCCCGTTGTCCAGGCGCAAGTCAGCGCGACCATTGTCCCAGAGGGTGACTGACGGCGAATCATTCGCAGCCATCGTGAATTCGCATTGCGGCGGTGTGCCGATGCTCGAAGTTTCCGGCAGCACAAGCGTGTCGTTTTCCGCGACCACGACATGTTTAACTTCACCGTTGAGCGAATAATCCACGCGCAGCTTCTTGGGAATGTCCAGCGCCGGATCGCCTCCTGCCATGTCGTTATCCGCCCTCACGCTCAACTGGCCATCCTTGACCATGGACGCGAGCTTTTCGGTTACGTCTTTGACCCGTGGGGTTGCGTCCGAATCAAAATCTCCGTAGGCGGCGTGCAGGATTTGCAGGTCCACCGGCCTGGGCGATTCGGAAGGGTTCGACCCATGGAATTCGGCCGATACCAAATGGTCCTGGCGCGGCCCGTTGCGGAACACGACAAAGATCGATCCCGATGGATCAAAGTCCAGGTGAACTATCGTTCGCCCGGCTTTCTCATGCCAGACCGGCGCGGGACGAATAACGCCCGTCTGGGCGTCCCATAATTCGGGCGACTTGCCGCTGACGCGGAACGTGCAATCGGCGGAATCAAACCGTTGCCGTTGGTTGGAGACGAAATAAATATCCGTGGCGCCGTCGATGCGGTGCGTATAAACCAGGTCCGTGGCGTTGTCGTCACCGTGAAATTCGAAATCCGGTTGGAGCTTCTGTTCGGAGAAAATATCGGCCAGGGACTCGCCCCAAACTATCCGGCCTTTGCCGAACCTGTGTTCGCGGACGGTTGTGCCGTTGCAGTTGCCCCAGACTTTCCTGGCGATGGCCCGCACATGGCGATCACACGCCGGGTAATCGTCGAGGCTCGGGGAATGTTGGGGACGCGGACCGACGACTGTGGCGCCGTCGCGAACGAGTCCTCGGATGCAGTCGAGCATATCGGGCGTCATGTTGATGTCGTTGGGCGGCAGGACCAGGACGGCATAGTTTGCGCCGCTGGCCAGGGTAAGCCGGCCGTCTTTCACAGTCGCGCCGTGCAGAAGCACGTCGGCATCCACGGCATCAAAGTCATAGCCCGCGGGCAGGGCAGGATTGCCGTCGCGCCGCTCGACCGGCGCGCTTTGGCCGTCAAAATACGCGGCGTCCTGGACAGAGCGGCCTTGTTGCAGGAGGAACTGGCAGCGTGAAATATAAGCGATCCAGGGTTTGCCCTCGTTCCACCAGGTTTCGGTGCGCTCGAAATGAAAGCCCCATTGCCCCATGGTCATTCCCGGCCAGCGATTCGTCCATGGCTGCATGGCGTAACGATGGAACGTATAGCGGTTGACACCCCACGTATACATCAAATCGCCCAGCGCCTTGAGCGAATAGGGATCATTCTGCCAGCGCCCATGTTCCGGAGCGGCGGTAAAGGTTTCCGTGCCGACGATGGTCTTGCCATAGATGTGGGCTACCGACGATGCGAGCTTGACCGATGGCTCTCCCTGGCTGCCGGCCCAAAATTCACCCATGACCAGGTCCTCCGGTTCGCCCGATTGCAGCGATTCGAATGGCCCGGTGTACGGTTCCACCATGCTTTGCAAGCCGTGTTCCCGGCAAAGTTCGGCAAAATGGCCGTAGTAATTGTCCGCGAAACAGTCGGCGATGGTGCGGCGCACGTCCCAAAGAAAACGTTCGGAAACCTCGGGACTATCGACAATGCGGCCCGTGAATACCGGCAAATAGGTCAGGGGATCGTAACCGCGCCGCCGGATAAATTCCGCGCGAAAACTTTTCGACCAGTTCTGGTCGCCGACCTCATAACTGTCGATGAACGAAGCATAGAGTGTCGTGCCGGCCAATGGCCCGATATCGTCGAGGCATTTTTGCATAAACCCGGCCCAATGGGCGTCCAGGCCGGACGGGTCCAGTTTGTCGCATTCCAGGCCGGTGCCTTCGATAGGCGCGGGATGGTTCTTCACTCCGATTGGCGTGTAACCGACGCGCAGGATCGTCCAGTTGCCCGCGGGAATATGCCAGTTCAAGTGTCCATCGGCGCTCAGTTGGGAAGTAAGGTCAATGATGTCGCGGCCCGGAATAACTCCTGCGGCCGGGTTATCATTCGCCGTTGACGATTCCACCTCGCGACCGCGAAAACCAGCCTTGTCGCTGAGTTCTCCGATGGCCGGGCGCGGACCTGCGGGAAAGGCGAGCACGGCGATGTCACGGTAGAAATCCAGTTTTGTAGGCGGCTGGGGCAGTGCGCCGTCGAAATCGCCGGGGCCAGACACTTTCACTTCGCTGGTTGTGACGCGCTGCATCGCGTTGGAAGGGGTGACCCATGGCCCGCCGCTGCTGGACCAACCGGCGCAATTCTCCACGGCCATTTGCAGGCCAAGGCGATGCGCCTCAGACACGGCGAATTTGAAATCGTCCTGCCATTCGGGACTCATGAATATTACGGGCCCGCGCGGAATACCGCAGTCCGCGTTCACAATCGTCGCCCCGCCCAGCCCGATTTGTTTCATGGCTTCCAGGTCGAGGGTGATGCCCTCTTTGGTGACGTTGCCGTTCATCCAATGCCACCAGGTCTGCGGTTTGGCGGAATTCGGCGGGTTGAGGAAGCCGGCTTCCAGCGGGTCATCGGGCGCGGCTGAAACGGCAAGCGTCAGGATGAACAGAGATAAAATGGGAAGAAGAAAATGATTCGTTTTCATTTTTGTTGCGCCATGGGGCCGGCGCATAGGGTGCATTTGTTTGGCGGGGTTGTCAGCATAAAACTGGCGGCAAGATGCCGCCAGAACCGGCAGGCGGGGACGCCTGCCCTACGAGATCGGGGCGGTGAATTTGATCCACCAGGAGTCGCCGCTTTGAAGAACTGTAGCGTCGGTGGGGGTTTTCCCGTTGACCCGAATGTCCGAGGGTTTCGGGGCTTTTTCGAATGGGCCGAGCCGCATGCCTACGATACCCAAATCCTTATCGGCGTGAATTTGCAGTTTCATGCCGTGGCTGGCGCGTTTGAGTGTGTACTGCAGAAACGCAGTTTCCAGGTTGCCTGAATTTTCAAACACTACGGGGTATTTCTTTACAGCGATTTCGTTCCAGTCATAGGGCATCCGGGGATAAAACTGCAGACGGGCCGGGTGTGTATCGTCCGCGCCGATGACCAGGCGCAAGGTCTTGATGGTTTCGCCTTCCTGAACTCCGTTTCCCAAATCACCAAACCGATACCAATAACGGCCGTCAGGAGAAATCTGTACGCCCTCCGAAACAACGAAATGATCGAACTGGTTGAAGCGCGGGTCGTAAATTTCTTTTGCGTCCCAATCCAGCATGGTGGTGGCGTCGCGCATCCGGTCCAACAGCAGCGCCGATTGCGTGACGAATCCCTGGCCATAACCCATCGCCTTGCCATAAAAACCGAAAGGCTGGCAGGGGCGGAACGTGTCAATCAACCGCCGGTAAGCCGCTGCATCGATGGATCGCCAATCGTCGTTCTCATCCTCCGGCGCGAATCCCTGGTAATCCGCCAAAAAAATTAAAGGGCCAAGAACTGTGCTGTCGTATGACCAATCGGCATAATCCAGCGTCCAAACAGGGCCATATTTTGGGTCCGGTATGACGTATTGCCTGCCGATGGCTTCCTGCATGAGATCGGCACGGGCACGCCACGCGCGGGCGGAGTCCGTTTCGCCGATGGAATCAGCCATTACGGCCAGCGCCCGGAGAGCATTCATACAGGCGCTGTCGGGATAGACGGAATATCCATTTCCACTGGCGCTTT
This sequence comes from Candidatus Sulfotelmatobacter sp., assembly GCA_035503455.1. Classification (GTDB taxonomy): domain Bacteria; phylum Verrucomicrobiota; class Verrucomicrobiia; order Limisphaerales; family UBA11358; genus UBA11358. Next base: position 42,312 of record DATJTK010000132.1, on the reverse strand, counting down.
CGCCTGTCGTATAAAGCACGCCATTGGTGGCACCGGAAATTTCCGGATGCGCAAATTGCCAAAGTATCCAGTCGCCCAGCCATTGAACATCCGACCAATGAGCGCGCAGCCAGGCGTCACGGTCGGGTAGCCGCTGCCAGAGCTTATAGATAAACATCGTCGTCAGGCCCTGACCGTCGTTCTCGAAGCTGGGGTTGCGCGGGCTGTTGGCCAAATCGCCCCAATGCGGGGGAAGCACAACGCCTTTGTATTTGAGGGACGGCCTGGTTTGGAAGAGCCGGGCCGTTTTCAGGCACCAATCGGCGCAGCGTTCGGCGTCATTGGTAAATCCAAGCGCGGTGATTTCCTGAAGGCTGCGGCCCATGTCGCGCGTATAGGCAACGCCGTAATAGGCGCCGACATTTTTGCGGAAAGTTCCAAACCCTCGATAGCCTCCCCAGGAAATGGCGTTTTTGGTTGAAGTATGATACATCCCCGTTTCATCGATTTTAGCCAGGATATCCTGCACGTTATAATAGAACGCATTGGCCATAACTTCGGCGTATATGCTTCCGCCGAAGGAAACCATTGGGCCCGTGTATCCGGAGGGTATTTTGAGAGTGACCGGCCCTTTGAAACTTTCATCGCTGCTATAAAGCACCTTTCTGAGATTTTCCAATTGCCGTTGTGATTCTTCCTCGTCCTGGCCGAGCGCGCGCAGGGGCTTTTCATCCGCAAACCTGGCAAAATCCGCGGGCATAACGCCGGCCGCGAGAGCAGTTGTCCCCGCAATGCCATTGGTGACCGCCGACTCGACGGAAATGCCGACAATCACCAGCGTTCCATTTTTCTCCCGGGAATTTTCCACGGTGATGCTGCGAAGCGGGACCGGCCTGGGTTTGATGACGGCGACATAATTGCCGTCGCGCACCGGCGTGGGAGGGTAAAGGCGCAGGGCCTGCGCGAAGGCACGGCGCATAGCCGCATCGGTTGAAAAAGGGTCCTGATAATTATAAAACGCCTGCCCGTACCAAATGCTTTCTCCCAGGATGAGAGGAAAAACCTGACTCGTGGCATCCGCGTAATTCAGTCGGATGCGTCCCATCTCGTCTCCTATCATGGCCCGCACGCCGGTATTTCGCGGGTCTGCCCAACCATAGAGGGGGAGCATGTGGTCGCTGGCGACAGCCGGGACAACTATCTTCGTTGTGGCCTGCTTCGCATCGGTCATCCCCAGCAGAAAGATACGGTCCACCTGTCCTCCCACCGGGACCTCCGCTGAACCGTGTTGTTGCAAAGGCAATGCTTCTTCGACGAAAGGAACGCCGTAACGATCCAGCGTGTTTGTGACGGGTTCGGATGTTCCTGCCTTCGTGAGCGGCAAGGCGATGAATTGTTCTTCGGCGGCAGGCGGAGACGTATGGGCCGTGAGCGCTGTGGCAATCAAAGACAGGATGGCAAATACGAAAAATGACTTTTTTGGCATGCTTAAAATCTTCTATTTAACAAAATCACGATGTTCAATCAGTACAAATCCGTCGCGTCTGCAGTGCGCGAATCCCGAATGAACTTGCCTCACCTGCGAATCACGCGAATAATATGGCTCAAAATTGGCCTGGAGAGATGGCAGAGTGGTTTAACGCGCACGCCTGGAAAGCGTGAATAGCCAAAAGCTATCGGGGGTTCGAATCCCCCTCTCTCCGCCAGTTTGATTTTTGTGACCGTTGATGACAGCTAGTGACGAGTGATGATTTTCGTCAATGTTTCCAATGGTTTTACCTACCTTGAGGGGTTTCACTCCGAGGACAGTCGGTGACACAGCAGGACGGTCGGCGACTAAAGTTTGTGTGTCTATTTGTGTGTCTGCGATTGAAGGTAATTTCCGAACCGTTGCCGCCAGTGGTAGCTGCGCCACGTCCGTGTAGGTCTTCATCGTCAAACGCATGTCACTGTGCCGGGCCAGTTCCATCGCTTCACGAGGCGAGACGCCGGCGCGTTGCAGACGGGTAATGTAGGTCGTCCGCAACGCATGGAAATCCACGCGATGACCACGTTCGTCCGTGAGGGGAATACCAGCCGCCGTGAAGTCCGCACGGATCACTTTCATGGGCGGAACTCCGTCTGGAAACATCAGGTCTCCCGACTTCAATTTTCCAGCGGCTTTCAACTTCTGCAATTCCTCGACCAGTTCAGGATGCAGCGGACGGGGCTGCTCTTTACGATTCTTGACGAATTTGGCAGGCAGCATCCAATACGGATTGGCCGTATCCATGTGAAAATCGCCTCCATGTAAGGCGTTGATTTCGCCACGCCGCAAACCGGTGTGCATGGCCAGCAGATAAAGCAGCTTGCGCGGTCCTGCCAGCAATCGCTTGGCTTCGTCGTCGCTCAATGCCCGCCGGCGGATGCGTTCCCGACCGCGCGAATCCACTTTGCTGATGATTTCAAACGGGTTGACCACAACGCGATTTTGTTTGCGCAACCAGGTGAACAAGGCTGACAGGACAGCGTGATATTCATTGATGGTTTTGGGTGCCTGCGTTTGTTCGGCGCGCCAGCGCAGGAACGAATCCGCCGTGGCATCGCGGAGGCTCTGCCAGTGGCATTCCCGCATGAGCCGCCGCAACCGCTTGTCCACATGCCGGACGTGATCGGTAGAGCGTCCCAACGCTTTCAAGTCGGCCACATAGCCCTCCACCAGCCTTTCCATTGGGTTTTCAAACGTTTCGCGTTGCGCCGCCGGCGCCAGCAAGCCGACTGACACCCGTTCATGGTCGCGGGTAATGTCCCGTAATTTTTGCTCGGCCACTTGTTTGTCGGAAACGCCCAGGGAAATGTCACGAGGTTTCAAGTCGCCATCCAATTTCAGCCGCGCCCGCCAAATTCGACTGAAAACCGTTTTGCCGTTGCGTTGTCGTTTGTGGCGATAGATGTAAGCGATCATATTGTCCTTTCAATTAACTCGGTTGACTCAACTTTTGAAAATATGCTTTGACCTGGCTTTCCAACATTCCGACGGCGCGGCCAATCTTTCGTAACGGCGGCAACTCGCCGCTCTCCGCTCTCCGTCTTACCGTTCGCTTGCAGACCCCGAAAATCTTCTCCAATTCCGGGAAACGAATCAAACGGTCATTAAATTGTGTTTCCGTTGGCATACGACATCATCTCTCCTCCTTCAATTTCCAAGTCTTGTTCTCCTTGTCCCACGCCATTCCCTTTCGCAACCGCCGCCGCAGGGCAGCGGCCTTTTCAGGCGACGACATTGCCGCTTTCAATTCGGTCATCAAATAAAGCATATCCTGTTGCTTGTAGTCGTCATAGATGGTGCTCCGTTCCTTTTGATACCGCACCTTCCGGTTGCCCTTGTCCTTCGGGTCGCGTTCGGCAAACTCCGTGGCTTCCCTAGCTTCCTTCTCCGTCGGTTCCTCCCCGCCTGTGGCTTGGAGCAGGCGTTCACTTTCCTTGAAAAGACTTTCATCTGGGTCGTCCACAAATCCAACCCTGCGTTTCATTTCCTCGGCCCAGGCTTTGCACTCGCTGATGGAAACGACAATAAAAGGGCGTTCCTTGGCCTTGCGCTTTGCGCCAAACAACCGCGTTTCCTTGTGGGTAACGTAAAAAAAGAACGCCGTCAGCTTCCCTTCGCGGATGCGTTTATAGACGCTGGCGCGAGAAGCTGGCACGAACAGAACAACGCTGTTGGTCGAAAGCCCCACATCCCCCTTATAGTATTCGCCGAGCTTTTCCAGCCACTCGCCACATTCCTTGAATGTTCCTTCACGCCGATAAGCACGAGTGCCGGGCGTCGGCTCGCCGACGATGGGGTGCAATTCCTTCGGCACCTCGATGAATGGAAACTGAATGAATGGCATATTCTTTCACAAGAGTAGCAAAAAGGATACAAGTGTCAACTATAAATCTTGACATTGGATTCTTGAATTTCCCACTGATGGCTCGCCGTCATCTCATGCACGGCTTGTGGTCAAACCTGATTGTTGGAAACTCCGGCTGAACAATCCCGGCGCGCAATCCTAAGAGCCGCGTCCATGTCGCGCATGCGCCAGTCAATGGTGGAGCCGCAAAAGGAACACCGGCGCGAAGCGCCTTCTGGTTTTTCGGACAACCTTGACGGGCGCGGGCGCGACATACAATGGGACGAGGCGAGCGCGCCGGAGCCATTCTTTTGAATGCACATAGATGAACAGAGCGGGAATTTTGCGTCGCGTCCAAATCTGCAATCGAACATGATTGGCGGCGTGGATTCGTTGCCCGTTGAACAGAAATTGGCTGACGCGCTCGCTGAGTGTGAGCGGTTGCGCGCGGAAAACCGCGATTTGCGGTATCGTCTTGGGCTTCCTGAAAGTAAAGCGGCTGCTCCGACCACTATGCCAGCGGTTGTCGTTGCCGGTTCCACGATAAACTCCAAATCCAGCCCGGAAGAAAAAGTGAAGCTGTTCCGCAGCCTGTTTCGCGGACGTGAGGATGTTTATGCGGTGCGCTGGGAAGGGCGGAATGGCAAGGCTGGCTATTCGCCGGCCTATCGCAAAGTCTGGAGCAGTCCATTACAGAAAAGGCCCGACGAGCCAAAGGAATATTTTTCGCTGACCGATCCGGTTATTCACGACCATCTCACCGGCAAGCTGACGGCCGGCGTTTATCCGTTGTTGACGGATGAAACGTGCTGGTTTCTAGCCGCCGATTTTGACAAGGCGACTTGGCAGGATGATGTGGGTGCATTTCTTCAGACCTGCACCGGCTGGAAAATTCCCGCCGCCCTCGAACGGTCACGTTCGGGTCGCGGCGGCCATATCTGGATTTTCTTTGACGCACCGCTGCCAGCCGGTCTTGCGCGAAAACTCGGAGCGGCCATTCTCACCCGGACGATGGAGCGCCGTCATCAACTTGGCCTCGACTCCTACGACCGCTTGTTTCCGAGTCAGGACACAATGCCAAAAGGCGGCTTTGGCAATCTCATCGCGTTACCGCTGCAACATCTGCCGCGTGCCCAAAGCAACAGCGTTTTTCTCGACGCCGGTTTCAATCCATACCCGGACCAATGGGCGTTTCTATCAAGCATACGTCGGATGACTTTTGCAAAAGTTGAAAGCATCGTGCGCGACGCCGAACGCAGCGGCGAAATCATTGGCGTCCGTTGCAGTGTGACCGATGAGGATTCAGCCGAAGACCCGTGGACGCTCCCGCCGTCGCGGAAGAAAAAGGACAAACCCATCGTCGGTCCGCTACCGGAAAAAGTGCGAATCGTCCGCAGCAATCTCGTTTATGTCGAAAAGGAGGGATTGCCATCGGCGATGTTGAATCGGCTGCACCGGTTGGCGGCTTTTCAAAACCCGGAATTTTACCAGGCACAGGCGATGCGGCTTTCCACGTTTGGCAAGCCTCGTGTCATCCGATGCGCCGAGGAATTCCCCAGGCATGTTGCTTTGCCGCGCGGTTGCTTGGATGAAGTCATATCGCTTTTCAAATCGCACGAAATCAAGATTGAACTGGACGACCAGCGATTTGCCGGTCAGCCGATTGACGTGACATTTCACGGCCAGCTTCGCCCAGAACAACAAGCCGCTGCCGATGCCATGCTCGGTTTTGACGACGGCATCCTGTGCGCGACGACCGCCTTCGGCAAAACAGTTGTGGCGGCCAGGCTGATTGCCGCACGGAAAGTCAATACTCTGGTGTTGGTTCATCGCCGCCAACTTCTGGACCAGTGGCGCGAACGATTGGCCGCGTTTTTGAATCTGCCAATCAAAAGCATCGGTCAAATTGGCGGCGGGCGGAAGCACGCTGCGGGAATTATTGATGTTGCCGTCATTCAAAGCCTGAATCGCAAACAAGTAGTGGACGACGTGGTTGCCAACTATGGTCATGTCATTGTGGACGAATGCCATCATTTGTCGGCGGTGAGTTTTGAGCAGGTTTTACGGCAGGTGAAGGCGCGTTACATCACCGGCTTGACTGCCACGCCGCAGCGCAAAGACGGACATCACCCGATCATCGTCATGCAATCTGGGCCGATTCGTTACCGTGTGAACGCGAAGGAACAGGCACAGTCGCGGCCGTTCAAACACATAGTGGTTCCGCGCCCGACAAATTTCCGCTTGCCGCCTGTGACTGAAAAACTGGAAATTCACGCCCTTTACGCGGCACTGGCCACGGATAGAAGCCGCAACGATTTGATTGCGGTTGATCTTGTGCGCGCGGTCAAGGCTGGGCGTTCGCCCATTCTTCTGACTGAACGCACCAGCCACGTTGACAAATTCGCAGCGCGACTAACCGGATTGGTCAAACATATCATCGTATTGAAAGGCGGCATGGGCGCAAAACAACGTCGTGCCATTGCTGAACAGTTGGCGGTAATTCCCACCGGCGAAGAACGGGTTCTGCTGGCGACTGGCCGTTACATCGGCGAAGGATTCGACGATGCGCGTTTGGACACGCTCTTTCTGGCCATGCCGATTTCCTGGCGCGGCACATTACAGCAATACGTTGGCCGTCTCCACCGCCTGCACGACAATAAACGTGAAGTCATCGTTTATGATTACGTGGATGGTGCGGTGCCGGTTTTATCAGCAATGTATTCCAAACGTGTGCGGGGCTATGAAGCAGTTGGATACCAAATCCACGATGGCGAAGATTTTTGAGGTTTCACATGAAAGAAAATAAATCTACCGGCTGGCAGAGCGTCCGCCAGCAATTGAATGGTTGGTCGAAGTCGGCGTTAATTGCGCTGGTAAAGGACCTTTACGAGGCTTCGCCGGACAACCGCGATTTTCTTCAGGCCCGTTTCCATGCGGAAGAAAACACTGGCGCGGCACTGGAAAAATATCGGCGCAGGATCGTGGACCAATTTTTCCCGGCCCGCGGTGATGGAAAACTCAAACTGGCTGAGGCGCGCAAGGCCATCCGCGATTACCGCAAAGCCACCGGCAATCTGGAAGGCACGATTGATCTGATGCTGAGCTATGTGGAAAACGGCACCGAGTTCACGCGGGAATTCGGCGACATCAACGAGTCCTTTTACAACAGCCTTGAATCGGTGTTAAACGAGATGGCGCAACTGTTGATGAAAGAGGGTAGCGAGCGTTATCCCAAATTTCGCGAGCGGGTTCAGCGGTTGGCAACCCGTGCGGATGGCATCGGCTGGGGCTATGGCGACGCCTTGCGGGGTCAGGTGTATGAACTTGAAAGCGAATTGACGGGCGAATGAAAGCTGAATCCTCAAGCGTTAGAATTTAATTCCAAGATCATGCGCACGAACATTCCCGAAAAGCTCTTGAAAATCACCGACGACATTGATGCGCATGGCAGCGCAAACCTGACGAGACTGGCGGTGTTGAAAAAATGGTTTGAAAAACCGGAGCGGCTTTCGGCCTTCGCGATTTGGATTGCGGCGCGCGCAACCTCGCGCAAAGGCAAGACCGGCGGTGTAGCGGCTGAACTTTTCCGCAAAGCGCGAACGCTGCTGGCTGAAGCGGAGAGATGCTGCCCCAAGGTGAATCGGCAGGCAGCGAAAGCATTGCATGACGAGCTGCGGAATTTTCAAAATGAATACGAGAACCAACGATGGGGCCGAGTCCGCATCGTTCACAACTGGAATCTCATGCTGGTGGAACATGGGTTGGCGATTTATCTCTGGAACCTGGATTCCCCGGCTCACGGCTACAGATTGGCAGTGAGTTATTGCCAGCATTATGATCCACGCTATGGCAACGGTCTGAACGGCCCGAGCCGGACTAAGATTCTTGAGATCGTCCGCTTCATGTTCACCATCGAAGCGCTGGAGGACGGACCGGAATGAAAACCCCATACACATCCCGACAGGGCCAGTTTCTGGCATTTATCCAGCATTACACCACGCTGCATGGACGACCACCTGCCGAGGCGGAGATGGTGGAATTTTTCCATGTCACGCCGCCGAGCGTGCATCAGATGATCCTGACGCTGGAACGGCGCGGGCTGATCACACGCGTGCCCGGAGAAGCGAGGAGCATCCAGCTGAAACTGTCGCCGGAAGAATTGCCAGTTTTGCGTAGCGTGGGCGCCGCCACGATTCGACCGCCCCCGCACCAGATAGAGAATGGCCGCGACACCGGCCACGAAGCGGTCCTGGTGGGTCTCGGCAAAATTCAGATTAACGATCTGTTTGCGCACAATGCCCGGAATTCGCTCGATGATTCGGAATTCATTCCGCTGCTGGACACGCTGATTGAATCATTCACCCACGTAGGTTTGAGCGCATCGGCGGTCAAAGCCCTGCGCCGTCATGCCTGCGAACTCTACCACCAGTTTTGCCGGGAAGCCGAACCGGAATCCACCTTTGAGGCCAACATGGAACTCATGTTCAGCTACCTGTCGGGTCCGGCTCGGACACACTGGCGGCGGTGGATTTGACACCGGCGGCACTGTCAGACCCAAACCGCCGCCTTCGCCTGCGCTGCCTGTCCCCGAACGCATAAATGTCCTTTTCCCCAGACCGAAGGAAATCCAGAAAATCCACGCCCATGTATTTACAGGTTTGGCACACGCTCAACAGAGTTAGATATTCCTCATGGCCTTTTTCCGTTGAAGCCCCACCAATCACATCACGGATCCGTGCAAACGCCTTGATTGCATGTTCAGCGTTATTGTTGTTCCATGGAATTCCATCGTAGTTCAGAAACGTAAAAAGCTTGTCGCGATTCCGGTCAAAGCGATCCTTACATTTTATCGCCGCCTCGCTCTGCCAATCAACCCGTTCAATATCACGATAAAACCGTTCTACTTCGGTCAAATGCTTTTTCAAGAAGTGTCTTTTGAGGCCATGTCTGTCAACAGTTTCGATCATGGGTTTCAGCAATTTTCCAAAATCCGTAACGATGTTCTTGAGTTGATCGTCGAAGGGGTTGTTGAGAATCTCGTCGTTCAAATCCCGCATCAAATGAATGAGGCAGCGCTGTTGTGGACATCCGATGGAGTCATACGCGGTGTAAAAATCAGAAACCAAGACCCCTTTGAACTCAGCTAATATTTCTTGGACGATCTCTCCTTCCCGGCTATCTGAAAAAATGTAAACTACTTCACGGAAGCTGGTTAGAACCCAGACGAATGCGGACTTGCCTTTGATGTTCGCCCGAGTCTCGTCTGCGTGAATAAGAGTGCCATGAATGATTCGATGAAGGATTTGTTGCTTGGTTGGGGCATAATACTGCGCAGCTTTGATCTTTAAATTGCCGACAGTGCTGGGGTTTAGATCAAATCCAAAAACTCGGTTAAAGCAGCGGACAACCGTTTTTTGGGGGATGCATAGTTCAACAATTTGATAAAAAAAATATGCAACAAGATTCCAGCCATATTTCCGGCAAAGCAGAAATCTCTCTGGCACTCCAAACTCGTTACCACACATGCGACAGTGATAGGATTGGAAAACATATTTCACGAGCCTCCGTTTCAAACTGTGACGGCCAAATAGAATGTCTTGGAGGGTTCGTGTCCGTTCAGCAACCTTGGTGCAAAAGGTCCGGTAGCATTTCGGACAAGTGCGCGAACGCTCCCACATGACAATAAACTCCACGCGGCTGAAGAACTTCCTGCGAGGTTGCCGCTTCTTTGGTTTGGATTTGACTCCGCCGGATCGTGCGTAAACTCGGTCCCGCTGATAGTTCCAATGCGCCGCAGAGTTGATACGCTCAAATCCTGAAACAGGACTGACGAACTTCTGCCATTTTGCTCGCTTTGCAAACTGGTCGAGGTCTGCCCTGACTACGCTTGGCGTTTCGCTTCCATTACCACCTTCCACTCGAACAAGAAGTTGGCGAACTGTATCGGCGACCAAATTCAACGCCTCGCAGTCTTGAGTATTGTAGGCGATGAGCCGCGCTTTTAATTCCGACTTGCATGAATTCTCCCATTGCTGACGCCAAGCAATTGTTGCTAACCCGGAAGCCGCCGCATTAGACCACTTGAAGCCCAAAGTGTCCGCTGTGTCCTTCAGTCCATTTGAGTTACCGGAAAAGTAGATTTGTGCGAAGATGTGCGATAGCAAGTTAGTCCCTGCCGGGAACACTTGTGCGGCATCCGACTCTTCGGGGAGGTCTCCGTGGCGTTCATGCATTAGCTTTAGGAAAGTCGTCTCGTAACTTCCATAGTGAATCAGCACCGGCTTTTCGACGGTTTCAAGGATGGCCAAGAATTCCCGCCAAATCTTCCCCTCGTCCCCGACGGTGTCCGCCCACAAACTGTGCTGGACGGCGGAGTCGCCGTTGCCGATACGCAGGCCGATGAGGTAGTAGAAATCGCGGTCGGGCAGGCCCTCGACATCCAGATAGACGGGCGTGCCTTCGATCTTGAGTTCCGGACTGCCGACAATGTGGATTTTCTTCTCCCGAATCGCCAGCGCCTTGAGCGAGTGGTGATATTTCTCGCGTTTGTCGCGCAATCGTTTAGGCCGTCGGCGCGGGCGGAACGTGTAGGACAGTTGCGTAACGGTGAAGATGCCTTTGCTACGGAGTTTCTGGCGTTCCTTTGCGCTCATGCCAGCCAACAAGCTGAGGTCGTCCTTCTCCACGGCAATTTTTCGGCAGCGGGCCTGGAATTCGCACTCGGCGCAGTGCCGGTTCAAAACGAGGTCGGGCGGCGCGGAATTAGTGAGCAAGGCGGCCATTTTGTCGAGGCGTTTGCGCACTTCGCCGACGAGAGTCGAGACTTTCACCTTGAGCGTGGCATGATAGTCGCCATGAATAATTTTGCCGAGACTGACGGCGCGTCCGAGCATTTCGGAAAGGACGAAGGCATCAAAGCCCAGCAACAATTTGTCATCCTTTCCAAGTTTGTTGGTGAAGATAAAACGAATCGTAATGAACTGTGCCGGTCTGCCCCTGCCTTCTGCTGGAATGCGTTCGACGGCGTGAAGACAGGATTGCAGTGTGGCAGAGTCTGGCGCGGGTTTGCCCGGCGTTTCGTTTGGAACACATTCAGGCAAGGGAACACTGCCGGCGCTCATTGGCGGCGATATCTGCATTTCGGTATCCAATGCCAGCCGCCACTTGCCCGATCTAAAACTTTCCAGCGGCGGTGAAGCAACGAACTCGTTATTTGGAATTTGTGAAACCAGCCGTTCAATTTCTGTAGCTCGATATGACGCAGTTTGCGATTTTACCCATTCGGCATAGGCGTTGCCGGAACCTGTTTCGTTGACTGCGCGGAGCCAGCATTTGGTCGGGCATTTCAAAAATGCCTCGAAAAGGTCAGTGGAGATTTTCATGGCAAGAGGAAATCTATGCCATTTATTCCATTCAGCACTTGGAATCTTGAAGAAAAACTCAGCCTCATTGCTGGTTCATGTGGCCGCTGATTGATCAATGATCCTTTCAAACTCGCTGATGACGGATTTGCCGATGAACCGGCGAAAATGTGAACGGAATCATTACCACGCTTGGTGGGCTGAAAACATGGCACTGTTTTTAACCGTAGAATGGCCAAGCCGGTTGAGTTGGGCGTCCGAAAGATTCTTGCTCGCATGGGATTCGTCCAGCTTGCATGTGAAGTGGACGAAAATTACGTCCGGTCTTTTCCGCCAACACGCGAAGAATTTCAAAACCGGCTTCGTCGCTGTCGCCAAAGTGCCAGCACTCGATGTTTGGCGGCAAACGGCGGAGCAACGTCACGGTGGCGCTGCCGGGAAAACTGGTGCAGACGAGCAGTTCGCCGCTTTGCAACTTGGACAGTTCGTGAAAGCTGGTTTCGTTTTCAATTGTCAAGCAGTGCGAGGCGGTGGTTTCAATTGCCTCTGCGCGGTCAATGTCCGTTTGCGACAAACGAAACGGCCCGTGAAGCAGGCTCAAATCCATCCATGAACCATTCAAGCGAAGCTTCAGGGGGCCGTGAACGAGAACTGAACGTGGATTTGGCACAATGCCAACATCGTCCAGAGTGCGAATGACGCCACCTGTGATGTCTTCAAGCAAGCGCCCCAGCTTCCCGCGCAACTGGCCGGCGAATTCGCCATCGCGTTCCAGCACGGCAAGTTCTTCGAGTTGCTTGGACTGACCGCACAAAACGCAACTTGCGAATCGCACAAGCGATTCGTCTTGCCATGCGAGCAACTTTGGCAGGAGGGCGAGCAATTCAGCATTTGCTTTGGTGGGTTCGCGGTCGAATGGCACCACAGAGCCGCCGGCTAACGCCGCCTGTCGCATCCGTTCGCACCAGCTTTGCCAATTTTCCCGCCAACGCACTGGCAGATTGGCGGAAGCCGCCACCGCGAATTGTGCCACCAGGGCTGTGCGAAGCTGCGCGGGTGAAGATTTTCCCAGCCGCGCATACAAGGCCGACTCATTGGCTGGCGAAAAACGAATTTGGTGGATGCGTTGCCGGTCGCGTTTGTGAAGTGGTTCGCGAGTTAAAATCCCAGCGGCTTCTGCTTCCGCAAGTTGTTGTTCCGCCAACGCACGTTTCTCGCCTTCGCTGCATCCAGCATCCACCAGCAATTCTTCCAACGGCACCAGAACATCCCGCTTGGCTTGCCCGGTTCGCCCAGCCTGGCTTCGTTCGTAACGAAGAGCCAGCGTTTCGAGCACAGGCGATGGCGTTTTCATTTTCGCAAAATCACGAATTCATCAACCGCCGCGCATCTTCGGAATCGCGCGCGAGGCTGACGGGGATGTTGCGAATTTCGGTGCGTTTGCCGAGGCGACGTTCTTCCTTCGACACCACCACCAGCCAATCGCAATGCTCAAAGGCGTAGGGAATGTTGCCGGTGCTCATTGAAAACACCCCCTGCAAATCAAAGGCTTTGAGCGCGGTGATGCAGTCTTTGATGCGCTCGCCGCTCAATTTAGAGAATGCCTCGTCAATCGGGACCAGGCCAAGCGACGGCTCCTGTCGGCGCGAGGCGTAGCGGCGGTAGGCGCGCAAATAGCTCGCCAGAATGGCGATGAAATAAGGCGATTGATTCTCGCCGCCGCTGAATTTGCCGGAGTGCCGGTCCACGCTCGTCTTGCGGCCATCGGCTTCAATTACTTCCATGTCGTATTCGTAATAATGCCGGTAATCGAGCAATCGCGCGGCTTCGGCGCTGTCAGCAGCCTCGGTCAATGTCTTGAGAAAATACTGGATGGCATCGCGGAAACGCGGTTCGGCAGACGCAAAAAATAGTTCATCCGCGCGGGCGAGAGCACTGGCGTCAACCAACTCGTGATAAATTTTGAAATCCGGGTTCTGCCAATAACGAAGCTGGTAGGTGTTGTTTCCGATGGGTTTTTGTTTGAGCGAATTGTTGAGCAGGAAAATGAGGTCGCGAACCGAGTGCAACGCGCTCTGCAATTTTTCAAGCACCTGGGTCCGGAAAAGACCTTCCCAATTCTTTCGCTCCCGTTCCGCTTTTTGCGTGTATTCCGGTATTTCGCTTTCCTCCAACTTGGCCAGTTGCTTGTCATGCGCGTCGTTCGTCTCTGCTTCAACAGGCAGGTCATCGAATTTTGAAAACGCCGTTGCCAATTCGCGTCGTTGAGCTTTCAAGGCTTCCCACGCACCCTCCGCCTTGGCGTGGCAATCGTGGAACAAATCGTTGAATTGATTCGCTGCAACATCTTTGGCGGGAAATCGCGCGAGTTTGTTGGAACGCAATTCTTCCAACCGCTTCAGCCACGGCGAAACGTCGGTTTCGTCGCGAACCCGCTTGAATGTTTCGTCGAGTCTGCCGACTTCGCCTCGCGCGGATTCAACTTGCGCTTCGAGTGCCCGGACTTTGCCGCGTTTTTCGCTGCGGTCGAGCGCGCGACGCTCGTCTTCCATTGCTTTCAAATCCGTTTCGAGCTTCGACTGTTCCTTTGCGAGTTCATCAAATTTGGAGCGGTCAATCCGATTTAACTTGGCGATGTTTTCTTTCAATTCGTCTTGCAGTCTCGGCAATTCCTGGGCGCGGGCCAAATCTTGATACAAGTTCGGCGCGATCTCGAAATGTTCGCGCCACCCATCGGCCAGCGATTTCAATGCGCGCTCAATCGGCAACAATTTGCGTTCTTCGTTCGCCAAATCTTCAGCCTGTTTTTCCTTCCACGCGCGCTGCTGTTCCAAACCCTTCTGGCCGACAAACGGGTTGCCGTCGTAAAATCGCCGACGTTCGACAAACGCGCCGCGCGACATAAAGCCATCTGGGAGAATGCCGTTCTGCTCCGGCGGCAGGGCGCGCAATTGCGCGAGCGACTCGACGCACGTCAAATTTCCAAACGCCTCGCCGATGACCGCTTCGGCAACCGGATGGTTGGCCTTCATTTTTTCCGCCAAAGAGCCGGGACGAATTGACTTGCCACGCTGCAATGCTTTAGCCGGATTGACAAGCGATTCACGACCGGCGTCACCGCCGAAATCAGACGGCTTCAACGAGTGATAAATCTTTTCCGCCTGTTCGTAATGCTCCGGTGCGACGACAATAGCAAATTTGCGAGTGAACGCGATTTCGATGGCGGGCCGCCAGCGTTCGTCCGTGACTTCGCACAATTCACGCAAGTGCCGGGCGGGCAATTCAGGGCCGCGCGCGAGCAGACTGTTGTTGAGCGCGTCGAGCAGCCGTGTCGGAAACGGCAGTTTGCCGATTTTCAGCGCGGCGATTTCGTCGCGAAGTTGGCCGAGTTGTTGGCGGACTTCGGCGAGCCGCTTTTGCGCCGGATTTGCCGCGCGACTGGCAACAGCGGCGGCGTTTTGCGCCGTGCTTCCCAAAGTGGGCAATGTTTCGCCGGCCTTGGCAACGCCGCCTTTGTCCACCGCCTGTATTGCGCGCTCGACGGTGTTAACTGGCGTGGCGTCCAATTCCAGCGGCAGTGCGCGAAGTTCCTTGAGCCACGACCGCGCGTTATGAAGACGATTGGCGAGCGCATCTTCCAGTGACTTGCCGATGCCGGTGAGACTGCTGATTTGGTGCGTGAGTTCCGCGTTACGGCCTTTGATAAATTTGTAAAGTTGCCCTTCCGGTGATTGACCGATAAGGGCGTCAATCTTTCTCAATTCCACCCGTCCGCGTTCAATCAGCTCGACCAACTCGGCTAATCGTTTTTCTTCGCCGGCATTTTCCGCTTTGAGCGTGGCGAGTTGTTTTTCAATTTCAGCCAATTCTTCCGCAGCGTGTTCGTGGCGAAGTTGAACCTCAAGAAAACGTGAGAGCGCGCGGTCTCGGCGCAAATCCGTCCAGCGCGTGAACGTGTCCCGGATGGTTTTGAGTTTCGTAAATTGCTCGTTCAGGTCTTTGAGATCGTGTTCATAAGCCAGGAACGTGCGGTAGCTCGCAGTTACGTCGCCCACATCCAGCTTGTCGACGGGCAAAATGAAATTGCGCGCGAAATCGTCGAAACTTTTCAGGAACGTGAATGACATTGCGGTCGGCAGCAAAGCGCGCAGGACAGCGCGATCAAAATTCAGATGCGTCGGCTGCGCCATGTCGCGCAAGTAAGCGTCCAAACCTTCGGGGTAAATCCGGCCTTCGCGCGATTCGACCAGCGCCTTGAATGCGGTGTAGTCAAGCGGACATTTCTTTGAATCCAGGAAATCGCCTCGCTGCAAGTCGGCGGGAATGAAAAAAGGCGTCCGCTTGCCGTGTGTTTCTGCCGCGTTTGAAAATTCTACGCGGATGCCCCATGTTTCCGAACGCTTGCCGCTTGGCCATGTGAATTCCAGCGCCGCATAAGTGACCACGCTTTGGTGCATGTATTTCGGAACACCATTTTCGTCATCCTTCAAGTCACCAAGGCAATATCCTTTTACGCCGCGGTCCCCAGGGCCGCCGGTGGCTGATTGATTGAATCGAACGAGCCTTTCGTCTCCTACGAGAACGAATTGCACCAAATCCATGAGGATGGATTTGCCCGACCCGGTCACGCCCGCGAGCAACAAATTGCCCTCAATTGAAATGGTATCTTTGTAGCCATACCAGTTCAGGGCGTGGATTTTTGTGAGGCGGATGGTTCGGCTCATTCGTCTTTGTCGGATTCATCTTCGGATTCGGCATCAGCCACCGCGTCTTTTGCCGCCGCGAGATAACGTTCCGCATTTTTGTTCCATTCCTCGATGTTTTGAAACGGGATGACACGCTTGAGCGTTGGCAGAACTTCAATCACCAAACGTTCTGGCGTTGCGTCTGGCGTAAAGCGAAGCAAATTTTTCCGTTGGGCCAGGGAAAGAATTTCGCGAAGGCGCGTGGGGCTGGGTAGGTGTTTGCGCAACGGCTCGAATTTTGTGGCCAGCGAATCGTTCAATTGCTGCGCGGTCAGTCGCACCGGAGGCGTCTCGCCACGGTCACGAATTGCGGTATCGAACTCATACCAAAGCGTCAACAATACGAGCGTTGCATCGAGTTTGAGGCGAAGCAGGAAAGCGGCGCTTTGCGGCACGGCCTGCACGGTTCGGTCTTGGTGATCCCAATGGAGTTTGAGGTCGAACAACGATGCAAGTTCCTCTACCCAGGAACGATTTTGATAGCACCAGTGGTAAAGGTCGGTCTGTGCCGGTTCGAGGCCAAGAATTGACCCATGTGCCATCAATTTGCGAATTGCCTCACCCAGGCGCTCGCGGTCGTTTGCCGAGAGCCGCGCGAACAGGCCATTCGAGGCCGGAGATGAACCGTCAGTGGTCATTTTTTCACCAAAGTAAATCGTTCGATGCGATAGCAGAGTTTTTTGTCGAAATCACTTGAGTCAGCCTCCGTGTCGCGTCGGGGCACTTGTATTTCAAACTGCGCATCAGCAGATCGCGCGTGCAGGAGGCACGCGATCAAATCGGCTACATCCTCATCGTTATGAATATGGTTGTGCAGCAGGTCCGATGAGTTCCATCGTGCGCCCCGTTCTCCCGGCAGCGCCGTGACGAAATGGTTGGCACGACTGACGGTCAACGAATCGCGCAAGTTGCTTTCCAACTGCGCAAGCGCGCGGTCCAGTTGGCTCGAATCTGAATCTTCCAACGGTTCAATTTCACCTGCCGTTCGACGCAAACGCGGCGTGTAGAGCGATTCCAGTCCGCCGAGAATTCGCGTATCGTGCAACAACAGTGCTGGAAATTCAATGTCTTGGCGATCTATGTCGCTGACGCGATGGCCAGCAAAATGTTGGTTGAGCGTTTCAAAAAATTGTTGCACCCGTGCGCGGTTCTCACTGGTAGTTTCCTGCAAATAACGAAAGCGCGCTTGCGAACGTCGCGTGAATTCGGCGGTGCGCCGGTCAATCGCATCTGCAAGTGGTTCGACTTGATCAAGAAGTTCGCCGAGTTCATTCAAACGCAGCCGAACGTGGGCCATTGCTGTTTCGGACGATAAAGCCGGGGTGCGTCGCATGACTTCCGTTTGCATCTTTGTCAGAAGGTCAGAATTGATTTCTAACTCATCCATCGCTCGGCGGGCGTCAGCCAGTTTTGATGGCAGGCGCGCATGAACAAGCTGAGCATAACAGGTTCGTCCAATGCGCTCCGCGAATTGGTCGTAAAGCACCGCCAGATTTTCCTTGAGTGTCGAGGCAGCCAACTGCTGTTTCGTATGATGTTCAATGGATTTTTGCATTCCACGCAATTCCGCAAGACCGACTTGCAGACTCGCCACGCAGCTTTCGATTTGTGCCCACGGTTGCTCTGCCAGCGCATCACGATTGACCAACGTGATGCAGACACTCACCAGTTTGTCGGAGAAGATGGCGGCTTCAGGGAAGGCAATCTTTCGCAACGCCTGTAGCAATAAAACACCGTTCGGATCGAAATAGATGAGCCGTTGCCAATCCGAGCGTTCCTCCTCCAGTAGCCAGCCTGTGTTGCGGAGTGTTTCCAAAACAACGCGCGCTTTGTCCCGCAGTGTAGCCGCCAATGCAATTGCCTCGCCCGTCACACCGGCAATTTCGCCGTGCAGTTCGACGACTTGCTCGACCAAGGCCAGCGCCTCTCCCCGATCCAGGCCGTGATTCCGCTGCACCGCTTCGTGCTCCAGCACATCCAGCACGTCCACATAAAGTCCCGCCAATGGACTGGCCAATACGCGAAAAAAATCGGCGCGGACTTCACGGAACAAATTGGCGGCAAGAGCGGACATTTTTCGTCATTTTACAAGGCTAGGCAGGACAAAAACAGTCCAACCTTTGGAAATTGTGCGTGGCCGATGTCATTCAAATTACGCGCATAACACAAGTCCGATGGACGATTTGTCGTCACTTCATTTCTCCGACAAGTGGTTAAACCGTTTTTCAAAGTCACCGACGACGCGGAGGATTTCGTCAAATTTTGGCACGTCGCCGAAAAACATTTCACTGCGCATGGTTTGATAATCCTGCCGCCAAGGAGCCAGTTGGTCGGCTGGCGGAACGAGGCGGAGCGAACCGGGGCGCAAAGTCGTGTAATCCACCCACGACCAGCGGAAGAAAATTTCGCGGTGCGCGGCGACACGTTTGAACAAGCCGGGATCAGCCAGAGCTTGAGCGGCGACGCCCTTGTTGATGAGACACCAAAGGTCGTAATAATGCCGGGCCAAGCGCACCTTGCGCGGCTTGTCCGCCGGACGAAAGGTTTCTTCGTGGAGGAGCATGGCTTTCTCCCAAAATGTGCGGCGCGGCGCAACCGCGCAGACAGGAAACGTGTCCGGGCCGAGAATTTGCGGAAAAGCTTCAGCGAGATACGGCTGAATTTCCGGAGTCTCGGACGGTTCGGTGTCCGAACGTGCGCCGAGTTCAATTTTCACCACCGGCTGAACGTAAGCAGCAGTTTCAATCACAGCCGGATAAAAGAACGACAAAGATTGCCCATCAGGATCGGCGGGGTCTTCCTGCAATTTCCAACGCGCGTCCGGCGGCAGCAGCGATTTGAATCGTGCAGTGATGGCCGGCAGCAGGGAATGTTGGATGCGTTGCTGACATTCGGCCTTGAGTGCGTCCAGTCGCGCACGTTGCTGTTTCTTGCTCGGCGCGTGCTCTGGTCCACGGTCGCCGCCGAAGCCGAGAAAATCACGCTCAATGACAACATCAATGTCCTCCGAAAATCGTTCAATGAGTTTCCAACATTTGGCAAGCGATGTGCCGCCTTTAAAGGTGAAATGCGCTCCCCATTCCGGCAGTTGAAACAATTCACGCAGCGTCCAGCAGACCCAAAAATCTTTTTCCGCGCTGACGGCGTGAAGACCAAGTTTTGCCTGTGCCTCGTTGCAGAGGCGACGGCGCTGGTCAGGCGGAAGTTGGGCGAAGGATGGCATGGCTCATTTTTTTGTGGTTGCGGCAACCTGCTGCATAAATCGGGCAATCCACGTCGGAGCGTAGCGAACATCTTTTAGCAGTTGTCGCCTGTCGGCCGGTTTGAGGCGCTGGCGAAGGGTGGCCGACACATGGCCATCCACATGACGCTGCCCCAAGTGACGTAATGCCTGAATTACCAGCCCACTGATTTTTCCGGCGGTTGCCATGTTGCGGGGTGTGGTGCGCTTCAGGATAATCTGGAGTTTGCCAAGCTGAATCCGGCGCGGGGAACCGTCGGTCAGAAAAACGACTTTCATCGGCACTTGATCTGAGAGGCCGAGCAGATTGGCGGCGTAAGCACCGGAGGGTTGCAGGCGGACGGCATCGCGCCCCTGCAGGGCTTGGGCGATGGCATCTATGGAAGGCGAAAGCAAGCCGAGTTGCGGGTCTTGGCGGGGATAATCGTAGAGGCCGCGAGCCAGTTTTCGAATGATTCCGGCCTGTGCATAACGGGAAAGAGCTTTGTCCACGGCATCGCGGCTGCCAAGGCCCATGAAATCCCTAGCCGTGAAAACCCAGCCCCTTCCGCTGGCTTTCACCCGCTGGAGGATTTGACTATCAATGGATTTTGCGTGTTTTCCCATTTAATTATTGTCAGAAAAAATATGCACTTTTTCTGACAAAAACAAGCCTGATTTTCGGAAGACTCAATCCAAATCGTTTCTACAACTTTATGTATTCTCCGTTTATTCTGCGGCGAATAACGCCCTTATTCACCGCAAAAGCAGCAGATTAAGTGGCTTGGGCGGCGGCGATGCGGTGAAGCGTGGGTCAATTGTCCGAGGTCGGTCGCAGGCTGATGCGTCGTTGTCAAGGTCAGCTGCATGACAGGCGCTTACTGACTTTGTGGACTTCAACCGATAAAAATTTATATCAACCACACCCCTAAATCTTTGATTGCTTTTCGAGAAAGGCTAGTAATTTTTTGGTTTCTGCTTCGCAATCGTGCCACCAATCAGTTGACCAAATTCGGTAAAGCGTCCAGCCCAAACCTTCGAGGATCAATTGCCGCAACTTGTCACGGTCACGTGCTGTCGCCGCCCGATGATACGTTGCTCCATCGCATTCCACGCCGAGTTGATAACGGCTTGGATTCGCCGGGTCAACGATGCCCAAGTCAATTCGATAGCCAGAGCAGCCAACTTGATGATGAACCTCATATCCCGCATCCTGGAGCCGTTTGGCAACCATTCGCTCGAATTCAGAGTCTGGCTCGCCATCTAGGGACGCTGAGGTCGCCGCTGCCAGCGCGCTGGGACCTCGTTCGGCATAATCGAGGAAGTATTTGAGGTCGCGCACGCCGCGAGCACGAGTGCGGGTGAGGTCAATCTGGTCGGCGCGCAATCCGCTGAAAACAACCACTTCATGTTTTGCCCGCGTGATGGCAACGTTCAATCGGCGCTCACCACCATCACGGTTGAGCGGGCCAAAATTCATCGAAACACGACCGGCTTCGTCCACCCCATAACAAATTGAGAAGAGGATCACATCCCGTTCGTCCCCCTGCACGTTTTCCAGATTCTTTACAAAAACAGGTTCACCTTCAACTGGTGGCTCGTCTCCAAAATGAACCTCGACTTCGGGGAATTTCCGCCTTTCTTCATCGAGCAAATTTTCGATGAGTTGCTGCTGTGCCAAACTGAACGTAACGACTCCGTATGAATAGCGACAGCCATCCGAATCCTTAAGCCGCGCAATCAGTTCCGTCACGAGTGCTTCCGCCTCCGCACGATTGGTTCGAGATTTACCTTTGTCATATCGAGCTTTCGGCAGATATTTTAATTTTACACCACCCAGCGTGGTTTCCGCCGACGGGAAGGTGAGCAGTTCGTTTTCGTAATATTGACGATTGCTGAACGCGATCAACCCCTCATGCCGGCTGCGGTAGTGCCATTGCAGCCGCTTGTGACGCAATCCTTGAGTCATCAGTTCATCCAGAATGCTTTCCAAGTCTTTGAATTCCTCGGGAGCGAGGCTTTCATCGTCATCAACGGCACTGTTAAAAAAGTTTGTTGGCGGCAACTGTTTGGGATCACCAACGACAATCAATTGCTGCCCTCGCGCAATGGCTCCAATCGCATCCCAAACCGGAATTTGTGAAGCCTCATCAAAAACGACCACGTCAAAAATAGCATGTGACGCCTCCAAGTATTGCGCAACGGAGAGAGGACTCATTAAGACGCATGGTTTCAATCTCGGAAGCAGATTGGGAATTCGACTCAACAACTGGCGGACTGGAATATGCCGCATCTTTTTGCCAATTTCATGGCGCAACAGACCGATCTCTGCTTTGGGAATATCATTCTTAACTTGGTCGCGTGGGATATGAGCCGCGAGCCGGGCGCGAATAATTTCACGCACAAGCTTGGCAATTTTATCATCAACTTCGCAGAAGCGGTCAATGCGCTCATTTTGTTCACGGCCAAAAAACTCTCGCAAGCTGGACTCACTTTCGATAGTCGCAAAAAACAGGTCGCGGCGGAAGCTGCGCTCAAACAAGGCTGGAATATCCAGGGTCTCACCGTTGGGCGCTTCCAAAGTGGCAATAACCGGCGCAAGGCCAAGCTTCATGCCTTCATCTCGAACCTTTTGCCAAAAGCACCACTCCCGGATTTGATGCCATGAGGCCGGAATTCGTTGGAGTAAATTCTGAACCGCCGGAAAATAATCCGGTGCCGCATTGAGTGTTTCTTGGCGAAGGCGCACATCTGCGGCCAGCGTATTCAAGGCGGATTGGAATCTTGTTTGCGCCTCTCGAAAATGCAGCAAGCGGTCGCCAATGGCCGTGCCTGTCGCATACGCCGGCGGACCCTCACTAAACAGACCTGCAATCAACTGGCGCAATTGTCCCAACCACACGAGGTCGTCTCCAGCACAAGCGAGCATTCGCGCATGGAGCGGTTCTCCCCAAGTGCGTGCCCTGACGAGGGCTTCGACTGATGGCTCGCCTTGCGCCCATATAGCGCCCAAACAACTCTGCGCTTCGCCAGCGGTCGCGTTTAATTCATTGTCAATCGCTCGAAGTCGTGGGGCACATTGTTGAAACAGACTGAAAGCGGAAATAACGGCTGATAAATGGTCAGGGGCTTCATCCAATATACTGCGATGCAAAGCAGCGGATTCCGACAGCGGTTCGTATGCTGCATCGAATTGAGTGATCGCGTCGCGATAATGATTGAGCCGGTTGCCGGTTGTGGTTCCATTTTCATACGCCGCCGGACCTTGTTTGAAGAGGTTGGCGATCAATTCACGCAACCGGGACATCCACTCTTTATCCTCGCCAACCAGCGCCGCCAGTCGTTCATGCAGTGCCGCACCCCATGTTCGCACTTGGACAAGATGGTCGAGTTGAGGTTCTCCGCGACTCCATACTGGTCCCAATAACGCCTCCGCTTTGGAATTGGCATTTGCCAGTTCACCGTTGATAACTCGAAGACGTAGGACCGCTGTAAGCACTTCTCCCATTTTGGCTGGATCAGGTCGGGTTTGATCGGGACGCGCGGCTCGGAGGTGACGGCGAATATATGTCATCCGTAGCCATTTTGGGGCAAACCACGCCTTTTGAGCGGATTGCCATTTTTGATTGAGCATGTCCAAGTCAAGAGCGAGGAGCTTTGGCTCGTCATACCCTGTCAGTCGCTTCCGTAATTCAATGCGCTCGCGAACCAGTGCTATCCATTGGTTAAGTTCCGCCACCCATTCCTGCCACACGGCTGTTGCAAATTGTTCCCCGACCGGAGCGGGCGCAAGCAGACTGTCCACCAAGGCCACAAGATGAGCAATGTCCGTTCGTGTGGCGGCCTTACGCGGAAAGCTGATCCAAGTATGCAAATCGGCGGCAGCTTCGGTCGCCTGCCGGGTTAAAACATCCATCTGGCGGCATTGCTTGAAGATTTCCTCTGCCTTTTCAGATGACCAAGTTTCACATTCGACCAATTTCTTCCCCTGAATTTGTAACTTGTGAATCTCCGCCAGCTTGTCCCGCAACTCGCACCGTTCGCGAATGAGTGAAATCCATTTGTCCAAATTCGTGGACAATTGGTTCCAAGGCGTTGTAGCAAAAGCGCCGCCGACCGGCTCGGGTGCAAGAAGGCTCTCCACCAACGCTGACAAATTGGTGATTTCAGCCTTGGACACAGTGGATGAGGGACAGTTAAGCCATGTGCGAAGTTTGCCGGTCGCGTCGGCGGCTGATTCAGCGAGCGGACCAAGTTCACGAAGACGGTCAAGCACACGATCCGCCCAAGCTGGCGTCCACTCATTGCAGCCAAGCAATGAAAGTGGGTGATCGGCCAACGGAACCAGAGGACGTGAACGCTGTTGGAGTAATTTGGCCACTTCTCTGGCTCGTTCGAGTGTTTCAATCGGCGTATTCAGGACGGACGGCCACGAATCCAGATGCACCATCGGTTCTTTTTGCCGGGGTAGAAGATAATCGAGGCAGCGATAAGCACTCAGCCCACAATCATGGCGGCGATGCAATGCGCTGGCGTAGTTGTTTAACGTATCGCGCAGACGCTCCAATTCTGCCGCACGATGTTCCCAATCGGTTGCGTCATCGTCATTGATGAATCTCAGACTTCGATCAAATTGGGCTACCACGTCGGCTTTGCCGGTCTTGTTTGAATGGAGTTCGAGGCAAAATGGTTCCAATCCTTCTTCCCGCAATCGCCGGTAAACAACGTCCAGAGCGGCGCGTTTTTCGGCTACAAACAAAACACGTTTTCCATGAGCGAGGCAGTGGGCAATGATATTGGCAATCGTTTGGGATTTGCCCGTCCCCGGCGGACCTTCCAGCACAAAGTCGTGACCAGCTGCAGCGGCCATGACGGCGGCAAGTTGGGACGAGTCCACGCTGCGTGGACAGAAAATGTCGCGCGGATGAAATTCGTGGTCGAGTTGTTCAGGCCGAATATCTTCAGCCGGATTCGGATAGGGCGTGCCAGCCTCATTCACCAAATGGTTTACCACGCGATTCCGGGTTAGATCATCAAGCCGGTCAGTAAGGTCTTTCCACAGCAGAAATTTGGTAAACGAAAACTGGCCAAGCCAAACCTCCGTTTTTACTTCCCAACCGGGCAAATCACGAACCGCCTCGCGAAAAATCCTGAACACCAAATTAACATCAACACCGCTCTGATCTTCTGGCAAGGGATCAACTCCGGGAATTTCCTTCTGAAAATGCTGTCGCAGCATTTCCATCAGTGTGACATTGAGCCGCGTTTCTTCATCCAAACGCCGCAGGGCAAAACCCTCGATTACGGATTTGCGTTTCAACTCGACCGGAACCAGCAACAGCGGCGCCCTAAAAATCCGGTCGCTAAATTCGGTTTCACGCCATTCGAGAAAGCCCACCGCTGCGAACAGGGTGTTGGTGCCGTTTTCTTCGATTGCGTTACGTGCGGAACGGAATAATTCAGTGAGCCGGCGGGCGTGTTCAGATTCATCGAGATTTGTGTGCAACCGGCCGTGTTTAAGTTCGTCGGCCAACTGCTCCGCCAAAGCATCGGCACGCTGCTGCTGAGTATAGACAATTTCATTACGGGGGTCGTCCTCGCCCATCATTTTGGGCCGGGGCCGCAGGGAAAGTTCGCGATCCGCCGCGAGTTCGTCTTCAATCCGGTCAGGCGAAGTGGAAAGTATGCGAATTGTGGACTTTGTTTCTCGAAAATTCAGCAAGCGATTGCGAAGACTCAAATCAAGCAAACGGCTTTTCCATTGGTCAATGCGTGTGGCAGATTTCACGGATTGACCCGGCGCTATCTCCAATGGGGTGGCAAATTCTCGTTCGCCGATGCCGGGGGCAGGCGCGGGCCGGTCGGGTAAGCCGCCGGTGGCCGGTTCACCGGCCTGATTGAGAATTGGTAACGGGCGAATGCGAGCGATGCGTGCTCGGCGAACATCCAGCGCGAGGCGGAAAGGTTTATCTCCTCGAAGGTGGGGTTGAGCCAACAGCTCTGCATCCTTGAGCGTGCCTGGGGTTTCGCTCGCAACAACGGTGCATTCAAATGCGGTTATCAGTTCGTCAGTCGCCAGCTTGCGAATGTGCTGAAGGTCGTCGCTGGATGGCTCCGCCAATGTCCGTTCTTCCAGCCAACATCCGGCATAAGCATGGCTTTCGTGCATCAAAATCAATGGATGCAAACCGACTTGTTCGCAACACGCGGCAAAAAGCAGAGCCAAATCAAGACAGTTTCCGAAGCGTTGCGACAGGATGTCGGTCGGTGTTCTGATTTTTTGGCCAGAGTCTTCAAAACTCGCCGGGGCCACAATGTAACGGATGCCAAGTTCACCCACGGCTTTGTAAATGGCCGCAACTTGTTTCCACGCACGCTCATGGCTTTTCTCCTGATAGCCATTCAAGGCCGAACGCCCTGTGCTTTCCCGAAGCAACTCCGCCGCGCGATTCAGAATGGTCATTACCGCCGCATCATTTGGCAAAACAAAAGCTGCCAGAATTTCCGGCAGCGAAACCAGCCCACACCACTCATTGCGGGCCAGTAAGGAAACTGGTTCAGATTGAGAGCAGATGTTGGAATCGCCTTCGACAACTTCGACTTTGAGCCAACCCGACACTTTTTCATTCAACTTGGAGAGAAAATCAGGACTGAGCTTCAAATCCAGCGGAGCAACGCGGAATTCACCACCGGCGTCAATACCTTGCAGTCGCAATTCCGCCGGTTCAGCAAAAGCCGGCTCTGTGGTGACACGAATTACAAGGTTTTTGCGCGGCGTGCTGTCATTACAGAAACGCAACTCCTTGACCACCGGGATGGCATTTTGCTGGAAGGCATAGTTGATCGCCCGGTCATAAACCAACGAAATTTTCAAATTGGCAGGTTCTTTTTCCATCCTGTGTTTCTACGAGAAAACAAACTCGTTTTTGGAGGAATTCAAAATACCTGGTTCCTGTCACATGCGCGCATAACGGTAATGGCCTTTAACGCTCTGAGCGAGAAATTGTCCTTTCGATGATGCTGATTGCATCTGTTCAAAAATGATTTCTGGCACGTCAAAGTATTGATACACACCACCAGTTTTGAATTCCACCTCAAGAACTTGATTGGTGTCGTCGTGTCTGAAACGACTGATGTTTGATGATTCGGGGGTGTCTATCCATTTTGACCAGCTCATTTTTTGCTCCCTTTCTTTTTTGTTCCGACAATTTGCGTTGAACCTGGAGGTTTATGCTCGTAATGAGGACTTTGCTTTCGCCACTGCCGCACAACCGCAGCATAGTCCGGCTTGTCACGTTTCTGATTCCAGCCACCTGGACTTTCAAAACCATCTTTTTGAATATTGCCTCGCACAGCGACTCGCGGATCAACACTATCGGGCCTGCGATTCTTTGGAGGTGGCTCAATAAGCGTCCGCACAGGCAAGCTGACGGCTTCGCCAACGATGATTGCCTCACCCGTTCGGAGAATAGGCAACATTTCAAACAGGCCCTTAAGATTATCAGAAGCCGCACCTGTCACGTGCCCACGGTCGGTATCATTGGCAAGTCGCATTGCAAAGATTGTTCCACATTGTGAGAGGATAGTCTGGTCAATTTCAGCCGGCCTTTGACTCACGGCCATCAGCCCGACGCCATATTTGCGCCCTTCTTTGGCGATCCGGCGCACTGCACCTCCGGCAGCACTTGAATTGTTTTCACCTAAATATGTATGAGCTTCCTCTAAAACAATTAGCAGTGGTCGTTCACGCCCTCCTTCTGGAAGTTTTCTTGCCCAAAATAGCGCATCATAAAGGATTCGCAGCATTGCTCCAATCAGGTCATTCAATACCGATGACGGAATGCCAGAAAGGTCAAGGATTGTGATTGGCTGCGAGCCGCCAATCCAATCTTGCAGAAGCGAATCCAAATCCTTTTCCGTGGTTCCATCCAAATCAGGCAGCCAATCTCCCGAATTAAATAAGAATGCAAATCGTGGATCGCGGAGTTTCGAAGCTAATCCTGCAACCTGTTGGCGGATTCCGATAACGCCTTCGTTTGCGTATTGCACTCGTTCGGCTGCCGGACCAGTTGTTTTGACAGTGCGATATAAGGGGGGCGTCACGGACATTGCGTCACCGATTTGAACCGGCTGGTTTTTCCCATCTAGCACATAAGCCGGCTCTCTCTCTTCTGCAAGAGCGCCAGGTTTTGGGATGACAGTCATATTCTCCCTTTTGTGTAGTTCCAGCCATAATTTGTGAATGCAGAACGGAACTGGCGAATCAACTGTTACTGTATCTGCCGTTACGCCATCGCGTTGATAGTTTGACAGAGCTTCTTTTTTCAGAGCCATTACGGAATCCGCGACAGTGCTTGCCTTTTGACCGTCAAGGCCGCTGAATGCGAGTGTGACTAATTCTTCAAAACTCAGAGCCCAGAAAGGGATGTATAGAGGGCGTTCTCCTTTGCTTTCATCTGCACCGATACGAAACACTGTGCTCCGGCCTTCTAGTGTCTTGGCATATTCACCGTGAATATCGAGAACAATTATTCGAGCCGATGGATACCTGGCGGGTTCGGACAACGATGTGAGAAGACCGGCAACCGTCGTAGATTTTCCAGCCCCCGTCGTCCCAACGATTGCCGAATGCCTCGTTATCAATTTATTGATGTCAACGAGCGTTGGGATGGATTCAGCGCTGGCGAGATGTCCCACCGGAACAAAATCGTCTGGTTCCCCGGGCCCGTAAATGGCTCGTAAATCTGCTTCTGTGACGATGTGAACACGATCTTCAATTGTGGGGTGTTGGGAAACGCCTCGCTCAAAACGTCCTGCTCGGCTTCCCTGACCAACTAGCTGCACTTGCAGCCAACGATTTCCATACGGAATTTGATTACCTTCTTGTTTAGGCGCCGCACCAGCGCCGACTTGCGACACCACCCCGTAGAGATCAACGAATCCCATTGGAATGCGAACAAAACTGCCGACTTGACCTATGCGGTATCCTTCGCCATTCACGAAGCTGAGTCCGGTAACAGTTTCATTGGTCAGTTCGACGTGAACAGTTGAGCCGTTTACGTCTTGGACGGTGCCAATCAGTGTCGGGTCACCTTTCATTTTATTCCACGTCGCTTTTTTCTCGGTAAGCCAAGTGATGTGCCAAAAAAGCTCCGAACGATTTGAAATCTCCAAGAAGAAACTTGCACCGTTCAGTCTGAGCTTTTGTTCGTTCCTTAAATTCACCCGTCTCAACGGCCAACCCATGCAAAATGTGGTCCTCTTTCTTTTCTGAATGCCAATCGCGCTCTATCGTATTCAAAACGGCACCATCGAAGGCAAGCAGACTCAAATTCGATTGTTTCCGCGCCCGATTGACTGCTTCTGGATATTCAGCACGATCACCGTAAAGGAGTCCGAAACAAACGGAATTTGGGTTCCCACTCAAGCCTTGCAAGATGACTTCGTTAAGATGTTGATCGGAGAATGAATAGCCGCAGGTTATGAGAATCGCTTGCCCGCGTCCCAAAAATGCTCTCAGACGATCTAGCATGGCCAAATAGGGCAAACGGCGGCTCTGGTCATATTTAAGATGGGAGGGATAAATCATTTGACGGTCGCCGCCACCGTCAGCACGACGCTCAACGTTGCCAAGTGCAGTGCGCCACCAATTTATAGAACCATGAACTTTCCACAGACGGGACCAACGGGGAGGAAGATTGTCTTGCTCCATCGAGGCGACATCGAAAAATGTCCGGTCAGAACCAACAAATCCGTCAAAGTAGGGAACTCTGCGTTGTTCGAGTGCCTGCTCTGTTAACAGATCATAATTCGGAGTGAAAATTTCTACGGGGTGAGCACGTTGGACACCGCCAATCCATGTGGCCAGATGATGATAGGGCGTATCGTCGCCAGGCAATCGGATTTTAACCACATCAGTGGTCAGCCGGCAAATTTCCTCGTCCATTTCATTCAAAGCCGTTTTAGACAGGCCGTCAATCGTGCTGTTCCCGATAACTTCTCCAAGAACGCGAATATGTGTCAGAATTTGTTCAATATTTGGCTCTTTAACGCCGGCGTCTGCAAGCCGCTGCAAGATGGCAATAAACGCTGATTTGAATTTTCCATTACCCTCAATTTTGCTGCTAACTTGTTTGGTAAGCTCTCGAATATCCGGAATCAGCGGATCTGTGCCATTGCCATTTGCAATTCGAATCGCCACGGGACACCCAGCTCCAAGAAAAAAAGCAATGCGCATTTTATCCGGTGTTAATGCTTGTTGCAACAACGCCGCTTGACGGTAAGGACAATGATTCTGGAATGAAGTGATTGCTGGTTTGGCTTTCGATGCCACGGCGGCGTTTTTATCAACAGTTCCAATGTGGTCAGATTTTGTTTGAATTTTATTTACCGCCATGTTGGTCTCCTTTCGGCAAATTCGCATCCTCAATTGCCTTCATTTCCAACCCTTCAATTTCTTGTATCGTTTTGCCGGCAATGCCCTGAAGATCGCCATACATGCCGACCGTTGACTGCATGACACGCTCAATTTGTTCCTCGCGCTTCGCCCATTGTTTCAAGATGACTTTTTTCTCTTTGTCGAGGTCTTCCTTCATTGAGCCAAACGCCTCGACGATGGCCTGAACCCGCTGACGAAATCGCGGGCCGGTGAGATATTGATAAACCAATTCCATTTTCGTCTGCTGCCCCTCGGATGTCAGGCGTGCGGTCGCTGTCTCAATCAGCGTATAGCGCAACGCCACAGCCACTGGCAGTGCCGCTTGCGGCAGTGCAATCCAAACGCCGTCAACCAAGCCAAACGTTTCGATGTCTTTCGGAACCACTTGACTGACGATGATTGCAATTTCTGCTTTTGCCGTCCGCTGGTCGTCGCGGAGTTTGGCCAGCCAGCCGTCACTCCAGTTTTTCGTTCGCTTGGATTCCCACAAAATCGTGCCGCATATCTGTCCCAGCGGGCCGAGCACGCGATGCAAAACGTCGCCGCCGTGTTCACCTTTTGGCACCGGCTCAATGGTGTCTCGTGGGAATTTGTTTTTCAGCAAGGTCTCCAGTTCCAATTCCTGAACCTCGCCTTGAAGTTGCTGCGAACCTTGCTCCGCCCTGCGCTTCAATTCTTCAATTTGCTTTTGCATCGAGGCAATGGTCTGTTCCTTCTCGGAAACCTTGAGTTTCAATTCATCTTCCGCTTCCTTGCGCGCCTGTTGGCGAGTGGCAGCCAGGTTTTCCTGCACCCGTTTTTCAACCGTCAATTCAAGTTCACGCCTGGCATCGTCAAGCTCGCGCTGCTTTTTGAGGAGGTCGGCCTGTGCTCGTTGGGCTTCGGCGAGTTTTTCATCCCGCTGTTTCAGGATTTCCTGAAGGTCGGCAAGTTCCCGCGTTTTCTGATTGAAGTCGTTGGCCAGTGCGAGTTTGGCTTTACGCGCCTCATCAGCGGCTATTTTCCCGCGCTCCTGTTGCAGCCTTTCAGCCACTTGATTTTCGAGGGCATCTTTCGCTTTGGAGAGGGCTTCCTCCCGCTCCTGAATTGATTTTTCGCGCCCGGCGACGTCGAGGTCTTTTTGTGCCAGACGCTTTTCGTAGTCGCGCCGGGTGGATTCAATGAGCGGGGCTGCCAACGATTCCGTCAGCTTGATTTCGTTTTTGCACTTCGGGCAAATGATGGTTGGCTCGGCCATAGAATCCTGCTTTCAAAGGAGCCAATTGTGCGCTTTGTGTGCGGTTCATTCAACCTGAATATGGCAACGAATGGCCAACGTGGGTGGAACAATCTCACATTCGTCTTGCCTGTATCCACCGGCATTTGCAGCTAGACACCATCCCCGTAGCAATGGCTACGGAAAATCGCAGGGGCAAAAGCCGGAGTTGAAATGCGTTGAATTGTGCTGACGGATTCAATGTTATTCAACGCATTCGTTCAACACTGCTAAACGCATTTCAACACAGACATTCATGCGCTGAAATCATGCGGCTAGATCGCACCCAGGACGAAAAAGAAATGAGCGACTCGAAGAAAGCAATTTGCTGTTTTAGGCAAGGCACGCGTTACCCCGTGGTTTTCCACAGTTTTTACGGCTCGCCAATAGCTCACCGAAACTTGTGCGGAGTCCCGCGAGATAGAACACGCAACGTAGACATCTTGCGAAATGCTTCGCATGGAGCCAACCGTGTTGCTTTCAATGTAGCAAACTTTGCTGCTTCAGGATGTTGCCTCGCGTGATTACCACCTTGTTGCTTCATCCGGTGCTAACCGCGTTGCGAAGTCAATGCTAACCATTTGCCACTCCGCGTGAATCGCCATCCCATTGTATGGCTCGCTGTGCGTCGTCAAGGACACTACGAAAAACGGCTCAAACATGACTCGTCGTTTTGTCGTTCCTCCTTGACGATGCTCGCTTCGCCAAAGGCCGGACGGCGATTAAGGCTTCACGCGGGAAGTGTCACGGTCATGGGTTGAAATACCAATGAATCAAACCGGCAATTCGCCGATCTCGATAAACGCACACAAAATGCGTGAGCGGCGGTCACGATTTCGGGGCGTCTTTTGCTTTCAGGAAAGCGTCGAGGTCTGCCTTTTCTTCGGAACTCATCATTCTCACGTTGGCAATGCGCGGTCCGCGCGGGGTGTATGCAGAATTTTCTTTTGGCAGCTGAACATTGTTTGTGATGGGCGTTGCTGGCGCGGACGTGGCCGGCGTGGGTTGTGGGGCCACAGCTGGCGCACTTGGCGGCGTGGCCAGGACATTTGCCGCTGGCGTGGTTTTCGCCCGTTTCCGCCGCTTGCGTGATTTTCCGCCGTCCAGGACGATGCGGCCGTATTCGGCCACGCGCGCCCGACTGGTCTTGACGCCATGTTTTTCCAACAAGTCGGCAACTGACCTATACGACGCCCTTTTGGCGCGCAACGTGACGATGAATTCATGGAATGGTCTGAGGTTGTTGAAGGGGATACGATGTGGATTAGGCCGAAACTCCTGGATGGCCTTGCGCAGCGATTCAAGATCGGGGGTCGGTGGTGGTGTAGTCGGCGTATTCATAATTTTTGAATGTGACGGTTGAAAGCTGACGGCGAGAGTCTTAGGAGTTGCTTGCGGGATGTTGCGCGGCTGATGCGCCGCCATTGCGTGAACAGATTGCGGGTTGTCTCGCAAGTTTCCGGTGCCGACGCCGCGCGTCCGACATCGGCGTAACGCAAGTTATCTTGCGAGTCGTCTCGCCGGTTATCCGGCGACAATGCGTCGGCTGATGCCTGCCTGTTGCGCGGATATTGCGCGACTGTGGCACGAGACATCTCGCCGGATGTCTTGCCGGTTGTATCGCGGGCATTGCGCGACCATCTTGCGGGACTCCGCACAAGTTTCTGCGAGCCATTGGCGAGTCGCAAAACCTTAGCCCGGCTAAGGGGTAAGGCTTGCACCCTGTCAAGGCGGTAGCCAACAACCGTGCGACTGCACCGTGCCCCGAAAATTGTGCATCGGGTTTGACACGCTTCGTGAACGCGACTGCGCAAATTGATGATGCGATTTGTGACGTGAAATTGAACGTGTCGGCGCTTGCCTGTTTGCAGACGCGCCGGTCACAGTCTGGTTGGCTGGAATGAAATGTGATCACGGTTAGTCCATTGTTTCGTTGTCATCATTCCGTGCCGGGTCGGCATCGGTAATGATGATTGGCGGTGGTGATTGAATCGGCGGTTGCATCGTGAAGATGATGCCGGGAATGACCGTGGTGGAATTTCTGTGTGGTAATTTCCTCCGCAGTCCGCCGCTAAACATCCAGGCGATTACCGCCAGTGCCAGCCAGACGAACACCAGGTAAAGATAAACGCCGTAGTCATCAATGAAGCCATCAAGCGCCTGGAAAAAGTGGTCGAGCAATTTCAGCATTTCAAGATTCGGGTTCATAGTTCTATCTCCATTTTCATTTCGTCACTGTGTCATCCAAGCCGCAGCCGTGGCGGTTGCAAGCCTCGCCAGCGCGTTTTTTCAGAGTGGCGATCCCAAGTTGCACCCGCCTCGAATCCCCGGCCTGTAGGCGCGTTAAATTCGAGTCAGGCGCGTTCATGTGCCATGTCAGGGAAGAAATCATGGCGAAAATCATTCCACCGATTTGACGATGGCGAGAATGGCGGCCTTGAGCGGGGCCGGTAGTTTTTCCCAAGCGGTGACTACTTGAGACAAGTCGTGGCTTGACGAGACTGAAGTTTGTGTGTCTCTTTGTGTGTCGCTGTGCGGATTTCCCTTATTTTCGCCGGGAAACTGTGGGGTTCGAATCCCCCTCTCTCCGCCAAATTTAAAACGAAGATCGAGGATAGAAGATGGAAGATGGACGGGTCATTCTCCTCGTGAGGCTATCAACGCTTTTGGTCCTTATTAAATTTCGAAACTGGCCCGGAAAGCATTTTCAAAAACTCGGCGGCTGCCCGCCGCAAGGGCCGTTGCCGCGGCCAGACAGCGACGATTTTCCGCGTGGGCCTGGGCGATTTCACTGAACGATACACAGGCAAATCGTTCCGATTGGATTGCGCGGCCATCGCCGGAATCAGTGACAGACCCAGGCCCGAGCGAACGAGTGCTTGAATGGTTTCCAACTGCGCGCTGCGAAAACTGATGCCGGGTTGCAAATCTCTGCGGTTGCAGAATCCGAGCACCTGGTCCCCCAGGCAGTGCCCTTCTTTCATCACAATGAATTTTTCGTTTTCCAGCTCCGACATGCTCACCGCGCGTTTCCGCGCCAGAGGATGCCCCGGCGGCAGCGCCAGCAATAATTCCTCGCTGAACAATTCCAATACTTCCATGCGCCCGTCGCGAATCGGCTGGCTGGCGATGGCGAAGTCAATTTCGCACGCGAGCAAATATTTCATCAACTGCGCGGTGGTATCCTCATGCACGATGACTTCCACGCCGGCAAATTTGCGGCCGAATTCGGCGAGCAGACCCGGCAGCAGATAAGGCGCGATGGTTGGCAGCACGCCCAGGGCGACCGTGCCGCGCAACAGGTCCTTCGCCTCCGCCGCTTCCCGCCGGGCCGCATCCAATTCATCGAGGATGCGGACCGCACGGCGCAGAAACGCTTCGCCGGGCGGCGTCAACTTAGCCGACCGCTTCATCCGGTCAAAAAGCTGTTCACCCAACTCGTTTTCGAGTTTCTGGATTTGCTGGCTCAGGGAGGGTTGTGAAACATGGCAGTGCTCGGCGGCGCGAGAGAAATTTCCCATCCGCGCCACGGCCGCCACATACCGGAGCTGATGCACTTCCATAGGTGATACCTATGATAACTACAGGAAACAAATATTTCAACGATACATCGCCGGCGGTTAGGATTTTCAAAACAACGAAAGGATTTTTATGTCAACCGAAGCCAAATGCCCGTTTCATCACGCCCCTGCCGCCGCCGCGACAAACCGCGACTGGTGGCCGAACCAGTTGGGGCTGGAGGTCCTGCGCCAGCAATCCCCCAGGTCAAATCCGATGGGCAAGGATTTTAACTACGCGAAAGAATTCAAGAGCCTCGACTTCGCGGCGGTCAAACGCGATCTCGCGGCGCTGATGACGGATTCACAGGACTGGTGGCCTGCCGACTTCGGGCACTACGGTCCTTTATTCATCCGAATGGCATGGCATAGCGCGGGCACGTATCGGACGGGAGATGGCCGCGGCGGCGCGGGCCGAGGTCAGCAACGCTTCGCGCCCGTGGGCAGTTGGCCGGACAACGTCCTCCTGGACAAGGCGCGCCGGCTGCTCTGGCCGATCAAGCAGAAGTACGGCCGGAAGATTTCGTGGGCTGATCTGATGATCCTGGCCGGGAACGTCGCCCTGGAGACGATGGGGTTCAAGACGTTTGGTTTTGGAGGCGGACGCGAGGATGTCTGGGAACCGGACCAGGATGTCTATTGGGGATCTGAAAGGAAATGGCTGGATGATAAGCGTTACTCCGGCGACCGGGACCTCGAGAAGCCGCTTGCCGCCGTGCAGATGGGTTTGATTTATGTCAACCCGGAGGGCCCCAACGGCAAGCCTGACCCTATCGCAGCGGCCCGGGACATTCGCGAAACGTTCGCGCGAATGGCGATGAATGACGAGGAAACGGTGGCGCTTATCGCCGGCGGCCATACGTTCGGCAAGACCCACGGCGCAGGGCCGGCGTCACATGTGGGGCCCGAGCCGGAACTGGCGGGACTTGAAGAACAGGGGCTGGGTTGGAAGAGCAACTTCCGCTCGGGCAAGGGCGGTGACACGATCGGGAGCGGTCTGGAGGTCATCTGGAGCCAGACCCCGACGAAGTGGAGCAATTATTTCTTCGAAAACCTGTTCGGCAACGAATGGGAACTAACGAAAAGCCCGGCCGGCGCGTATCAGTGGACGGCCAAGGGAGCGGCCGCGACGATTCCGGACGCGCACGACCCGTCGAAGCGGCGCGTGCCGACGATGCTGACCACAGACCTTTCCCTGCGCCTGGATCCTGTTTACGAAAAAATCTCGCGGCGTTTTATGGAGAACCCGGCTCAATTGGCCGACGCTTTTGCGCGGGCATGGTTCAAACTGACGCACCGCGACATGGGCCCGCGCGCCCGGTACCTCGGCCCGGAGGTTCCGGCGGAAGAACTGATTTGGCAGGACCCAATTCCCGCAGTTAACCACAAGCTGATTGACGCGCAGGATATCGCGTCGCTGAAGGGCAAAATTCTGGCCTCAGGCTTGTCTGTCTCAGAGTTGGTTTCGACCGCGTGGGCATCGGCATCCAGTTTTCGTGGCTCAGACAAACGCGGCGGCGCGAACGGCGCGCGGATTCGCCTGGCGCCGCAGAAGGATTGGGAAGTGAACCAATCGGGGCAACTGAGCAAGGTCCTCAAGTCGCTGGAAAGCATTCAAAGCGCGTTCAACAACTCGCAGTCCGCCGGCAAGAGGGTTTCGCTGGCTGACCTGATCGTGCTGGCTGGTTGCGCGGGCGTCGAGCAGGCGGCGAAAAATGCCGGACACAATGTGACAGTCCCTTTTACTCCCGGACGCATGGACGCATCACAGGAGCAAACCGATGTGGCCTCGTTCGAGCCCCTTGAGCCCGTTGCGGACGGTTTCCGCAATTATCTCAAACGTAATTACACCGTCCCGGCCGAAGCCTTGCTGGTGGATAAGGCGCAATTGCTGACACTGACTCCACCCGAAATGACGGTGCTCGTGGGCGGCATGCGCGTTTTGAAGACCAATTTCGGCGGCACACAACATGGGGTCTTTACAAAGCGACCGGAGGCGTTGACCAACGATTTCTTTGTGAACCTGCTCGACATGGGCACCGAGTGGAAACCGGTTACGAAAGACGCCGACGCATTCGAAGGCCGCGATCGCAAAACCGGTGAATTGAAATGGACCGGCACGCGTGTCGATCTCGTCTTCGGCTCAAATTCGCAGCTCCGCGCGCTGGCAGAGGTGTATGGAAGCTCCGATGGGCAGCAGAAAATGGTTCATGATTTTGTCGCCGCGTGGAACAAGGTGATGAATTTGGATCGGTTTGATCTCGCGTAAGCGGGGTTTCGTTTAGCCACAGATATTCACAGATGAAACACAGATTGGCGCCTTGCGCCGCGCTAAAATCTGTGTTTCATCTGTGTTAATCTGTGGCTAAAAGATTTCGAACCTTCCCGTAACACTCACCCCTTGGCAAACTCCGCGCGGTCCAGATCCGCTATCAGTCCGGGCCCGGTCGGTTTCCAGCCGAGTTTCTTTTGGGTCCTTTGGCTTGAGGCTGCAAGGTCGTGGGCGGCGAACAGAGCCAGCCAGCCAAAATGCGCCTGGGCTTCTTCCGGCGTTATTGATTTCACTGGAATCTTCAATCCCCGGCTGATGGATTCGGCGATATCCCGCATGGGCACGCCTTCTTCGCCGACCGCGTGATATCTTGCGCCTGTTTCGTGTTTTTCGAGCGCCAGCCGGTAAAGACGGGCGGCATCCGAAACATGCCCCGCAGCCCAGCGATTGCGTCCTTCACCTATGTAGGCTGAAACGCCTTTCTCGCGCGCTAAAGCGACTAAATAAGTGATGAGCCCCTGTTTCCGCGGGTCATGAACTTGCGGCAGCCGCATGACCGATGCGTTTACACCCTTCAACGCGAGCGTCGTTTGTTCCGAAACACGGGGGAACGGGAAATTCGGCGGCACATCCATATCTTCTGTCGCAACCTGGCCCGGCCCGGCCAATCCCGATGTCCCTGATGTGACAATGAACGGACGATCGGAACCGGCAAGAACTGAGCCCAAGGTTTCGATGGCGCGTTTGTCAATTTGGGAAACCTCCACGATTTTCGAGAAGTCGTGAATGAAGGCGAGGTGAATGACGGCATCCGCAGCGGCTGCTCCCTTGCGCAGGCTGTCGAGGTCTTCGAGCGAACCACGTTGAACGTCCGCGCCAAGGGCCTCAAGCAAACTTGCTCCTTTATCAGAACGCGCCATGCCAAGGACTTTATGTCCCGCTCCAATCAGCTCTTTGACGACCGGAATGCCGATAAATCCCGTCGCACCTGTTACGAAAATATGCTTACTCATAATGTTTTCCTTTCTCTTTGACGTAATTATCCTCTTTTCTCGTATCGTTTTAGGGCAATATTTTGTTGCCCATGTTTTAGAAATATACTGTATATTCTAAAGCGGAGCTTGTCTCCGTATTATCAATATACGGAGACATTCTCCGTTTGCAAATTATTTTTTATGGCCAGAAAACGTTTGCAGCCTGCCGCGCGAAAGCCGCGCACCGACGCGCAGCGAAATCGCCAGCGCATTCTCGAAGTGGCGAAGGAAGCTTTCACGCGGTCGGGCGCCAATGCCAGCCTGGATGACATCGCCAAACAGGCTGATGTGGGTCCGGGAACCTTGTATCGGCACTTTCCCACGCGTGATGCGCTGCTGGAAGCGGTCTATCGAAGCGAGGTGGAAAAACTCGCCGCGGCCGAGCGGCAATTCGTCCAGGAACTGGGCCCGATCGAAGCCTTGCGGGCCTGGATGCTGTTGTTTGTGGATTACATCGCGGCAAAGCAGATTATCGCCCCGGCGCTGAATACACTGGTCGGGGGTCACTCGAAGGTGTTCGAGGCTTCCTACGGGCAGATATGGGGAGCGATTCGCGCCCTGGTCAATCGCGCAATCAAGAGCGGAGATATACGGGCGGACCTTGACCCGATTGACCTGCTTCGGGCGCTCATCGGTGTCGCTAATGTGGCGACGACGCCGGATTGGCAGAAAAGCGCCAGGAGGCTGGTGGATATTCTGATTACGGGATCGCGGCCGGGGAAATAGGGGCGGAATTTACGATTTACGATTTACGATTTACGCCATGGAACGCAGGCGGCGGGGCTGGTTTTGTTCGTGAATCGGTATTATCGGACGGATCGGTGCGAAGCTATGGAATTCAATGGTCGCCGGCAATCGTCGTGATGATTAATACCAGGACAACTATCAGCAACATCATCCCTAGAAACCACCAGTGCTCAAAGAAGGTCTTCCAACCGTTGTGTTCTTTGCGGTAGTCCATTGTAGGCTCAATCTACTGCGGGTTTTGGGGCCGTCAATGGGAATCATCTCATCTCAGGACTTGCACTTTTCCGTGACGCTTCAGGATGAAAGGTGTCTCATCGTCGTATGCTTCGTTTGAGACCCGAATTGAAGGGCGCATTGCTGATGCTGATGGGCCTTGTGCTATTACTCTTCTGCGTTTGGATTTGGATCGGGATTCGCATCGGCATTTGGACCTATCCGCAATATGACCGGCACGTCTGGCTGGTGGAAACAGTTCCGGTTGCGCAGGCACTCTGGGATCATCGGATTAACGCTGGGGACAATGCGTATGCGCTGATTCACGAGTGGAGACCTGATCAGATTGATCGATTTGGCCGCTGGATCGAAATGCGATGGTTTCCTGGCGGTGCATGCGACGATTGTATTCCTTTTATTGGAGTCAGCGTGATTGCCAAAGACGGCTTCCTTCTCAGCGCGGCCGCCTACAGTGACGATCGCTTAAACAACAGAATTTTCTTTAATACTGGCACAACCAATGATGAAGCCGACCTCATTGCCGCACGTGAAGCATATTTCGGTCGCCTGGAAGCCGAAAATGCGCTTCTCGCGACAAATTTCCCGGTTCTTCAGGAGCTTTGGCAGGGCAATATAAAGTCCGGAAATAAAGCGGAGGATATAATCAAAAAATGGCAACCCAATATGATTACGCAGTTTGACCATTGGACGATATTGCGGTGGTTTCCGGCGAATTCAACTCCAGCCACCAAACAGGTATTTGGCGTCCGAATGATTGCCAAAAATGGGATCATAGTTTACGCGAACCTTTTCTCTGACGACGGTCACCATCCAGCGTTGATAGATACCGAGACAACGCAGGATAAGGATGATTTCGATGCCGAATGCGAACAAAGCGTCGCTGCAAAACCTCAACACGGGACGAATGACACCCGATGAAAACACAGCGAATTGCGGCTTGCGGTCTAAATTGGCCGCAGGCCAGATTCGCGCTATCGCGCGGCTTCGCGATTAGCGGCTGAATTTTTCTCAACGTTACCCGGGGCGGCGCTCGCAGATTCGCTTGCCCCGGGCTAATATCGGCCGTCCTTCCAGGGCTTTTAGAATGTGGCTTCGCCGATAATCATTGCCTGAAAAACTTCTGGATTTCGCGGATGACTTCGACGAAGCGGTTCACTTCGTCACGGTTATTGTAAAAGTAGAAGCTCGCGCGGGCGGTGGATTCCACGCCGAGCTTGTGCATGAGCGGTTGCGTGCAATGATGCCCGCCGCGCAACGCCACGCCGGCCTGATCGGCCAGGGTTACAACGTCGTGGGCGTGGACGTCCTTGAGCAGGAAGCTGACCAGGCCGGCGCGGCTGTCGGAATTGAGTTTCGGGCCAAAGAGACGGATGCCGTCGAGTTCGGCCAATTTTCCATAGGCGTAATTGGCCAGATCGCGATCGTGGTTCCAAATGTTTTGCCGGCCAATGGCATCCAGGTAATCCATAGCCACGCTCAAGCCAATGGGGCCGGAAATGTCCGGCGTGCCTGCCTCGAACCGATGGGGTGCGGGCTTGAACTCCGTTTTGTCGTAACCGACGCTCAAAATCATTTCACCGCCGCCCTGGTAGGGCGGCATGGCGTCGAGCAATTCCTGCCGACCATAGAGCACTCCCACGCCGGTGGGCCCGCAAATTTTGTGGCCGGAAAACGCAAAGAAATCGCAGCCGATAGCCTGAACATCGACCGGACAGTGCCCGGCGCTTTGCGCGCCGTCGACGACGGTCACGATGCCGCGTTTGCGAGCGCGGGCGCATAGCTCGGCCACAGGATTGAGCGTCCCGAGCGAATTGGAAATGTGGACCATCGAAAAAATTTTCACGCGCGGCGTCAGCAGCGAATCCAATTTTGACAGATCCAGCAGGCCATCGTCGCCGGTGATGGGCACATACGCGACCTGGGCGCCCGTGCGCTGCGCCAGCAATTGCCAGGGCACGAGATTGCTGTGATGCTCCATTTCGGTGAGCAGAATCAGGTCGCCGGATTTGATATTCTTCGCGCCCCAGGCATTGGCCACCAGATTGATGCCTTCGGTGGTACCGCGGGTGAAGACAATTTCTTCGGCGCTTTTTGCGTTGATAAATCGCGCGGCGCGGGCGCGGGCGTCCTCGAAAGCGGCCGTGGAGCGGTTGCTCAATTCATGGATGCCGCGATGGACGTTGGCGTTGTCGCGTTCGTAGTAGTGGACCAGCGCGTCGATGACCGCGCGCGGTTTTTGGGACGTGGCGGCATTGTCGAAATAAATCAGCGGCTTGCCGTGGACCTGCTGGTCAAGGATGGGAAAATCCTTGCGGAGCGAAGACCAATTTGGTGTTTGAACACTCATTGAAGATTGAATTTTAGCATGGAGACAGAGAGAACACAAAGAAATGCGAGGGGCGGTATCTTATGGACCGGATTATTCATAACGGAAGGAAGCCGTAATTCGGCCGTAGCGCAGGTTTCCAAACCTGCCGTATCGCCGATTTCCAAATCGGCTGATCGTACGACGTTTTGCGGTGCTTGGGTTCAGATAAGCCGCAATTGGCGGCGTTTGTTCTCAAATTGGACGGGCGTGTGACTTCGAACGGTTAGCGGGTTTAGAAACCTGCGCTACGTGGTTGCAAGGCCGATGCTGGCACAGCGCGAAGTCAAAGATTCCGAGGACGAGGACGATTGGCCAGATATGACGACGCGAGGAATGCGAGGGGATTTAGCGCGATGGAAAGCAACGCGCCGGCGATGATGAGGTTTTCGGCATCTTCTGAAATCAAGCCGAAGTCGAAGCCCATGGCGGCCAGGATAAACGAAAATTCGCCGATCTGTGCCAGGGCGGCCGCGACCATCAAAGCGGTCGACAGAGGACGGCGCAATGCCAGGACAATTCCGAACGCGGCCAGCGATTTGCCGATGATGATGACGCCAACGACGGCCAAAACCTGCCAGGGATGGCTCACCAAAATCATCGGGTCAAACAGCATCCCCATGGCGACGAAGAACAGGGTGCCGAAAGCATCCTGAAGAGGTTCCAATGTTTCGGCGGCGCGATGGCTCAAATCGGATTGATGGATGACAACGCCGGCGAAGAATGCGCCCAGGGCGAGGGAACAGCCAAATAATTTTGCCGAGCCATAAGCCACGCCCAATGCCAGCGCGACCACCGCCAGGGTGAATAATTCCCGCGAACGGGTGCGTTCGACCACGCGCAGCACCCAGGGAAACAGGCGCGCGCCCAGGATGAGCATGATGGCAACAAACACGGCCACCTTGGCCAGCGCGACTGTCAGGGAAAGCCAGACGTTCGCATCGCCCGCATGCTCCGCCGAAGAGCTATCGCCATTTTGTCCAAAAAACGCGGGCAGCAATACCAGGGTGACGACCATGGCCACGTCTTCCACCACGAGCCAGCCTATCGCGATTTTGCCATCCGGAGTGCCCAGGGTATTATGTGTTTGGAGGGGTAGAGTAGGCGAAGTGAAACGCTGGGGATTGAACTGACCGAAGTTGTCGGTTCCGTTGTTTCACTTCACCCCTCATCAAACCGGACGAACGGATTTCCCGTATCCGGCTTTCCGGGTCGCTTCATCACGAGGCATTC